>CAZWAK010000066.1:0-36688 GCA_964631865.1 uncultured Heliobacteriaceae bacterium | reverse complement strand
TCACCGGCAGCGTACGCACCGGCAAAGCCGTGGCGGTGCGCGCGGCGCAGCGTTTGATTCCCATCAGCCTGGAACTGGGCGGCAAAGACCCGATGATCGTTTTGCGCGACGCTGACATCGAACGCGCCGCCAATGCCGCCGTCTGGGGCGCGTTCACCAATTCCGGGCAAGTGTGCATTTCGGTTGAGCGCGTTTATGTGGACGAAGCGATTGCAGATGACTTCACGAAGCGAGTGGTTGAAAAAACCAAACAACTGCGGCAGGGAATTGACGAAGCAAATTCCGAACAACGTGTGGACGTTGGCGCGATGACGTTTCCGCGTCAAATCGAAACCGTCGAAGACCACGTCGCGGACGCCAAAGCACACGGCGCAAACATTCTGACCGGGGGCAGGCGCAATCCGAATTTGCCCGGACGTTTTTACGAGCCGACCGTTCTCGCCAACGTTGACCATTCGATGAAAATTATGACCGAAGAAACGTTCGGCCCCGTGCTGCCGATTATGCGTGTCAAGAGTGAAGACGAAGCGTTGCGGTTGGCGAACGATTCAATTTACGGCTTGAATGCGAGTGTGTGGACGAAAGACAAAGCGAAAGGCGAACGCATTGCGGCGCGCGTCGAAGCGGGCATCACGTGCGTCAACGATGTGATTGTCGGCTTTGGTGTGACGGATGCGCCGTCGGGAGGCTTGAAAGAAAGTGGCCTCGGCAAGCGGCACGGCATGCATGGCATTCGTCGCTTTTGCCATGAACAGGTTATTATTACGGATCGTTTTGGACTCAAACGCGAAATGCTTTGGTATCCCTACACCCTACAGACCGAGCGTTTATTACTGCGCGGCATCGGCGCATTGTTCTCAAACCGGCTTTCGCAAAAACTGAAAGCTTTACTTGGAGATAAAACCAAATGACAACCGAAAATAATCAGCCGACAGCGGCTCCCGCAACAACTCCGATTGACGGTGGCAAGCTGATCGTGCTGACGGCCCCACTGACCGAAATCATTGACCACGCCGGCTACTTCATTCAAATGAGCATGGCGTCGTTGCCGATTTGGTTGGAAGGCATCCTCAACAAAAAATATCCCGAATGGCGCAACGTCGAATACAACGCGGATGGTTCGGCGAAATATATGCCGGCGGGCATTCGCCTCGTTGAAGCGTCGCTGCTCAGGCAATACAGCAAAGACGATTTGGTCTGTTGTTATCCGCAGGACGCGCACAAATTCATTGGCCCGAACACGCGCGTCGTCGCCATCTCGACGCACAATCCGCTCGGCGTGACGTTTGCGGCGGGCGTCTATACTTCGATCTTCGGTTCGTCGCGCGAGCCGATCAATTCGCATTACTCGAAAGAACTGTTTGCGAACATCAAAGCCAATCCGTTCCGCAGCAATTTCAAAGTCATCGTCGGCGGCAGCGGCGGCTGGCAGATTATTCAAACCAACAGCTACGAAGAACTCAGCGTGGATTGCGTGGTCGAAGGCCGCAGCGAATCTACGGACACATTGGATTTGTTTGCGAAAGCGATTCGCGGCGAAGAGTTGCCGAAACAAGTGGACGTCGTGCATCCGAAAGACCGCGATGCGTTTTTGTTTCCCGACAAGCGCACGACCTTTGGCGTGGTCGAAATGACGACCGGTTGCGGGCGGCGCTGCCAATTTTGCGTGCCGGATTTGAATCCGCAAATTGACATGCCGAAAGACAAAATTATGGGCGCGGTGCGCGCGAACGTGCGCGACGGCAACAAACAGATTTCGCTCGCTACAGAAGACATGTTCATCTGGGGACAGGTTCACACCGACATCCCCTTTTACTTCCCGAACCGCGAGGCGTTGCTGGATTTGTATTCCGACATCGTCAACACACCCGGCGTCGAGCAACACGTGCTGAGTCATTCGACAATCGCCCCGGCAGTGGTTGACCCACTGCTCATCAAAAAGCTGTCGGAGTTATTGCTTGATAAAAGCCCAATTCACTTGCCGTATCTGAGTTCGCATCCGAAGAAAAAAGCGTTGACGCCGCTCATCGGACTCGAAACTGGTTCAGTCTCGATGGCGAAGAAAATTATGCCGAGCAAAGGCATTCCGTTTCAGACCGAAGATTGGCCGAGCGTCTTCATCAACGGCCTGAAAATATTGAACGAAAACAACTGGTTCCCCGCCGTGACCTTGATCGTCGGCAATCCCGGAGAAACCGATGAAGATGTGCAGGCGACGCTGGATTTGATTTACGAAGTCGAGCGGCGCGGGTTGTTCGCGTTCTTCATTCCTTCAATTTTCACACCGCTGCACGACACGCGGATGCAGGACAAAAAAGGTGTGACCGAAACGCGCCAACTGACGCCGCTACAATGGCAATTGATGATGAAGTGCTGGAAGATGAATCTGCGTCCCGGACAATACAGTTGGTGGGCCCCGACGGCGTGGCGTTTGGGCGCGCTCGGTTTGTGGGCGTGGAAGCTGCGCAAGATCAATGGCAAGAGCTTCACGTGGCCGCTGTTTATGTTTGCCAGCGCGCTGCCGGAAAAAGTGATGGCGAAGCTCGGCAAAATTTATTACGGCAAGCCGCTGCACGTAAAATCGCGCAAGGAATTGCTCGCCACGATTCGCCCGAATCAACAGAAGTTTTTGCGCGCGGACAACGGCGATTTGCCGGATGGCTGGCAGCCGTATCAGCCGACGAAAGTTTCCGAGATTATTGGCGCAGACGTGGCGGCTGCGTCTTAAAGAATTTGAGATTTGAAATTGGAGATTTGAGAAGGAAAGCCTTCGTTTTTCAAATCTCCCATTTCGAATCTCCAATCACTTAACCACCTATAGCGGTTTTGGTTTTGGGATGAATGTTCAGGACTGGAGCGCAAGCGTCCTCGCTTGCCTCGCGTCGGTCACTGACACCACTGGCAAGCGAGGACGCTTGCGCTCCAGTCGCCAGTTTTCTCACCTGAACACGCACGGTAAAACCGCTGTAATACCCGAAAAGATGAAGCCCTATGACCTATGAGCGCTTCGAGGATTTGCCTGTTTGGAAAGATGCGATTGATTTGGCGGTGAAAATTTACGAATTGACGGACAAAGAAAACTTCAAAGGCAAATACAGTCTCAAGGATCAAATCGAACGGGCGACAGTCTCCATTTCCAACAACCTTGCCGAAGGCTTTGAGCGCGGGACGACGCAGGAGTTGATTACGTTTCTGTACATCGCGCGCGGCTCTGCGGGTGAAGTTCGTTCGATGCTCTGCTTGTTTGAAAAAATCCCTGCCTTCTCAAATCTCCAATCTGAAATCTCAAATCTGCGACCAAAGGCCGAAAGCATTTCGCGGCAATTGCGCGCGTGGGCGGACAAGCTGCAAAACTCCGACATCAAAGGCCAACGCTATTTGAATGAGAAACTGCGCGAAGACCAAAAGCAGGCACAGGCGCGCGAAGAACGCAAACGCGAATTGGAAGAATTCGATGCTGAGCTGAAACGGATCGTCGAAGAAGGACGGAGAAAGAGGGAAGGGGGTTGAGATTGGAGATTGGAGATTGGAGATTGGAGATTGGAGAGCAGTCAGGCACTTCCCATCTCAAATTTCAAATCTCCAATCTCCAATCCTTAGTTTGGCAAGCGCGCAGTTATGAGCGGCGGGTCACTTCGCAGTCGCTTTGCCGCCCATAACTGTGCGCTCACGCTTACCGCACAAAACTCTTACTTCCGTTTTCAGAATTGCTCTTCATCTGATCGCGGAACAAGTTCAGCAAGAGCAACGTGCCCAAGTTCCCTGATCCGTCGCCGTTGCCGCCCGACGCCAGCACATCCGGCGTAATCCGCACGCCTTTTTCGCCGATCACTTTCAGCGTTTCGACCAACGCCACGCCGTTTGCACCAAGCGCGTTGACCTGTTCGTGATACGCGACGCCTTGCGCTTCACCCATCCAGCGAACTTTCTCGGCTTCGGCTTTGCCTGTCACTGCGATGAAGTGTGCTTCACCGTCGGCTTCGGCTTTGCGTTGTTCGGCGCGTTTGCCGGAGATTTCCACGCCGACGGTAGCTTCCATCAAAGCCTTTTGGTTGTCGGCCTGTGCTTTGATTTTCTCAAGCTGAATGCGTTTCTCTTCGGCTTCGCGTTGGGCGTTGTACATGCTCTGCCGTTGCTCAGCCAGAATCTTTTCCGTCTGCGTCTTCATCAATTCCTCTGGCAAGCGGATGTGACAGATCAGCACGTTGACGACGTCCACGTGATATTTCAGCAAGTGCGCGCGGACACGAGCTTCGGCGCGTTCCTGTTCTTCGTGCCGATTTTGCAGGTACGCCATCGCGCTGGATTCCGACGCCTGATTGCGGAAGATCGAGTCAATCAGCGGGTGCATCACGTTTTGAATCAGCCGCTCAATCGAACCGATTTTCGACACCATAAACGGCGCGTCTTCGGGCTTCACGCGAAAGACAACGCGCACTTCCAATTGCATCGCGAAACCGTCTTTGGAAATCACCTCGAACGGATCGAACGTGCCTTGAATCTGCTCGCCTGTCCATTCAACGGTTTGGTTCGTCGTCGGAATGATGATCGGCGAAACGGCTAACGTGTTGACGTAGTATTTGCCGGGGCCGACGACGCGCTCCTGAATGCCGCGATAACCGTCGGGCACGACGTACGCTTCGTGCGCGCCTGCATCCAACCGCTTGTCGAGCGGGTCGCCGTCTTCCAGCGATTCCTGCAAGCCCGCGAGCACGTCGCTGACATGCTCGCCCGCGTGTTCGATTTGCTCCTGTCGTTCGTATTCCAACCGTTCCCGAATTTTCGCCGCCATCTGTTTGCGGATTTCGTCGGACGGGTCTTTGCCGACGTTGGAAACGATGACCGCAACTTCGCCGGGCTTCACTTCGCCCGCTTTTTCCGGGATGACCTTGAACAGTAGCGGATTGATGTACGACGTGCCGGGCAACAGGATGTCTTTTTGCGGGCCGCGCTGGCCGCCGCGTTTGATGAACTCATTGCCATCCTGAAAGTTGTTGTGACCGTCCACCGGATCAGCCACATAGTTGCGCGGATTGAGCGGCGAGCCGTCCAACGCTTCGACCAAACCAACTTGATTTTCGTTGATGACCGTCGCGTTGAAGATTTGCACGGCGAACAAGCCTTTCTTCACTTCGTTCAAATTCTCAGGATTGTCCATCAACATATTCGTCGGCATCGAATCCGTCAGAATGCGGTACGTGCCGGGCGTCAGGATTTCGACCTGTGGGCCTTTTTGTCCGCCGGAAGCCAGGAATTGCTCGGCGTCCTGAAAATTGCGATGCCCGTCCACACTCTTCGCAACCAAACGACCGGGATCGAGCGCAGCGCCGTCCGCACTGACGATAACGCCGATGCGGCCTTGCGGAATCACCGTTGCCTTCGCAATCGAAACGCGAAACAGATACGGATGAATCGGCCACAAACCGGGCGGCAAGGTGCGCAATTGGATGCCTTTGACGCCGCCTTGCTTGATGAACGCAATCGGGTCTTGGAAGTTGTTGTGGGCGTTCTGCGCGCGGTCGGGCGCGAAGATGCGACCGGGCTGTAACGGCTCGCCGTCAATCGCTTCGATCACGCCGAGTTCATCGGGGCTGATTTCGACGAGCGGCACTTTTTTCACGACGCGCTCGAACGGCCATTTGATGAAGTGGAGTCCCGGCTTCAGCACATCAGCTTGAATGCCGACTTCGCCTTCGGTTGCGACGACACGACCGGGCGGCATTTTCTCGCCAATGTAGCGTCGCTCCTTGATCGCAATTTCGCGCGCGCGCACATTGACCAAAATCTTCGAGGTCACAAACAGCAGCACAAACGCTACTGTAATACCCAACAAAGCAAACGGGATCACAACTGTCATATCCATAATTCACTCTCTTTCTTTCTGTGTGCCACGAATCCGCGCGAATCATTGCGTGAGCGATTCAATCATCACTGTGCATTTGTCTGATTTGTCTTCGTGTGCATTCGTGTAATTCGTGGCTGAACTATTGCTCGGTCGCGTCGCGCAAATCGCGGCGGACGTCGGCAACAAAACGCTTGAGCACAAAGCCTGCGCCGGACGCTCTGGCTTCCGCATCCATCAACCAGTATTCGGCTTCAATCGCAGCGGCGAGTTCTTTGGGCGAGACTTGCGTCAGCCGCCCTTCGTCCCACGCCTGCTTGGCTACGTCAACGGCCAGCCAATAGACATCGGCGTTGTCGCTGAGGGCTGCGACGTGCAGCATCGTGGCCAATTCATTGCGATTCGGAGAACTGTCCCAATGCTTGATGAACGCCTGCGCCAAGTGGGCGTTGCTGCGCAGTTCGACATGGCGGGACACGTAAGCAGCAAGTGCGGGGACGTCGCTGCCGTGCGTCAATAACGCGGTCAGAACTTCGTGATACAGCGCCTGGTTAGTGCGAGCTTCATCAAGCACAGAGACATCACCCTGGCGCGCGCGTGCCAATAATTCGGCTTGCAGTTGTTCGGCCTCCATTTCCGCGCGGAGGTGCGGCGATGGTGAATCGAATAAACTACTGGGAACTAACGGACGCGGTTGCGACAAATACTCCGGTGTAGCAATGCGTTTGCGGTTCGTTACGGCTAAGGCAATTCCGATGAACAGGAGAACCAGTACAATCAGGATAGCGCTCATGCAGTCAGCGCCTTCAGTGCAGTTTCGCAAAGGCTGGGTCGCGTTGCCCCTTGCCGCTATTTGGAAACTACATCGGGAGGCTTGCTCCTTTGTTCGATACGACCAGCGGGGAAGAAAAGTTCTGCCGCTCGACATCGCTTGTTTTCCCTTCATCTCGATAAGCGGAAACGGCGTGAGCGAACTGGAGAATTTTTCTGGCAACTTCGGGCAGTAGCTTTCGTATGGCCTGCATCGAAGCCGACGCCTTGCGCTTCCAGCGGCAGAGGATGAAAATAACGCGACATTTTTTTCGGGGAGAGCATCTATGAAAGCATATCAAGTTTCAGCAAAACAATTGGTTGGTCTCGCGCTGCTCACGGCTTTCTTTGCGGGCACAGTGGTTTTGGTCTACGACAAAATCGGCCCTGCCTTGTGGGGGCGTTGGGCAGGCGCAAAAGAAGGCGAGAAAGTCGAGACCGTTGCCGTGGCAGAAATTACTGATCCGGCTGTAGCAACGGATGAAAAGAATAACAGTGAAGTCTACAAAGCCGTCAGCCCCGGCGTGGTCAACATCACTTCGACCACGTATGAACGCGACTGGTTTTCGCCGTACCCAGAGGCACGCCAGGGCAGCGGTTCCGGTTCGATCCTCGATAAAGAGGGGCACATCCTGACGAATTACCACGTCGTGCAAGGCGCGCAGGAACTGGAAGCGTCGCTGGCCAACGGCAAAAGTTACAAAGCCAAATTCATCGGCGCTGACCCGGATAACGACATTGCGATTATCCAAATCAACGCGCCGCGCGAAAGCCTGACGACCGTGGCGCTCGGTAATTCCGCCGATTTGTTTGTGGGCAAAAAAGTGCTGGCGATTGGCAATCCGTTTGGTCTGGATCGGACGTTGACGACAGGTGTGGTGTCCGGCCTGGCGCGACCGCTACGGTCAGAAATGACGGATCGTCTGATTGAAGGCGTGATTCAAACGGATGCCTCGATCAATCCCGGCAATTCGGGCGGGCCGCTGCTGGATTCGCGCGGCAGAATGATCGGCATCAACACGATGATTTACAGCCCGTCGGGCGGCTCGGTCGGCATCGGCTTTGCCGTTCCCGTAGACACGGCGAAGCGGTTGATTCCCGACATTATTCAATACGGCTACGCCCGCAAACCCAGCCTCGGCATCACGCCGCCGCTCCCGGTCAATCAGAGCATTGCGAACCAGTTACGCTTGCCCGTCGAAGCGGGCTTGATGGTGTCGCAAGTGTATGACGGCGGCGCGGCGGATAAGGCTGGCATTCAGGGCGGCAATCAGCCCGTGCGTTATCGTCGCCAAACATTTTACCTCGGCGGCGACATCATCACGGCCATTGACGGCAATCCGGTGCGTGACTATGACGACCTCGACCGCGTCATCAACAAAAAGAACATCGGCGACAAAGTCAAAGTCGAAGTCATGCGCGGCAGCAAGAAACTCGCGTTTGACGTGACGCTCACCGAACGACCGCGCCAACGGCTCTAAAAAGTCGCAGCAGTCTAGGCAAGTCCGGCGAAGTCGAGTAAAGTAAGCCCTTCGATTTTCCCCGACTTTCCTAACTTTTTTGGACGAACTCTTATGTCACAAGTCGGACAACCCGCGCCGGACATTGATTTGCCCGATGGCAACGGCGAGCGATGGCAATTGAACCAACTGCGCGGCAAAGCAGTCGTGCTGCTGTTTTATCCCGGCGACGAAACGCCCGTTTGCACGAAACAATTGTGCAGCGTGCGCGACAATTGGGAACGCTATCAGGAGGCCGGAGCCGAAGTCGTCGGCATCAATTCCGATTCGGTTGATAAACATCGTCGCTTTGCGGCCCATCATCAATTGCCGCTGCGGTTGCTATCGGATGCCGAGGGGAAAGTGACGCGCGCGTATGATATGAATTCGTTTCTCGGCACGAAGCGCGGCGTGGTCGTGATTGATAAAAACGGCGTGATTCGGTATCGTCGCACGGTCGTGCCGATCTTTCGCCCGACGGACGACGAAATTCTCAAGGCAATTGCCCAAACCCAAGCATGACGAGTGAAACTTCCACAGCAATGACCGCCGAACTCAGCCCTGCGCATCGGTTGCAGGACTTAATCAACGAGTTGAGCGTTGAGTTCATCTCGATTCTCGATCTGGACGAGTTGATCGAGCGAATTGCGCTGCGCTTGCGCGAAGTCATTGATTTCAAATTCTTCAATTTGCTGTTGTCGGATGAAGAGCGCCATTGTCTGGTCTGGAAAAAATCCATTGGCTACAAACCGGAAGAAGTGGCCAATCATCGCTACATCCCGCTGGATCGCAGCCTCGCTTCGGCGGCGTGGCGGCACGGGCACACACTCATTATTCCCGATGTGCAACAAGACCCGCGTTACATGCGCCTCGACATCGAAGGCAACGACGAACCGCGCGGGATGATCGCGGTGCCGCTGAAATTGATCCGCGAGCAAAAAGTCGTCGGCGTGTTGGCGATTGAAAGCGTCGAGCCAAATTACTTCACGCCCGAACACGAACGCATCCTGAATGTGCTCGGCAACCAGTTGGCCATCGCGCTCGAAAACGCGCGGCTCTACGACGAACTGCGCGCGCGCACCGATGAAATGGAGACGCTCATTGACATCGGTCACGAGATCAATTCGATTCTCGACCTGGACAAATTATTGGATCACATCACGCCGTTGCTGCATCGCGTGATCGCGTTCGACACATTGTCGGTCGGCTTGATTGACGAAGAAACGGAAGAGTTCGTCTGGCACATCGAAGAAGGCTTCAACGCGCCGAGCGAATCGCAAGCCAATCGCACCGGCATCACACAAGGCATAGTCGGACGCGCCGTGCAGCATCGTCATCCGGTTATCGTCGGCGATGTTTCGCACGACCCCGATTACCACGTCAGCAAAGGCTGGGAGGAATGTTCGCACCATTCGGAAATGGCCGTGCCGCTGATTTACAAAGACAAGGTCATCGGCGTTCTCGCGCTCGAAAGTCGCCGCACGAATGCGTTCGGTCATCATCAGGCGCATCTGCTGCAAAGTGTGGCGAACAACCTGAGCATCGCGATTGCCAACGCGCGGTTGTACGCCGAGCAGGTCGAACGCGAACAATTGCTCGAACATGAAATCCTGCTCGCCCGCGACATTCAACGCGCGATGATTCCCGACACGCCGCCGAGCCTCAAACGCTTCGAGATCGCCGCACGACTGGAACCAGCGTTGAATTTGAGCGGTGATTTTTACGACTACATTCGCCTCGCCGAGCACAAGTTCGGCATTATGATTGGCGATGTCGCAGGCAAAGGCGTGCGCGCCGCGATGGGCATGGCTGCCGCGCGTAGCATCACGCGCTTAGTCGCGCGCAGCGGCTTCGGCCTGGCGAAAATGATGAAGGCGACGAATTCACGGTTGCATCGTGACCTCGCGCGCCAGCTTTTGGTGACGATGGTCTACGGCATCCTGAACACCGAAGCGCGCACGTTTCAATACAGCAACGCCGGGCACAATCCGCCGATTCTGATGAAGCCCGATGGTCGTTGGCGCGCGCTGAAAACGGGCGGGCTGATGCTGGGCATCTTCGATCAGCAGCAATACAAAAGCGAAACGATTCACCTGCAAAAAGGCGACGTGCTGTTTTTCTACACTGATGGTTTGAGCGAAGCCCACACCGCACCGCCAGAGCGTCAGGAATTCGGCGAACGCCGCATCGTCGAAGTCGTGCGCGAGCATCGCAATCAAAAAGCTTCTGCGATTGCCGATGCCGTGCTGAAAGCCGTGACTGAATTCTCCGCCGACGCGCATCAACACGATGACTTGACGCTAGTTGTCATCAAGGCCGTGTAGCTTCGCAAAGAGTTCTCCCACCGCAAGACCTTCCAAGCTGGTCACAATCTCGTCTGCTGCATTCAATGCTTCCGCCGCATAACTATTCGTCACGGCCAGACAACGCATCCCCGCTTCTTTGGCGGCTTCGATGCCGGCAATCGAATCTTCGATCACCAAACATTCGTGCGCGTGAATTTCGGCGTTGCGCGCGGCGTTCAATTGCGCCAACGCTTTCAAATAGCCTTCCGGGTCGGGCTTGCATTCGCTCACGTCTTCGGCGGCGACGATGACTTGAAAGCAATCGCGAATCGCGCCGCGTTCCAGCACGAATTCGATTTCGCTGCGCAGCGCACCCGAAGCAATAGCCAACGGATAAGCTTCAGCGCTGCGACGCACCAAGTCAACGACGCCAGGAAACAACAGCATGCGTTCCTGAATCGCCTGCCGATAATATTCCGCTTTGCGCGCAATCAATTCGTGAATGAATAGATCGCTCGCCGCATCGGGCGTGCGCGCGTTGTCGCACAGCACCGCCGTAAAACAGCCGCGATCATCGTAGCCGAGATATTTTTCGTGATACTCCTCATCGCTCAGAAAAATGCCTTCTTCGAGCAAAACTTTGCGGAAGAGTTCGAGATGCAACGGCTCGTCATCCACGATCACGCCATTGAAGTCAAAAATAATTGCTTTCAGTTTCAAGCCTGTAATCCTTTCAGTAAATTCCATTCGTCATCTATAATCGCCCCGCAATTCTCAATCTGAAAGAACCAGGCTCTCAAGTAGGTGCGGCCTGCATTCTTCCTTCTTCATTATTCCTTTTTCATTGTTTCCGCGGGGTCTGCCTCGACAGACAATGAAGAAGGAAGAAGGAAAAATGAAGAATCCTAGCCGCCCCAAAACCAAATTGAGAATTGCTGATAATCGCCCCACGTCAAAGGCACGAAGCATAACGAACTACACTTGAGAAACCAAATGGCAAACGATAGATGGAATTCATCGCTCTACGATCAGAAACATTCGTTCGTGTACAAATACGGCGAAGATGTGCTCGGCTTGCTTGATCCAAAACCCAGCGAACGGATTTTGGACGTCGGCTGCGGCACGGGACATTTGACGGCGCAAATTGCGGAAGCGGGCGCGATGGTTGTTGGCCTCGACAGTTCCGCCGCGATGATCGAAACCGCGCAGGCCGCGTATCCGAACCTTGCATTCAAACACGCCGACGCGACGAACTTTTCCTTCGCCGAACCGTTCGACGCCGTGTTTTCCAACGCCGCGCTGCATTGGGTGTTGCAAGCCGAAGCCGCCGTCAAATGTATGTCGGACGCTTTGCGCCCCGGCGGTCGCTTCGTGATGGAATGCGGCGGCAAAGGCAACATCACAAACATCCTGACCGCATTGAATCAGGCGATGATTGAGTTGCAGCAAGGCGAGATGGAAAAGATTTGGGTGTTTCATTCGATCAGCGAATATGCGACGCTACTCGAACGACACGGCCTCGAAGTCAATCAAGCGTTTCTCTTTGATCGCCCGACGAAGCTCGAAGGCGAAGACGGCATGCTGAATTGGCTGCGGATGTTCGGCACGGTGCGCACGCAAAAGCTGAGCGACGAAATGCGCGAGAAAGTGTTCGCGCTGGCGACGGAAAAGTTGCGCGACGTGCAATTGATTGATGGAATCTGGTACGCCGATTATCGCCGCCTGCGCATTGTCGCGCAGAAATTATAGATGCTTATGCAACTCGCTCGTGTACACGGCAACGTGGTTGCCACGATCAAAAACTCAACGCTTGAAGGCCGCAAGCTGATGGTGATTCAAACGCTGGACGCGGCGTTGCGGCCTGTCGGCAAACCGCTCGTCGCCGTAGATTCCGTCGGCGCAGGCCCGGGCGAATTGGTTTTCTGGTGTCGCGGCAAAGAAGCGAGCTTTCCGTTCGCGGGCAGCGAAGTCCCGACCGATTGCACGATTGTCGGCATTGTGGATTCAGACCAACACGTAGAAATCAAGGTGAACGAATAATGCTCCTCGGACGAGTCATCGGCGATGTCGTCGCCACGCAAAAAAATTCCCGCTACGAAGGCGCGCGCGTGCTGGTTGTGCAGCCGATCAATCCCGACGGCTCGCCGCGCGGCGCAACGATGCTCGCGCTCGACGGCGTAGATGCGGGCGAAGGCGATGTCGTGCTTGTCGTGCAGGAAGGCTGGGGCGCGTCTACGGCAGCGACGGGCGAACCGGGTGCAGCGATTGATTCCGCGATTGTCGGCGTGGTGGATGCGATTGAAACGAATTGAGTGGTGCGCCAGCATCCTTGCTGGCAAGAATATCGGCGCACCCAAAATCTGCCAGCAGGGATGCTCGCGCACCAAATTAAAACCCTAATCCCTTTGTGTTTGTTTTGACCCGCAGCAATTCGTGATTCGCGGTGATGTACAACGTCGAGCCGTCATCACCAAAGCCCACATTCGCGGTCGGCACGCCTGTTTCAATCGTGCCCAGATGTTTTCCATCCGGCGTAAAAATCAACACGCCAGTCGGCCCCGTCGCCCACAAGTTTCCGTCTTTGTCCACCTTCAATCCATCGGGCAAGCCGTTCTCTTTGTACCAGGCCGTCGCATCGAAGAACACTTTGCCCTTGTCGAGCGTGCCGTCAGCCTTCACCGGATAGGCCATCCAAATCGCTTTTTTCGGATCGGACGATGCGACATACAACGTCTTTTCATCGGGCGAAAATGCGATGCCGTTCGGGCGCGTGATTTCTTTGGTCAGCAACGTGATCTGACCGTTTTTCGCCAGACGATAGACGCCGCAATAATCCATCTCGCGCGCTGGGTCGTCCGCGCCTTTCGGCAAGCCGTAGGGCGGGTCAGTGAAATACAAATCGCCGTTCGATTTGTAGACCAGATCGTTCGGGCTGTTGAATCGTTTGCCTTCAAATTTGCCCGCCAACACGGTGCGTTGCTTGCCGTCGTTTTCCAAACGCACGACCACGCGATCTCCGTGCGCGCAGGCGACCAACCGACCTTGCGCGTCATACGTCAAGCCATTCGTGCCCGGCTCTTTGCCGTCGAATGACGCTTGGCCGGTGTAGCCCGCAGGCTTCAAATAATCGCTCGCGGCCTTGCCGTCCCATTTCACAATGCGATTGTTCGGGATGTCGGAAAACAGCAGATAGCCGTCCTTTTTATTCCACACCGGCCCTTCCGACCATTGGTAGCCGCCCGCTAACTTTTCAACTTTGACATCGGGCGCTAAAAGTTTGTCGAGCGCCGGATCAAGCCGCGTGATTTTGACGACAGGCGCGGGCGATTCTGCTGGTTTTGACGCAGCGGGCGAAGGGGCAGTAGTCGTGGAAGTTGTGGTCGTTGACGGCGTTGAGCAAGCCGTGAAGCCCAGTGCGGCGAGCGCAAGAGCAATGACAAAACTCGCAGTTCGTTTCATGGACAGGTCTCCTTGTTGGTAATAGTATTGCGATTGATGTGCGCGCATACCATACGTGCAAGGATGCTAAGTCGTCAATAAAGCAGCGGGGGGCCATCTCCCGCCTGTTGCCGAAACCAGTATTGTCATAGCTGATGCAGGGGAACCTTCAATTTTTCTTTCTCGGTGTCCACCTTGAAGCGTTGGTAATTGCGATAGCGTACGGTTTGATTGAAACTCAAGCCAAAGAACAACGCACGCGCGCCGAGGTTGAATTCGGAAAACGTCGGCAACCAGATTTCATCGTTAACCGGCGTCTGCTCCCATAAAAACGCGGCGCCTTTGACGGCCCCCAGAAAGCCGCCGAATTTCAAACCCTCGGTCAATCCGCCTTCGAGGCGTGCGACCTGCAACGCTTTCGCATCAATCCACACTGCGCCGGCAGACTTTTGCGAGAATTTCTCGAACATATTTTTCGGTTTGAAATCCGGGTTTGGCGCAAAGTCAAAAACGATCACCGCGCGTCCGCGAAACTGCTCCCGGCGCGGATTCAAGAGCCGTGCGCCGCGCAGCATTGCGCCGATGGTGAAATCGGGGCCATCGGGTTCGGGCGCATCGTTCGTTTGCCCTTTGCGCAGTTTGGCTTCGCGTTCGTTGGCGCGTTTTTCAATGTCGCGGAGGCGCTTCTCGACGCGCTTGTTTTCTTTCTCCAATTCGTCAGCCGTGAGCGGTAGGCCGTTGCGCGCAATGGTGCGTTCGACTTGGAAGCCGCGATAATGCGTGATTTCCTGCGTTTCGGCGTTCTTTTCTTTGAGCACGCCATTTTTGTCCAACTCCCGCGATGTCACGTCCTGCGTCCAAGTATATTGTTCCAGCAAACGATCAATTTGCGCCTGATTGTCCGTGACTTGTTGCACCAATGCCTTGAGGTCAGGCAGGGCCTCGATGGAGCGTTGCGGGAAATCGAACTGCGTGCGCGGCGCAGCCGTGTGCGTCACGGTATCGAATTGCACCTCGAAGCGTTCTTCGCCTTCACAGATCGTCAAAGCAAACGGTTCCTGCACGCCGTCTACATTGCGATAGGCGCGGTATTCAATGCTGCGCAGGCTGTCGCCGAGCAGAAACTCTTCGCGCACGAGCAAGCCTGAGGCCGCGTCAAAGAACAATTTGAACTTCATGCCGCGATTGGTGACGAAGTTGAGAACGTTGACGGGCTTGCCATTCAAGGTGGTGGTGGCTTCAGCAATCACCCTGGCCTTTTGTTTTTTGTGCTCCAGCCAGCGTTGATTGCGAAACGTTGCAGCAGCCTGAAAATCCAAACTCTCGCGGCCTGTCAAGGTGTGCAAGCCGTTGCGTGAATCGCGTCGCCAACCTGATTTGCCGTTGCTGCCTTCGCTCAAAATAAACCCATCGAAATCCAGCACCATCCCATACAAGTTCGGTCGTGCCGTCGCGAGCCAAAGCTGACCCGCTTTGCCATCGCTCGTGCGTGTGATGCGCCCTTGTGCTTGCAACGCATTCGCTTTTTGCAACGCTTTTTCGCCCCCGTGCGCGCGCGTGGCTTGTTGGAGGATTTGTTCAGCAGCTTGCGCCTTGCCGGAGGTCGAAATGATGATGAGCGCAGCCCAGAGCAAGATGCTCCAGCCCATGAGTTTTAGAATCGTAATTGCCAATTTCATAGGAATCATTTTTTCTACACGCCACGAATGGCAACGACCGGATCAAGCCGCGCCGCCCTTGCTGCCGGATACAGGCCCGCCATCAATCCCACCAAGGCCGAAGTCAGCAACCCCGTCATCACAGCCCACGCCGGCACCGATAACGGAAACCCTAGAATTAACGCGGCCACGTATGCGAGCAGGAACCCCAGCAAAATGCCGAGCAAGCCGCCAATGCTGGTGAGCATGACAGCTTCGATCAGGAACTGCGCCAGCACATCGCGTTTGCGCGCGCCAATCGCCCGGCGGACGCCGATTTCTGCGGTGCGTTCGGTGACAGACACAATCATAATGTTCATCACGCCGACGCCGCCGACTACTAAGCCCGCCAGCGCAATGGGAGAAATAATGGCAGCAATGCCCGCGAGGATTTGCTGGATCACGTCAAAAAGCTGCTCGGCCCGCGTCACGCCGAAATTGTTGGGGGCTTCGACCGGGACGTTGCGCAAGCGGCGCAGGGTGTAGGTGACTTCGTTCATCACTTCATCCTCGCGGTCAGGTGGTGCGCGGACAACGATGATGTTGGCTTCAATATTGGGATATTCACTGGCAATTGTTTCGTATGGCGCATAAACAATCTTGCCGGCAAATTCGTCCCCATCGTCTTTCAGCACACCGATCACCTGATATAAATCGCCATCCAGCCGCACCGTTTCGCCCAGCGGATCGCTAAGCTGGAACAATTGCACCGCAATGCTGTAGCCGATGACCAACACCTTGGCTTTGCTCTTGCGTTCGAGTTCGGTGAAGAACCGCCCCTGCGCCAAATCTACGGACACGACGTCAGGATAATTATCCCAAACGCCCAGAATCAGCGGATTGATCGCCTGTCGCCCGCGCGCAGTCAAAATGGGTTGATCGGCGCTGGGGCCGTAACTGCCCCGCACTTTTTGTGGCGACACGGCCAGCGGCGATTCCAACGCGGCCACAGCTTGCACACACTCATAGCTAATTTCCTTGCGCGCGCGTTCTTCGGCAGTCGGCGTGCCGAATTGCGGGCCAATCTTTTCTTCTTTGGTGAAGTAGATGACATTCGGCGAGAAGGTCTGAATGTTGTTCGTAATCGCCGTCGAAAGGCTTGCCAGAATCGAGCCAATCAGCACCACGACCGTCACCCCGATGATGACGCCGAGCAGCGTCAACGCCGAGCGTAGTTTGTGCGCCAGCAGCGAATTCCAAACCGTGATGATGATGTCTTTGATGAGTTGTCGTTGCATTGCATTATTCCGTTCGTAGCGCCTCAATCGGGTCCAGCTTCGCCGCGCGTCGTGCCGGGAATACGCCGAACGTCACCCCGACAGTGACCGAGACAATCAGCGCAGCCACGGCGGCCCACGCGGGCAAACCAACCGGCAAACCGCTGAGGGCGGCAATCAGCGCAACCAGTGCTGCCGCGAGCAATAATCCGATGATGCCGCCACTGATTGTCAGCATCGTGGATTCCAACAAAAACTGGGCGAGGATGTCGCGGCGACGCGCACCAAGCGCCATCCGAATGCCAATTTCGCGCGTTCGCTCTGTCACCGAAGCGAGCATCATATTCATCACGACGATGCCTGCGACCGTGAGTGCAATGCCCGTCAGCGGAAAGAGTACCGCCGCCGCAATGCCGGTGATTGTTCCGGCAAACGCCTGAATTTTCTTCGCTGTGATGACGCTGAAACTGTCCATTGCGCCGGGTTGCAACTGCCGCACCTGGCGCATTCCAAAGCGCAACCAATCTTCCAATTCATCATCGGCGAGGAAGGTTCCCGCTTTCGCTTTGGCAAGCAAGGTCAAGGAACGCGAGCGAGCGCCGAACAATTTGGCAAAGGAGTTCAGCGGAACCTGCACAAACGCATCCTGTGATGCGCCGAGCGATGATCCGAGCGGTTCGTAGACGCCGATAACTTCGTACTGCAACGCGCCGAGTTTGATCTTCTTGCCAATCGGATCATCGAACGCAAATAAGTAATCCGCCACGTCCGCGCCCAGCACACAGACTTCGCGCCGATACTGATCGTCAGTTTCTGTGATGTCTCTGCCGCGCTCCAGCTTCAGCGTCGTAAGCAACGGATAATTGCTGGTCACGCCCTGAATCGAAATGCCATTCATCGAAAGGTTGCCCGCGCGAATGGGCAGCGAACCACTGGCCTGCGCGCCGATTTCCAATTTGTCGCCGATGCGGGTGCGCAGCGATTTCATTTCGTCAACGTCAATGTCCGGGCGTTTGGCCTTGGCAAGTTCAAACTCCTGCCCATCGCCCACAAAATCCTGAAACGAAGCTTTTTCCACGCGCGCGATACCCGGCCCTAATCCCGCCGCCTGATCAGCGATGAAGGTTTGTGCGCTTTCCAGTAACGATGCGACCAACGCGACGACGGCAACGCCGATCACAATGCCGATGATGGTCAGTGTGGTGCGCAAACGATTCGACAAAATCGCATCCCGCGCGATGAGCAACGATTCAATCCACCGCTGCCAGGATTGCGATGGAGGTTTTACTGTTACGAAAGTCGTCTTTTGTTGAGGCAATGCTTCGATCAAGATACGCTCCTGTTAACGAGTGCAAGTGCAGCACCGATGATCGAAGTTTAGGCCAGCAGCGAAAAAGCCGCCTGTGCCGAAAGTCAGGAAAAATAACGTGACTTTTGGCACTGTCCGGCGCAACATCCATCTGGCAAACTTCCTCTTTGGAGCAACACCGCATGCTGCAATGGCTAGACAAAATCTTAGCGCGTCCTGATCTCGTGTTTCGGCTGGCAGGCTTGATTCTGTGTGTCGTGATGGGGCTGAGTTCTATTTTTACCCATCTCTATTTGGGTGCAGGGATAGATATGGCAGGAGCCGTTGACGTGCTTCGTTTACACTTAGGCAGCGTTGCGCCTTCGCCGTGGGCGTTGCCGTTCGATGTGCTGTTCTTCGGCTTATTCGGTTGGGCATTTTGGCGCGCGATGGACAATCAACGCTTGCTGAATCCGTCTGGATCGGAGCCGCTGTTGCTGGGCTTACAGGTACTCATCGGGTTCCTGGCGACGCCCGCACTCTTTTTTACCGTCATCGCCGAGGCGTGTTTTATTCTAAAGCCGCGTCGCGCCAGTGCGCTGGCATTATTACTTTCGTTCACAGGGATCGCCTTGTTTTTGTTGATTCCCACCGATGCGCCACTGCTCACCCTCAGCAACGTGGCCCCCGGAATGCAATCTTCCTCTCGCACCATCGTGATCCTGATGCAATGTTTGATGTTCCCGATGATTCTGTTTTTTTCGTATTGTCTGGGCTTGCTCGGCGCAACCGAATGGCGCAATCGCCGCGAACTGACGCGCATCAATGCCGAGTTGAAAGCCACGCAGCAATTGCAGGCCGAAAGCGCGCGCCTGGCCGAGCGATTGTACATCTCGCGCGAATTGCACGATGCGGTCGGGCATCACCTCGCCGCGCTCAGCGTCAATCTGCAACTCGCCAGTCATTTGACCGAAGGCGAAGCCGCCGAATCCATTCGTGAAGCCCATCTGGTTGCACGCACGCTGCTCGCCGATGTGCGCGAGGTTGTCGGCAGTCTGCGCGACGACGCGACGATTGATTTGCGCAGCGCCCTGCAAACGCTGGCTTCCGGCGTCAAATATCCAACCATCCACGTGGACATCAAAGACGAACTGAAAGACGTTGACCCGTTGCAGGCGCACACGCTCTTTCGCTGCGCGCAGGAAATCATCACGAACACGATTCGTCACGCGAAGGCAGAAAACCTATGGCTGGCGCTCGAAAAAGATGAACACGGCATTGCGTTGCGCGCGCGCGATGATGGCAAAGGTACAGGGCAATTGAATCCCGGCAATGGCCTGCGCGGAATGCGCGAGCGTGTCGAAGAGTTCGGCGGACGCTTGCAGTGGGAAACGCAGCGCAACGCCGGATTCACAGCGGAAATCTTTCTGCCGCACGCAGGAGGCGCGCAATGATTCGGGTCTTACTCGTCGAAGATCAAACGCTCGTGCGGCGCGGCATCTGCGGCTTGCTGGCGTTGACTGATGACATTCAAGTCATCGCTGAAGCAGCGGACGGCGCAGAAGCGATCCTGCAAATTTCTGCCGTGAATCCTGATGTGGTGTTGCTGGATGTACGCTTGCCCAAATATTCGGGCATTGAAGTGCTGACGATTCTGCGTGACCGCAACGCGCTGCCGCCGACGATTTTGCTGACGACCTTTGATGATGACGAAGCGTTGCTGAAAGGTGTGCGAGCCGGGGCGCGCGGCTTTTTGCTGAAAGACGTTTCGGTCGAACGCCTGGCGGATGCGATTCGTCAAGTTCACAACGGTGCATCGCTGATTCGCCCCGCCGTCACGGAACGCATCGAAGAACGTGTCCGCCAAATCACGCCGCGATTTGCAAGCCTTGATCCGCCGGATCGGTTGACGCGCCGCGAAACCGAAGTGTTGCGATTGATGGCGGGCGGTTACAGCAACCGCGAGATTGCCGAGAGCCTGGAGCTTTCCGAAGGTGTCGTGAAAAATCACGTGTCGAATGTGCTGTCAAAACTCGGTGTGCGAGATCGCACACGTGCGGTACTCAAAGGCATCGAATTGGGGTACGTCTGACCCTTTGATTACGGGTCGTACTTACGCTTCAATGCCTTGCTTGCCGAAGAATTTCTTGAGCGCCGGATACACGTCTTCTTTCTCGTCAATCCGCACGCCGATGAAGCGGTCTTTGTTTTTGATGCGGTCTTCAAAAATCGAAAGCAATGCGCCGGACGCGCGGCGATAGGCCGAGCCGCCCTCTTCGCCGATTTCGCCATAGCCGAACAGGTTGCAGGTTTCGATCAATTTGTCCGCCAGCTTCACGGCTTCGTCGTTGTCCGAGTAATAGTTGTCGCCGTCCGAAAAGTGAAACGGATAGACGTTCCAATCGCGCGGATTGTAGCGTTCGGCGATCAGGTCGAGCGCGAGTTTGTAGGCCGAACTCACAACCGTGCCGCCCGATTCGCCTTGGGTGAAGAATTGCTCTTCGGTGACTTCTTTGGCTTCGGTGTGATGGCTGATGAAGACGATCTGGACGTTATCATATTTCGTCCGCAAGAAGCGCACCATCCAGAAATAAAAGCTGCGCGCGATGTATTTCTTGAACTCGCTCATCGAGCCACTAACATCCATCATCGAGATCACAACCGCGTTGGATTCGTATTTGATTTCCTCTTCCCAACTCTTGAAGCGCATGTCTTCTTTTTTGAATTTGCCGAGCTTCGCTTGCCCTTCTTCGCGCGCGGTACGGCGAATGTTTTCGAGGATCGTGCGCCGCTTGTCCAAGTTCGACATCGCGCCCGTGCGACGAATTTCGGTGAACTTCGTCGTTTTGGCTTTCACCGCTTGCTTGGCTTTTTCTTCGAGGAACGGAAGCTGTAGGTCTTCAAAAATCAACGCCGCGAGTTCGTCAAGATTGACGTCGGCTTCGTAATAATCCTGCCCTGGACTGCTGCCCGCTTCGCCTGAACCCTGGCCTTGTTGTTGTTGGCCTTCCTGCCCGATGACGTCGCCGACTTTGGTTTTGCCATCGCCTTGCCCGACGTGTTTGCGCTTGCGGTAATCAAAGCGGAATTTGTATTCGTCCAACGCGCGCATCGGAATTTTGACCTGCTTGCGGCCTTTCGAGAGAATGATGGATTCGTTCGAGACGATGGAGCCGAGGTTTTTCTTGATGGCGTCTTTCACGCGCTCTTTGTGGCGGTCTTGATCTATGATGCCTTTGCGTTGGAGCGACCAATCGTTGCGTTGTACGGACATAAATTTGTTTCCTCGACTTCAATGTTTGGGGGCGCGTGCCAAAGCATTCTACATCTTTTCGCGTGGCGACGGGACGAATTTGTTGACGGGGCAAGCTTGCGACTGATGACTTGCAGTTCGCGGCAAAATCAATGACCATAAAGCGCGACATCATAAGCTGCAATCAACGATGCCCCTTGAAATCCATGAAAGCGAAGGAACACTGCTTGGACAAACATTCTGCGACCAAAACACAAGCTACTGCTGGAACGATTACGAACTATTTCAAACAACAAGCGGCGCGTGTGGAGCCCTGGCTCGAACGGTTGTTGCCTGCCGCACACAAAGCGCCCGCCACCATTCACGAAGCGATGCGCTACAGCCTTTTTGCGGGCGGCAAACGGCTGCGTCCGGCGTTGGTGATTGCGACGGGCGAGGTCTTCGATGCGCCGGAACAAGCGTTGCTGCCGACGGCCTGCGCGCTCGAAATGATTCATACCTATTCGCTGATTCACGATGATCTGCCCGCGATGGACAACGACGATTTGCGGCGCGGGCGTCCCACGAATCATAAAGTCTACGGCGACGCGATGGCGATTCTCGCCGGGGATGCGTTGCTGACGCAGGCGTTCATCACGCTCTCGAATTTGGAAGGCGTGAGTGCGGAAACCAAAGTGCGCGTCATCGCCGAAGTCGCACAAGCTGCGGGCACGGTGAACGCGCTGATCGGCGGGCAAGTGCTCGACCTTCAAAACGAAGGGCGGCCAGTCACGGCGGAAGAACTCGACGCCATTCATCGCGCGAAGACCGGCGCGTTGATTCGCTGCTGCGTGCGCGTCGGCGCGATCATCGGCGGCGCGAGCGATAATGATTTACAACGGCTGACGGAATATGCTGAGAAGGCTGGGCTGGCGTTTCAGATCGCGGATGATGTGCTCGATGCAACGGCGACAAGCGAAGAGTTGGGCAAAACCGCAGGCAAGGACGAAGCCTCGCAAAAAGCGACCTACGTGGCGCTGTACGGCATTGAAACCGCGCGTCAACGCGCCGCTCAGCTTTGTCACGAAGCCATCGCCGCCGTGCAAATCATCGGACGCGAAACCACGCAACTCGAAGCCATCGCGCGGTTCATCATTGAGCGAAAAAATTAGCGCAGAATCGGCAATGGTTTTGGCGTGGGTTTGCCGTGTTTGCTGAAATAGGAAAGCTGGCGACGATAGCAATGATTGGCTTCCATATCGAACGCGACGCAGGAATCAATCGGGCGCGAGTAGATGTGAATGCTGGTCGTGGGTTCGTCGGCATTGAAGAGTTGGTGAATCGTTTGCAATTTGTCAGCGGTGACGACTTCGCCGCCCGTACAACATTCCACCTCGCGCAGCCGTTCCAGCTTGACGTGATCTGAACCCGCCACGCAATCAATGCCGACAACGTTTTGATGCTCCGGGTGATCGCAGCCCAGCCATTTGTAATCCACGACTTTGATGTTCCCACGCTGCGTCATCATCCAACACAGTTGCCCGTTGTGTGTGTGAACGGCGGTGCGCTGATGCGGCTGCCAACAAATCGCCATCACTTCAAACAAATCATCGCGGTAAATCAAATTGCGCGTGTAAAAGTGGTCGTCAAAAAACGTGTACGGCGCAAGCGAAGCATCCGAAATTTGTACGCTGTTGCAGAAATCCAGCACGTTGTTGCGCCGAATCAAGCCGGCTTCAAACGAGCGCAGCTTGGTAATGAAATCATCAATGCTGATCAGGGATTTGCCGCTCATACAACTACCTCAGTCGGTTAATTTTTCCTGTGTCATTCGCACCGCTCGGCGCACTGCTTCTTCGTCCAATGATTTCACTTGCCCAGCTTCATAGAGCGTTTGCCCCGCCACCATCGTGAAGATGACATCGCGCGCGGAGCAGCTAAAAATAATCGCCGCCGCCGGGTCGTAATGCGGTGTATTGTGCGCGCGGCTGAGGTCAATTGCAATCAAATCCGCTTGCTTGCCTGCTGCGAGCGAGCCGATGTTTTGATCCAGACTCAACGCGCGCGCGCCGTCGAGCGTAATCATTTGCAGCATCGCGTTCGCGTCCAACAGAATTGGCAAAATCGGATCGCGTTGATTCGCGCGATGCAACAGCGCACAGAAACGCGCTTCTTCAATCAAGTCACAAGCATTGTTGCTCGCCACGCTGTCTGTGCCGAGTCCAACTTGCAAGCCTTCCCACAACATTGTCGTGAGCGGCGCGATGCCGTGTCCGAACTTCGCGTTGGACTTCGGACAATGCGCCACGCGCGCGCCCGCAGCCTTCAGCAGCGCGATGTCTTCGTCGTTCACGGTCACGCAATGAATCAACAGCGGCGCGGCATCCAGCACGCCGAGTTGCTGAAAATATTTCACAGTCGAACAGCCCGGTGCGGTGAATTCGATGCCGCGCCGATTGAGCGATTCGGCAAACGCGCCCGTGCCATCACGCAGCAATTTCACTTCGTCTTGCGATTCGGCGGTGTGAATCGCAATGTCCAATGACATCTCAAAACTGAGTTCCGCAACTTGCGCGAAGAGCCGATCCGACACCGAATACGGCGCGTGCGGTGACACACCGAGTCGCACACGAGCATCGGCCTTCGCAGCCGAAACCTGCTCGCGCAGCTTCCAGAGTTTTTGTTCGATGGCCTGCACGCTTGCGTCAGCTTGTTCGACGCGCGGGCCGAAGCATTCCTGAAACACAACGCCGCGCAGACCACTTTCAATCAAAGCCTCAACCGTTGCCGTCGCCTCTGCCGTATCGCCGAGCGTGGTCACGCCCGCACGAATGGCTTCGATGCAACCGAGCCGCGCGCTCGCCAGCAAGTCGTCGCTCGTCATTCGTTCGCTTTTGAGTTGGACAAGGTGCGCGATCCAACGTTGGAAGTGCGGTTCTTCCAGGCGACCGCGAAACGCGGTGAGTTCGAGATGGCTGTGAACATTGACGAGGCCGGGCAGGATCGCTGCCGCGCCAAAATCATGCATTGGCGCAGCGGGAAATTGCGCCTGCAATTCTTCGCGCGCACCGACAGCAAGAATTTGCTCGGCTTGCACGGCGATTGCGCCATGCGCGAGCGGCGGCGCAGCAATCGGCAGCAGCCAACGCGCAGTAAAAATCCTCACCATTTGTCTTGATACCGCAAAATCACCCCGTCGCCGCCGACCGCCCAAACCGTTTTTTTCCTGGCAAACAGGCCGTACAGATTTTCCTTCGTTGTGCTTTCCTGTTGCAACCACGTTCTGCCGCCGTCGCCCGTGCGCAGAATGGTTCCATTAAAGCCAATGATGAAGCCTTGTTTGTCGTTCACAAACGCGACGCTCAGCAGCGAAGGCCGATCTTTCGGCTTGAGCATATCCAGAAAATCTATGCGCACCTTGTCCCACGTCAGACCGCCATTTTCCGTGCGCAACACCAGCCCGCCATCGCCCACGATCACAGCTTCTTTTTTGCCCGTCGCGTCAACGTGATAGAGATGGGCTTGCGTACCGCTACTTTGCTTCGCCCACGTGCGCCCGGAATCTTCGGTGAAGAGGATCGTGCCCTTGCCGCCGACGATCCAGCCGTGCTTGTCGTTGATGAAGCGGACGTGAACGAGTTCTTCTTTCGTGCCGCTTTCCTGTTGCGCCCAGGTTTGCCCGCCGTCTTCGCTGTGCAAAATGCGGCCTTCCGTGCCGACGACCCAGCCCTTTTTCTTATTCGGAAACGCAATGCTGTAGAGTTCCGGCAAGTCCTGGCGAGCGGCGTTTTTCGGCGCGATAATTTGATAGATCAACGTCCACGAATTGCCGCTGTCCAGCGTGCGATAAAGGCGCGCGCCGCTGGCCACTATGAAGCCTTCTTTTTTGTTGATGAACGTGACATCGCTGAGCGCGGTTTTGACGCCGGAATCCTGCGCGAACCAGCGTTCGCCTTCGTTTTGCGTGGCGCGAATGATGCCGCGATCTCCCACGATCCAGCCATTTTCTTTGTCGGCAAAAAACACCGCGTTCAAGTCGCAGCGCGTCCCGCTGCTATCACATTTCGTTTCGTCCTGACGTACGACTTGCCATTGCGCTTGTGCGCTGCAAGTCAGTAGCATTACGAACACAATGGGCCATAAAAACCGGGGCCAAACACTCATTTCCCTTTCTCCTCCTTGCGAAAATTGTACTGTACGACGGCGCTCACATTGACCGCGCGACCATTCCATTTGGCTGGCTCGAACCGCAATTGCCTGACCGTTGCGATGGACGATTCGTCCAATCCGAAGCCACCCCAACGAATCACCTCCACTGCGCCGATGCGCCCGTCGGCTTGAAACACGGCTTTGAGTTCGATGGTGGCCGTAACGCCTGCAAACTCCGCATCGTCGGTGTACGCCGGTTTGATGCGCCGATAAAACTGCGGCGGTTTAATGTTCAATTTCACCGCTTCCTCGGAAGACAAATCGTACAGTTCCGCTGCTTGATCGTTTGCTATTTTTTGAGGGGGAGATTTTATGACATCAGCGGACTGCCGCCAAATCGTTTCGG
Organism: uncultured Heliobacteriaceae bacterium; assembly: GCA_964631865.1. Classification (GTDB taxonomy): domain Bacteria; phylum Acidobacteriota; class Blastocatellia; order RBC074; family RBC074; genus JAFDVL01. The sequence continues at coordinate 10,825 of CAZWAK010000066.1, read as the reverse complement.
CTAATTCGGTAAGTTGTTGGCGCGCGAGTTGTTCATTCGCCGCTTGCGCTTGCTGGAAAGAAAAGCGCAGTAATTTGCCGCTGCGGGTTTCGACCAAAAACACGCCGAGCATCACATCGAAGTAAAACTCTTTTTCCGTCGCCAATCGCCGCACCACTTTGGCCAGACCGAGGAAGTAGTAATCACACCCAATGCTCAAGCCCAACGCGCGCGCTTCGTCGAGCGATAGATTCAGGCTGCCGTTGTACTGCGCGCCTTTGAGCGCGATGTTCATTTGCGCGGAATCTACGAGCGTGAATTCCGATTGGCCGACCACTTGGCGCAAGTGCGTGGCGGCTTCCGGCTCGCCCTGAAAGTCGAGAATCGCAAGACGCGGCTGTGCCTGTGCAAAGGCAAAAGGCAAAAGGCAAAGGGCAAAAGGCAGAAGGGACATCAGGCTTTCCAAAGTTCTTCCAGAACCTGTGCAGCTTCGGGCGGATAACAGAGGCGATGAATTTCGTAGCCGCGCATGCTGCGCACGACTTCCGACACTTCGGCAATGTCGCACAGTTCGCGCGTGCCGCGCCGTTCGATGTAAAGCCGTGCTTTGCCTTCGGGGCGATAGTAGCTGTAATACGGCACGTCAGCCGCACGGTCTTCGATCAAGTAATAATTCGGATCATAACCGAGAGCCGCAATGTGCGTGCGTGCTTCGACGACCAACGCTTTGCGCTCGGCTTCCGGCAGATCAATGTCGCGCGCTTTGAAGAGACGGCGCTCGACAAACCGCCGTGCCAAGTCGCTCAAAATCGGATCGCGGTCGCGCGCCCATTGTTTGATGTGAAACATCACGTCGTGGTCATCAAACAGCGCGTAATCTTCGACCGACAATTCCTGTCCCGTCAGCACTCGTTGCATCACCGAACCAGCGAGCAGAAACCCAATGGTTCCAGCCGTCGCAAGCTCGACGGCGCGGCGCATAATGCACTGCAATACGGTCTCCGCCGAACGCAGCGTGCGATGAAAATAGACTTGCCGAAACATGTAATACCGCGCGCGCAAATATTCTTCCGCCGCGTATAAACCATTCGCCGCGAGATAGACGCGATCATTCGCCAAATCTACTTCCAACGATTGCAGCAACCACTCCAAATCGTAATTGCCATACTGCGCGCCCGTCATCAACGAATCGCGCAGCAAATAGTCAAAACGATCTACGTCAAGCTGCGACGAAACCAGTTGGCAGACGAATGCGGGACGATATTTGTTTTCGATGGCGGCGATGACTTTGTCTGGCAGCGACGAATCAAATTCGACGAGCAATTTGTGTATTTGCGTGTCCGGCTCGGCGATGATTTTGACCGTCCAGCTTTCGTGCTCCTGATGCAACACCTTTTCCATCACGTGCGAAAACGGCCAATGACCGAGGTCATGCAACATCGCCGCGACGCGCGCGACGACGCGGGCTTCGGCGCTGATGGCATATTTTTCGCCAAAGCGATTCAGCACGCGCGTCATCAGGTGCATTACGCCGAGGCTGTGCGTGAAGCGCGAATGTTCTGCGCCTTGATACGTGTAATGCGCGAGGCCGAGTTGGCGGATGTGTCGGAGGCGTTGGAATTCGCGCGTGTCAATCAACTTGATGAGCAACGCATCGTCCGCGCGATGATCCGAAAGCGCGATGATGTTGTGAACCGGGTCGCGGTAAATGCGTTCCATAGAATCAGGCTTCGCACAGCAGGCGCGTGAGCAACGCGGCGCGACGCGGGATGTCGGCGAGGAGGATGTGTTCGTGTTCGGCGTGCGCGCCTGCGCCGTCTACGCCCAGGCCATCGAGCGTTGGCACGCCGAGCGCCGCTGTGAAATTGCCGTCCGACCCACCGCCGACTTTGCCTTCCTGCAACTCCAGGCCGAATTCAGCAGCGCAGCGTTTGGCGACTTCATACAACGCCAGATTTTTTTCCGAGCGCTCCATCGGCGGACGATTGATGCCGCCTTTGAGTTCAAGTTGCGCGCCCGCGAGCACGGGTTGCAGGTTGCGAATCGTTTCTTCCAACTCTGCACCATCTTCGTTGCGCCAATAGCGAAAATCTATGCGTGCATTTGCTTCAGCAGGCACAACGTTGGAAGTCGTGCCGCCGCTCGCCACACCGACATTCACCGTGATGCCGCGTTCGTAATCATTCAGCGCGGCGAGGCGCAAGGTTTGATGCGCCAATTCCACGATGGCATTGATGCCCTGACTCGGATCAAGCCCGGCGTGCGCGGCGCGGCCTGTGACTTTAAGCGTGAAACCGCCGATGCCTTTGCGCCCGGTTTTGACGATGCCGCCGGGAATCGGTGGCTCCAACACAAACGCAGCAGCGGCACGGCGTGCTTCTACTTCCACCAACGCCCGCGACGTCTTGCTGCCGATTTCTTCATCGCAGGTCAGCAGCAATGTGATGGGATGTTTCGTGGGCAAGCCCTGCGTCGTGATGGCTTCGAGCGCGTTCATCACAACCGCAACACCCGACTTCATATCGAAGATGCCGGGGCCGTGCGCTGTGCCCTCGTCCGTCACGCGAAACGGCAGTCGCGCCAGCGTTCCGACGGGCCAGACGGTGTCGAGATGCCCGATGACCAAGACTTGCGGGGCGTCGCTCGCGTGCCCACAAGCAAAGCGCGCGCACAGATGCGAGCCATAGCCGGGGCTGGGAAAAATTTGCAGTTCGGAAGCAAAGGGTTGTAACCGTGCGGCGACGAACTGAGTAATTTGATGCAGTCGCGCTTCTTCGCGCGACGTCGTTTCCTGCTCGACCAATTCACGGATAAGTTCGAGAATCGTGCGCTGGCGTTGGACAAAATAATCAAGAAGTGCAACCATGCCTGCTTTAGTTTCAACCGTCCGGTTGGAATGTAGAGTAATTGACAACGCAGTTGAATCTTGCCGTTGAATCATGCACAATACGCAAGCATCTGACAAGTTCTTGGAACGTGCAACGACGTCAGTGCAACGTCATAAATTCATTTAGGCAAAATTCATCTGGGTTCACGATCAGTTCTCTTATCCCCTATGCCGTACAACCGAGCCGTCGCATTGTTGCCCTAGAAAGGTGACGGCAAAAGGCGTGAGGAGAGAGCGTGAAAAGCGGCAGGATCGTGGCGCGACAGCAGGTCGCCGTCTCCAAGCTTAGTCAGCAAGCGTTCTTTGCTGGTGTTCGGTCGGATTCGCAAAACAGAAATCGGCAGGCTGTTTCCGGCGTGAGCCGTTCTAGTTCGGACACCTCGCAGTTCAATTATTTCGTTCACCAATTGACTCGGAGGATCAATATCAATATGAAGAAGTTTGGTTATCTTTCCCTAGCGTTGACCATCATCGTGTCCCTGATGGCAGCGTCTACTCTCACCGCCCATACCCTGCGTAACGAGCTTACGCCACAACAGGCTGCCGCGCCCAGTGATGAAGAACGAACGTTGTATGAAAAGTATTACAACGAAAAAGACCTGGAGAAAAAGGCCGCGATTGCGCAGGAATTTATCCAGAAGTTTCCGCAATCGCAATATGCCCCCTATTGCAAAAAGACCATTGATACGTGGGAACTGAGGAAGCTCTACAACAAATATCAGGAAGCGGACAAAGCCTTCTTTACGGCAGGCGGAGCCAACGAAGCCAACCTGACGGCGCTGCTTTCTGCGGGTGATACCTGGTTGAAAAAGACGCCCACCGACATTGGGCCGATGGTGCGCTTAGCGACGGCAACGGGCTTTGGCCTGCTGGCAGGATTTTACAAGGACAGCAACCGCGTCTTTGCCGATGCCGAGAAGGCGCTCAAGGTCTTGGAACCCACCACCGCCCCCTCGAAAGATTGGAAGCCTGATGTTTGGGCCAAATTCCGTGGGGAGAACATTCCGCTGCTCATCCAATATCAAGGGCTGGCGAAGCTGCGCCAAACCCCGCCGGATGTGGATAGTGCGTTGAACTATCTGAACAAATCCGCCGCGATGAAAGACGGCGCTACCGTCAGAGACCCGAACACCTACCTGTGGCGTGCCGAAGCCAACAGCACGATCTACGGGAAGAACAACGACGAGTACAAAGTGCTGAGCGATGACGACAAGCGCGGCGACAAGGGCAAAGAACTGTTGAAAACGAAAATTTATCCGGTCGGAGAAAAGATCGCTCACGACTTTGCTCGCGTCGTGGCATTAACGGCCAACAAGCCCGAACTGAAAGCCGTCAACACTTCGGCGCGCGAAGATGCCGAGACCTATTACAAAATTCTCAAGGACGGCAAAACGGACGGGTTGGATCAACTCATCGCACGCTACCAGGCGGATGTGACCGCGCCCGATACGCCGATTTGGGTCGAGGAAGTGGCCGCAGCACCAGCGACCAATGGAACCAATGGGGCTGAAACGACCAAGCCGACCCCGAAGCCCCCAGTCGCGCCGAAACCAGTCAGAAGGAAAAAATAATGCGCCTGTTCGAGGGCCCCTTGCTCAACTCGCTCCCCTGCGATTCGGAGGACAAACCAATTATGAAGAAGATACTTTTTCTTGCCCTGGCGCTCACGATGACCAGTTCGCTGCTGGCCGCGCCGCGCCTCACTCACAATGATTCCCCCTCTTACCAACAACAGACGCCGCCGCTCGAACCACAGGAAGCGGCAGACTTGTACGGCAAATACTTCGCGGAAAAAGACCAGGCCAAAAGGTATGAGTTGGCCAAAGAGTTTTTGACGAAGTACCCGAATGTTGATCCCTTTTGGAAAAAAGGCCCGGAAACCTTTGTCAAAAATTACGAACTGCGGCAGGTATACGACAAGTGCGCAGAGGCGGATAAAGTCTACTTTGCGGTGGGCGGACAGAACGCGGCGAACCTGGACAAATTGCTGATGACCTGCGATGCGTATTTGGCAAAAAACTCGACTCAGGACATTCAAACCTCAAATCGGTTGGCGCTGGCCACAGGATTTGCTGTGCTGGCGGGCTTTTACAAAGACACCGCGCGCAGCAATACCTACGCAGAAAAAAGCCTCAAGCTCCTGGAACCGACTGCGCCTCCGTCCAAAGACTGGCCTGCGGATACGTGGGCGAAATTCCGTGCTGAAAACAAGTCACGGCTGACGCAATATCAAGGCTTGTATAAATTGCGGCAAGCTACGCCTGATTACGAGGGGGCGATTGAGATTTTTTCCAACGCCGCCACGATGAAGGACGGGCCCGCGGCGAAAGACCCGAACACCTACCTGTTGCGCGCCGAAGCCACGACGGCGATTTACACGAAACTCAATGCGGAATACAACGCTTTGCCTGATGATAAGAAGGTTCTGGAGGAAGGCAAAGCGTTGCTGAACAAAATCTATCCGATTGTCGAAAAGATGGCGAATGATTACGCGCGGGTCGTGGCGTTGACAGAAGGCAATCCCGTCTACAAAGCGATTTACGATGACGCCAAATCGCAAACCGAGCAGTTCGTTCAATTCCTCAACAAAGACTACAAGCCGGAGGAATTGTACAAGCTCTTCAAGGGCGATATTGGTGCGCCGGATGCCAAGATCAAGACCGAAGATTCCGTGAGCAGTGCGCCGCCCGTTGCGCCCACGGTGAAAGGCCCGAAGACGGCGACGGTTTCGGCGGCGGGAGGCACGCCCACTGGCACGGGAGCCAAAACTCCGGCGAAGACAACCACCAAAAAAGCCCCGCCCAAGAAGAAGCGGTAAATACGGTGATGTTTCAAGCAGTCATACACTGAATTTCTGCGCCAGCCAGCGCTCCACCCTAGAGCGCTGGCTTTTGTTTTGCCCCTGCTGCGGGTGGCCTGCTATGCAAGAGGAGTTACAACAACCGGAAGAAAATACTGCGCCGACGCCAGTGCCGTCGGAAGAACCAGCGCCGACGCCAGATTCACTGTTTGAGCAAAAGCTGACGCAGCTTCAGGAACTCATCGGCTACAGCTTCCGCGACCTGGATTTTCTGCGCCGCGCCCTCACGCATCGTTCCTTTGCCAACGAACAGCCGGAACCGCGCCCGTTGCACAACGAAGCGCTGGAATTTCTCGGTGATGCCGTGCTGGAGTTTTTGGTGAGCGCGTGGCTGTTGGAACTGTACCCGACGCAAAAAGAAGGCGTGCTGTCCAAGCTACGCGCGTTCGCCGTCAGCGCCGCGAATTTGCAAACCCACGCGGCGCGTTTGCGGCTCGGCGATTACCTGCTGCTCAACAAAGGCGAGGAAAAAACCGGCGGGCGCAGCAAGTCGCATTTACAGGTGGATGCGTACGAAGCCTTGTTGGCGGCGATTTACCTGGATGGAGGAATTGAAGCAGCGCGCGCGTTCGTCAAGCAGGAATTCGCGGCGACCTTTGCCGAAATGAACCCGGAGGACTTAACCGCCACCGATTACAAAACCGCGCTCCAGGAAAGTTTGCAAGCCCACGGACTGCCCACGCCCAAATACGCCATCATCGAAAAACGCGGCCCCGATCATCGGCGCATCTTTCAAGTAGAGTTGCGAGTGAATGGCAAGCGCCTCTCCACTGGACAAGGAACCACCATCAAAAGCGCCCATCAGGATGCGGCTCGTGCGGCGCTCTCCTGCCTGCCGGAAGAAGTGGAAAACCTCAAGACCGCCGAGTAACAACGCCTTCAAGCCGCCTGTTGATACTGCCCGCGTGCTTCGAGTCGGCATTGGTATTGCTGCGCCAGTTGATCCAGCCGATCCCACTCCGATTCCGCCACGATGAGGTAGCCTTGCTGATCCACTAACAAATCCCAATCATTGTTGCGTAAGTCCTGGATGAGTCGGGCACACGCTTGTGCCTCGCCATTGATTTCCGCGCGAAAATATTCAGTCATAGGTGAGTCCTATCAAGGGCTTAGGGGAAGGTGCCGTTTGAGAATTACGAGTCCTTCGTAGTTCGGTAGGTTGTTATGCCAAGGGGGACTTTACTGCGAGGCGCGGGAAATATACACGCGGAATCGGGTTAAAACAACTTTATTTTTTTACCTTATTTCAAGAAACGGACGATACCGACGATGGCTGGCAAGATGGCAAGGTTAGGAGAGTGAGGCAGGGGCCGGAGATGAAAAGAGGCTGTCTTGACTTGTTACGTCCAGAACAGCCCGTTGTTGTATTGCCCTCAGGGAAAAGTACGGTTTATCAAAGCCGATGGCGGGAGTGTGGAGAGCCGGGAGCGATAGGCTCTGTGGGTCAAAACGAGGAAGAATCCAAGAGGAAGTCCATTGTTGGGCGTGAAAGGGTTTCAAGGCAGATACGCTTCAATAAAAGTTCGCATCTTCCCTGAGGGCTATCGCAAGGCCACTTCTCTGTTTGCTGTCGTGCGTGAATCCCGCAGAAGAGAACGTGGCCGAAAGAAAGAACACCATAACTCGTAGCAAAAAGAACAAGCTGATGCGCGTAATTTGCAGCAGATCAGTAATCATTTCGGGGGCCCATCTCAAGAGCATCGCGCTACTAGCGCGACGAATCGGTTTCTCGTCGCCGATTGGCGAGGAGCGCATAAAAGAACAATAAAATCACCGGAAGCAGAAGCGGGGCGTAGAGAAGCAAGGAAAGCAATCGTTCTAACCACATATCGAACCTCCTTGAGAGGGCTTTCGCAAAGTTTGGGCGCAAAGTTGGGAGTTGCGGTGCCGAAACTAATTGGCACGAGGTTCCGAAGTAAAAAAGAGCGAACGATAGCTGCTTTAGGAGTTTGCCGGATACTCAAACAACTATCGTCCGCCTCAGCATGCTTGCGCATCCCTTGTAGGTTGTTCAGCGGTCTTAAAGCGAAACCTGGAACGTGCTTGCATACTCTGTTGGGGTGAGTCGTTCCTCCCTCGCACCGGCTTACCCAAGACGCCCGCCACGAACCGGGCCAGGCGTTGGGGGATATGGGGAGGGATAAGCCGGGGCATCAGCATCCAACCTGGAGGAACGATTCCGCTGCCGTTCTATTCGGTCTTGGGCGCGCTTGCTGGCGATGCTCAAGACGAACTGCACCGAATACATCTCCAATTCACCCGATTCGTCAGGCAGCTTTTCGCTGCATTGCAGGCGCAGGGGAGGCAGTAGCATAAGAAGCTCGAATGAAACGGGCCGTCCGATCAATGGTGGCCGCTTCCCACAGGTCTTGAATCATAAAGCCCTGCATACGGCGCGAGTTGATCGCCTGGCCAATCTTGTAACAAATGTCAAAACTTGGAGTTGCGCGTCCAGCGCTTTCCAGGTCTTCCAATAAACTCAGGGGGAGACGGCTCAAATCCGCCAAATCCGAAAGGGAAAGACCAGCTTTGGTGCGTTTTTCCACGAGAACTTGACTAAACAGTGAGTAATTAACTTTATTGGGGAAAGATACCTGTTGCATTGCAGGGGCCTCCATCGTCTTAATTTAAGGGTCATTAACGAATCCCCAGTGATTGATCCGTTCAGATTCCCGCGAAGGCCATCGCAAAGAAGTGTTTCCCAAGTACCCACCCGTACCGGGGAACTCCTCAATCAGAAATTGACCGGATTTGATTCGTTAATGACCGCGCTCGAAAGAGCAATTCATAAAGTGATTGGCACGCAAGTTTCAGCTTGTTGCAAATCTGGCATTTTGTGTGCGCCTACCAGCCTGGATACCGAACTGATTTGCTTGTCAATCTCTCTTGTAAGCCTTCGCTAAGAGGTATGGCAAAGCCCGTGCCAAAGCCCAGGCGTTTTAGAAATAAGCTCCCATCTTATTGATTTACAAGGATTTGACTAGAAATAAGGGGGAAACCCGCTCGGACGTGAAAAGCGGATTTAAGGGTAAGAGCTACCCGCCAGGAAAAAAGACAATTAATCCAGCGGGAACTTAGTTCTCCTGCCAACAGGAAAGCGCAGTAGAATCAACATTTAACTAAAACAAAGACGTGAGGAGTATTCAATACCCCTCACGTCGGAAAGCAACCAATGATGCAAATGCTTCTGTTTGTGACCTAATCCGCCCGCACGACCCCGTCGGCATAGATCACGCCATCGGCATAGATCACGCCGTCAGCATAGATCACACCGTCCGCGTAGATCACGCCATCCGCATAGATCACGCCGTCAGCATAGATCACACCGTCGGCATAGATCACGCCGTCGGCATAGATCACGCCGTCAGCATAGATCACACCGTCGGCATAGATCACACCATCGGCGAGAACGCCGCCATCGGATACGACTATGCCTTCCGTCAACGACACCTGATCTCTGGAGAGTAACGTTTCGTCTACCCGCTGTTGGCGGTTCGGATAGGAAACGGCATCAGTCAGGATGGAGCTACTTGAGTATGCCCCGTGCCAATTGGTCATGAGGCCAGCCCCGTACGCGAAACAGTAATTGAGAATCACGCCTTGTCCCCAAAGACAAGCTTCGTTGGCAATCAGACTGGATTGGGTTGCGGGCAAGCTTTGTCCGCCCAGCATATTGTTTCCGTGGGTGAGGGTTCTGACGTTGGGAACAACCATCGCCGCCAGACGAGTTGCGCCTTCGACATTGAGCAGACCCGCGCCTTGCTCAAAGTTGCTGTAGCCTCTGAGCGGCTGGGCGCTGTACATCAGAATGGATTTGACCAGGTTGGGCGTCAAATTGGGATTGGTTTGCAAGAGCAACGCCACCGCCCCTGTCACCACAGGCGCAGAAGCCGAAGTTCCGCTCAAACTCAATAATTGTTCCGCCGGGTTCGCTGCATTGCCGACTTTCAATTCGGGATGCGCCTGGCCATACGCACTGTTTTGCGCGCAGGCTCCGACCAACTTGTTCCCCGGCGCAACCAGGTCAGGCTTAATCAAATTGTCGTACCGCTTCACACCGTTTTCGTCCATCCGGTAGCCGCGCGTCGGCCCGCGCGAACTATAGCTGGCCATCTTGTCGTCGGAACGTTCATTCGTGCCAAAGGTATTGGCGGCTCCAACGGTGATGACCGAAGGATCAATGCCGGGCGAATGAATCGCGCCATAAATTTTGCGCCCATTGCCGGTCTTGCCCAGGTTCCCAGCCGCACACACCACGACGATGCCGACATCGTGCGCCCGCCGCACCGCCAGACAGAGCGGATCGTTGAGGTAACTATCTATGGCCAGGCTGCCGAGGCTCATGTTGATGACGCGAATGTTATAGGCGTCTTTGTTGGCGATACACCAATCCAGCGCCGCTAACAAAGCGGTCGAAGCTCCACGCCCCTGCGCATCCAACACTTTCAAGCTAATCAGATTGGCTCCCGGCGCAAGACCGGCATAAGCGCCTCCCGCAAACGCCGGACTGCCTGCGATCAGCGAAGCGACGTGTGTCCCGTGTCCAGAAACATCTTGCGTGTTGCCTTGACCGGTAAAATCCTGGCGATAGACGACACGCCCGCCTCCGGTTAAGACATGGCTTTCATCAATCCCGCTGTCTAAAACGGCGACGCCAATGCCCCGCCCATCGAGTGGCAAGTGATTCAATTGGCTGACGACCGAGCGAACCTGATTGGCCCCGGTCGTTTCTTCCAAATGCCCCAGCGCCTGAATCTTCCGGTCTGAGGAAACGAAGGCGAAGGAGTTGTCATTCGTTAAGGCAATGGCGCGTTCCAAAGGGAGCCGCACCGAAACGAGATTCACACGGCCATAGACGCGATTGATTTGCGCCCCCGCCGCACGGAGTTTATTCAAATGCTCAGCACCGGTCGCCCCTTCAGTTTGGATAATGAACGTGCGTTGTTGCGTTAAGCGGCTGGTTTGTCGGCGGGCCGCAATGTTCGCCACTTCTTCGCGTAAATCGCGGGAGAGTTTGGCGGCGCGCTTGAGTTCTTCGGAGCGGGCTTTTTGCTGTTCGGAAGTAAGGTTACGGGATTGGGCAAAAGTATTTATCGTTA
>CAZWAK010000065.1:0-37807 GCA_964631865.1 uncultured Heliobacteriaceae bacterium | reverse complement strand
CCGTCGCTCGCTGTCGGGCGCAAAATTCTGACGCAAGTCGCCGCCGCAGCGCAGGAGCGCGGTGCAGCGAAGATTGAGACGGCGGCGATTGAACGGCTCGATCAATTGCATCGCCGCTATGCCACGTATTCGGCTAATCCCGGTCGCCCGCTGCGCTTTCTGCACAATTTGCTGAAGGAGCGCGAGCAGACGGAACCCGTGCAGGCGAGCGATGTCACGGCGGCGTTTTCGCGCGAGACGGGTTTGCCGTTGTTTCTGCTCGAAGATTCCATGCATCTCGATTTGCCCGCAACGCACACGTGGTTCAGCGAGCGCGTGATTGGGCAAATGGACGCTGTAGATTTGGTCGTGGATTTGCTCGCGACGGTCAAAGCCGGTCTCGTGCGTCCGCGCAAACCCATTGCGTCGTTGTTGTTCATCGGCCCGACGGGCACGGGCAAAACCGAGATGGCGAAGTCGCTCGCGGAGTTTTTGTTTCAAGATCGTCATCGCATGTTGCGCTTCGATATGAGCGAGTACAGCGACCCCGTCGCCGTGCAACGGTTGATCGGTGGCGTGACCGGTTCCGAAGGTTTGTTGACGGCGAAAGTACGCGAACAACCGTTTGCCGTCGTGCTGCTCGATGAAGTCGAAAAGGCGCATCCGCAGTTCTTTGATTTGTTACTGCAAGTGATGGGCGAAGGGCGTTTGACGGATGCTGCCGGGCGCGTCGCAGACTTCTGCAACGCGGTCGTGATTATGACCTCGAACCTCGGCGCGGAATCATATCAACGCGGCGTAAAAGGCTTTTCGGAAGCGTTTGCGAAAGACGACGACAGCACACGCAAACGCGCGTCGCAGCATTTTCTGAAAGAAGTGCGCGCTTTCGTGCGGCCTGAATTATTCAATCGCATAGACCGCGTCGTGCCGTTTGCGCCGTTGTCCGACGCCACCGTGCAACGCATCGCCGTGCGCGAATTGGAGCAGATCAAGTTGCGCGACGGACTGAAGTTTCGCGGCGTCACAGTCAACATTGCCGCCGAAGTCGCACAGCATCTGGCGCACAAAGGCTACGATCCGCGCTACGGCGCGCGTCCGCTGAAACGCACGATTGAGCGCGAGTTGTTGGCTCCGCTCGCCGAACAACTCAATCAACGTCCGGCGAGCGAGATGTTGGTGACGGATGTGACGATGAACAAAACCGGCCTGCGCGTGCGCACGGAACCGATGCTCGACGAAACGGGCAAACGACCGCGCCGCGCCGCGCTGGACTCGCATCTGGCCTATCACACGGGCAATGCCTCGGCGCTGCGCGTGGAGACGCAGAAGCTTGCGCGCAGTCCGGCGCTGCTGGATTTGCAGAACCAAATCTATCGGCTCGAAGCGCTCGAACGTCGCATGCGGATCGCGAGAGAGAAAATCCCTCTTGATCTCGAAGCGTTGGCGCGCTTGGGGCGGCTGCGCAAAATCGAGACCGAGATCAAAGACTTCTCGCAGCGCGTGTCGGATTTGGAAGACGAAGCGAAGCTGATGATTTATGGCCGCACGCCGGGCGACACCAATGAAATCGGGGTTGCGGTGACGAAGGCGCGCGATGAGTGGGAGCAATTGCTGCTCGATCTCTACTCATTGCGCTTTGAGGAACCGGACAAAGTTTCGCTGTGGATTCACAGCCCCAGCGCCCCGCATTTGTTCCAACTCGGGCGCGCGTATCGCAATTATGCCGAAGAGCGCAACGCGAAGATCGAACTCCACAGCCTCTGCCGCCACACGGGTGAAAAGCTGAAAGACGATCACACCGACCTCGTCTTGCGCGAGATTGAAAAACCCACGAGCTATTTGCATAAAGGCGATCAAGACGCGGTTGTTTTGCTTCTGTATCTCAAAGCGCCATTCGTGCAAGCGCGCTTTGCATTGGAAGCAGGGCGACATCTTTTCAGGTCGGAAAAGGAAGAAGAACTATCAGCGTATTGTTTGGTGGAAATCAACGTGGAAGCCGCGACGCAACCGCCTCAACTCAAATCGCTCTACGAACATTTTATGACGCTCAAAGACCGCCCCGTACCGTTGCGACGCATGTACGATGCCAAGCGGTTCGTGATTGAAGACAAGCGGCTCGACCGCCGTTTTACGTGGAATGGCAACACCATTGACGAGCGCGTAGCCGAAGCGATGAACGAGTCGTTGCGCCAAGCCACGCGGGCGATGGTGGAGGATTGATTTGGAGTAGGCGGTAGACAGTAGACGGTAGACGGTAGGTTTAGGCATCAGGTTCCATTGAGGAGAAATTATGTCACAGGCAAAAACATTTCAGGACTTGGACGTTTGGAAGTTGGCACATCAGTTTGTGTTGAGCGTTTATCGGATAACGGAAGGGCTGCCGAAGCACGAAATGTTTGGTTTGACCTCGCAGTTACGCCGAGCCGCTGTCTCCGTCCCTGCAAATATTGCCGAAGGATTCAAAAAGAGAACTCCAGCGGACAAAGCAAAGTTTTACAATATCTCGCAAGGCTCATTGGAAGAATGCCGTTATTACCTGATCCTGATCCACGATCTTCAATATGCAGACACCGTTCAGCTACAAGATGAGATAGATCGCGTAGCTCGCGTACTCGATGCCTACATGAAAGCAATGCTGGAGGGATTCGCAGCGTCTCGATAACAACTACCGTCTACCGTCTACCGCCTACCGCCTACTCGAAGAGAACCATGAACATCACGATCCCCATTTATGTCGAAGAACAACCGCAGCCCGATTCGTCGGCCAAGTTGTATTTCGTGCGCCCGCTGTTCTTCCGGGAGCCGTATATGCGCGACGAAAACCTGCGCCGCGCAATGAACAATCTGGTGCGCGAACTCAGCAAGCATTTTGCCAACTTGGGCAAACAGATGCGGCACGACGAATTGGCGGACTATTGCTTCGCGCCTGCGGTCGAAGATCACTTGCTCAAGCTTTCGCTCGACCTCGGCAAGCAACGCGCGCAAGTGCGGTTTCTGTTTGTGCGAATGGAAGCCTTTGGACGCCGTCTTGCGTTCACGCCGAATCTGCCCGAATTTGCGTTGGAATTGGAGCGCGGCGAATCGTTGCAAACGCGCGCCACCGAAGTGTTGACGCAGTATTTTCGCAACCGCGAACGCAAAGGCGGCGACACGATTCCCCGCCCCGATGAAGTTTCGCTGACCGGCAAAGCGTGGACGACGACGGTCGAAATGGACATCTTTCCGCCGCAAATTTCCAAGCCGGAAGAAAAGTCGCCGTTCGCGCTTCTCGGCGGTGGCGGCGCGATGGACGGCGCGGTAGAATTGCGGCGCGTGGGGCGCTGCTTCGACTGGCGCTACCCGGATGAACTCAATCGTGCCGTGCGCCGCGACGCCGAAGTCGAAGAGTTGACGCGACTGCTCAAAGCCAAAGACAAGCGCCCCGTGCTGATCGTCGGGCCGCGCTCAGTCGGCAAAACGGCGATCATTGAAGAATACGTCTTTCGCCGCGTCGAACAGCGCCGCCAGAAATATTCGGCAGAAAAGAATCTGTGGCTGCTCTCACCGCAGCGATTGATCGCAGGAATGATGTACGTTGGACAGTGGGAAGACCGTTTGCTGGCGATTCTCAAAGAAGCCAAAAAACAAGATCACGTGTTGTACTTCGATGATCTGTTGGGTATGTATCAGGCGGGGGTTTCGGCGAGTTCCGAGTTGAACGTCGCGCAAGTCATCAAGCCATACATCGAGCGGCAGGAGTTTCGCTTGCTCGCCGAAATCACGCCCGAAGCCTTGCGCGTTTTGCAGGAGCAGGATCGCGGCTTGGCGGATTTGTTTCAGATTCTGCCCATCAAAGAACCGAACGAAGACGACACGTTTCGCATTCTGCTGAACGCGCTCAAGCAACTCGAAGACAAACACGATTGCCGCTTTGCGTTGGAAGCGTTGCCGACCGCGCTCGATCTGCAACGTCGTTACGTGCGCGACGCAGCGTTTCCGGGCAAAGCCGCGTTGTTCTTGCGCCAACTTGCCGTCAAGTTTCGTGATAAAGAAATCACGCGGCGCAACGTACACGAAGAATTTGAAGCCAAGAGCGGTATGTCGGTCGCGTTTCTCGACTCTGAAACCAAGCTCGAACGCAAGGACGTGATCGCGGCGATTCAGGAAAAAATCATCGGGCAGGAAGCAGCTATTCATGCCGCCGCCGATGTGATTTGCACGGCGAAAGCGCGTCTCAACGATCCTAATCGCCCGCTCGCAGCGTTTTTATTTCTCGGCCCAACGGGCGTCGGCAAAACCGAATGCGCCAAAGCCATCGCGCGCTATTTGTTCGGCGATGAAGAAAAGATGTTGCGCTTTGATATGAACGAATTCATCGCAGCCTCAGCGGTCGCGCGACTCGTCGGCACGTTCGATCAACCCGAAGGTTTGTTGACGAGCGCGATTCGGCGGCAGCCGTTCGCCGTGATTTTATTGGACGAAATCGAAAAGGCGCACCGCGACGTGTTCGATCTGTTGTTGCAAGTGATGGGCGAAGGCCGCTTGACCGACGCGCTCGGACGCACGGCAGATTTCACCAACGCGCTCATCATTTTGACCTCGAACCTCGGCGTCAAACAGGCGAGCAGCGAACTCGGCTTCACGCCGGACGAAGGTTCGCAAGCCAGCACATACATTCAAGCGGCGGAAAAATTCTTTCGCCCGGAATTCTTCAATCGGCTGGATCGCATCGTGCCGTTCGAGCGATTGAGCCGTGATCAGATTGCACAAATTGCGAAACATCTCATCAAAGACGTCTTCGCACGCGAAGGCTTGAAGCGGCGCAAATGTTTGTTGCGCGTGGACGACGACGCGATGGCGCGCATCATTGACGAAGGCTATCACCCGACGCTCGGCGCACGCGCGTTGAAGCGTGCGATTGAACGTCACTTGACCAAGCCCGTCGCCGCGCAGCTTGCGCCATTGCACACGACAACACCCACGATCATCAATGTTCATGCGGTTGCGACGGGCTTCGATGTCACTGTGCAACCGCTCGTGCAAGCTGAAATGCAATCGCCCCTCGCCGAATTGATCGAGGCGGAAGAGCCGCGATGGATTCACGAAGGCGTGGACGAATTTCTGGCGCGCGCCGCAGAGGAACTGCAAGCCTTGCAACCCGTTGGCGCAATTTCGCTCGACGACATCGCGCCCGAACAGCAACGTTACTTCGCGCTGAAAGACCAATATCGTCGCGTGCAAAAAGCGAACGAACGCTTGGCGAAGCTGCTGCAAGCAACGAAACGCCCACCGACAGTGGCCGCGAGTTCAATCCAACGTCGCCCCTCCGTCAAATTGTATGAACGATATGAAACGAAAGATGCCGTCGTAAAACGACAATGGCAACAGTTGCTCGCGGCGCAGGACATCAATCTGGAATTGCGCGAAATGGTGGCGCAAGCGCAGACCGGAACTAATGACCTCACAGCGCAATTGGCCGACGTGTTGCGCGAGGCGGCGCTGCTCGATTTCCTCTGCGACGACACGCCGGTCGAAGAACAGGCGCTGCTGTGCTTGCGTCAAATGGTCGGCGCGCAGCATCGGTACTGGACGCTGTTGCAGTTAACACGCCCGTACTTTGAAGCCTTGCATCGCAACTTCGGTTTGCAAGTCCACTGGTGTTCACCGCCGGAACACCACGACAACCATTACTACCTTGCGCTCAAAGGCCACAAGGCATGGTCAGTCGCGCAGATGGAAACGGGCACGCTCATGTTGTCGGATGACAGCGGCGGCTTTGATCTGATTCAGGTACACGCGGTCGAAGTGCCGAACAATGCAATGCCTGAAGACGTGGCGGCAAAGGTCGAAACTGAATTGCTCCCGCTCGCGCCCGTCATTCGCATTTGCAATGAAAATGTCTGGGACAAAACCACCGTCGCCGATTTGCGCAGCGGAATGTTGACGGTGAAAGGTATGTCGGGCAACGACCTTCGTGCGTTTTTGTTGTCGTTGTTGCCGCTGCCGGAAGAGCTGAAGTAACGCGATTTGGCAAATCGCTGGCGTGCTACTCAAAATCACCGCGATTTAGCAAATCGCGCTACATCATCACACGCTTAGCCGCCTTCTCAAGCCGCCTACAATACGAACCCCGGTGCGGCAATGCCCGGCCACAGTTCATAGAGTACGTCCGGCTTGGTCGTCCCGCCCGTTCTAGGGCTGGCGGGAAGTCCGACCGCTCGCGCTGCGGCAATGCTCAGTTCGCCGATCTTGTTGGCAGGCCCTCTGTCCGCCACGACGCAGTCCACCGCCTTGCCCTGCCACGTCACGCGCGCCTTGCAACCGCGTACAATGCCCGCTGTTTTCTGAATCACCAGCGCGGGCACCACAATGTAGGGCACGGTTTCCGAATCTATGTAGGCTGCCGGGTCGTCCTTTGCTTTCCCCGGATGGCGATACCAGGTCATCGAAGCAATGATGCCGCCGGGAAAGACCTTCGGTTCGTTGTCGTCGTCGAGGATGACGATGCTGCGCGCCCAGGACTTCGCGCACACGACTTTCCCCTGCACAATCTTCATCCCCCCATTCGCCAGCAGTTCTGTCCCGGAATCATCCACCTTGTACGCCGCAGGCGCACCGTGCTGTCCATTCGCCCCGTCCGCATCTATATCGGCGTCCGCGAGGAAGTGAACTCGGCCATCGTCTTCTTCCGTGATGGTGCAGGAAAAGCCTTCATTCGTGATCGTGCCTAGCGTGCGCATGTGGAGTCCTCCGACTTAGTTGGTGGGAATAACATTATGGTTGAGTGATTACTTCGAGGCCTAACGAGTTGTCAGGCGCGACGTTGCTTGCGACGAGCTGGTTGCTTTGTTCCTTTGGGTAATGCTGTGACCAAAGCGCGAAGCACCGTATTCACGGCTTCGGGCGTCGTGAATACCTGCGAGACTTCCGGGTCGAGCAACACCACCAGCCGCTCGTTGCTGATCTTTCCAGCAAAGCGATTGGGACGAGCTTGGCTGTAATCAAAATCATATTCCGGCAACATGTCTTGCGGCACGGTTTTCTGTGACTTAGACATCGGTGTTTTCTTCATACTTCTTCCGTTCTTTCCTGGTTGGCAAACGCGCACTGATAATGCGAATAATCTCATGGGGGCGCTCGGTAAAACAAACCAGTAACAATCGGCCTTTGATTGAAGGCCCGATAATAATCTCACGCCTTTCGTCAGAGGAATGTATCTCATCATCAAAGATCCGCGCCAACGAACTATCGAAGACCGTACTGGCCTCGTCAAAAGTAACCCCTCGATGAGCTACGATATTTGAGGCCGCTTTATTTTCGTCCCAAGTAAATCGGTAGCTCATGGTTTGTCATTCGATAGAAATTACTCAGGTTATCCCGCAAGCGCCGAACAAGGAGTTAGGCGCGGCCTTTCTTTTCTAGCGGGACTTTTGCAGCTTTTCTTTTAGCCAGGTGTTTATCAGTGCTTCAGACGAGATATTCTTTGCTTTCGCTATTTGGGTAACTTTCGTGGCAACCTCTTCTTCCAGCGCGATGAGATGTTTTCTCCTTTTGATCTTAATCTCAAAATCGGCTTCTGGCATTTGTTCCCAATAGTCGCCCATGTCGTGCGTATCAAAGAAATCCACTAACTCATCGGTCGAGTTAAATTCCGGCAGGGTCTTTGCTTTACTTTTTACCATATTATTTTCTTTCTTTATTCGCCATGTCTCGCGCGCTCAGGATCAATGCTTCTTTCGTCTTTTTATAGATGAAGAGTACGGCCAAGTATCTCCCGGCGTAAGTCTGGCCTAAAGCCATATAAACGTCTTCACCTTTTCGTTCGCCATTTTCAACAAAACGGATTTTGGGACGGTTATCCAGCACTTCTTCAACTTCGCCTGGGTCAACCTGATGCTTCCAGGCCAACTTGTCCACAATGTCTCTGCGCCAAATAACGCCATCTATCTTCATTCTGTATTGTCAGTCCTTCATCGCAACTATTCCTCGACTACCCGTAAGCGCCGAACACCGCATTAACCGTGCCGCGCCTTTACCTTCAAACCAGTCGGCTACGGAAAGCGGCTACGGTTGAATGGATGTTAGGCGACTAGCTTCCATTTTTGGACGGTGGTGAGATCACCTTATTTCTTGGTGATTGGTTATGCTTTGGTTTACTCGGTCAATAATTGTTTGTGTCTTCCCCTTATCACTTTCCTGAATCCTGATCTTCTTACTGTCCTTTAGAAGAATTTCTATGCCGTTTTTACTCTTAGCATAGCCGTAAATGATAAAGCAGAAGCCTGCGATTACTGGTAACGCTGACAATAGAGCGATTAAGTAATCGTTTCTCAGTTGGGCTAAAGTGGCAAGCCCCTGAACGAGTGCGGGGCCGAGGAAGAATGCAAGCCCAATTAGGATTATGCGGCCTTGAGGTATCTTACAATTTCTGATCCGGTTTATCTGAGCAAGGGGAACAGTAATGTTTCCGCGGACTAAATCTGTCTCCGTAAGCCGAAATTCCTCCGTCTCTTTTAACTTGACTTCCATTCAGTGCCTCCTTTCTGATCGCCCTTTCTGTGAGAGGGCTACATCGTCGCCTAACTATACTTAGGCTGCGCGCTAATTACATCATTAGTAGATCGCACGATCTACTAATACTCTCTTCGATCTACGAATAGAACGCTCTTCTACCTGAAATGCGCTCGCTTGTCTCGCACACCAGCTTTGGCATAACGAAAGTTCCACTTGCGCTCTTGAGTCAGGGCAATGCCCGCATTGTCGTGGCCTCCCTTTACCTGAGAAAACATGCGGCTAAATCATGCTGCTGTACGAGACGGGAAGGAATATACGCCTGCTTTTTCAGGGAAGCAAGATGCTGTCTTCTGTCGCCGCAAATCTGCTATAGTGCCCGCTTCTCGCTCTATCAGAAAGAGATTTGTTATGCCGACTTGCAAATTTCCGACGTTGATTTGGAAAGATTATGAAGGCTGGTTCACGGCCAGTTTGCTGGATGATGACGACTTCCCTGCCGCAACAGCGGAGACGGCGGCGGAAGCGATGTTGCAACTGAAAGAGTTTCTGGTGTGGGCGTACAAAGAACGTCCCTGGCGCGAGGAGCCGGATTTTCATGACGCGAAGCTGATGACCTTTCGCGTGGACGTGCGCCCTGAATACAAGGTCGGTACGCGCGTGTTTCCGTGTGACAACGAAATCGCGCTGCGTGTGCCGTGCATCACGGGCAAGCAAACGGGCGGGATGTTGATTTGCGCGCTGCCGACGCTGGCGCTCAAGTTTTTTTACTACGAAGCCGACAGGCTGAAAGATTTGGTGCGGCATTATGTGCAGGAACATTGCAAGGGGCTAACGCCGCAACAAATCTCGCGCTTTCTGCCGCCGCCCGAAGCCACGCTCGACGAAATCACGCTGCACGTCAATCGCAAATATCGTCCCTGGCGCTACGAAGCTGAACTCAAGCTGATTCAAACGGTGGCCGAACCGCTTGGTGACAAAAGCCTGCGCCGCCAGTTTTCGCGCGCGTGGGGACGTGAGGCGGCTGTCGCGGATTTAATCAAACGCAGCCAGCAGGAAAAAGCGAATGTCTTGTTGGTCGGCGAACCGGGCGTCGGCAAAACTGCCGTGTTGATCGAAGCCGTGCGCGCTATCGAACGTGCGCCGGAACTGAACGAGGACGACGAGGACGAAGGCTTCAAGCATCGTTATTGGCTGACGAGTGCGGCGCGGTTGATTGCCGGGATGAAATATCTGGGACAATGGGAAGAGCGCGTCGAAGACATTATCAAAGAACTCGCCAACATCAACGGCGTGCTGTGCGTGGACAATTTGCTCGACCTGGTGCGCACGGGCGGACGCGCGCCGGGTGACAGCATCGGAGCGTTTTTATTGCCGTATTTGCAGCGCGGTGAATTGCGGTTGATGGCCGAAGCGACGCCTGCCGAATTGGATGCGTGTCGGCGGTTGCTGCCCGGTTTTGCGGACGTGTTTCAGGTGTTGAAGCTCGAACCGTTTGGGCGCGACGAAGCGATGACCGCACTACAACGAGTCGCGGCGAATTTGCAGCAAAACCTGCAACTCGACATCAGCGAAGGCACAGTTGAGTTGATTTATCACCTCTTCCGCCGCTTCGTGCCGTATCAGGCGTTTCCCGGCAAGACTGTGCCGTTTCTGCGCGATGTGTGCGAACGCGCGGCGATCAAGCGCGACAGCCAACTCAATCAGGAACAAGTGCTGACGCGCTTCATCCAACAAACCGGCTTGCCCGAATTGTTCTTGCGCGATGAGGTGCCGCTCGCGCGCGACGAAGTCATTGCCGAACTGCAAACGCAAGTCATCGGCCAGGCGGACGCCGTTGACACTGCTGCCGATGTGATCGTGACCTTCAAAGCAGGCTTGAACGACCCGAATCGTCCGTTGGCTGTGCTGTTGTTCGCGGGGCCGACGGGCGTGGGCAAAACCGAATTGGCCAAAGCCATCTCGCGCTTTTTGTTCGGGCACGGCGAAGTCAAAGATCGGTTGGTGCGTTTGGATATGAGCGAATATTCGGGCTGGAACGCAGCGGAACGTTTGCGCACTGCGCCCGATGGCTCGCCGAGCGAACTCATCAAAAAAGTGCGCGAACAACCGTTCGTCGTGTTGTTGCTCGACGAAATCGAAAAGGCCGACCCCGAAGTGTTCGACGTGTTGCTGAGCGTGTTTGATGAAGGGCGACTGACAGATCGTTATGGTCGCACGACGACGTTTCGCAGCGCGGTGATTGTGATGACGTCAAACCTCGGCGCAGAAAAATTCAGTACGCTCGGCTTCGGCGAAATGTCGCAGCCGTCGTACACAGCGGAAGCGATGTCGTTCTTCCGCCCGGAATTTTTCAATCGTCTCGATGCAGTCGTGCGCTTTCATCCGTTGACGCCAACGGTCATTCGTGAAATCACACAGAAAGAGTTGCAAGCAATTGCTGAGCGCGAAGGAATGCTGAAAGCAGGCGTGAAGTTGCAATGGTCAGAGGCCGTGTTGGAATTGATCGCGCGCGAAGGCTTCGATCCGCGCTTCGGTGCGCGCCCGTTGCAGCGCACGTTGGAAACGCTCGTCGTTGCGCCGTTGGCTCGGTACTTGCTCGCACATCCGACGCTCCAGCAGGCGACGTTACGGTTAGAAGCCGAGGCCGAGGGTTGTGTGAGCTTCTACCCGCCTCTTAGCGATCCGAAACGCGGCGGCTCCGGGTGAAAAAGATCAGCGGATCAGGCCGCTGGCTAAATCGTTGCCTGGGGACCAAGCAAACCGCTGGGGTTTAGCAAATCGCGCTCCAGCGCAGATATTTATGGTTTCGCAAAAAAGGTCAGCACGGATTCGCCGAAGACCGTGCATTCCAGCGCGCCGTTGCGCAAGGTGTAGTCGCCTTCCGCACGATAGCGCCGCGCTTTGTTCGTCCCAAATGCCGCAAACGTCTTGGCCGTTGTGCCCGACAGATGAATGACCATATCGCGGCGCGTTGTGCCGACGTTGATAATCGCCAGCGCGTCCGGGTGCTGCGTGCCATTGCTGGAAAACGCGATCAGCCGGATGTCGGGATGCGTCGAACGAACTTCAGCTACGCTCATGCCCGGCTGTCCGGCGCGCGACACTTGCTTGAAAAAGTAATAGCCCGGCTCAATCGTGTAGCCGCCTTTGCCGTCCACACGAAACGCCGTGCCGGGATTGGGATCGCCGCCCGTCCACGTGTCGGTTTGAATGCAGGCCCACGGAATCACGGCATTGACTTTCACGTCGTAAATCTGCTGGCGGATCAATTCCAGAAAGTTCACGTCCATCGTGCCCCAGGTCATTGAAGTTGTCCAGGCGTGCAAATCCGGTTTCTTCAGCCGCAACAAATCCACGCCCATACTCGTATTCGCGCCCGTCGCCGCGCTGCCGAAACCGTGACTTGTGATGAGGCTCGTATTCTTCAGTGCCGCGTCATCGTTGTAAATCGCCCAGCCATAGCCCCAATTCATAAACCGCTCCCAATTCGACGGCTCGCCCGGCGTGACGCCCACTTCTTGCAAGCCTTGTTGGTCGAGCATTGGACGCATCAGCTTCAGGAATTCGACGACCTGCGAACTATGCCAGTAGGCGTTGTAATCGTGCCGCGCGTAACTGCCCCAACTGCCATCGGTCGGCCAGCGCGAAAAGTCTTCGCCTTCGTTGTGCAGCGAAACGTATTTGACCGGGAACTTTTCTTCGTCGCGCAAATATTTCACCCACGCAATCATGTATTCGGCCAGTTCCGGTTTGAGTGCCGGATCAAGATCGCGTCCGCGCATAAATTTCTGTTTCGTCATCCAGGGCGGCGGGCCGTAGAGCGTCGTGATGATCGGCAATTCCGCGCGGCCCCAGGCACGCGCGCGTTGCAAGCCTTCCCGCACGAAATACCGCATCCATTCGGTGTAGGTTTTATGATCGAAGCGCGTTTGGTCAATCACGTTCGGGTCGCGGTTGTCGTTGCCCGCTTCGGTCAGGCCTTCGTGAAACGGGTCGAGAAACATCTTCAGCACGCCGGGCTGCAAGCCATCCGCGCCAAAAATCAAAGCCAGAATCTCGCGCCGTTTTTCTTCGCTCAGCGTGCTAAAGCCGCCGTACTCCTGCGGCCACTGCTTGTAATCGCGCGTCTGCGCCGTTTCGACATAGTTGACGCCGAAGCCATCCCACGCGCGCAGCTTCTTGTCGAAATGAACAAAGGCTTCAATCTCGTTGCCTGCGGTCACGCGCCGACTGACGGTCAGACTACACAGCAACCCCACGAAACAGCACCCAAAGCAAAGCGCGCGCAGTTGTTTTGTCATGAATTGATCTCCTCAGAAAAGGTAACGCGATTTGCCAAATCGCGCTACGTCGCCTCCTTAGAAAAGGTAACGCGATTTGCCAAATCGCGCTACGTCGCCGCCGCGCCTGCTCTGCCCTTAGAAATAGAACTTGAAGGCATACTGCATCGTGCGGTTGCCGGATTTATTCAGAATCCGGGTGAAATCCGCGCTGTTCATCTGTCCGACCGGTGAGCCGAGAATCGGATGATTGAGGAAGTTGTAGGCTTCCAGTCGCACCTGAATCCGCATTCCTTCTTTCACCACAAAATTCTTCGCCAAGGCCAGATCGGTAAACCACGCGCCGGGGCCGGTCAGCGCATTGCGCGGCAGATTGCCGAACAACTTTTGTGCGGTAATCGTTGGCACAGTGAACGCATCCTTGTTGAAGAAGCCCGCCATTTTGTCGTTGTCCGAACCGCTCGTGTAGCGGATCGTGCCCGTCAAATCGGGGCGATCCTGCGGGCGCGAAGTGATCGCGTCGAAATTCAAATCGGAACCGACGATGACATTGAAGGGGTTGCCGCTGCGCATCGTCACATTGCCCGACAATTGCCAGCCCCCGGCGACTTTGCTCACGAAGGATTGCCCGCCGCGCCAGAAAGGCAATTCGTACACATAAAACGCGCGGAACATGTGACGCGGGCCTCGCCGTCCGATTTCGCCTTTGATGTTCGCGGGGTTGTCGGTCATCGCTGTGAAGCCGACCGGGTCTTCGTCGGAGCCGCCCGTGAAATCGGGCACGCCGCTCGAATTGCCTTCACTGCGCGCAGCCCACGTGTAGGTGAAACGCGAAAACAAATCTTTGCCGAAGCGCACGGTCGAAGCGAGTTGCAGCGCGTCGTAGTCGAATTGCCCGATGGTCTGGACTTGCACGATGAAGCGGCTCAGTTGCGGATACGGCACGCGCGCGATGATGTTGTTGATGTCATTGCTCGGCGGCTGACCGGCGGGCGTGTTCTTGAAAACCGCGTAGTTGTTCGGGAAGCCGAGCAATAAATTCCGTCCGCGATTGCCGACGTACGCCGCGCTGACCACGATGCCGCCGCGCACTTCGCTCTCGGCTGTAAAGTTCCATTGATGCGAATGCGGCGTCGTGAAATCGGGCGCGAAACCGATGATGCGCGGCGTGGGAAACACGTATTGATAGGTTTGC
This sequence comes from uncultured Heliobacteriaceae bacterium, assembly GCA_964631865.1. Classification (GTDB taxonomy): domain Bacteria; phylum Acidobacteriota; class Blastocatellia; order RBC074; family RBC074; genus JAFDVL01. The sequence continues at coordinate 23,860 of CAZWAK010000065.1, read as the reverse complement.
AAATACTTCGTGTGATCGGTCTCGAACGGCACGGGCGGCTTTGTAAACGTCGGCGCCTGGCTCGTCAACCAGGGATCAACGAGCCGCGCCTGCGAGCCTTGCACGTTTGGCACTTGGGGGAATTCGACCGCCGAATACTGGTTGATTTGCAACGCCGGAAACGCATAGTACAAACCATAACCGCCGCGCAGCGCGAGCTTGCCGTTGCCGAACACGTCGTAAGCCACGTGAAGGCGCGGCGCAAAGTTGTTGCGATCTTGTTCATAAAAACCATCGGGAATCCCGGCATCGCCTTGAAATGCGATGTGCAGCGGCGCGTTTGGGTACTGCGATGAACGATGATTTTCAATGAACGACGACGTCTTGCCGTTCACCTCGCGCGCGGGCTGATAGAGTTCATAGCGCACGCCCGGCGTGATGGTCAGACGCGGCGTGATGCGCCATTGATCTTGCGCGAAGGCGTAGTAACTCCACGTCGGCAACTCGTAATCCACCTTGCCCGAAATGGCGAAGTTCTCGATGCGCCCCATCATAAAATCGGCGAACGAATGCGCGAAGAGCGCGTTGGCGGTTGCGCCGCCCGGTTGATTGCCGCGATTCGAGAAACGGCCTTGAAAGCGAAACTGTGTGGTGTTGCGTGCGTCCTGCGCACGAATCGAGGAACGTTGCGCTTCAAAGCCCGCCTTGAAATTATGCGCGCCGCGTGTCCACGTCAAATTCGACGAGACGCGAAAGTTGTCTTGATTGAAAAGCCCGTGACTGCCGATGGGCGCGCCGTTGAAGCCTTCGACGGCGGAGTTGGAAATCTCGATGTTCGGCAACGTCTTCGGCGCACCCGGCACAGCGTCTACCCAATTGCGCGCGCCAAACGCCGCGAGGTCTTGGCCGAGATATTGCTCCAACGAACCGCGTGTCGAACGATGCTGCGACATCGCAAATTGCGATTCCAAAATCAGGCTTGTGTTGAGTAACCACGTGTGCCGCCCCGACATGGTCAATTGCTTCGCGTCGGCGCGTCCGGTCGAGTAATTCGGCAGCGTCCCGGATTCCACCGTCGTGCCGCCCCAGGTGCGGAAGAAATTGTACGAGACGCGATGCGCGGCATTAAAACTATGATCCACTTTGGCGAGGATTTCGTGTGTCTTCGGGTCTTCAACCCATTCCCAGCTCTGCCGGTCGCCGAGCTTCGCAACGGTCGGAAGCAATTTGGAAAGATTGACCGCGACGGGATCGAGCAACCCGGCTGCCGCCAAGTTGTTATTCGGAATCGGCTGATTGCGCAGGTGCGCCGGAATGTCGGGGAAATTCGGGTAGTAAAGCTGTCCGGCAAATTCTGAAAAATCGCCTGCGATCATTTTCGAGGTGGCGAATTTGATGTTCTGCCTGAGCCGCGCCGCCGCGTCCTGATAGCGTTGATAGGACGTGAAGAAAAACGTTTTGTTGCGAATGATGGGGCCGCCCAGCGTGCCGCCGTATTGCCGCAGATTGCCTGCCGGACGCGGGTTGCGCGGATCGCCGGCTTTGGCTTCGCCACGAATTACTTCGGGCGCGGTGGCGGTGAAATGCCCCGACGCATTGCGCGCCCATTCGTTCGCATTCAGTCCTTCGTAGTTGCCGAAGAGAAAGGCGCTGCCGTGAAATTCGTTCGTGCCGGATTTGGTGAGGACGTTGAAGTAGCCGCCCGGTTGTTTGCCGAATTCGGCTGAATTCGTCGAGGTCACGACCTGCACTTCCTGAATGGCTTCGGGGTTGGGCATCTGCAAGCCGGTGTTCCTGAGCGCGCCGCTGTTGTCCGCGCCGTCAAGGTAAAACGAGTTCTGTTGTTGCCGTCCGCCCGACACATTTGCCGTGATGCCGTTCGGATTGAGCATCTGCGAACCGCCCGTCAATCCGCCCGTCTGCACATCCACGCCCGGAGCCATTTCAGCGACGGCCAGCGGATTGCGCGAAGACAGCGGCAGTTCGAGAATCGTTTTGGAATTGATGTTGGTTTTGAGCGCGGCGGAAGTCGTGTCTACCTGTTCAGTGCCTGCCGTGATCGAAACGGTTTCCGTCACCGCGCCGGGTTCGAGCGTGAAATCAATCACGGTGCTTTTATTGATTTCGACGTTGATGCCGCTGGTTTCGGAAGCTTTGAAGCCTGCGACCGTTGCGCGCAATTTGTAACTGCCCGGCGGCACGAAATTGAAAACGTAGGTTCCTTCGGCGCTGCCCGTTTGTCGGAAGGTGAGGTTCGTAGCGATGTTGACCAACTCCAATGTGGCTCCGGCCAGGACGGCACCGGTTTGATCCTGAATTTTTCCCTGCACCATGCCGGTCGTTTGCTGCGCACGGACGGGCGCGCAGATGGCGCTGAGAAGCAGCAGACAAAGGCTCAGACGAATGACGGGCAGGGGCTTGATACGATGGTTGCGAGCGGATGGCGAACGATACATGATCACATCTCCTTGTCACGAATTTGGTTTTGTCGGAGTCCCAGCGCAGCCGCTTCTGTCGGCGAGTGCAGTCAGTCAGCGAAATCAAACTCATCAGTGAGCGGCGGGAGAGTTATTAGCAGGAACGGTTCGGGCGGAGTAGTAAGTAGGAGTAAGCGCGCAGGCGTTTACGAAGCGCGCGGCACTTAACGCCGGTCTTAACGTGGCGCGGCTTCATTCAGGCGATGCGTCACGTATTCGACTTCGACGACCTCTTCGTCAAAATCAATCATGTCCACGCGCAGCACCATCTCGAAATGCTCCGGCAGCGCGGAACCGCACGGCAAATGGGCCAGCAAGCTTTGCATCTGCGTTTCGGTCGCCAGGAAATCGCCGACGCCTTCAATCGCGCGTCCGTGATTGGCCATAATCATCGTCACCACGCGACCGGGCGTCAGACCGGGACGGCGCGTGACGATGGCGTATTCAGTCAGCTTTTCCAGCTTGCCGTCCATAAACCGCTGCCCGCAATACGCTGCGGCTTCGCCCGGTTGTGGCTGCCGATTCTCGATGCGGTCGGTGGTCAGCACGAAGTTGTTGGGGCCTTGCAGCGAGTCGTTGAAGCTGTTAGTGCGGGCGCTACCCAGCAGGATCAGGTTCGCGTGGCGCAAGGCATTCCACGAAGAGAAGCGCGAATTTTTGGTTTCGAGGCGCACATCCAGACCGGCAAACAAATGCACCAGCGACAACACACAGTGCATCTCGCCCGCCGAGACAAAATGATAAGAAGGTTTGTAGTCCGACAAATCCACTGTGCCAAAGCGCGTTGGCAATTCGCGCGGCGCGTGGCTCAAGTCGTTGACGAAGATATTGCGCAGAAAATTTCCGGCGTCGTTGCGGAAGAAAAGCAGTTCCGTAAACAGCAGCAGATTCTCCGCCGCGCCCGTCAAATAAGGCCGCCAGAAGTTTTCGAGCGCCGTCGCGGCAGGTGCGCCGGGCGTTTCATTCACTTCCGTGAAGACCGCGCGATACTGTCCTTTCGGAATCGTCAGCCGCAACCGCTCGTCGTGTCCTTCCGCTTCAAAGTACGCCTGCAAGCGTTGGCGAATGCCGCCGATGCTGACACGCACAATCGGGTCAATTTTCGGATCGAAGTCTGCCGCCCGCCCCAACACATTGACGGCGATCTCGTGTTCCTTGATGGAAGTGGTTTGTTCGCACAGATATTGCAGGACGCGCCGCAACGAATCGGCGCTGGCAAAATGTTTGCTGACCAGCAGGCGCGCGAGCAGGGTTTGTTGAGCTTCATTCATGCGCGTTGACGTTTCCGATGCGATTCTTTACCGCGTACTGTACCAGCCCCGCGCAAAGGGGAAAAGTAAAGACTTGCGCGCCGAATGTAAAGCGAGGTTAAGGCGGCGACTTTACTCTGATTTACTGTTCAATCGCGGCGCGCTCGGCTACATTGTCGGCGGTCTGGCACGCTGCTGACAGGGAGATATTTTTTTGAGAGATGATTATGCCGATTCGACTTGCCTGTTCGACCATCTGTTTTCGCTCTGCCCCGATTGAAGTCGCGCTGGAAGAGATCAGGCGTTTGGGCTTCGAGACGCTGGATTTGGCCGTCATTCCGGGCTTCTGTCCGCATTTCGATGCCGCGCGGCAGAACGGCGCGGAACGCGAGGACTTCGTCGCGCTGCTTCGGCAGAGCGGTTTTCGTGTGCCGACCGTGACGGCGGTGCCGGGTCATTTCAATGCGCCCGACGCAGATTTTCAATTGATCGTGCAAGCCGGACGCGCGAACCTGAAACTCGCTGCGCTGCTCGGCGCGGAAGGATTGAACGTCAATTGCGGGCTGCCGATTACGGATCGTTCCGCGTTTCGCACGCACGCCACGCGCGCAGCAGAAGGACTCAAACGCATCGCGCAGGACGCCGCCGAGATGGGCTTGCGGCTCAACGTTGAAGCGCCGCATCGCAACGGTCTCTGCCGCACGCTCGACGAAGCACAATGGTTGATGGACGCGATTGACGAAGAGAATGCCCATTTTTTGCTCGACGTGACGCACATTCAAGCCGGCGGCGCGACGCCCGCGGAGGCCGTGCCAGCAATGGCCGGACGCATCGGGCACGTGCATCTGCGCGACGGCAAAGGCGAAGACATTTTCTTTGTGCCGGGCGATGGCGCGATTGATTTCCGCGCCTTTTTCCAGGCGCTCGAACACAGCAGCTATGCCGGACACTGCGCGTTTGAATTGGAAGGCGTAGGCGAAACGCTGGCGGAGCGGCGCGCGAGTCTGGAACGCGCGCTTCAATTTACGTTGTCCCAAACCGGCGCGGTCACAGGCTGGCGCGCTGCCGCTCTGACTTGAACGAATCTCATGATGCCACCCACCGCAATCAGCAACGGCGATTACACGCTCGTTGTGCTGCACAAACTGGCGCACACGCTGTGCGGCTATGATGTCGCGTCAGGCCGTGAATTGTTTCGGTTGCCAACCCGCATTTACCCGCACGAACTCTGCCTTGCACCTAATCGCCGCACGCTGTACGTGACCGAATACGGCTTGCGCGGCGTCGAGTCGGAAGGCGCAGGCGGCACGACGATTGGCGTTTATGATTTGGTGACGCGCGCACGCATCAGCACGATTTCCACGCACGGCTACGAACGACCGCACGGCATTGCGGCGCATCCTTCCGGTCACTTATTTGTCACGAGCGAAACCGCTGGAAAACTGCTGATTTTTGATCTCGCCACCGAAGCGTTGTTGCACGCGGTGGACACCGAAGAGAAATTGCCGCACATCACGAACGTTGCGCCCGACGGCCAAACGGTTTATGCCGCCAACATCGGTTCGCATTCGCTCACGGCCATCGCCGTCGCAACCGGCACGGTTCTCCAACAAATCCCTGTGCTGAAGCGCCCCGAAGGCATGGCGTTTGCGCCCAACGGCGAGCGGCTGTATGTCGTCAATCGAGAGAGCGACGCGATTGCCCTTGTGGATACGACGAGGCAACGAATGGTCGGGCAAATCCCGACGGGACGAGGGCCGGTGCGCATCGTCATCACGCCGGACGGCGCACGCCTCGCGTGTCCGCTCTTTTTCGCGGATGCCGTTCAAATCGTGAGCACGACAACGCAGCAAGTGACGCACACAATTCCCATCGGACGACAGCCCGCCGGCACGACGCTGTCGCGCGATGGCAAGCTGCTCTTTGTCTCGTGCGAGTTGGAACGCACCGTGTATGTCATTGCGCTCGACTCATACGAAGTCGTCACAAAAATCCCGACCGACGAAGGCCCGGATTCGATGGTCTGTTTAGACCAAGCTGATCGCTGGTGAAATGCCGATTGCTCCGCCTCCAACTCTGTCCGCCTCCCCTGTGCCGCCCGGCGAAGACAATGCGCGTCCGCAGCCGGGCACGGCGCACATGCCGGCGTGGGACGTGGGTGAATTGGACGATGCGCCGCAGTTCACCTGGCGCAATTGGGCGGCGATGATCGGCCCCGGTTTGTTGATGGCGGGTTCGGCGATTGGCAGCGGCGAATGGCTGCTTGGCCCCGCCGTATCGGCGCGTTACGGCGGCGCGCTGCTGTGGGTCACGACGCTCAGCATTGCCGGGCAATTGATTTACAACCTCGAAGCCAGCCGCTACACGCTCTACACAGGCGAGCCGATTATGACGGGCAAGTTTCGCACGCTGCCGGGGCCGCTCTTTTGGCTCGCGCTGTACCTGTTGCTTGATCTCGGCGCGCTCCTGCCGTATCAAATCGCGAACGTGTCCACGACCGTTGCCGCCGTGTGGCTGGGGCGCATTCCTGATCCTGAGAACATCGCCTCAGACGCGACGATGTTGCAGGGCTTGACCTATGGGATGCTCGTGCTGGCGCTCGTGCCGTTGGTCTTTGGTGGCAAGATTTACAACTCGCTCAAAGCGGTGATGACGTTCAAGGTCGTGGTCGTGCTGGGCTTCCTGCTGTTCCTCGCGTTGTTCTTTTCGTCCGCGCCGACGTGGGCCGAAATCGGCAGCGGCTTTTTCAAATTCGGCAATGTACCAACGAGCGGCAACAACGTTGACAACGTATTGGTTGCGCTCTGGCAGGGACGCGGGTTTCCACCGATGGATCAGCAGGCGTTGACGTTGCTGACGACGTTTGCGGCGATTGCGGGCGTCGGCGGGCTGGCGCAAACGACGATCAGCAATTACACGCGCGAACAGGGCTGGGGCATGGGCGCGCGTGTCGGTGCGATTCCGAGTCTGGTCGGTGGGCATCAGATTGAACTTTCGCACGCGGGCACAGTCTTTCCCGTCAACGCAACGACGCTGCCGCGCTGGCGGCGCTGGGTGCGTCACATCCGGCGCGATCAACTCGCCGTTTGGGTTCCCGCCGCCTTCATCGGCATTGCGTTGCCGAGCATGCTTTCGGTGGAATTTCTGCCACGTGGTGCAACGGCGAATCAATGGGTGCTGGCCGGAATGACAGCGGACGGCGTGGCGCAGCGCGTCGGCGGCAGTCTCGGCGCGTTTTGCTGGTACATGGTTTTGCTGTGCGGTTTTTTAGTTTTGCTGCCGAATGCGGCGTCGAATGCCGACGGCTTCATTCGGCGTTGGGTGGACGTGTGCTGGACGGCGCTGCGACCGTTGCGTGCCGTTGATCCCGGTCAGGTCGGCAAGTTGTATTTCGGTATGTTGCTGGTGTATTTCGCCATCGGCGTGTTCTTTTTGTCCATCGCCAAACCGCTGTGGTTGATTGTGGCCTACGGCAACCTGGGCAACTTTGCGTTGGGCTTCAGTTGCTGGCACACGTTGCGCGTGAACACTACGCTCCTGCCGTCGGAGTTGCGTCCGGGTTGGGTGGCGCGCGTGGGACTGGCGTTGGCGGGGGCATACTTTTTTGCGCTGGCCCTCTTGACCGGGCTGATCGCGCTGAACGGGTGGTGAACGATGAAACGAATACAAACTACAGGCCTTGCCCTCTTGTCGCTCGTCTGCCTGACGCTGGTCAGCACAGCCCAACAACGCCCGCGCGTGTTTTATCTCAACTCGTATCACGAAGGCTATGGATCGAGCGATGACATCACGCGCGGTCTGCGTGCGACGTTGGAGGCAGCGAATATCGAGTGGCAGAGCTTTTTGATGGACACGAAACGGCGTTCGTCCGAAGCCGAAATTCAGCAAACTGCGCAAGCCGCCGTCAAGGCCATCCGGCACTTCAACCCGGCGGTCATCATTGCGTCGGATGACGCGGCGGTGAAGTATGTCATTGCGCCGCATTTCAAAACCGGCCCGACGCCCGTCGTCTTTTGCGGCGTAAACTGGTCGGCGGAACAATACGCGCTGCCGCGCGAACATGTCACAGGCATGCTCGAAGTCGTGCCGATAGTCGAGACCATCACGACCCTCAAGCCATATTATCCGCGCGCGCGAACGCTCTTCGTGCTTTCGGAAGACAGTCTCTCCGAACAAAGCAATCGTCACGCGATGGAGCCGCTGTTCACGCAACTCGGCTTGCAGGTTCGCTATGCCTATGCCCGCGACTACGCCGCGTGGAAGCGATATTTCCTGGCGGCGCAAGCGGCGGCTGATCTGATTTACCTGCCCACCAACGGCGCGATCAAAGGTTGGGACGAGGCCGCCGCGCGCGCCTTTCTCAAACGGCATATTCGTAAGCCCATCATCACCTGCGACGATTTTATGATGCCGTATGCGGTCTTCGGCCTGACGAAAGTCGCGCGTGAACAGGGCGAATGGGCGGCGCGAACGACGCTGGAGATTCTGGGCGGCAAGCAGCCGAGCGCGATTGCCGTCACGAAAAATCAACAAACCAAGGCGTGGCTCAATCGCACGTTGGCCAGGCGCATCGAATTCAAGCCTGACGCGGCGCTGCTGGCGGCTTGCGAGAAAATCCATTGAAGGAGAAGACCTAATGCAACGCTTCATCCACTACCGCTGGCTCTGCGTCAGCTTGCTCGTGACGTTCACATTCGTCACCACTGCTTTTGTACAATCCAATCCGAGCAGCACGGTCACGATTGATTTCAGTCAGACGTTGCAAGACTGGGACGGCTTTGGCTTCAACTACGTCGAAGTCCCGCAGACACGCGATTACCAACGCGAGCCGCAGGAATACGGCGGCTTCAGTTTGCTCCAGGAACACCAGCGGCAGGAGATGCTGGAGTTGATCTTTGGCGCGGACGGCTTGCAACCCAGTGTCGTCAAGATGTTTCTCGACCCCTTTCACGAAGGGCTGACCAAAGCGGAGAACGACAACAACGATCCGAACGTGATTGAGCCGACGCGCTTCGATCACGAGACGACGACGAAGTGGATGCGCTATTTCGTCCGCGAAGGGTTGCAGAAAACGCGCGCGCGCGGCGGCGATTTGCAAATCATCACGACGCTCTATGGCCCGCCGCCGTGGACGACGAAGCAGAAGTTCATACGCGGGCGCGACCTCGATCCGGCGGAAAAATACGAAGTGGCCGAATACATGATCGCGTGGGCCAAGTACCTGCGCGAGGTGGAAAAGTTCCCGGTCAAATACCTCTCGCTGCACAACGAAGGCGAAGATTTCATCCGCTGGCCGATGGACGGCAAGACAGCGGGGCATCCGCGCCACGATTACAATTTGTACTGGCCGCCTGTGCAGGTCAACGAAATGCTGAAAATCACGCGCCGGATGCTGGACCGGCACGGAATGCGCGACGTGGGCGTGACGCCGGGCGAGACGACGAACTGGTTCCGCTTTGTCGCCTGGCATTACGCACCGACGATTGCCAACGATGAGGAAGCCTTGCGCGCGCTGGGTTTGATTACCAGTCACGGCTTCACGGGCAAGGATCAATGGTACAGCGATTGGCGCAGCGATGGCATTGACCTCCTGCGCTTGCAGCGCCCCGAATTGCATGCCTGGACGACTTCGATGACGTGGGGCAAGATGGATGCGTTGTTGGCGGAGGACTTGCGCCAGCAGGTTTACACCGCGAAGGTCAATGCGGCAATTCCCTGGGCCGGTATCCAAACTAACAAATGGGTCGGCGGCGATCCCAATCCGGGTACGGCCTTTCGCGTAGATGTGGACAAACGCAACTACACGATTGAAAACGGCTATTGGTATTACAAACCCATCGCGCGTGCCGGACAACCGGGAATGAAAGTTGCAACCGTCACGTCATCCGACGCGACGATCCGCGCGCTGGCCTTCGCCCATAACGGCACCCCAAACCCGGATGCCTTCGTCATCCTCAACACAAACCAGGGCAACGAAACGACACAGCCCAAAGTCATCGCCATCGCCGTCAAAGGAACACCACACAAAACCTTCGCAGCTTACCGCACGGCGGGCGCGGGGCAGGAAAAGTATATTGCAGTAGGCAAGTTTACGGTCGTCAATGGCACCTTCAATTACCCTGTGCCGGACAATTCCGTGACAGCGTTCTTTGCGCTCAACTAACCCCTCTTTGGCGCAGCTCATCCCCTAGCGCACGAGGGTCTCGCAGCCGCGCACCAGGTTCGGCACGGCTTCGCTGATGCCACCATCGCGGTTGTTGATGAACTGCGCCGCGCAAACGAGGTTGTCAACGCAGGAAGCGTTATTGACTCTGACCCCAGCGCCCATCGAACCGGAAATCAATAAGCCAACGAAGGCATTCCCGGCGGCGGGTTTGGTGGCGTCGTCATCCACTTGAGCGAGGAAGATGCCGTGTTCCCTGCTCCCTTTGATTTGCAAGCCTTTGAATAAATTGTCGCGTGCGTCGCGCATGAAGATGCCGACCGTGCGACTGCCTGTAATCACCACATCGCTCAACGTGTTTTTGTTGAAGCGAATATCGAAGGATAACCCCGCCGCCAGATTGTCGTACAGATACAGCCCTGAAAACAGACTGTCTTCGGTTTCATACCCGGCGAGGCCATCAAAATGGTTGTCGTAGGACGTGAAGTCCCGCACCGTGATGCGCCGACAGCCCAATTCCGTGACCAGCCCGCCGGAGCGCGCGCTGCGCACGGTGACGTGCTCAATCAACACATCCTCGGCTCTGCGGACAGAGATGCCGTTGTTGCGCAACGCGGGTTCGGCGGGAGAGGTTTCCGAAGTCTGATTGAGCCGATTGCCGTCTATCATCAGGTCAGAGACACGCACGTTACGCCGCGTTTCCGTCGGAGTAGCGACAGTTTGCCCGATCACGATGACGGGCGCGTTGGCATTGTCTGCCAAGCGCAGTTGCGTGGCGGGCCCTTGCCCGCGCAGCCAGGTGTTGTTGCGCCGGATGACGAGCGGCGTGCGACAGGTGTAGAGCGCCGCTTCAAGCGTGACCACGCCGCCCTGATCGAGGGCTTGTTGCACGGCCTCGCAGGCCAAACCGGCAGAACTAATCGTGAAACTCAAGGCATCGGACGCGCCGCCGCCCGGTTCAGGATTGAAGACGGTCACGCTGGCTGTGCCTGCGGTGGCGATGTCCGCCGCCGCGATGGCCGCCGTCAGTTGCGTGCTACTGACATACGTCGTCGGGCGCGGCGCACCGTTCCATCGCACCGCCGCCCCGCTGACGAAGTCGCGCCCATTCACGGTCAACGTGAAGTCGCCGCCGCCCGCCGTAGCCGAGCCGGGACTCAGGGTTTGAGCCACCGGCAGCGGATTGGACGGCGTACTCTGCGTGCTGAAGCTCAAGATGGAAGAGTCTCTGGCTGTCCCCGCACTATTTGTGCCAGCGAGCCGGAAGTAGTACGTCGTCCCAGCCGTCAGTCCGCTGAGATTGGCGCTGACGGGGACGCTCGCAGTTCCGGCCCCGGCGGGTTGCGGCGGGGTTGTGTTGAAGTTTGCGAGGGCGCTGTCCGTGCCCCATTCAAAGCTGATGTTCGTCGCGCTGCCATTCGGATTGACAGTTCCGTTGAGCACCGCCCCGGTGCTCGTGATCGCGGTCGCCGCCGCTGTGGTCACGGTTGGCAGAACAGCCGGAGTCGTCACATTGAAGCGGCCATTGACCGGCATCGCCTGTGGTTCCCCTTCGTTGAATTGGAACCGCTGCCAAGCCAGAGCAGTCGAAGTTCCCGGCGCTCCGACGACGGTAAATTTGAGATTCAGCAAAGCTCCCGCGCCCGTGAGTGCGTTCGTGCTGAAGGCGGAGACTTGCAGACGACCCGGCGTCGAAGTGTTCGGCGTAATCGTCATTGCGCTGCTCAATGTACCGACGGCTTCGATGGGGGGACTTTGAAATTGCAAGACGTTGGGATCGAAGGCCAACTCGAAGTCATACGCCACCACGCCCTGACCCGTGAGATCACCGACCGTAATCGGCAGTGTGACATTTGCTCCTGATAGGCCAGAGGTTTCCGGCAAAGAGACCATCACCTCAGCGGCTGCGGGGGTCGAGCGGGTCTGGCGGCTCAGCGCCGCAGCCTCTGTCAGCAAGTTGTTGGATGACGGCGTCCAGTTGCCGGAGACATCGCCAATGAGCACGGCATTGAAGTTCTGATTGGTCTGGTCGCTGCTGAGGGCGGAAAAAGAATAGCTGGGCGGCACAAACTCCCACGTGCCCACGCCGCCTGTGTTCGGCAGCCCTGCGACATAGCGCGCGATGAGTGAAGCGTCGAAGGAAGAAAGGCTCCCGTCGTTGCTGGCATCGCCTGCGGTGCGCTGGCAGGAGGTGCATTGGGTGATCCCCACGACGCATTGCGCAACCAGCGCCGCATCGAACGAACTAATGCCATTCACCTCGCCGCTCTTCGATGGAGTCAGGGTCAGGGAACTCCCGCTCGGCACGCGCACCGCATAGTTTCCCGTGTTGTCGGTGGTGTCCGTCACCGAAGGCGTCGTATTCGTCCTCACGACCACGCCCGCCACTTTCTTCGTCGGCGTGATGCAGTAGCTGACCGCGCCGGAGAGCGTGACTTCCGGCGAGACACAGACACGCCCATTGCTGAGCGTGGCGCACGGCGTGCCTTCATTGAACCGGAAAGCTTCCAGGATGAGATTACTGCACGCCGAACGGGTTCCGATGACATCGAACTTCAGATTGAGCAACGTCCCGGAGCCGGTCAGCGGCGTACTGCCAAACGCCGAGATCGTTAATTTCCCTGCGACCCCGGTGTTAAATGTCACGGTCATCGCGCTACTCAATGTCCCGGCCCGATCAAACGGCAGATTCTGCAAGCGCAGCACGGCGGGATCGAACGCGAGGGTGAAATCGTACGACAGAACGCTTTTGCCGGTGAGGTCTGAGACCCTGACGGGAACCGTGAGGCTGCTGTTGGCCGGAGCCGACAGCGTGGGGGAAATGGACACGCCGACGCAGGCTGGTGGCGGCGGCGTCACCGTGAAGTTTCTGCGTCCCAATTCACACTGCCCGCCTGAAGATGTATGCGTGACCACCACGCGGTAGTCGCCCGCATCCAGTCTGCCGACGGGAACGACCAGGTTATAGGGCGTCAGCACCTGGGCACAGACCTGGCCTGGGTTGGAGGTATTGATGCGAATTTCGTTGCCGGCAATGACGACCTGGGCGTTTCGTGGGATGCAGGCGTCCGGCCACTGACCGCTAATCCGGACGGAGACGTTATCGGTGGCGGTGGGACTCGACGGAACAATCTCGATTTGCGCTGCCGGACAAGTGGGCGGGCAGTTCCCTATAAAGTTCAGCCCCGTATTGGCGCTGCTAAAATCCAGCGCGGACGGACTGAAAGTACAACCCGCTCGGACGGGCGTCACCCGATAGTTTGAGCCTGGGGTGAAGCCGGTTTGGCTCCAATTGCCGTTCGCGTCTGTCGTCACGGACGCGGGCACGCTTCCGGTGCCTGAGAGCCGGGTGAAGTTCATCGTCACCCCGGAGATGGCTGCCCCATTGGCGGCAGTGACACGACCGGAGACGCCGAAGGTTTGTGGTGGGCAACTATTTCCGAAGCACGAAAGGTTGACATTATAAGTGCCCGTCCCATTATGACCGGAATCATAAACCAGTAGCGTGTAAGTGCCTGTGGCAGGCAAAGACAAACTGGAGGAGTTTGAGTTACAAGAATTCCTTCCGCGGTAGGTGCCTGATGGGTCGTACAGTTCGGCGTAAACACACACACCGCCTGAAGTACCGGCGGTAGAGACAATCACTGAACTTCCTGCAAGCCCGCAAAAGGAAAAAGTATCTTGCTGTGCTTTGCTGGTGAGATTCCCGCTCCGCGTCTGACCGCAAGTGATGGCCGTCCCACAGCGCCCAGTCGTGAATTGAAGATTGAGATCGTAAGTCCCGTTGTCGTTATGACCGGAATCATAAACCAGTAGCGTGTAAGTGCCTGTGGCAGGCAAAGACAAACTGGAAGAGTATGAGTTGCAAGAATTTCTTCCGAGGTACACGCCTGAGGGGCTATAGAGTTCGGCATAAGAGCACACTGCGCCTGAAGTTGAAGTACCGACGGCAGAGAACAGGACTGCCTCGCCCGCGTTGGCGCTGAATTTATAGGTATCTTGCTGTGCTTTGCTGGTGAGATTCCCGCTCCGCGTCTGACCGCAAGTGATGGCCGTCCCACAGCGCCCAGTCGTGAATTGAAGATTGAGATCGTAAGTCCCGGTATCATTTAGACCTGAGTCATAGACCAAGATTGTGTAGATGTCATTGGCGGGCAGAGTCAAACTGGAAGAGTATGAGTTGCAAGAATTTCTTCCGAGGTACACGCCTGCTCTGTAGAGTTCGGCATAGGCGCACACGTTGCCGGATGTGCCAACTGCAGTAAGAATGACCGCCTCGCCCGCATTACCACTGAAAGTGTAGGTGTCTTGCTGCCCAGCCACAAGTGCGCGATTGGTCTTGGTCTCGCCGCAGGCAATGCTTTCCATAAGGCTGAACGTGGAAGCGGCACTGAAAGATAAGAGTTGATTCCCAAATGCCGCTGGCCCACGCGCACCGGTTTGCTTTACGCCTTCCGCCTGCACTATTGGCGGGCGGAAGAAAGCAGTGGCGGAAACGAGGCTTAGGAGACCGAGGCTCAACACGAGCGCGAGCAGAGCAGATTTCTTCATGGATATTTCCTCCTGAGAAAACGTAGCGCGATTCGGCTCATCGCGTTACGCGGCGTTTTCATCATAGTTTCATCTATACCGGATTTCAGTTGCGTGTACCGCCGCGCGAAGCGTTTGGAGTGCTGCGGCTGGACGTCGCTTTGGTAATTTGAGTGATATAAAAGCTACGTCCAGCCGCAGCACTCCAAACGCTTCGCGCGCATAACCGTACATGCAACTGAAATCCAGCCCACCAGGGGCGCACGTCGTACTTCTTTTCAAGTGTGGCCAGCGACGATCCGCTGCGGAATAAACCAAGTCTGATTGATGATGTTCTAGTAGTAAGAGACATGACGCTCGGAAACGTCACGCGCGGCAGGCGATTTTTTTTCCGAGCGGGTTCGCGGGCAGTCGGACGGGCTTGTCTGCGCGCCTGTCCCGCAGGCTACGGCGTCATTTCCCGGCGCAGTTTTTGCAGTGCGCGGTGTAAGCGGCTGCGCAGAACTTGGGGCGAGACATTGAGTTGTTGGCACAACTTCCGGCGATCTTCTTCATTGGCAATCAGCGTGATAATCAACGCCTGTTCCTGCGGGGCGAGTTTTTTCAACGCCTGAGCGACGGCACGTACCAAC
The DNA here is from genome assembly GCA_964631865.1 of uncultured Heliobacteriaceae bacterium. Lineage (GTDB taxonomy): Bacteria > Acidobacteriota > Blastocatellia > RBC074 > RBC074 > JAFDVL01. The sequence continues at coordinate 8,829 of CAZWAK010000065.1, read as the reverse complement.
TCGTGCTGGAAGGCATCGCGTTCCGGGTCGAGTCGTTGGTCGGGGAGTTCGCAACTTTCCAGCGGTTCCTCGCGGCGGCGCTTGTTCAGCGGGCGAATGCCTTCGAGCGCCACTTGCTGCGCGGTACACCAGACGTAGCCCGCGAGTTTGCGCAACGGCTCGCCGCGCCGCGCCGCGACAATCACGCGCGTGAACGTCTCTTGCACATAATCTTCCGGCTCCTCCGCCAAATGGCGGCTGCGGAAGAATCGCTTCAGCTTAGGCGCAAACCGCACGTCAAGCGAGGCGAGCAACTCTTCCGCCGTAATCTCCCGCGTAACGGTTGTCGCATTGGATGGGGGATCGCTCATACTCCTCCTCGCCTTTCCCCCGCTCGCTCCACCAACGGCGCGCGTTGACAAGCCAGCTTGCTCAGGCCGTGTTGTTCGTCGCACGGGATGGTGCTGTCGGAGCCGTTTTACGCGGACGGCAGCTTCAGGCCGTGACGCTGATGAAAAGTCAGGGCGCGTGTCATGCGCCTGGCTGCTGCATAAGGAACAAATTGGTGAGGAAAGCGGAGAATGCCGCAGGCCAACCCGGCTGTCAATGTCGCGCCGCTGTCTCTGTCTATTTCACCTGAAAATGAATACTCCGGGCGGCTTCGTTATAGCCGTTGTTGAGGAAATACCGAAATTCATAGCGGCCCGGCTGGGTGGGCGCGGTAAAGGTAAAACAGCCCGCACTCGCGCCGCCAGTGTAGCGCCAACCGCGCCCGTAGTTCGTGCTCGCATCGCCCACGGCGAAGAGGCCAATCCAATCAGACGCCCCCGGCAGAGCTGTCCAACAAACCCTCACACTGCTTCCCGGCGCAACGACCTCGGGCGTCACAGTCAGCGCGTAAAGCTGATTGGCGCTGACCGTGACCACCTGGCTCGTGACCGTGGAGACAAAGCTGTTGTTGAGCAGGTAGCGGAATTCATATTGACCCGGCTGGGCAGGCGCAGTGAAGGTAGCACAACCCGAAGTCGTTCCATTCGTGTAGCGCCAGCCGCGCCAGTAGTTCGTGTTCGCATCGCCGACCGCGAAAAGACCCACCCAATCCGAACTGCCAGCCGGAGCCGTCCAGCAGACCCCCAACTGGCCGCCAGGCGCAGCCGTCTGGGGGCTGGCGACGAGCGTGTACGGTTGCCCGGCGGTCACGGTAAAGACATTGCTCCAGGCCGCTTCGTTGTAGCTGTTGTTGAGGAAATAGCGGAACTCGTAGCGGCCTGGTTGTGTTGGGGCAGGAAACGTGAAGCAACCTGAGCTTGCCCCTTCCGTATAACGCCAGCCGAGTGAATAGTTCGTACTTGACCCGCCCACGACGTAGAGGCCAATCCAATCGGTTCGCGGTCGTCCGCTCGGAGCCGTCCAACAAACGCTCACACCGCTGCCGGGCGTGACGGTGCTCGGCGAGGCAGTGAGGGTGTAGGCGGGCGCAGCGTTTGTCACGGGGAAGGATTTTTGCGCGAGTTGCCGGGTGTCGCCACTGACAGATTGTAAGGACACTATCGTTTGGTAATTGCCCGGCGAAAGCCGCCCGACGGAAAGGGTGTAGACCCAAGGCGTGATGAGCTGGGCGCAGATACTCCCGCTTGGCTCTCGCAACGTAACGCGGACTTCGTTCCCGACAACAGACACCTGCGGATTGATAGGCACACTGCACGGTGAACCGGCGTTCCCGGAAATACGGAGGGAAACGTTGTCATTGGAGGAGGGGTTAGCGGGAAGAATTTCAATCGCAGCGGTCGGCCAGGTCTGTGGCGCTGTGGCCGCGAGCGCGTAATTGGAAGCACCGCGATAGGCCGAAACGCCAACGTAGTAACGACCCGCCGGTAATGGCTCGTTCGTCGCAATGCGCTCGTTGCCCGTGCTGCCGTTGGAGGAGCCGAGCAACGTGATTTGCGTGCCGGAAATACTGAAGAGAAAGAGATCCAGGTCTGCGCCGCCATTGCCGCTGAGCGTAAGTTCGAGCCGCGCACTTTGCGTGAGCGTCACGGCGAAGAGGTCTTCGATGCCGTCTTGATCGCCATCGAAATAATACACGGTAATCCCGGTCGGGTCGCCGACCCCGGCAAAGCCGTTGCGTCCGCTCCCTGTGGCCAGGGCATTGGCTTGCGCGGGCGATTCGTTCGGTTCTTCTTCCCAGACGTAATGCGAACTTTCCGCGTTTGAGTTGACTGCTGCTGTCGGCGCTGACTCCGGCTCGTTTGAAGGCGCGGGTTTGGCATCGCTACTGCGGACGATCAGCGCCTGTGTAAAGGGTTCCTGCGTTGTGCTGGACGTGACCGCTTGACGCTCAACATTGGAGATTGCCTGTTCCGCAGCAACGGAATCCTGTTCTTTGCCTCCCACGGACGAAAGCGGCCAGATCAACCCCGCGAGACACAGCGCGATGAGAGTGACTTTAACTGTTTGGAATTTCATAGTGATCCTCCTTAAGCTGGAAGGCAGAGGGATGACCGATGAAGGTAAAATCCCGACAGCCTCCATCCTTCTGCCTGCATTTTCTTTTACTTTCTCAGTCGTCGCTCCAGACGACTCATTACCGCATACTGAGAAAACCGATAGCGGCCAGCGTTGCGCCCAATCCCATCATGGCGCTTCCCATCGCACGTCGGTTGGTTGGCTCTTCGTCCAGTAATCCGACCAGCGTCGTGGGCTGTTGATACGTCGAAAAAAGATAGGCACCACTACCCAGCAGACCAAGTCCAATCAAGCCCACAATCAGCGGCCCTTTTTTGACCTTTTTGCCAGAACCAGTCTGCGGGAAAGCGGGCACGCGATAACGTGAGGCTTCTTTCGGATCAAACGCCCGTGTCCGCGCAGAAGGCGTGTAGGGGCTGACAACCAGTACCTGTGCTCTTAACTGCGCCTTTAGCTTACTGGCAGAGTTTACCAACTTCTCTTCGGCCTCCTTCCTTTCCTTGCTGCTGCCGACCTCATTGGGCGGAGGCGCTTCAGCCCCCTTGGCGAGGCCAAGGGGGGGCGCATCTTTGCTGGCAGCATCGCTGTCGGCAAGTGTTTTTTCGGTGCCTGAGTCGCAGGCACAAAGACTCTGAGCGTAAAGCGGGCGCGGCAATCCCGCGCTGAGGAGCAAGCTCAAGAGTAGATGGATGACTGACCAACGCAACCAGATTGATGTTCTGCTACGCATAATGGTTTTCCTCCTTGAGCGGCGATGAAGACCAGCGCCGCGATGATGTTGGTGATGGCAGGCAGAAGCCAATTTCTGCTGCCCGCAAGTGAACGAGGCTCCGACGCTGAACGCACGAAAAAGCGCAAGCCAAGCCCTGGCAGGAAGTGATTTTGCATAAACGACTCCCTCCCTGGTTTGTGTTACGGCTTCGCTTTCCAGGCTCACAGAACTGATTTTGCTTTTTACCTCTGTCTCTGCTCACTAAGATAAGAACAAATGAGGCAATCCATAACAGGAGGAGGCCAAGATTTTTTGCGGGGGGTTATTTTGAACAGAAGGGGGTTAGAGATGCGATTACTGCTACGCAATGCCGAATGACTATTGAAGGGTTATTTTGAACAGAAGGGGGTTAGAGATGGAAGAAAAGCAACGGGGGCGGCGCTAAGCGTGCGACCACCTTCAGACCAGCAGGATCGCTTCATTGCAGAGCAGTCCGAGTTCTGTGCTGACATCCTATCGCCTACCGTCGAGACCAGCCCACTCGCCGGATTGAATGAAACCAGCCCAGAAGAAAGGATGTTGAGACCCTGACAGCATCTTCAACTGCGCTTGCCGCAGAGCTTCGCCGCGTCCTTGTCCTTGTTTCAACCCGCGGTAGTAAGCGGTCATCAACTTCTGCGTGGCGGAATCCGAAACTTTCCACAGGCTCATCACCTGCGTTTCCGCCCCGGCCAGCACCAGCGCCCGGCGCAGCCCGTAGACGCCCTCGCCGTTCTTCACTTCGCCCACGCCCGTATCGCAGGCCGAGAGCACCACCAGCTTCGTGCCCCACAGATTCAGCCCCGCCACTTCCATCGCCGTCAGGATGCCATCGTCCTTGCCGCTCTGGCGCAGATTCGCGCCCGCCAGCGCCAACCCCGAACGCAGCAATGGATTTTCAATGTTTGCGACCGCACGCAACGCCTGCACGTTATCCGCGTTTCGCGTGCCTGGAATCTTGATCGGCTGATCTTCCAGGAAGAACCCGTGCGTGGCGATGTGCAGGATTTGCGGCGCAGCGACTTGCTTCAGCGCCGCTTTGGTCGCCTGTGCTCCGGTCAAGAGCGCAGCCTGCGGAAACATGGATTTGATCTTCCGCGCTTCCTCGGCGGAATTACTCAACGGCCCAAAATAAGCGCGCGCCAAATCAGACACTGTCGTTACACTCTGCCGCGTTCGGGCACGCGCCGATGGCTTCGGTGCTTGCGCAGTCACCTCCGGCTCGCCGAAAGCCGGATCCGCCACGACCAGCGGCGCGCTCCGATTCGCGCGTGCCACCTGCAAGCGCAACAAATCGCGCCCGCTCGTCAGGTAGTTGAACGAATACCGCTCGACCAGATAGCGCCCGCGTTCATCCACCAACGCAGCAAAAGGAATCAGATTGAGCGCGCCATCCGGCGAGATGAGCAACCGCGTGGTCTCGCCGAGCAGCGCCCGCAGTGGCTGCATCACGCGCATATCCACTGCGCGAGCCAGTTCCTTGACATCCTTGCGTTTGTCATCGCGCAACGCCTGACGGAATCTGTCAACTGCATCGTCAATCACTTTCGCCTCGCCCAATTCTTTCCACTCAATTTCCCCTGCGCGGCGCAAAACGTAAGCGACATAACGCGGCTCGCTATACGCCTCACTCTCCTTGGCAGCTTTTGCATTGAACGGGCGGTAAACGGCGAACTCGATCAACGCCGCATCAGCCGGAATCGCGGCCCGCACGGCTTCCAGCGTGATCGCCTGTGTCTGCGCGCGAAATTCGGCACTGTGGCGGCTGATCTCATCTTCGAGCTTCTCTTTCCGCTCTTCCGCTTCCTTGACCTGCTTTTGGTGTTCGGCAGGCGTGCCTCTCTGTGGCCCGTTGAGGACGAGTCTAGCGAGTTGCGCGCTGGCATCATTGAACTGATCAAGTAAAACCTGATCCTGTGTGCTGAAGCGGTTGCGCAGAGCAGTCAGGCTGTCGGACATTGCGTCCAGCACGCGGCCCTTGCGTTGCAGGATGGTGGTGGCTGCCAGACCACGCGCTGTTACGTCGCTGGGAGCCAGAGTGTGAAAGGAAATGATCTGGCTTGTCTGCTTTGCTACTGTAACAAGATAAGCCAGTTTCTGATGTTCAGAGCCAATAGACAGGTTAAGCGCGATATTATGCTCGCCGACGGTTCGAGCGCGCGATTGAAACGTGATGGCCTGACTCATCTCACCCTTCGCTGTGTGGAGGGCGGCAAGGCCGTCGAGAGCCTCCGCTACGTTGTGGTGTTCCGGCCCAAAAACTTTCTCCCAAATGCTCAATGCACGTCGAAGCATTGGTTCCGCCCTGCCGTAATCGCTTTGGTCGTGTAACAGGAAGGCAAAATTTTGCAGGGAAAATGCAATATCGGGATGCTCCGGTGCCAGCTTTTTCTCTCTGATGTCTAGTGCGCGCTGATGCAGCAACTCGGCCTTCGCGTAGTCACGTTGGCCGTGGTAAAGGATAGCAAGATTCATGAGCACAATTGCCACTCTGGGGTGTTCCGGCCCCAGCGATTTCTCCCTGAGAGCCAGCGTGCGTAGGAACAGCGGCTCGGCCTTCGCATACTTCCCTTGATTATTGTAAAGAGTAGCGAGGTTATTAAGCGTTTGCTCAACTTGTGGGTGTTCCGGTCCCAGCGCTTTCTCAAAGATGGTCAGCGCATTTTGAAATTCTTGTTCGGCCTTTTCGAGGTTGCCTCTTTCACTGTGCAGCATGGCAAGTCCGCCAAAAGAGGCAGCTACTGCGGGGTGTTCTGATCCGAGCGACTTTTCCCTAATTTCCAGGGCGCGCTGATGTAATAGTTCGGCTCCGGCGTAATGGCCTTTCTCGTAGGAAAGGCTGGCAAGATTGTTGAGGTAATCAGCAACGTTGGGGTGTTCTGGCCCCAAGACATTCTCACCAATGGCGAGGGCGCGCTGAAATAGGGGCTCCACTTTGGCTAGCTCGCCTTTGTTGCGGTACAGGATTGCAAGATTGCTAAGAGTAGACGCAACTTTGGGGTGTTCTTTCCCCATTGTTTTTTCAAATATATTTAGAGCACGTTGAAACAGCAATTCCGCTCGCTCGTAGTTGCCTTTTGTCTGATGAATTAGCGCCAAGCTGCCAAGCACAGAAGCGACATTGGGATGCTCAATTCCTTCTTCTTTTTCCCGAATTTCTAACTCGCGCTCCGCTAGTGGCATCGCTTCATCCGGCCTACCGATGCGGTACAATCGGCCATGCTCTATATTCAGTTTGATTGCTTCTTGCAGGGTACGGTCTTTCTCTACCGCATCGCGCAACTCAGTTACCTGTAGTTCATAGTGTCCGGCTGGCGCTTTCCTCCATTTTGCTTGTACGTTCAAACGGTAGCTGCCCGCCACTTCCGCCACCTGCGACACAACCTCCCGCCCCCATGATCTGATCTCGTAGTCAGACTCATTGATCTGCTTGCCATCCGGCCCCAGCAAACGCACCAGCACATCAATCCCTCTCTGCCCGACAACTACACTCACAAACTGACCTTCCGTCAGCGTAATCTGATAACTGTGGCTCTGCCCGCCTGCCAACTCGCGTTCGATAGGCTTGCCCAACTCAAGCACGGTTGCGGCGGGCGCAGTTTGTGGTTGTGACTGCAACGGCAACGTGCGAGCGAGTATTGGACGCGCACTGCTTGCTTGAGCATTTCGGCAGATGATGGTTTCGGGAAGCAGGAGTAAGCTGAGCGAAAGAACCAAACATACGCTCTGCCCGGCAAAGCTGCCGGACTTCACACAGGCGGTGATTTGACAGGACATCGTGGGACCTCCGTTGAATTGGCAATGGCTTGTCGGCGCGCGCGGCTAGGGCACAATCCGAAACAAATAATCGTAAGTGCCTTCCGCCGTGCCGTCGGCAGAAATACTCGTGACTTTCAGAATATATCGTTGCGGCGGCAGCTGTCGGGCGGGGAGTTTGACGTCCAGCACCTTGCGCTCGCCCCGGCTCCGTGCTTTGAGCCTGCCGCTTTTCCACACGCTTCGTCGGGCTTGATCCCATAGCTCTACGCGATAGCCGGAAGCATTCTCCGCTTCCAGTTCAAGCTGCCAAACCACGTAGTCAGCATTGCGCGGGAGCGAAATATCCGGCGGCTGCGCCAAGCCACGTGTCTGTGGGGCGAGATCGAAGTAGGCAAGATTCGGCTCGCGCGGCAACGTGGGCAGTTGCAGCCGGGCACGTTGCGCTTCCAATTTCCGCTGTTGCTCAAGCCGGGCCAGTTGCTCCCGCACGCGCGCCAATTCTTGTTCCGTATCAGCATTGGCGGCCTGCTGCTGTGTAAGCTGCGCCTGCAATGCCTGCTCGCGTTGTTGCAGCGCGGCGTGTTCGGACTGTGCTTGCGTTACCTGCTCGCGCATCTGCCAGGTTTTGAGCGCCAATGCACCGCTCCCCACCAGCAACAGCAGCGCGAGGGCGGCAAAACCCCATTGCAACGCCGCGCGCGGGACCAGAAAGAAATTCCTCAGCACGCGCCAGGGGGATTCTTTTTCCTTTAGGCTGACAGGCGCTGTCTCTTCAACCAACGACGGCTGAACCGGAGTGGCGGCGGTGGCAACGACAGCCTGCTGCGCCATCAACTTCTGTTCAGCGAACGCTTGAAATGCTCGTGCAATTTCTACCTTTTTACGGCGGTGCGGGGAAGCAAGATAATACGACCGAAACTGCATTAGTTCAAAACTGGAAAGCTCACCGCGCACATAAGCATCTACCAGATCGTTTTCGACTTCCTGCAAACGTGCCACAAACTCATCGTCCACGATACTGAGCTTACCAAACGCAGTTGTCTCCGCCTTCGGCAAAGAACCTAACAGATACTGAACAAGCATTTGATTGTCATACGACAGCTTTTCCATCTGCGAGAGAACTCCCTATCTGAATAAGACGAAAGCCCAAAACCATATCATTGTTATTGGCTCTTGAGGCAAGTGTTGATACACGCCTCGAGCCGGGCGCGAATACGACCAGCGCGAACACGCAACGTTTCTATCGGAATGTCTAGTAGGTCAGCTAACCTTTTGCGGTTTTCGATCTTGTCCCCGCGCTCGCCCGTGTAATACTGCACGATCAATTCACCTTCATCTGGCTTAAGACGCTGTAGGCAACGGTCTAAGCAGACTAACAATCTTTCTTTGTCTTCTTGTTCGGCATCCCCGTCTACTCCCAGATGGCTGGGGTGCCGCTGGCCAAAGCCGGGCAGAGCATCTCCTCCATCCCATGTACTTTTTACTAACTCGCGTCGGTACTCCAGCAAGGTATACTCGGCTCTGGTATAGCAATATTGGGCAGGCGTTTCGCAACTGATCCATCCTTCCTCTTGTAGTCTGCGTGCCACATCCTCCAAAGTCCTATCCGCTAATTCTTCCGGGATGTAACATCCATTCCGGTCAAAGTATCCAATCAGTCGCCAGCGCGCCTCTTCATACCTTTGCCCCGCAGAATCTATTCCGCCATCAAGCCATTTGAGCAACAAATCCCAAGCCTGCAGAGTCAACTGCCAGTCTTTCCTTCGCACGACTTTGGGGCGCATAGGTTCACCCTCAGCTTCGCACTGTTTTTCTACTTCAACCGAATTCGCCTCTAGCACTTCGCGCTCAATCACAAGACGCTGCTGCCCCTC
>CAZWAK010000064.1:0-37902 GCA_964631865.1 uncultured Heliobacteriaceae bacterium | reverse complement strand
AATCTCTAATCTCTAATCTCTAATCTCCAATCTCTAATCTCCAATCTCGTATGTCAGATCGCATTGCTCAATTACGTGCAGAATTTGCCAGCGAACGCGCGGCGGTCACGACCGAAGCCGACGCGACGGCGCTCAGAGATCGCTGGCTCGGACGCAAAAACGGCCTGATCACGGCAGAGATGAAAACGCTCGGCGCGCTCGCGCCCGATGAACGCAAAGCACAGGGACAAAAAATCAACGACCTCAAAGCTGAGGTCGAAGCCGAACTGGAAACATTGCAAGCCCAATTCGCAGCAACGCGCGAAGCCGCACAACTCGCAGCGGAAAGCATAGATGTGACCTTGCCCGGTCGCCGCATCCCGGCGGGTCATCTGCATCCGATCACCCTGCTGCGCCAACGCATCGAAGACATTTTCGTTTCGATGGGCTACGAAATCGAAGACGGCCCTGAGATTGAAACCAACTTCTACAACTTCGACGCGCTGAACATCCCGGTGCTGCATCCCGCGCGCAGCCCGCAAGACACGTTCTACATCGCCGGAGCCGACCTCGCGCTACGTTCGCAAACCTCGACGATGCAAATTCACGCGATGCAAAAGCGGCGTCCGCCCTTGCGCGTCGCTGCCCCCGGCAGAGTCTTTCGTCGCGACACGCCCGACGCCACGCACAATCCGATGTTCTATCAAGTTGAAGGCTTGCTCGTAGACCGGCACATCACGCTCGGCGATTTGAAAGGCACGGTCGAAGAATTCGTGCGCCGTCTGTTCGGGCCAAACACGAAAACACGTTTTCGCCCGTCGTACTTTCCGTTCACCGAACCGAGCGCCGAAGTGGATTACAGTTGCTTCAAATGCGGTGGCAGCGGCTGTCGCATCTGCAAAGGCTCCGGCTGGATTGAAATGGGCGGTTCCGGCTTGGTGCATCCGAATGTGCTGAAGGCCGTGCAGATTGACCCGGAAGAATTTTCCGGCTTCGCGTTTGGACTTGGCTTAGATCGCTTGTGCGCGTTGATGTACGGGCTGGATGACATTCGGTTGTTGTACGAAAACGATGCGCGATTCCTGGAGCAGTTTGTATAATGGCGATTGAGGTACAAGCTATGGATCAACAAGCATTGATGATTTCCCAGGATTTTTATAATCGCCTGACAGCCGAAGCACAACTGCAAGGGATGAGTATTGAGCAACTCCTCCAGGAATGGGAACGGCAAAGCTCTGAGGGCAGACGAAGACAGGAAGCGGGAGAACAAATCAAAGCCATTCATAAAAGGATGAAGGCGAAATATGGACTTATGCCTGACAGTGCAGAATTGATTCGAGAAGATAGGGACAGCCGATGACCAATCTGGTAATAGATAGTGGTGTGGCGGTCAAATGGTTTGTTTCAGAACCTTATGAAGCGGAGGCAGAGCGCATCTTCAACGATTACTTAGCCAATAATCTTGCGTTGTTGGCCCCTGACTTTATCTACGCTGAGTTCGGCAACATAATGTGGAAGAAGCAAGCATTTCAAGGCTTCAGCACAACTGACGCGGATTTGATCGTCGAGAAATTCCGCACCCAAATCAACCTGACAACTACTTCTGCCGCTGATCTGCTTGAAGATGCTTACATCCTGGCAGTCACGCATAAGCGAACCGTTTACGACATGCTTTATCTCGCTCTTAGTTTGCAGGAGCATTGTCAGTTTGTCACCGCCGATGAAAAGCTCGTGAATGCCGTTGGAACCATGTTTCCCAATATGGTTTGGTTGGCGCATTGGCCTTGATGGAGGTTTTATGAAACAGGCTCGGATAATTTCGTGGGCAATGGTAGTTTTCGCTTGGCTCATCACCTCTGCGCACGCACAACAAGACATCAACACGCGCCAATTCACGCTCGCCAAAGTTCATTTCGAGGGCTTGAAAACGATTGCGGCGGACAAGGCGATGACCGTCACGGGATTGCAAACGGGGCAAACGGTGAAGCTCCAACATCTGCAAGAGGCGGGGCAACGAATGTTGGACAGCGGCCTCTTTCGGTCGGTCTCATTTCGCTACAAATATCAGGGCGAGGCGCTGGAGGCGACGTTTGTCGTCGAAGAAAGCGTCTCTTCGCTGCCTTGCTCTTTCGACAATTTCCCCTGGTTCAGCACAGAAGAATTATACGCCGCGATTCGCCGCGACCTGCCGAACTTCGATGGCAAAGCGACGGAAGGCGGCGAAATGGTGGAAGTGATTCGCAAAGCGTTGGAGCGGCTCTTGCGCGAACACAAACTCGCCGGACGCATCGAACACGAAATGGCCAGCTACGGCAGCGCGCACATGTTCAAGGTTGAGGACGCGAAGCTCCCGATCTGTGCGGTCACGTTCGATGGCGCGACCGTTTTTGAAGCGTCGTTTCTGCGCGGCGCACTGCAAGAATTGTTTGCGTATGAATATTCGCGCTCCATCAACACGCTGATCGCGCGCGACCGATTGATGCCGCTGTATCGGCAAAAAGGCTATCTCAAAATTCGGCTCAAACCGGCGCAGGGAACCATCAGCAAAGAAGGCGAATGCAAAGAGAAAGTGACGGTGCTCCTCGCGCTTGAAGAAGGCGTGTCGTACCAATGGAACGAACCCGTGTGGAGCGGCAATCAGGTCATTGCGAAAGAAGTTTTGCAACGCCGCATCCCGCTCAAACCGGGCGAGGTCGCGGATGGCTTGAAGCTGGACAAAGGCATTCAGCAAATTGCGATGGAGTACGGTGAGCAAGGCTACTTCGGCTTGAAGCTTGATCCGCAGCCGCAATTCGATGACAACGCGCGCACGGTGACGTACAGCTTCAGCATTGAGGAAGGCCCGCGCTACAACCTCGGCACGCTCACGATCACCGGCCCCAGCGCAACGCAAGGACAAAAACTCAAAGAGCAATGGGCAAGCATTGAAGGCAAGCCCTACGAAGAAAAACTTGTGCGCCAAACGCTGGAAAAATCCGGGCTGGCTGGCAGAAAGCTTGATCTCTCGACCGCCGCCGATCACGAGCAGCACATCGTGAATCTCACGCTCGAAATCAAATAGCGATTTTATGAAGGTTTCCTACAACTGGCTCAAAGAATTCGTAGACATCGCGCTCCCGCCGCGCGAACTGGCGACGCGCTTGACGATGATCGGGCACGCCGTAGACGCGGTCGAAGCACACGGCGACGACTTCGTGCTGGAAATTGACCTGACCTCGAATCGCCCCGATTGTCTGTCGCATCTCGGCGTTGCGCGCGAAGTGGCAACGGTGCTCAATCAACCGCTACGGCTGCCTGCCATCAACATCGCAGAGAGCGCCACCCAGGCGGCGGAGGTCACGTCCGTTGTGATTGAAGCGCCGACGCTGTGCCCGCGTTACACGGCGCGCGTGATTCGCGGCGTCAAGGTCGGGCCGTCGCCCGCCTGGCTGGTCAAACGGCTCGAAGCTCTGGGTCAACGCAGCGTCAACAACGTCGCGGACATCACAAATTACGTGATGCTCGAATTGGGGCAACCGCTTCACGCTTTTGATTTCGACAAACTCGGTGGCCAGCGCATCGTCGTGCGGCGGGCCAGAGCGCAAGAGAAGATCACGCTGCTCGACGGCGAAGAAAAAACTTTGACGAGCGATATGCTCGTGATCGCGGATGCGAACGAACCCGTCGCGATGGGCGGCATCAAGGGCGGTTTGGATTCGGGCATCACGGCGACAACCACGAACGTGTTGCTCGAAGCCGCGTATTTTGATCCGGCTTCGATTCGGCAAACGTCGAAGGCGCTCGGCGTCAGTACGGAAGCGTCATATCGCTTCGAGCGCGGCGCAGATTATGAGATGTCTGTGCTGGCCTCACATCGCGCGACGGCCTTGATTGCCGAACTCTGCGGCGGCGAAGTGCTGGCGGGGATCATTGATGTCCACACGCCGCTCGCGCCGTCGCAACCGATCCCGCTGCGGCTCACGCGCTACAAAGACAAAACGGGGCTGGACGTGTCGTTGGGCGAAGCCGCGCGCATCTTGACCGCGCTCGGCTTGACCGTCACGACCGCGAGCGATGCGTTGACAGCGCGCGCGCCTTCGTGGCGGCACGATTTGTCCATCGAAGAAGATTTGATCGAAGAAGTCGCGCGCATCGTCGGCTACGACCAATTGCAAACGACTTTGCCCGGCAGCGCGGGCGCAGGCGCATATTTGCCGGGCGAACAAGGACGCCGCGCGGTGAGGAAAACGCTGACGGCGCTCGGCTATCACGAAGCCATCAATTTCAGTTTTGTTAACGCGGAAACAGATGCCCAGTTGACAGTTGCCCAGGCAACAAATCGCCTGCAACTCCGCAACCCGATTGACGCAACGCAAGCCGAGATGCGCACCACGTTGCTCGGCGGCCTGTTGGATTCGCTGCTGCGCAACCTGCATCACGGCACGCGCAATGTGCGACTGTTCGAGTTGGGCAAATGCTTTCTGCGGCAAGACGAGGCCGAGCGTCCGGCGGAACACGAAAAGCTGGCGCTGGTGCTTACGGGAGCGCGCAACGACACGGATTGGCAAGCCGCGACGGCACGGCTGGAGTTTTACGATCTCAAAGGCGCGCTGGAAGCAGTCGCGGAAAGTTTAAATTTGCCGGAGCTAAATTTTGCGCCAATTCGTGACGTTCCCTATTTGCATCCGGGGCGGGCTGCGGTAATATCGCTGGGCAGCGAGATGGTGGGTCACGGAGGGCAATTGCATCCGCAAGTGGCCGCGCGGTACAAATTCAAACAACCCGTATTCATTGCCGAATTGAATTTCGGAGCCTTGCTTCAAGCCGAAGCGAGGGAAGCTCGGTATCAGCCCCTCCCCAAGTTCCCGACCGTCTTGCGTGATATTGCAATCCTGATTGATCGTTCGGTCAGGTGGGCCGAAATTGCCGGTACGATTCAATCACTGGGTATCCCCCAACTTGAAAATCTTCGTTTGTTCGATCTGTACGCCGGGCAGGAATTACCGGCAGGCAAGCATTCACTCGCTTTGTCCTTGCGCCTGCGCGCGGCAGACCGAACGCTGACGGAGGCAGAAATTAACGAAGTGTACGACCGCGTGGTAACAACGCTGCGCACTCAATTTGGAGCAGAATTACGATAAAGGTCAGTTGTCAATTGCCCGTTGTCTGTTGTGAGGAGGTCTTTGGTCGGGGCAAACCGAATCCCCCCGAAGAACCCTCTGCAACCGACAATTGCCGACGGACGACCAACCACTGACCACTGACTACTACACAGGAGTTTTCCCCACATGTCCGTATCCGGCTTGGAGAAGTTCTCGCACCTCGAAGACAAAATTTATCGTACCGTCGAACTTTGTAAATCGCTCAAACAGGAGAATGAGGCGCTCACGGAGCAGCTTAATGAATTACGCCGTGAAGTGCGCTCCAGCTATGCCGAAAAAGAGCGGCTGGAAACGCAAGTAGAACGCTTGTTGGCCGACCGCGATGCGATGCGACTGAAAGTCGAAGCCATGCTCGACGCTATCGCCGTTCTGGAAATGGAAGCGGAAATGTCCGCCAAACGTTAACCCCACGGATCAATTCATTCGCCTTGAAAACATGGAAACAACTCCGGCACAGACCGTGAAGGTTGAGATTTACAACCAAACTTACAACATCCGCAGCCGTGACGGTGACACGGAGCACATCAAACAGCTGGCGGCGTTTGTAGACAGCCGTATGAGCGAAATCGCGGCTGGCACGCTGACGGTGGATTCGCTCAAGCTGGCGATTCTGGCGGCGTTGCAGATTGCCGACGAATTGCACCGCATGAAAGATCGCCGCGACAAACTGGATCAGGAAGTCGGCGAACGCAGCAGCCAATGTGTCGAACTGCTGGACAATCTGCTCAAAAACAAATGACGTCAGCCGCTGCCCTTTCACTCCACGCTTTGCCAACCGCGCTTTACCACAAAGGAAAAATCATGATGAAGAAGTTTCTGACCCTAACGCTCGTGGGAGCCTTATGTTTGTTCCCAACCTTCGCGCAAACGAAAAAACCCAAAGCGCCCGTCGCTCCTGCGCCCACCTTCGGCAATGTCGAAGAGATTTCCGCCGCGCAGATGAAAGCCTATCTGACCTTCATCGCGTCCGACGAGATGGAAGGCCGCGACACGCCGTCGAAAGGCCTGGACATCACGGCGAAGTTTCTGGCCGCGATGATGGAACGCTGGGGCGTGCAACCCGGCGGCGAAAACGGCACGTACTTTCAAAAGATGCCGCTCAAACGCTCCAAACTCGACGCCGACAAAACCGTCGCCGAATTGAATGGGCAAACTTACAAATACAACGAAGACTTCCTGGCCGGCACGACTCCCGGCAGCGCCAGCGGTTCGCTCGTGTTCGTCGGGCATGGCTGGGTGCTGAAATCGAAGAACATTGATGCGTACCAAACCGCCGCCGGGCGCGTGGAGGTGAAAGACAAAATCGTCATCGCCAGCGGCGAGTTTCCGAAAGGCACATCGTTCCGCGACTTCGCGCCCAACAAACAAGGCGACGATTGGCAAGACCCGTATTCGTACGCCGCGAAAAACGGTGCGAAAGCCATCGTCTTCATTCCGAACTTTCCGACGCTCGTGAATTGGAAACGCTCGGCGCGGCGCGCGTTGGAATCCGGCAGCCTCGCGCCCGAAAAGCTCAGCGCGAATGCCGCCACGCCGCAGATTCCGTCGCTGACCGCCTCATTGCCGCTGCTGAATGCGTTGTTTGCGGGCGAAAAGCTGAGCGGAGCCGCGATCTACAATCGCACGGCTGCCGCTGAACCCATTGAATCCTTCGAGTTGAATCCCAGCAAGAAACTCACGTTCACCGTCACGTCCAACGTCGAGCAAGTCCCAACACAAAACGTCATCGGCATCCTGCCCGGCAGCGATGCGGTGCTGAAGAACGAATACATTGCTATCGGCGCGCACTACGATCACGTCGGCGTGGGCAATCCTATCAACGGCGACGCGATCTTCAACGGCGCAGACGACGACGGCTCCGGCACGACCGCTGTTTTAGCCATCGCGGAGGCTTTTGCGAAAGGCCAACGCCCGAAACGCTCGCTGCTCTTCATCTGGCATTGCGGCGAAGAAAAAGGCTTGTGGGGTTCGGAATATTTCGTCAATCACCCGACCGTGCCGATCACGCAAATCGTCACGCAACTCAACATTGATATGATTGGCCGCAGCAAAAAAGACGGCGACACGAACCCGCGCAACCGTGAGCTTTCGGGGCCGAACGAAATCTACGTCATCGGTTCCAAGATGATGAGCACAGAACTCGGCGACTTGAGCGAGCGCGTGAATAACAACCTGCTCAAGCTGAGTTTCAATTACAAATACGACGACCCGAACGACCCGAACCGCTTCTTCTTCCGCAGCGATCATTTCAACTACGCACAAAAAGGCGTCCCGATCATCTTCTACTTCGACGGCGAACACGAAGACTATCACCGCCCGTCCGATCACGTGGACAAAATTGATTTTCAGAAGATGGAGAAAGTCACGCGCACGATTTACGCGACCGCGTGGGAACTCGGCAACGCCGCGAGCCGTCCGAAAGTGGATAAGAAATTACCAGCGGAGTTGAGCGGGAATTAAAGGCGGGAAAAGTTTGAGAAGTCGGGAAAAGTCCGGCGAAGTCATTCGTCGGGCTTTTTCTTTTTAATCAACAGGATCGCTGTAATCGCTGACGAAAAGCTTGCCGTCGTAATCCACTAATCCGAAGCGTATGCGATCCAACCAGCCTTGTCGCCCCAACACATCGCGGTGATAGCTGGGGCTTTCAGCAAAGAAAACTTCGCTGTCGAATTCATCGCCAAGCACCGTGAGTGTGAGCGAATGCCCATAGGCTTTGAATCGTCCGGTAGCTGTGCCGAAATATTCGGGGCGTCCGCTTTCAATCGCCAAACCCAACAACTCGCCGTGCCCTCGCGCAAAGATACAGGCACTCGCGCCCGTGTCTACTTTGGCCTGCAATTCGACCTGCAATGCGCCCAAGCTCAATATGATCGGAACGGTAATGCCGATTTGCTGCAAGTCATAAGCATAGCTGAGGCGAAAGGATAACGTTTCCATCGCTACCATCCTCCGAACGGCAGGGCATCCAACGGCTCCACAAAGCTGGTGAACGGCACGCGAACACCTTTGGCCTGGGCTTCGGCATAGACTCGGCGTAAGTCCTCGCCGTGACTCAAAACCTGCTCGCCTTCCAACGCAACCCATTGCCCACCATACTGCGCGCGATTCTGTTCATCGGCCAACCAACGCATTTCCAGCGCACGCGGTGTGGTAGAAACAGGCTGACTATGCCCATTCTTGTTGTCTTCTTCCGCCAGCCATTGTTGCAGCCGCTGCCGATCCGCAGGCAACAAGGTCTGCACCATTTCAATTGCTTGCTCGTAAGTTATGTGTTCCATTGCCCCACTTCCTTTCACAAAAGCCGCCCCTCTTCAGCCTGCAAAAAGTTTACAGAAGCGATGCCCGTTTGCCAATGCCCCGCTCCTTGTGGTTAGCTTCGCGCTATGAATATTGGCATCACAGTCTTTCCCACGTACGGCGGCAGCGGCATCGTTGGCTCCGAGTTGGGGCGCGAGTTGGCAGATCGTGGGCATAACGTGCATTTCATCAGCTATGAATTGCCGACGCGGCTCACGCAACTCGACGAGCGGATGCACTTTCACGAAGTCGAGATGTTCGATTATCCGCTGTTCGAGTTTCAGCCGTACACGTTGGCGCTCACGTCCAAAATCATCGAAGTCGCCGAAACCGCCAAGCTCGATGTGATGCACATGCACTACGCGATTCCGCACGCGACGGCGGCGTTTCTGGCGCGCGAGATTTACAAGCCGACGCGCTACCTGCCGTTTGTGACGACGCTGCACGGCACGGACATCACGCTCGTCGGCGCGCACAAAAGCTTTTTGCCGACGACGAAGTTTTCGATGGAACAATCCGACGCCGTGACTTCGATTTCAAACTATCTCGCGGCAGAAACGAAGCGCACGTTTGGCTTCGGGAAGGTCGAAGTGATTCCGAACTTTATCAATGCCGCGCATTACTATCGCCGCGACAACGAAGCCTTGCGCAAGCAGCTTGCGCCAAACGATGAGTTTTTGTTGATGCACGTCTCGAACTTCCGTCCGGTCAAACGCATCACGGATTGCATTCGCGTGTTTGCGTTGCTCAAGGCGCGCTGCAACGCTTGTGTGCGGTTGGTGATGTGTGGCGACGGGCCGGAGCGCGAGAAAGCCGAATGGCTCGCGCGCGAACTCGGCGTGGCGGACGATGTGATTTTTGCCGGGTCAGTGCCGAACATCCCGGATTATTTGTCGGTCGCCGACGTGTTTCTGATGCCGAGCGAAACGGAGTCGTTTGGCTTGGCGGCGCTCGAAGCGATGGCGTGCGAAGTGCCGGTGATTGCTTCGCGCGTAGGAGGGTTGCCGGAAGTGGTGCGCGACGGCGAAACGGGCTATCTGGTCACGCTCGGCGATGTGCAGGCGATGGCGAATGGCGCGACACGGCTGTTCGATGACGCGACGTTGCGGCGGACGATGGGCGTACGCGCGCGTACTGTCGCGCTCGCCGAATTCACCACGGATCGCATCATTCCGCAATATATCGAGCTTTATGAGCGCGTGGTGAACAAGTGACTTGTCGCTGTGGCGGCGGATTGATTAGAATGCTGCGCACCGAGGACCAGGGCGATGACATTTTGCTGCAATCAAAGCCATTTCAATCCACCAACAAGACGAAGCTTTTCCATCAACGAAGGATCCATCTATGAGCAACCAGACCAGTTTTTACGAAAACGTCAACCGCTACTTCGATCAGGCCGCCGTACATCTTCCGCATTCACCGGAACTGCTCGAACACGTGAAGCAATGCAACTGCACGTATCGCGTCGAATTTCCGTTGCGGCACGATGACGGAACCATCGAAATCATCTACGGCTGGCGTGTCGAACACAGCCACCACAAACTGCCGACCAAAGGCGGCATCCGCTATGCCCCCGAAGTCAACGAGGACGAAGTGCAGGCGCTCGCAGCTTTGATGACGTACAAATGCGCGATTGTAGATGTGCCCTTCGGCGGCGCAAAAGGCGGCATCAAAGTTGATCCGAAGAAATATTCGCTGCCCCAACTGGAACGCATCACGCGCCGCTACACACACGAACTCATCAAGAAAAATTTCATCGGCCCGGCGGTGGACGTGCCCGCGCCGGATTATGGTTCGGGCGAACGCGAGATGGCGTGGATCGCCGACACGTATCTGGCAACGCATCCGCTCGAATTAAATGCGCTCGGTTGTGTGACGGGCAAACCGGTCGCGCAAGGCGGCATTCGCGGAAGACGCGAAGCGACGGGGCGCGGCTTGTTTTATGCGCTGCGCGAAGCCTGCAATCAAGCGGACGATATGAAAGCGCGCAACCTCTCCACAGGCGTGGCGGGCAAACGTTGCATCGTGCAAGGGCTGGGCAACGTCGGCTCCAATTTTGCGCAAATCGCCTCGCGCGAAGGTCAAGTCATCATCACGGGGCTGGCCGAATACGAAGGCGGCATTTTCAATGGCGAAGGTTTGGACATTGACGCGGTCATCAAATATCGGCAGGAAAACAAATCCATTTTGAATTATCCGGGAGCCGTCAGCTTCGCCAATTCTGCCGAAGTGCTGGAACAGGAATGCGATGTGTTGGTTCCCGCCGCGCTCGAAAATCAAATCACCGCCGACAACGCCGCACGGATTCAGGCCAAAATCATCCTCGAAGGCGCGAACGGCCCGGTCACGCCCGAAGCCGAAGAAATCCTGCTGCACAAAGGCGTGCTAATGATTCCCGATATGTACGCCAACGCGGGCGGCGTGATCGTGTCGTATTTTGAATGGCTGAAGAACCTCTCGCACGTGCGCTTCGGACGCCTGTCGCAACTGGCCGAAGAAAAATCCGAAGCCAAATTGCTGCGCGCAATTGAAGATGCGACGCACTTCCAATTCCCCGAAATCGAACGCAAGCAAATCGTTCACGGCTCTGACGAATATGATTTGGTTGTGTCGGGCTTGGAAAAAACGATGATTGATGCGTATATGAATATCCTCGAAATTCGCGCCCAGAAAAAGATTCCCAGCCTACGCACGGCGGCGTACGTCAGCTCAATTGATAAAGTCGCTACAACCTACGAGCAGTTAGGCATTTTCCCGTAAAGATTCGAGAAACGTTTTGGCGGCGGCTAAGGCTTGGCCGCGATGGCTGCGGGTTGATTTTGCTTCGCGTGTGAGTTCGGCGAAGGTCAGCCCGATTTCCTGGTCGAAGAAGATGGGATCATAGCCGAAGCCGCTGATGCCGCGCGGTTCGTGCGGAATCAGGCCTTCCGCAAAACCTTCAAACACGTGCGTCTGTACATTGCCATCGAAGTTGCCTGTCAACGCAATGCTGCACACAAAACGCGCCGAACGCTTCTCGTCCGGCACATCGCGCAACAATTCCAAGAGCTTCGCCACACGATCTGCGTCAGTCGCATCTTCGCCCGCAAACCGCGCCGAATAGACGCCGGGCGCACCATCGAGCGCATCCACTTCCAAGCCCGAATCATCGGCGAGCGAGAGCAAACCCGTTTCGGCAAAGTAATATTCGGATTTGAGAATCGCATTGGCCGTGAAGGTTGTGCCCGTTTCTTCGACTGGCGGCGGGATGGTTGCGAGGTCTTTTAAGCCGACGACCTCGTAAGACAGAGAGCCGAGCAGGAGGCTGATTTCACGCACCTTTCCAGCATTCGTCGTCGCAATCAGGAGTGTTGGCATAAGAACAACGTAGCGCAAACTGTTAGTTTGCGGCGGTCGTAACAGAAAGCTTTGATTGCACACAAAGCCGTCCACAAACACGGTCGCAAACTAACAGTTTGCGCTACTGTTTTTTTAGATAATGCTCCCGTCTTTCACCTTCTCTTCGCCGTTCTTCACCTCCATCGTGATGCGGCGTTTCTTCAGGTACGCGATGTTGCCCAAGTGCGACGCGACGGCGGAGCGATGGCCGTCTACGACGTTCGAGTTCGGCGTCTTCTTCGAGCGCATGCAATCCACGAAGTTCTGGACGTGATCCTGCTGCATATTCGTCGTCGGTTTGACGCTGATGGGATCGCCGGGGCGCGTGCCGGGAGGCGCGTTCTTCGGCACGCCGCGCGGCGTGTACGTGAAGCCGCCGCGATCAATGTAGAGCTGCCCGTTCGTGCCGTAAAACTCAATCGCTGCGCCGCGCCCGCCGGGCACGAGCGTCGCTTCAAACGTGGCCGTCCAATCCTTCGCGTATTCGAGCGTGACGGCAATCGTGTCCGGCGCGGTGCGCCCGTCTTTGTAGTGATAGACGCCGCCCGAAGCCGTCGCGGCAATCGGCGAATCGTCGTTCATAAACCAATGCACCACGTCAATCCAGTGCGTGAACAAGTCAGTGATTTGGCCGCCGCCGAAGTCGAGATACGCGCGCCAGTTGTAGAATTGATGCGCGTCAAATTCGCGGAACTTCACGCGCCCCAGGAAACGTTTCCAATCCAAGCCCGCCGGTTGTGTTTTGAATTTCGGCACGCGCAGGTGATAGGCGTTGCCGTGCCACCACGTCCGCACCATCGTGACTTTGCCGATGGCTTCGGTGTCGAAGTAGTCTTTCTTGGCTTGCATGTAATGATCGCCGCTGCGTTGTTGCAAGCCGACTTGAAAAACTGTCTTGTGCTTGTTCACGGCCTTGATGATGTCCAAACCTTCTTCGACCGTGTAAGTCAGCGGCTTTTCGCAATACACGGCTTTGCCACGCTCGCAGGCATCAATCGCCATTTCCTTGTGCCACGTGTCGGGCGTCGCAATCAGCACGGCGTCAATCGTTTTGTCATCGAGCAGCTTGCGATAGTCGAGATGCAGTTTGGCTTTGTTTTCGACCAGCGAGTTGGCTTTGTTCGCGTATTCGTCATAGGCATCGCAGAGCGCGACGACTTCGATGCCTGCGACTTTCATGAAATTCTGCATCACGTCGGAACCGCGATTGTTCGTGCCAATCACGCCCAAACGAATGCGGTCATTCGCGCCCAGCACGCTGTTCCAACTGGCGGCGGTGAAGGTGAGTCCTGCGCCCAAACCGAAGCGCGTGGCAGTGGAGATAAATTCTCGACGGGTTTTCTTGTGGTTCATAATTCCTCTCTGTGGTTGGTTTTGGGTGCGGCGCGCATCCTGCGGGCAGAAACGCTCACTAACCATTCTCTGCGATGAAGCCGGAGCCTTCAAAACGCAGGCCCGCAGGATGCGCGCCGCACCCAATGAAGTTATCGTTTCGCAATCACCAACGTAGTCTTGGCGGAGATGTCGAATTCGCCGTCGCCACGTTCACGATCAATGATGCGCGTCATTGCCTCACGCACTTCCTGTTCTTCCTGCTCACTGGCCAAGATGCCCAGCCAATGCCCCAAAAAGGCATATTCAATCAGCGGAGCCGAGAAAAACGCCTCCGCCGTGGCAAAATCGAATTGTTGCTTTTCGGTCAAGGTTTCGACGTGCAAATATCCCGCGTCGCGCGCGGCGGTTTCGATTTGCTCAATCGTCAGCCGTTCGTTGATGAGGTCTTCGAGTTGCGTGGTATATTCGAGCAAATCCGCATCGTACAAGGCTTCCCAGAAGATCGAAAAAACCTCATCGAAGCTGCCGCGCGTCGCCAGCTTCAAGACAATCGTCGCCTCGGGTTTCGCCACGCGCTTGAGTTCCTGCAAGATGTCGTCCAGCCGGTCGGGTAATTCCGGCGGCGCGATCAGCGACAAATCCGCCAGCACCAAATCGAAGTCTGCCGTTGCGACGCCGAGGCTTTCCAAATTCCCCTGCGCAAAGCGCACGTTGTCGAGCTTTTTCATCTCCGCTTTGCCGGTCGCAATCTCCAACCGTTCGGCGCAGTCGTCAATCCCAATCACTTGCACTTTGTCGCCCAGGCGCGTGGCCAAATCAAGCGCGTAGCCGCCCGTGCCACAGCCCGCGTCCAGGAACTTCCCTTCCGCTGGCAATTTTACTTCCTCATCCACCAACTGATCGAACAACTCGCGCCAGCCCGGCACAAAATATAAGTCGTACAAATAAGACAACTCTTTGGCATCTTTGGTTGCGGAATAATTAGCCATGCGGCAGGGATACTACCGAATCAGAGGCAGAGACGGCAAGCGCCCAGAAAGTGATTGACGAAATTGGCGCGCTATTCAAAACTCTGAGTACTTTGATTGACGATGGAGGGTCGTACTTTTTATGGTGGACAATCAAACTTGTCCGATATGCCAGCGTTCCGACGCGGAATTGCTGCACGATTTTGATGAAACCTTTGCCAGCTTTATTCACGCCAATGTGCCGCAGTGGCAGGCAGAGGAAGGCGCTTGCACGCATTGTCTGGCGTTTTTTCGCTCCGCCCAAACACGCCTCACGAAAACCAGTCACCAGATTTTCAGCGACGGCGAGTACCGCATTTTGCCGACGCCGCTCAGGATGGGCGCGAATGAAAAGCTCACGGGGCGCGGCGTCACCATAGCGTTTCTCGACTCCGGTTTTTATCCGCATCCCGATTTGACCGAGCCGCGCAACCGCATCAAACATTACGTCAACGTTGCCGACCCGAACGCCGCACCGGACGAATATCACAAGCCCGATTCTTCCAGTTGGCACGGGATGATGACGTCGGTCGTCGCGGCAGGCAACGGGCATCTGTCCGGTGGGTTGTATCGCGGCATCGCGTCGAATGCGAAAGTCGTGCTGGTCAAAGTCGGCCAGGCGAATCGCATTTATCACGACGACATCACGCGCGGTTTGCAATGGGTCATCGAAAACCGCGAGAAGTACCACATCCGCATCGTCAACGTCAGTTGCGGCGGCGATTATCAGGCGTCGTATTTGACCGACGAGCTTTCGCAAATCGCCGAAGCCGCCGTGCGCGCCGGGATCGTCGTCGTCGCGGCGGCAGGCAATTCCGGTCATTCGCCCGATCATCCCGTGTTGCCGCCCGCGTCTGCGCCCGCCGTCATCACGGTCGGCGGCGTCAATGATCGCAACACGCTGGAATTCGACGACAACGAACCGTTTCATTCGTCGTATGGCCCGACGATTGACGGTTTGCAAAAACCCGAAATCATCGCGCCGAGCATCTGGGTCGCCGCGCCGATTCTGCCCGGCACGCCGACTGCCGCCGAAGCCGAATTGCTGGCCCAATTGCGCCACGCGCACGATCACGAATTGCACGCGATTCTACAGCAGCACGAAGGCGTCAATGCTGAGTTGGATGCCGCGCGCAATCTGCCGCCGTATTTGATTCGCCAACTTATCAGCCTGAAAACGCACGACGCGAACGTCATTCACGCCGGCGGCGGCAAATACAAACACGTGGACGGCACGAGCTTCGCCGCGCCCATCGTGTCGTCGGTGATCGCGCAAATGCTCGAAGCCAATCCGCGCCTGACGCCGCAACGCATCAAGCGCATTTTGATTGACACTTCGATTCGCTTGAAAGACGTCGAAATTGACCGGCAGGGCTGGGGCATGATGATTCCGTCGCGCGCCGTCGAACTCGCGCAGGCGGCTTGACAGCGACGAAGCGAGCAAG
This sequence comes from uncultured Heliobacteriaceae bacterium, assembly GCA_964631865.1. Lineage (GTDB taxonomy): Bacteria > Acidobacteriota > Blastocatellia > RBC074 > RBC074 > JAFDVL01. The sequence goes on along the minus strand of CAZWAK010000064.1, from coordinate 22,320 downwards.
CTAATATCCCGCTTCGTTTTTCGGGCCTGTAGCTCAGCTGGGAGAGCGCCGCGTTCGCAATGCGGAGGTCAGGAGTTCGATCCTCCTCAGGTCCACCAAAATTCCCAACGGTCGCGGCAGGAAGCAGTTCCTGCCGTTCGTGTTTTACCACTCGCAACTTATGCCCCAAACCAATTCCGTTCGACTTTCGCTCTCTCTTTTTCTCCTCGTCCTGGCTTTCACTGCCTGCCAACGCAAACGCGACATCAATGCGTTGCCCGGCGTTTGGAACGGCGTCGTGTATCTGCAAAATCAGGACGAAGTTGCGCTCAAGCTCGAACTCAAGGTCGAGGGCGAGCAAGTTGTCGGCACAATTCTCAACGGCGATGAACGAGTGACTTCGACGAGCGGTTCTTTCGATGGCTTCAAGCTGAAGCTCAATTTTGATTACTACGACGCCGTGCTCGAAGGCGACTTTGCGCGCCGCGAAATCATCGGCGCGCTCACACGCACGTGGAGGCAGCAAAAGCTCGTCCGCAATTTCAAAATGTGGAAAGGCGGCGAGAAAATGATCGTACCTGCCGCCACGGAAGGCAAAGACCTCAGCGGCGAGTGGGGCATGAAAGTTGGCGAAGGCGACAAACAACGGCTGTGGCGGTTGCTGCTGACGCAAAAAGATGGCGCGTTGACCGGCACGATCCTGACGCCGTCAGGTGATTGGGGCACGATGACGGGCGAGTTCGCGTACGGCAAGATGCAGATCACACGCTTCGATGTCATCAACGCTCGGTTGCTGCGCGCGCAACTCAACGCGCAAGGCCAGCTTGAAGGCGCAGTAGATTTAGGGCAAGGGGAAGCACCGCGCAAAATGATTGCCGAGCGCGTGTCGGCCACAGCTCCCGTCGCGACGCAAAACACCAAAGTCAAAAACCCGACCGAGCCGTTCAAATTCTCAGGGATAGATTTGACGGGCAAGCCGATTGACTCGACTGATCCGCGCTTCAAAAACAAAGTCATCCTCATCGAAATCTCCGGCACGTGGTGTCCGAACTGTTATGACGAAGCGCCGCTGCTCAAGGATTTGTATGCGCGCTATCAGTCGCAAGGCCTGGAAGTCGTCGGGCTTTCGTTCGAGTACACGGGCGATACGAAGCGCGATTTGGAGCAGGTGAAAATCTTCAATCAAAAACACGGTATTTCGTACTTGATGCTGCTCGGCGGTTCGACGGAAAACGACGATGTGGCAAAGAAGCTGCCGCAACTCGTCAACTTCGGCGCGTACCCGACCACGATTTTTATTGGCCGCGACGGGTTGGTGAAAAAAATTCACGCGGGCTTTGATGGCCCCGCGACGGGCGAACGGCATACGCGCTTGAAGGCGGAGTTTGAGGAAACAGTGAAAGCATTATTGCAGGGCGGCGAATAACGCGAGCGTTGCCCCCGCCACGCGCTTGGGTGTACAACTATCCGCGATGAAACCGTTATTCCCAGACACCACGCCCGAAGCCGAAGCGATCCTGCTCGCAGGCTATCGCAAAATGCCTGCGTGGAAAAAGCTGCAATGTCTGGTTGACCTCAATCTATCGCTCAAAGCTTTGCAACTGGCAGACATCAAATCCAAGCATCCTGATGCCGATGAGTATGAATTGAAAATGCGCTTGGCTTCGCGTTGGCTGGAGCCGGAGTTGATGAAGAAAGCGTTTGGCTGGGATGTCGAAAAGAAAGGTTATTGATGCTGCTGGAAGCCGTTCTCATCGCACAGAAAATCGCAGATGTTTTCGAGCAGCTTGGCATCGCCTACTTCATCGGCGGTTCATTCGCCAGCACGATTCACGGCCTGCCGCGCGCGACTCGCGATGTGGATTTCATTGCAGACATCAAGGCCGATCACGTTGATTCATTCGTCGCCGCATTAGAAACAGAATTTTACCTCGACGCGCAAACCATCCGTTCCGCTATCACGCATCAACGCAGCTTCAATGTCATTCATCTCGACACGATGTTCAAGGCCGACGTGTTTGTTCTCGCCGCAAGCCCGTGGGCGCACAATCAATTGCAGCGCAGAGAGTTGAAACCAATTTCTGCCGAAGGCGTCTCTCATGCTGTCTGGACTTGCACCGCCGAAGACATCGTGCTGCAAAAGTTGCTCTGGTTTGAAAAAGGTGGGAAAGTATCCCGGCAACAGTGGGACGACATTCTGGGCGTCCTGAAAGTAAACGCTGCAACTTTGGATTTCGATTATCTCAGGCTATGGAGTGCTGAACTCGGCATCGCGTCTCTGCTCCAAGAAGCATTCTCAGAAGCAGGAATTGCAAAGGAAACCCTATGAAACGTGAAAAACTCAATCGTCGTGACTTCATCAAGCAAAGCGCCGCTGGCACAACGGCAGCAAGCCTTGCGCTCAATACCCACTTCATCGCCAACGCGCAAAGCACTGCCGCGAACAGCCGCGTCAACGTTGGCTTCATCGGCGTCGGCGCACGCGCACAGCAAATCATCGAAGACTGCAAGAACGTGCCCGGTCTCGAAATCGTGGCGCTGTGTGATGCGTACCAAGGCCGTTTGGAACGCGCGATGGAGCGCACCGGAAACCGCGCGAAGATTTACGCGAACCACAAAGAACTGCTCGCGGCCAAAGACGTGGACGCCGTGTTCGTCGTGACGCCGGATCATTTGCACAAAGCGCATGTGCTCGATGCCATCGCAGCGGGCAAAGATGTGTATTGCGAAAAACCGTTGACGTACACGATTGCCGAAGGCTTGGACATCATCGCCGCCGCCAATAAATCCGGGCGCATCGTGCAGGTCGGCTCGCAAGGCGTGAGTTCCGCAGCGCAATTGAAAGCGCGTGAAATCATCGCTTCCGGCAAGCTCGGCCAAATCACGATGGTGCGTGCGACGAATCATCGCAACTCGGCGGGCGGCGCGTGGATTTATCCGATTCCGCCCGATGCTTCGCCGGACACGGTCAATTGGGATATGTTTCAAGGCCACTTGAAGAAAATTCCCTACAGCCCGGAACGCTTTTTCCGTTGGCGTTGTTATTCCGAATATTCAGGCGGCATCGCGACCGATTTGTACGTGCATCTGGTCACGACGATTCATTACGTGATGAACGCGCAAGCGCCGGAAATGGTGATGGCGATGGGGCAATTGTATCGCTGGAAAGAAAGCCGCGATGTGCCGGACACGCTGAATGCGTTGCTGCAATACCCGGAAGGATTTGTCGTCAACCTCAGCGCGACGTTCAATAACGAAGCGACTTCGGAGCGCGGCTTCCAGATTATGGGCACGGACGGCACACTCGAAATCGGCGGCAATCGTCTGACATTCACGCCTGCGCGCGGCGGCGACGACAACGGCTGGATCGTGGATTCGTGGCCGAGCAAGTTGCAACGCGCGTACTACAACGACCCGAAAGTCATCGCGTCGGAACGCCCGAATCGCCAGCCGCAAAAAGTCATCGAAGGCGCGGAGCAATGGGTTGAAGTCGGCTATGGCGATGCCGTGCCGCATATTCAAAACTTCGTCAATGCCATCAAGACGCGGCAGCAGCCGTATGAAAACGCGGTCGTTGGCCATCGCGCGGCAGCGGTCGCGCATATGGTCAACCTCTCTGCGAAACATCAAAAGCCCGTCGCGTGGGATCGCGGCAAAGACAACGTCAAAGCCGATTGACGCCTGCGGGAGGGACGTGGGCGTGAACGTTCCTCCATCATTTTGCAATAGTTTTATCAGCACCTCACACCGCCTCGCCTGTGGTATATTGCGCCTGCCTCAAAGCTTGTAACGCCTGAACCAGCGCCCGCCCGTTTCAGTTCTCACGAACATCCCAACTAGCGAAAAGCCAGCGAAAAAGATACCGAAAAGCTATGCAGTCCGTGCGTTCCCTTCTCTTTTTGTTTGTTCTCATCGCGGCAGTTGTTTGTGTGCCCGTGCAGGCACAAATACCCGATGATGACGAGATTGATATGGATTCGCGCGCAGCCTCGCTGACATACGGGTTTGACGAACACGGCGTCGCGCAGGTGGTGTTTTATTGTGCGGGAACGCGGCCGTTGTCGGCGGAGTTGAAACAACGCATCGGACAAGCGATTGAACTCTCGCTCAAGGAACGCAAGAGCACCTTTGAAGGCGATGACGAGGAGGAAGAAAACGCGACGACCTCACAACCCAGGCAGTACATCTATTACTCGGCGCGCGGCAAAAAATCCTTTGCGCTCCAAAACGGAAAAGTCGTGGGCGAACTCCAACTGGCCTCGTTGCTGACCGCGTTGCAGGCCGCAGGCTATCAGGAATTACGCCTGATGATTTCGCATCCAGATCTCGGTTTTGCGGAGTTTCCCCAAGTGGCGCAAGCCAATATCAACGGGGCGTCGGCGTCGGAGTACAGATTTCATTCCTACCGGATTTCGCTCGCGCAACCGCAACTGCAAACGTTGTCGTTCACGTTTGGCGAGCCGGACGGCGTTCGTTGGGGCAAATATTTGCCGCTCGTAGCGATGCTGGTCGTGCCGTTGTTGCTGACGTTGTGGAGCGGCTGGTCGAAGCTCAGAAAACATCGCCGCGCACCGGGTTCCGTAACCGTCGTCTCGCCGGGCTTCCTGATTTTGTTGGGACACAGTTTGCCGGTGTTGTGGTGGGTGACGTTGTATTTGACGAAAGCAGATCGCGCCTTCAAACCCTGGCTGCAAGCGCGGTCGGGGTGGGGTTCGACGCTCGCGTCCATCGCCTTGTATGTCGCGCCGCCGTTGCTCGTCGTGCTGCTGTGTCAGGCCATTCATCAATTCGTTGTCGGCAAAATCAAAGGCGATGAAAAGTCGCCGGGGCAATTGCTCCAACAAACCGCCTTGCAAATCGTGACGACCATCGTGCCGTCGCTGCTGTTTATGTACGGCATGTTTGCGATGATCTCGATGCAGGGGCGCAAGGGGCTGACGTATTTCGCGCTCTTCCTTGTGCTGAGCAGCGTCGTGTCCAAATGGCAATGGAAAGCGATGCCGAAGACCGCTTGGTGGGGGCAATTCGCCGCCGCATCAACGCCCGGAAACAAAGCCACGAAATCGGCGTGGGTCGAGCGACGAGAAGCTGGTTGAGGAACAAATTGATGAGTGGATTTTGGCTTTTCCTCATATTCATTGTGATCCTCATCGTGGCGTATTGGCTCTTCGCGCCGCGCCGCTCGAAAGCCACGCCGCCTGACTTGTATCGCAAGCTGCTGCTTAGTGCGATGGGGGATCGGGCCATGGCCGAACGGCTTATCGAATTGGAGCGCCGCCGACATCCCGAAGCTAGCCGCGCGCAACTCATTCGCTACGCCATCGAACGATGGGAACGCGACAATCAATAAACAAAGTCCTGATCTGTTTTTTTCTTTCCCCTGTGTCCGGTTTCAGCCCCTGAATCACGCTTATACAAGCGAGCAAGTAACCGCTATTTTGCACTCAGCCGACATGAATAAATTTGTGAGGTGTTTATGCTGCCAATGATTCGATTCTCGTTCACGATGTTCCTGCTCCTGCTGCTGGCGCTGCCGTTGTTTGCGCAACGCGATCCCGCCAGAGAGCAAAAGCTATGGGATGAATTACAGAAGCTCGCGCCCGCCGCCGTGCCCACGTTCAAAGCCGCGACTGAAGCAATGGACAAAGAGGAGTGGCAAGCCGCTGCGCAGGGCTATGAAGCCGTGCTCCAACAAGCGCCCGAATTTGACGCGGTGTATCGCCGTTTGGGCTACACGTACATCGCGCTCGGCAAACGCACGGATGGCCTCGCGCTGCTGGAAACCGCTGTGGAGAAAAAATCGTCCGCGCCCAATTTACTCAGCCTGGCGCAAGGCTTGATGACCGGCGACAAGAATCACATTCCCACGCAGGCCGAAAAAGAACGCGCGCTCGCGCTCGTGCGGCAAGCCAATGGCATTGAACAGGACGAACAGTCGCTCGTGCTGCTGGCGGCGGTGGCGTTGGAACTCGAGCGAATGAACGAGTTTCACGAGGCGACGAAAAAGTTGAATCAGCATTACCCCGACTTGATGCAGACGCATTATTTCACGGCGATTCAAGCCGCCGAGCAACAGGACTGGATCACAGCCGCGAATGAAATCAATGCCGCTGAAAAATTGGGCTTGAGTCCGCAGGCCGCCGCTGCGTTCCGCGACAGCGGCATCGGTTGGCGCGCGATGGTGTGGCGATCATTTTATGTCGGCGGCGGCGTGGTCGTGTTATGGGCTGTCGGTTTGTTGTTACTGTTTCTGACGGGCAAATGGATGTCGGCGCAAGTGCTGCGCTCGGTCGCCGAAGCTGATCCGAACAGCACGACGAACACGACCGAACAACAACTGCGGCACAAATACAAACAACTCATCAATCTGGCCAGCGCGTACTATTACATCTCCATTCCAGTCGTCATTTTCCTCGTGTTGGCGTTCGCGGGCGGCATCACATATTTCTTCCTGTGGCTGGGACGCATTCCGGTCAAGCTGGTTGCGGTGCTGGTCATCGGGGCGTTGATTACCGTGTTCATCACGATCAAGTCGCTGTTCGTGCGCTTCCGGCCCGAAGACCCAGGCCGCGCGCTCGGACGCGAAGAAGCGCCGGGCTTGTGGAACTTGACCGAGCAGGTCGCAGCGCAAGTTGGGACGCGCGCGGTAGATGAAATCCGCATTACGCCGGGCACAGACCTCGCCGTCTATGAAAACGGCTCGGCGCGCGAGATCAATCAGGATCGCGGCAAGCGCATTTTGTTGCTCGGCGTGGGCACGATCAATGGCTTCAGCCAACCAGCGTTTCGCGCCGTGTTGGCGCACGAGTACGGTCATTTTTCGCACCGCGATACCGCCGGGGGCGAAGTCGCGTTGCAGGTCAACGCCCGTATGGCCACGATGGCGCAGGCGATGGTGGCGAGCGAGCAGGCGACGCCCTGGAACATCGCGTTTCACTTCCTGCGGCTCTATTACTTTCTGTTCCGTCGCCTGAGCTACGGCGCAACGCGCTTGCAGGAAATTCTGGCGGATCGCGTGGCGGTGCGGAACTACGGCGCAGAAGCGTTCATCGCGGGCTTGTCCCACGTAATTCGGCGTTCGCTGGAATTCGATTATTTGGCCTCGCACGAAATCAACACCGCCGTTTCGTCGCAACGAGCGTTGGTGAATTTGTATCAACTTGAAGTCTCAACGTCGGATACGGAACGGCTCGTCGAAGAGCAATTCCAGGAAGTCATCAACCGCCCGACCACCGAAGACGACACGCATCCGGCTCCACACGAACGGTTCGCGCTGGCACAGAAAATCGTGTGCCCGGCGATGACGCAAGTGTCAGGTGAAGTCTGGGATTTGTTTGCGAATCAGCAGGAATTGACGGAAGAGATGAGTCGGTGGGTGGAAAATCAATTGCGGGGATAAAGGCTCGCTTACTTCAGAAACAACCACAGGAGCCAATTGATTCGTCGCTTTGCAGCGTCACAAATCAATTGGCTCCTCGGCATTAACGACGCGATTTCCAGTGGCTCAATTTCGTTTGAATCTCGCTGCCCCAAACGGCGACCAAAAACAAACTGCATAAAATCATTCCGGCGACGGCCATAACAGTACCTCTTTCTCAGTCGTAGTATCCCGAAGCAACGTCACTCTATTCCGCGCTTGTTACAATCCCATCACGTAGCAATGAAGAATACGTGCAGAAAACAAAATCGGTTCTGCTGGCGACACGGATTTACAAAAAGGTGGCGAGGTCGGCGAGCGGCTTTTTCGTGATGGCGGGCACTTCCGCGTTGTCTGCCGGATAGCCGACGACGAGCAGCAGGTAAGGTTTTTCATGCGCGGGGCGAGCGCAGATGCGGTTCAGAAACGACATCGGACTTGGCGTGTGCGTGAGCGTGACGAGACCCGCCGTGTGCAAGGCCGTAATCAATATGCCCGTCGCGATGCCGACTGATTCGCTCACATAATAGTTTTTGACTTTGCGCCCATCGGGCAAGACACCGTAGCTTTGCGCAAAGATCGCGATCAGGTATGGCGCGGTTTCGAGAAACGGTTTGTGCTCATCCGTGCCGAGCGGCGCGAGCGCATCGAGCCATTCCTGCGGCGCGCGGGTGTGATAGAACTCGTGCTCTTCGGCTTCGGCAGCCACGCGAATTTCGGCTTTGCGCGCGGGGTCGGACACGACGACGAAATGCCAGGGCTGAAGATTCGCGCCGCTCGGAGCGGTGCCGGCTGCGAGCAGCGCGTGTTCGATGATTTCGCGCGGCACGGCACGCGCCGAGAATTGCCGCACGGTGCGGCGGCGCTGCATCTCGGCGCGAAACGCGGCGGCGCGCTCGATCATCTCGGCAGGCGCGTATTCACGAAACGAAGTCAGCGGCGTGAACTGCGGCGGCGTCATGGCTTTGTTCCTTTTAATTGGGGGGCGGCTTCGGCGGGAACGCCGACATACAAAAATTCGGGATAGCGTTCGACGGGCGCGCTCGTCTTGCGCGCCAGCGCGAAAATGTCGTCGCCGCGCAATTCGTCAGAGAACTTCAATTGACGAATCAGGTTCAGAATCGCGGGGTTGGATTTCAGCCACACGTCTTCGGTTTCCAACGTCGCTACGGTGAAGCCTGCCGCCACGAGCACGTCGCGCACATCGTCCGGCGTGTATTCGCGATGATGATGCTCGGCGCTGTTTTGCAAATTGTATTGCGAAAACAAATACGGTTGGCAGCCGCACAAAATACCTTCCAACGCGCGCGCACAGGACAGATTCGGCGTCGTAATCAACAGCCAGCCATCGGGCTGCAACACGCGATTGCATTCCCACATCATGTGCATCGGATCGTGCGCCAGATGTTCGAGCATCTCGCCGCACAACACGAGCGAAAAGTGATTGTCCGGGTATGGAAAGCGGTCGCGCTCGGCGTTGAAGTTTTTCACCTCGAAGCTCAACACTTCGCTGCCGTGTGGCTGTTTGATCGTTCGCATCTCGGTCAGCCCCGCATCAATGTCCGACCAGTTCGCGCAATAAATTTGTTTGTAGCCCGCGAACTTTTGCAGCGCAGGCGTGAAGTGCAAACCGTTCGCGCCCAGTTCCAGCACGCGCGCCGATGTGTTGTGCGCGGGCGGGATGCGTTGCAACGTGGCGATGTAACGGCGCAAATGTTGCTCGACGTAATGCACTTCTTCGGGGTCATCCTGCTGCACAAAGCTGCGCAGATAATCCACGATTTCCTGCTCGTCGCGCGTGAAGTCCGTGAGCCGTTCGCCCGCCGTTTGCTTCCACGCCATCATCTGTTCGCCGAGGTTTTTGTGGCTGCCCGGCGCAGCCTCGAAGAGCGGCGCGGCGGCAACGTTCGCAGCCGAGGCGGAGGTGAGTTGTTCGACCACGTGGAGCGTGTCCGGCGCGGCTTCGCCATCGCTTTTGCTTCCTAAAGCCAAGCGCAGCGCACGACCGAACTTATCCATGCGCTGATCGAAGCGTTGCAGCAAAATATCGGTTTGCGCCACGATGTCGTCGCGGCTCGCCTCCAACCGATCATCCACGAATTTCTCGCGCGTGAAGAGCCGCTGGTCAATGCCCTTCTCAAAATTCGTCATCCGCTGATCGAGGTTGTGTTCGATGCGACCCAGCCGATCATCCACGCGCAAATCCAAGGCGCGAGTCTGTGTGGCAAACGATTCGTTCACTGTCGCCGTCAGCGTCGCCGTGCGCTCGTCGCTGCGCAATTCGATCTGCTGCAAGCGATCATCCAGGCGCTGGTCAATCGCGGCTTGATACTCTTGAAAGCGCGTATCCACCGCGTGTTCGTAATTCGTGAGCCGTTCGTCCACCGCCGCATCGAGTTGCTGAAATCGTTCGAGCTGGGCGTCTTCCGCGGCCTGCACGCGCTGCGCCAATTGTTCGGCCAATTCCCTGCCCTTTTCGTCCAGCTTTTCGGCAGTCAAATCGAGGCGCACTTCGATGCTATTGAACCGCGCTTCGTGGGCGTGTTCCAGCGCCGTGAACCGCTCTTCGACGCGCTTGTCCAACGCCGCTGCAAACTCGTCAAAGCGGCGGTCAAATTGTTCCGCGAGATTGTCCAATCGCTCGCTCAGCGTCGTCTGCCATTCGTGCAATTCGTCCGCCGCCCGATCCGCGCGATCCGTCGCGGCATCAATGCGGCGCTCTGCCGTGTCCAGACGCGGCTCGGCGCTGTCCAACCGCGCTTCGGCGCGATCCAGCCGTTCTCCGGCGTGATCGAATTTTTCGGTGTGCGCGGTTTTGAGTTGAAGCTGATCCTGCTTAAAAAGCTGACCGAGGTTGCGGAAGAAAATCGTCAGTGAACTCATAAAAAATCAAAAGGCAAAAGGCAACAAGCAGAATCTCAAATCTCAAATCTTACTGTTTCTTCTTGTGCCAATCCTGAAACACTTGATCGTAGACGGCTTGCGTTTCGTGCGCGGCGCGTTCCCACGAAAACTGTTTGGCGCGCTCGAAGCCGGCGCGGCCCAAATTTTCCCGCTGCGTGGCGTCGCTCAGCAAATGAGACAGCGCCTGCGCCAACTCTATCGCCTCGTGCGGATTCACCATCACGCCCGCATCGCCGACAACTTCGGGCAGGCTCGACGTATTGCTCGTCACGACGGGTGCGCCACAGGCCATTGCTTCGAGCGGCGGCAACCCGAAGCCTTCATAAAACGACGGGTAGACAAACACTTCGCAGGCCGAATACAACGCGGGCAAATCGGCATCGTCCACATAGCCCGTGCATTTCACCATACGTTGCAATTTCAATTCGGCGATCAATTCAAACACCTCTTCGTCCATCCACCCGCGCCCGCCGCACAGCACGAGCGTCGGACGATGCTCGGTCGCGTGCAGCAGTTCGTGAAAGGCGCGCAACAACGTGAGCAAGTTCTTGCGCGGCTCAATCGTGCCGGTGTAAAGCAAATACGGCGACTCGATGCCGTGCTTGTGCAAGACGGCTTGGCAACTTTGCGGCAGCAACGGCTTCATCTTCGGGCGCGCAGCTTCGTAGACGACGCGAATGCGTTCGGGGTGAATTTTCAAGTGATGAATGATTTCGCGTTTGGTCGCTTCGCTCGGCGCAATGATCATATCGGCGCGGCGTGCCATCACGGGGATGCGACGTTTGCCGCGCTGCACGTTTTTCGCTTCGTGGGTTTGCGCCTGCGCGTACAACGACAGATCGTGAATCGTCACGACGGTCGGGCACGGCGCAAAGACGGGGATGCAGTAATTCGTGCCGTGAAACAGATCGAAGGGCGAGATGCGCAACAATGCGGGCAAGCCGACGAGCCACCATTTGCGAAACAGCGGCTGCACAGGCGTGAAGCGTTTGTACAAATTGGGCGGGGGCATGTGCCCATTGGGAAACTTGAAGTCAAACGGTGAGACTAATTCGTACTGATGATCGTCGTGGGTGCGCGCCAACCATTCGGCTAACGCATCGGTGTAATGGCCGACCCCGGTTTTATTGGCGACCAGGGGGATGGCATCTATCGCAACTCGCATGGGGCGTGGGGTGTAAGAGAGTAGACGGTAGACAGTAGACGGTAGGCGGTAGAAAACCGAGGGCTACTGTCTACCGGCTACTCTCTACCGTCTACTCCTTCTCAATTCGTTTCAGCCCGCGATTGTCTTCGTCGAACGCGGGGAGTTTGATGTCGCGGTCAAATTGCACGCGCAAAACGGTTCCTTGATCGAGTTTGATGTCGTTGCCTTTGGTCATCAACACGCCGGCCATCGCGCCCGCGCCCGCACCAATCGCGGCTCCGGCTAACCCGCCAAAGATGCCGCCAATCGCGCCTAGTCCCGCGCCTGTGCCCGCGTTACGCGCCGTGCGACCGCCGGATTTTCCACCGCCGACTTTGCCTTCGCCGTCTTTGGATTTGTACTTCTCGTCATTCGTGTAATCGTCAATCGCAAGCACCGTCACCGCCACTTTTTCTGCGCCATACGGCATCAACATATTTTCAAACGAGATTTTCAGCAGCGATTCTTTTTGCCCTTTGCCCGCCCGTTTGACCTGCGTGACTTTACCAAAGAATTGCGTGCCGCGCGCGATGGCGACGCGACCATCCGCCGTGCGCACTGGCTCATACAACACCGCCAGCACTTCATCGCCGACCTCGCTGAGTTTGGTGCTCACCGCCGTTTGCAGCGAAAGCTTGCCGAGCGTTCCTTCGGCCACGATGATGTTATTTCCGTCGGTAGATTCTTTCTTACGCGGTTCGCGTTCATTCGCATCGGGCGGACTCGCTTGGCTTTGCGCGAACGAAGCAACGGTGAAGAGCAGCAGAGTCAAAACCAACAACAACATTTTCATAATGATCTCCCAAGATTAAGCCGGGGGGGCCGAACAAGCATAGCCGCTGGCAGGCACATCCGCAAACGAAAAGTCATCGCCCAAACTATTGTCCAAGCTATCGTTTAATGTCGCGCCGCATGACTTCGCGGATTTCCTCGTCCCAACCGCGCCCGCGATGGCGATTCTGTTCGTCGAGTTCGCTGTCGCCCGAAGCGCGCCGCAACAAGCGCACCGCGCCATCACGGGCTTTTTTGACTTCGCGCCGCCCGTCTTCAAACAAAATCTCAATCGCCTGCCCGCCTTCGAGCAACCGCACCACTTCGCCGTAGTGCATCCCCGACCCCATCGCATACGAGATTTCATCGCCGACTTGATAATTGGTGGTAGGTTTTTTATTGCTGGCAACCATAAGAACTCCTGAAGTGAATTGGAATGGAAGGAAGGTGGAATCTTAGTTGTTGCGCGGCAAAGTTTCAATTGCGCGGCTGAGATGAAAGCTCTTCTCGTAAGCGCGCCAATTCTTCGCGCAACTGTGCGGCTTCGGCTTCCACTTGTTGACGCGCGCGCGCCTCGGTTTGCAAAGCGGCTTCGGCCTGCACCGCACGTTCTTCGCCCGTCGCAATCAAATGCCCCTGCGCATCGCACCAACGTAACCACGTATCGGATTTCTCTTCAAACTCACCTTGCCATAACGTCAAGCCCAACCCAAGACGCGGATAGAAATGATTCGGCAACCGTTGATATTCGCCATCGCGTAACACAAAGCTCTGCAAAACTTCCTCGCTTAAATTGCGCCCCGGGTCATACACCACGTAATACAACACGCCCATTTGCGCATAGCTATACAGCTTTCGACTTAACTCATGGCCTTCCCGATTCGAGACAATTTCCAACGCGAGTTCCGGGACTTTGCCAAATTCCCACACAAAATAGGAGCGATGTTTCTTGGCGTACCAGTCTTCGGCGACCTGCACATCCAGGCTCAGGAAAAAATCGGGGACAATGGGCGGGCGGCTAATGGCATAGAACACCCCAACATTGGCTGCCGTCAGAAAGGCGCGCTTCTGTTCGGGGTTGTCGGGGTCGGTTGGTGGTTGCCACGAACTGTACAAGCTTCGGGTCAAAAGGCGTTGTTGCTTTTCGGAAAATAAGTTGTCCACAGGTTCGTCATCCTCCGTAACCAGATGTTGGACGGCTTCCTCCATATACAATCGAGCCGCCTCCATCTCGATTGCGATGGCGCGATCTACGGGAGCTTCGACTAAGGTTTGTGACATTGCTGCCTCCTGTTCGGTAATTCGTAGCGCCAGTGTAAAGCACTTCCTGTTGCTTCTCAACCACCTGACTCACTCACCGCCTGCCAATTGTAGCCATTCTCTTTCACCGCCCGATAACTCGCATCCAACGCCGGTTCCAGCAACAGAATCGCCGCGATGCGCCGCGCCATATTCGTCACTTCGCGCACTTCGTCCAGCGTCAACGCACGCCCCAGCAAATCATGTTCGCGGTAGCTGAGCCATTTCTTCATCACCTGATAGCCGCCGATGGTGTATTCCCAAACCCTGAGCGGCACGCCGCGCCAATACGCATTGCCATTCAAATACACGTCGCAAGTCTGTTCGCCCAAATGCGCGAACGCGAGTTCCGGCGTCAATCCCAAATCACTTGCGCCTTGTGCGAGCGCAGCGCGTTCAGCTTCGGTGTAGGCGCGCGTGACGAGCTTGCCTTTGCCGGGCATCGTGATGCCGGCTTTGCCGCCGTGTCCCCATCCGGCAGCGACCGCAAAATCGCCCGCCTCGCGGTTCAGTGGTTTGCCGTCCGCCGTAGCCGCTGCGCCGATGACTTTCAATTCCGCACGAATCGCTCCCGTCGTCACGCCTGCCACAGCGGATTCGGTGTCGAGCAGCGCCGCAACGTTGCGCCCCAAGGCTGCCGACGCCAGCAGCAAGTCTTTGTTCGCAGGCAGTGGAATGCGCGGCCAGTCTTGTCGTAAGGCTCCGCCGTTTTCGGTGCGATAAGCTGGCGCGTGGAGAACAGCAACAGAGTGAAAAAACAACTCCGCTGGGAGACGCGAAGCGACTGGAGCGCAAGCGTCCCGCTTGCCGAGCGAGCGCAGCGAGGCTCGCTCCCCTTGTGAGAAGATTGCTTCATCTTCAGCGGATTCGCTCCCTACGCCTGTCGCATCGCTGCGCTCGCTCGGCAAGCGGGACGCTTGCGCTCCAGTCGCTTCGCGCTGCGCAATGCCGTCCAGATAAGACAACGCTTTGGCGCTGAGATTGGGTTGGGGGGCATTGTCTGACGGTTGATCGAAAAGCGAATGTTGTTTTTGATCGGGCTTGAGAAATAGCGGAAAGAAATTTGCGCCGCTTTCGATGATGTGTCGGCAACCTAGTTTTACTGTAATTAAGGGCGGCTCAAATCCTTTGCGAACTCGCTGTGTTGCGGCGATCCAAAAATTCCCCTCGCTAACATGCGGGAAATACTCGCTCCGTTTCTCGTCTAATAATTTTGTTTCCGGCTCCCAGTACAACCAACGCACATCAAACGGGCGATAGCTAAAACGCACAATATTTTCAGGCAGGAAACCGCGTTTGCGTAAATAGTCACGGATTTTTTCAGCCTCAAAACGTGCGCCTTTTTCCATCACCCCAGGCGCAATGCGTTTCATGTCTTCGTGACTGATTGTCGGATCGAAATATTGCTTCATTCGTTGCAATAAACGTTCGCGGTCAATATCAACCACGACATCATCGCGGCTGGTTTGCACTCCAGGGAATGAAGCAGGAAAAAGATCAGGCAACAACGGCCAAGTCGCATATTGTTCTTCCGTTTGCATCGGCATAAAAGGCAAGCCCAAATGCAGCGGCGGTTCCAATGACTCGTAAAGCTGCGCGTCGTTCTGATTCACACTTTCCAGCAATTCTTCGCGTTTGCGTTTGCCCCACAAATGGCGGAATTGTACGGCGTCAACGGCTTCGTGCGTTTCCTTTCTGACCAGCAACGCGATGCCTGTGCCGACTTGAATGCCTTCGCGGTTCCATTCGGTCGAAAAGACGCTGGGGTCGGGTTCGCCTGCGGGCGTCAGCTTGCCTGTTTTGTATTTGTCGCCGTTCAGACAATCAATCCAGACGCGGTCAAACTCTTCCAAATACCGTTCGCGCATTCCTGTAAACGACAGCCCGTCCAGCCACGAATAGTTGGAGATGAAACAGACGACGCCTTTGCGCGACAATTCGACGATGCGGCGTTCGGCCATCCGAAAAAAGCGCACGTACAAATCATTCAGCCCTTGTCCCTGCGGCGCAGGTGCGCGTTTCGTCGTGCGGTAGGCATTGGTCAGACTGCGCTCTTCGGTCACGGCGACGCCCGCGAAACCGTTGTACGGCGGATTGCCAAGCACGACCAGAATCGGCGTGTTGCGTTTGACCTTCTCCGCCGCATCGCGCTCTTCTTCCAGTTCGGGAAACATCAACTTCTGCTTTGGCCCCGTCGGCGGCTCCCATCCGGTCAAGGCGTTGGTCAGATACACGCCCGCGCGTTCGTCCTTGCCCATCGGCGCGCCCAACGATTGCAACAACAATCCCATTTGCAGATGCGCAACGACAAACGGCGCGGGCAAAATCTCAAAGCCGAAGACGCGATGGATCGCGGCGTGCTTCAACTCTTCCGCCGCCAACGCCTCTTCGCCGCGTTCTTTCAGCGTGCGGTCAATGCGTTTCAGGACTTCGACCAGATACGCGCCCGTGCCGCAACACGGATCAAGCACGTACACATTCGGGTCGGCCAAACCGTCAGCCAGATTCAATTCCTCGCGCAACACCGTGTCTACGCGGGCGACCATGTATTCGACGATTTCGCGCGGCGTGTACCAGACGCCCAACTGTTTGCGCAAGTCAGGATCGAAGGCTTCCAGAAACGGTTCGTAGAAATATTGCACTGCGTGTTCGGCTTCAAAGCGGCTGAAGAATTCGGCGCGATTGACGCGATTCAGCGCGGCTGCCGTCCAATCCAACACTTCGGGCAGGTTGAGCCGTTCAAGCTGTCCCGGCTCAGAAACTTCGTGAAAGAGCTTGCGCAGAATCGGCACGCGCAAATAATGCGACGCCAAGCGCCAGTCAAATTGATCGTTCGGTTTCTTCGCCTGTTTGTGCCACAACACCCACGCCGAAAAGACGCCATAAAACAGCGTCTGCACGAGCGTCGAGCGAAAGAAATGTTCGCCCTTCTCACCCGTGAATTGAATGCCGAGTGCTTCTTCGAGTGCCTTGCGAATCGAATCCAGCGCGACCTGTCCGGCAGCTTCCACCCGTGCTTTCGCGTCACGCGCATACGACGCCAGAAACCACGCGACATCCGCTGGAGCTTCGAGCGGCGCATTAGAAAGCAGCACGCGCTTGAGGTATTCGACGAACCGTTCGCCGTGTATTTTCAATGCGTCTTCAGGATGCGCCGCCGCTTGCCAAAATGCCGCTTCGCTGTCCGCCAGCCGATATGCTTCCAACTCGCCTGCCTCTTTGCTGACCAGCAGAAAATCGCGGTAATTCGTCACCAGCACTTGCCCGTAGCGTTGCAGGTATTTTTTGACCTGTTCGGTTTGCGCGATTTTGGCAACTTCGTCTTTCGTGCCTTTCACTTCCAACACACCGCGTTCAGGCAACAGATTAATGAAGGCTTCCGCTTCGTCAAAGCGTTGCCGCGAGACAAACAAGCCAATGTCAGGAATGCCCGCGCCCTGATTTTTCGGCGTCAGCACGCAACGCACCTTTGGCTTGAGCGTTTTGCCGACTTCGTTCAGCAATCCAACGAGTGCGGGATAGTACGAAGTTTCTTTGACGGCTGAGCCGGTGGAGCGAATGTCACGCAGTTCGCGCAGGTATTTTTCGAGTGGGTTCATGTTGGCATTGGGGCTTGAGCAAATTTCTTATCAAGTTGGCAAACCAAACGCTTGCCGAATCGTACGCCGCACCTCACGACAATCCGCAATCGCCTGTTTCGCATCGGCTTTGGTCGCATCGTTGCCGGGATAGCGGTACACCACTGCGAACTTGGTCAGTGCATCGAGTTGCGGATGTAAGACCAACCAATTCGGTTCTGTTGGTAGGATCAGTTTCAGCAAAGACAACAAGTCATGCGTTTTGGGAACGGCAATCCCGATTTCCACCAACTCGGCCTTGAGATATTTTTCAGCACATTGCTGGCAGTGATAACAAGCGGCATCTTAGACTGGGAATTTGCGAGCGCGATACATCTTTTGCGCGGCTTCCCAATCGCCTTCCGCTTTCTTCACCCATTCAGCCGTGAGCGGCGTCATACATTACCTTTCCGCGCTCGATAATTTCACGCATAAATGGGTCATTGATTTGGAGCCGTTCTTGTACTTGCGCTGAAGTTCGTACCAACAAATCCATCGGCGTCACCAAGCCCAATGCGCGGCTGATTTTGATGGCCTGTTGCAGCGGGCTGCCGACAAAATCCATTACAATGAGCAAATCCACATCAGATTCGGCAGTCGGCTGACCGTAGGCGTGCGAGCCGAAGAGGATGATTTTTTCTGGCTGGAAACGTTCGGCAATGCCTTCGCAAACTTGCTTGATGTAGGCGGCACGGCGCGCGGGGCGACGAAAGCTTTCTTCCCATTCGCGGAATTTTTGCAGATAGGCAACAACGTCTTGCGGCAGTTCGGCAGTACCGTTTTCTGCTGTCGCCACTGCGGTGCGCGCGCTTTTTGGCCGTAACGATTTCATAGCTATTTGGCAGGATACTTCGCCAATAACCCTTTCGCAATAATCAATCGCTGCAACTCGTTCGTGCCGCCGCCAATCACCAGCAGCGGCGCATCCCGATAGTATCGTTCGACATTCAAATCCTTCGCGTAGCCTGCGCCGCCATGCACGCGCATCGCTGTCCACGCGACTTCCTGTGCGGTTTCGGTCGCGAACAGCTTGGCCATTCCGGCTTCCAGATCACAGCGTTCGCCGCGATCTTTTTTCTCGGCGGCGGAGTAGGTCAGCAACCGCGCCGCTTCAATCTTCGTGCCCATTTCGGCGAGCATGATTTGGATGGATTGATGTTGGCTGATCGGTTTGCCAAAAGTCTCGCGTTGTTGGGCATACTGAATCGCGTCTTCAAACGCGGCACGGGCCAAGCCGATGCCACGCGCGGCGACGTTGATGCGTTCGCTTTCTAATCCGGTCATCACGTGCTTGAAGCCTTTGTTTTCCGCGCCGCCGATGAGGTTCGCTGCGGGCACGAAGAAGTTGTCGAAATACAATTCGCACGTCTCGACACCGCGATAGCCGAGCTTGTCAATGTCGCGTGTGACGTGGAAGCCTTCGCCTTTTTCAATAATGAATGCCGAGATGCCTTTGTACGGCGGGTCGGCTGCGGGGTCGGTTTTGGCCGCTAAAACAAACGTGTTGCCGTAGCGTCCGTTCGTGATCCACATCTTCGAACCGTTGATGACGTAGCCACCTTCGATGCGCTTCGCTGTGGTGCGCAGGCGTTGCACGTCCGTGCCTGCGTCGCTTTCGGACAGCGCCAAACCGCCGCGTCGTTCACCGCTCGCCAAGCCCGGTAAATACTGCTGTTTTTGTTCGTCTGTGCCAAAACGATGGATGATGTCGCAGATCACCGAATGCGTGCCGATGGGCCCAACAATGCTCATCCAGCCGCGCGCGAGTTCTTCGATAATCATCGCAAACGTCGTGTAGCTCAAACCTAAGCCGCCGTAGCTTTCGGGCACGTTGCAGCCGAACAGGCCGAGGTCTTTCATCCCGTTGATGATGTCGTGCGGATATTCGTCTTTGTGCTCCAACTCCGACGCTACAGGAAGAACGTGGCGCGTGACGAATTCACGAATGTTGGCAACGATGTGTTGTTGGACTTTGTCGGGTGTGAACATACTTGAGAAGGGGGGAAAAGGAGGAAGGGAGAAAGGGGGAAAAAATCTCCCCCACTCCCTTTCTCCCCTTCTCCCCCACTTGTATTTCTTACGCTCCAGGCACGGGCAGCTTTTCGGCTTGTTCCAGCACGACGATCATCGGGCTGCTGTCGCTGCCGAAGTTGGTGACGGCGGCGCGCGCGATGGCTTTGGTTTCGGCGATGGGGCCTTGCACTTGAATTTTGCCGAGCGCGAAGCCGACGACGTTATTGTTTGCGTCCACGAGGATGTCGCTGACCGCCGCGATCTTCGTCCCGCCATCGGTTTGAATCTCGCGACCGCGCAAGGAATCGCCCAAGATATATTTGTCCGCGCCGGGCACATCATCGGTGGCAATGACGATCTCAGAGCCGTCCGTCAACCACACGTCCACGCCGAACAACGTGACGTGCGACAAATCCACCATCAGCGATTTGCGGTTGATGATGCCCGATTTGCCGAGATGCGCGGCGACGACTTTCGTGACGTCGTTGTTGCAATAAATGTCTTTGACTTCGCCGAGTTTTTTGCCATCCGTCGCGCTGACGACTAACTTGTCCGCATAGTCTTTCGTAGCTGCCATAAATCCTCCTGCATTGAAATAATGCTTGCTCTATACCACATTCTGCGCTTTGTGTGATAATCCGCGCTCCGAATAAAACTAATGAGAAGAGTATGACGTGGCGCGATTTGGCAAATCGCGCTACCTTTTCTGAGGACTCACCCATGGTTCGATCTCGCTTCATTATCGCAGTAGTCGCGGTGTTCTGGCTCGCGGCGGCGCAGGCGCAGACGCGCAAGCCCAACATCATCCTGATCCTGACCGACGATCAAGGGTACGGCGACATCGCGCGGCACGGCAACCCGATTTTGCAAACGCCGAACCTGGATCGCTTGCACGACGAGGCGGTGCGCTTCACCGATTTTCACGTCAGCACGACGTGTGCGCCGACACGCTCTGCGCTGATGTCCGGGCGACACGACTTCAAAAACGGCGTCACGCACACGATCCTCGAACGCGAACGAATGACGCTCAAGACAACGACCATCGCGCAAGTCTTGAAGTCCGCAGGCTACACAACGGGCATCTTCGGCAAATGGCATCTCGGCGATGAACCGGCGTATCGCCCCAATCGGCGCGGCTTTGATGAAATGTTCATTCACGGCTGCGGCGGCATCGGGCAAACCTATCCCGGCACGTGCGGCGATGCGCCGGGCAATTCGTATTTCGATCCCGTCATCCTGCACAACGACCAATTTGAAAAAACGCGCGGCTATTGCACCGATGTGTTTTTCGCACAAGCAATGCAGTGGATGAAAACGGTCAAAGGTCGCAAACCATTTTTCGCCTACATCACGCCGAACGCTCCACACGCACCGCTCAATGTGCCCGAAGCATACGAAAAGCTCTATGCCGACAAATTGCCCAACGACCGCAACGGCAGGAACACCGCGAAGTTTTTTGGAATGGTTCACAACATTGACGAGAACGTTGGCAAGCTGCTCGCGCTGCTGAAAGAACAAAATCTCGAACGCGACACGCTCTTGATTTTTATGAACGACAACGGCGGCACAGAAGGCGTGCGCGTGTGGAATGCTGGGATGCGCGGCAGCAAGAATACGCCGTGGATTGGCGGCACGCGCGCGATCAGCTTCTGGCGCTGGCCGGGACGCTTGCAGCCAATGGCCGTCGAAGCCTTGACCGCGCACGTGGATGTTTTCCCGACGCTCGCCGAACTCGCAGGCGCGAAGCTTTCGTCAAACGTCAAAGCCCAAGTCGAAGGCCGTAGCCTCGTGCCGTTGCTCAAGAATGCAAACGCGACCTGGCCGGAGCGCGTCTTTGTGCGCCACATCGGACGCTGGCCGAAAGGCGCGAATCCGAACGACTACAAATACGTGCAAGTCAGCGTGCGCACCAAACGCTGGCATCTCGTGAGCGACCACAAAGAAAATGTGAAACGCTGGGAGTTGTTTGATCTGCAAACTGATCCCGGCGAACAGACCGACGTGGCCGCGCAGCATCCCGATGTCGTGAAAAGGATGGATGCGGAATACGACAAATGGTGGGCGGAGGTGATGCCGATGCTCAATAACGAAAACGCCGCGCAATCGGCCGTCAATCCGTATCACGAACAGTATTGGAAACAATTCAACGGCCCCGGCCCGAACAACGTGCCGCCGGGCACAAAACCTGTTGGCAAGTAATCGTTATGAAACCAATCATCCTCTGCCTGCTGCTTATCGTTGTGACGGCGATGTCTGCGCTCGGACAAACCGCGCGTCGCCCGAACATTCTTTTTCTCTTCAGCGACGATCAGCGCGCCGACACGATTGCTGCGCTCGGCAATCAACACATCACGACGCCGACGCTGGATCGTTTGGTCAACGAAGGCACGACGTTCACGCGAGCCTATTGCATGGGCGCGCAGCAGGGCGCGGTGTGCGTGCCGTCGCGCGCGATGCTGATGAGCGGGAAGACGCTCTTTCGCATCAAGGAAAACCTCGCGGGCGAAACCACTTGGCCGCAGGTCTTCGCGCAACACGGCTACAACACGTTCGGCATCGGCAAATGGCACAATGGACAGCCGTCGTTCATCAACACGTTTACGGAAGGCAAAGCCGTGTTCTTCGGCGGCATGAATGATCCGTACTCAATGCCGGTGCAGGATTTGAACCGCGCTCACGAACTCAACAACAAACGTAATTCTCAAACGCACGCGACGCAGTTGTTTGCCGATGCCGCGATTGAGTTTTTGCAAAAGCAAGCGAGCGACAAATCATTCGCGTTGTATGTTGCCTTCACGCTGCCGCACGATCCGCGCACCGCGCCGCCGGAATATCACAAACAGTACGATGCCGCGAAGATGCCGCTGCCCCCCAACTTCCTGCCGCAGCATCCGTTCAATAACGGCGAGTTGACGGTGCGCGATGAAAAGCTTGCGCCCTGGCCGCGCACGCCCGCCATCGTGCGCCAACATCTGGCGGATTATTACGCCTGCATCACGTACCTTGATGCGCAAATCGGGCGCATCCTCGCGGCGCTGAAACAAACCGGGCAATACGACAACACGATCATCGTCTTCGCGGGCGACAGCGGCCTCGCCATCGGCAGTCACGGCTTGTTCGGCAAGCAAAATGTC
>CAZWAK010000063.1:0-38236 GCA_964631865.1 uncultured Heliobacteriaceae bacterium | reverse complement strand
TCGAGTCTTCAATCTTGCGCAGGTCGAGCCAGTAATCGAGAAAGGCTTCGGTGAAACGATGCGCGCGCGGGTCGTTGAGCAATCGTTCCGTTTCGGCACGCAACACAGCCGGGCGACTCAGTTCGCCGCGCGCCGCTCGCGCCCGCAAGGTTTCATCGGGCGTCGAATTCCAGAGAAAAAGCGCCAACCGCGTAGCCAGCGCGTTGTCATCCAGCTTGCCTGCCTTTTCATTCAGAAAGACGAATCGGGGCGAAGCCAGCACGGCGGTGTAAGCCGCAATCAGCGCATCCTGCTCGCCCAGTCCCGCGCGTTTGCGTTCGTCGTAGAGCTTCACAAAACGCTGCACATCGGCTTCGACAACAGGGCCGCGATAGGCTTTTGCCATCAAACGGCGCAGCCGGCTTTCCACATCGAGCTTGCCGCCGAACAGCAGTTCATAACCCGCGTCAGAAGCGTTGTCATAAAGCGGCCCTTCGACTTCCATCCAACGAAACGCGACGCTCGGACAGCCGTCTTTGGTCATCAACGGATTCACAAAGTTGTTGGGACGCGAGCGATAAAAGCGGCTCGCATCGGGAACGAGCGTTTCGCCCGCGACCAGCCAGACTTCGCCGATGTCATAGACGTTCGGCTCCGGCGTAATGTCGAAGCCGCCCACGCGCCGGTTCTTTGTGCCGTTGCGCGTGTAAACCGTAATCGGCTCTTCCGTGCGTCCCGGCGAAATCTTGTCGTAATCGGGCGTCTGCATGCGCGGGCTGCCCGGCGTGCCGACCTTGTCGCTGGTGTCCTTGAAGCGCCGATGAATGCCGCCCGGCGCGGCCCAGAGCGTGTAGGCGCTGAACCGAATGCGATAGCGACCGGCAACCGGCGCTTTGAACTGATCCCAGCGATAGGTAAAGCCCGTGACATAGTTGCTCGACACCCAGCCGACGGCTTCCAGTTCGCGTGTTTTCGGATCGCTGTCGCCGACGGTGAGCGGGGCGAGGCGATTGCGCACATCGGGTTGCGGCGTCGTGCCAATCACCGGATAGGTCTGGCGGTCGGGCGAACTATTGAAAATCGTTTGCGTGAAAATGCGCGTCAACGTTTGTTGATCGCGCGCGTAATAGCGTTTGGTCGTGGTGGGTGTGCGGTCGGCGTGGGCGCGTATCACTTCCTGAATTGCGTATTCCGCTGCGGTCAGGTAACGCGCCAGGTGTACGTGCGAGACATCCAGCGCATCGCCGACTTTGTTGAAGCGATAGGCTTCGCCATCTTCCGGGAACTGATCGCGGATTTGCAGCCACGGAGCCGCGAGCAAATCACGCAGCGCGTTTTCGTATTCGTAGCCATTGAGCCGCCGCTGCGTCGCGCGTCCTTCACGCGCATATCTGGCCTTGTCTTCTGCTGTCAACCAGTTCGCCAGTGCATGCAGAAACGCGCTCTTTTCCGGTTCAGTCGGACGCAATTTGGCCGCTTTGGGTGGCATCTCGCCAGCCAGCACGCGGTCGTGCGCTTTGAGCCGATCCAGCTTTTCCGGCTCTTCGTGACAGGCGCTGCAATATTTCTGCATGAAGGGCGCGAATGGCTCTTGCGTGACGGCTTGTTGCGGTGCGGGACGAAGGGCGGTCAGCGCCAGCGGGAGTGCAGCCAGCAGGATCAGGGCACGGACATTCATCTTTAAGCCACCTCCAACCCGCGCATCGTGCCGGTCGAGGAAGCGAACCGGTCGGTTTCCAATCCCATGCGTTGCAACATGGAGACGAACAGATTGGGCAACGGATAATTTTGCGCTGTATTGAACGCCAGATGCTGACCGTGTTTGAAACCGCCTCCGGCCAAAATCGTCGGCAGATTGAAACAGGTATGCGCGTTGGCATCGCCAAAGTTGGAACCATACAGCACCATCGTATGATCCAGCAGCGTGGCGTCGTCTTCTTTCGTGTTCTGCAAATTCGTCAGTAAATCGGCCAGCAGTTTCATGTGCCAGCCGTCAATGATCTTCAGTTCTCCGCGCTTGCTTTCTGATTTTCCGTGGTGGGAAAGATTGTGATAGCCATCGGTGATTCTCGCGCCTTCGATTTCGAGCACGGGAGCGCTGACGCCATCGAGCATCAGCGTGATCGCGCGCGTTGAGTCCGTCTCGAATGCGAGCTTCGCCAGATCGTACATGACTTTGATTCTGGTCATGTAGGCTGCGGGCGACGCGGGATCAACCGGAACGGACGCTTTCACAACCGGCTTCGGTTTGTCTTCCCAGCCGCGCGAAACGGCCAGACGCTGTTCCAGGTTGCGCACGCTGGTGAAGTATTGGTCGAGGCGCGCCTTGTCCTGCGCGGAAACATTGCGTCGCAATTCGGTCGCCTGTCCGGCCAGGGTGTCCAGAATGCTGCGGCCTGTTTCCAGCCTGCGAATCTGCGCTTTGACTTCCGCGGCATCGCCCTGGAGGAAAAGCTGCTTGAAGACCTCGGCGGCCTTATCTTCCGGTGGAATGGCCACGCCCGTGCCTGTCCATGAAAGGCTGCGGGCGCGCGTGTTCACCGCAAGGGTCAACGAAGGAAACCGCGTATGAATGCCGATCTGTTCCGCGATGATCTGATCGAGCGAGATCGTATTGCGAAACGAACTGCTGCCGGGATGCGGCGCGGCAGTCAGAAAGCAGACATCCGCCGGATGCCCGCCATCCACGTTCGGGTGCGAGACGCCACTGAATACCGTGAAGTGATTGCGGTGCGGTTGCAGCACTTCCAGATACGGCGATGTCTTGTATTCACGGCCAACACCCTGAGGAAAGAACTGATCTGCCAGCAAACCCAGATTGTTGCAGATCGCCAACATCCGGCGCGGCTTTGCGCCGGGCTTGGTTTGCGCCAGCATCGGTTGCATCGCGTCCAGCAAGGGCAGCGCCAGCGTGACGCCGGCACCTCTAAGTATCGCTCGCCGCGACATGGGTGTGCGCAGCGCAAAATAAGGTGGTTGGCTTTCCGTCTTTTTCATTGGTGGTTCCTCCAGATTTCTCTCAATTCTCACCCGCGCGTGAAATTAGTCAATACGTCTTTGACAGAACTGAGTGAATCTGTGATGGCTTCAATCTTTTTTGCGTCCGCTTCGACGCCCAATCCAATGCCTTCAGGCACAAGCAACGCGCCGTTTTCAAAGCGCACGGGTTCCCGTGTGACATCCGACGTATACAAACACGGCCCCACCGGGTCAGAAGCGTAATCCAACCGCACTGCTGCCGCGCCGACGTGCGCTTGCGCCGCTGTGGCGATGCTCAGTTCCTGCGTCGTACCGATCAGGCATTCGATGTTCGCGGCTTCGGCCAGCGCGAAGAGTTTCATCATTCCGCTGATGCCGCCCGCGACGGTGATCGAGATATTGAAGATGTCCACCGCGCGCAGCTTTATGCAGCGCAGCGCGTATTCCAGACTACGAATGTGTTCGCTGACCGGATGATCAATCGCGCGGCGCGCTTCGGCGATGGCTTCGATGTCTTCGCGTTCGACGGGGCTTTCGATGCTTTCAAGCGGAAAGCGCGCGAGTCGTTTGTAGGCGCGCAAAAACGTGGGCAGTGTGAACAATCCGCTGCCATCGAGCGAAGTCAGTTGCAGCCGATTGCCGAACTCACCGCAGATCGTTTCAAGCAGTTGTTCATCGGCTTCCGTGCAATGTCCGAAGTAAAACCGAAACGCCGAAAACCCCTGCTGCATTTGCTCCCGCACCAGTCGCACGCGGTCGGCTACGTCAGCGCGGCTTTTCATGCGAAAGATCGGATAGCAAATCGGAATGCGGTCGCGCCGTTTGCCACCGAGCAAATCGTAAACCGGAATGCCCAGCAGCCGCGCTTTCAGATCGTGCGCGGCAATGCTCACACCAGCGCGCACCAGCACCGCTTTGCCGTGAAAGCGCGTGCCGGGAAAGTTCGCCAGCAGCGCGTCTTCGATTGTGTTGAGATTCATGGCGTCGCGTCCAATGAGCAACGCGCGCAAACAATTTTCCAGATCGCGCACGTCCGGCATCAGCGCGGGCAGATGCGACACATCGGAAATTTCGCCCCAGCCCGTCGTGCCGTCTTCGGCAACCAAACGCACGATGATGTGCTGGCTCGGTTCGCCGTACAGGCGCGGCGTCGTGACGGGATACAGCGTGAGGTCTTTGATTGTAATTGCTTTCATACTTACTAATCGGCAAAAGAATATAGGCAAAGGAATCGCAGCCTGAAGCTATGGTTTTCATTCCTTTGCCTGCATTCCTTTGCCTGCTTTTTTACAACACCTGTTCAGGAAATCAGTTCACGAATCACGCGGCCTTCAACCAACGTCGGCACTTCCATGCGGCCATTGTGTTTGTAGGCGGTCTTGAATTGGTTCAGTCCCATCAGGTGCAAAATCGTGGCGTGAATGTCGTGGACGTGGGCGCGTTTCTCAATTGCTTTCAGCCCGATTTCATCAGTCGCGCCGATGATTTGCCCGCCCTTGATGCCTGCGCCGGCCATCCACATCGTGAAGCCCCACGGATTATGATCGCGGCCATCGCCCTTTTCATTGAACGGCGTGCGCCCGAATTCGCCGCCCCAGATGACGAGCGTGGAATCGAGCAAGCCACGCGCTTTCAAATCGGTCAGCAAACCCGCGATGGGCAGGTCGCTCGACGCGCACATCTTGGAATGATTGCCTTCCATATTCGTGTGCGAATCCCACTTGCTGCCCGCGCCCGAATACAACTGGATGAAGCGCACGTCGCGTTCGACCAAGCGCCGTGCGAGCAAGCACATTGTGCCGTATTTGTCGGTCATGGGATTGCCGATGCCATAAAGTTTTTTGGTCGCCTCGGATTCTTTGCTGAGGTCAACGGCTTCAGGCGCGGCGGCTTGCATGCGATAAGCGAGTTCATACGAATTCAACCGCGCCAGCAATTCCGTGTCATCGGCTTTGTCAGCGGAGAAGTCCCGATTGAGCTGTGTGATGAATTCGATTTTGTTGCGCTGTTGCGCATCGCCAATGTTGGCGGGCGTTTTGACGTAGAGTACCGGATTCGCGCCCGTGCGAAACTGCGTGCCTTGATAAACCGCTGGCAGAAAACCCGCGCTCCAATTATTCGGCCCGCCGAAGATGCCTTCGCCATCCGCCAGCACAACATACGTCGGTAAGTTTTGATTCGCTGTGCCTAGCCCATACGTCGCCCACGCGCCGAGCGAAGGTCGTCCGGCCAAAATCGAACCCGTATTCATCTGACACACCGAGCCGACGTGATTCAATCCATCCGCCCAGCACGAACGCAGGATGGCGAGATCGTCTACGTGCTTTGCCGTATGCGGCAACCAATCGCTCACGGGAATGCCGCTTTGCCCATACTGCTTGAAGACGCGCGGGCTGGGCATAATCGTATTTCCCCCTGTCCCCATCGCCGTGATCGGACGCCCGAAGGATTCCGGCATCGGCTTGCCTGCGAGCTTGAGCAGTTCGGGTTTCGGGTCGAAGGTGTCAAGATGCGACGGCCCGCCTTCCATAAACAACCAGATGACGGATTTGGCGCGCACGCGATGATGCGGCTTTTTCGGCGCGAGCGGATCAAGCACAGCTTTTGCGCCATCGGCAGCAAAGCCGTCTTCGCCCAGCAACGCAGCCAGCGCGAGCGCGGAAAGCCCGGCGCTGCTTTGTTGCAGAAAGTTGCGGCGGCTGTGCAGCGTGTGCGGTGAGGGATGCAATTCTGTTTCGTTCTTCATCATTTTTACTGATGTTTGTAGGGCAGGTTAAAAACCTGCCCCAGCTTGGGTTCGAGCCTGTGGGCAGGTTAAAAACCTGCCCTACAAATTTCTAGTCAGTTCACGTAAACAAATTCATTCGAGTTGAAAAGCGCGTGGCAGAAATCAACCAGTGCAGCGGCCTGCTGCCCTTCGCGCGCCAAGGCAGTTTGTTGCTGAATGAAGGTGCGCGCCGCCTGCAATTGATTGGTGGTCGGCGAATGGTGATAAGCCCACTGATAAGCCAGCGTAATTTGCTGATCGAGATCATTGCCCGCCTGTTGCGCCACGCGCGTTGCAAACGCTTGTGCGGCGCGCAGAATCGCCGGGTCATTCAACAAATTCAGAGCTTGCGGCGCGGTCGTCGTCACGCTGCGTCGCCCGCAGCTTTCGTGCGTGTCGGGCATATCGAACGCCTGAAACAGCGGGAACCGTAATTTGCGCCGCACAAACACATAAATGCTGCGGCGGTTTTGCTGGTCTTCGCTTTCATTGCGCTTCCAGCCGCCGCTCAATTCTTTCGGGATTTCGGGAAACACCGAAGGCCCGTACATTTGCAGATTGAGCGTGCCGCTGACCTGCAAAATCGCGTCACGCACTTCTTCGCCCGTCAGGCGATGACGACGAAAGCGCCAGAGCAATTGATTGTCGGCATCGCGTTGCGCGGCTTGTTCATTGAAGGTTGCCGCTTGCTGATAAGTGTTTGAGAGCATCATCAGCCGGTGCATTTTTTTGAGGCTCCAACCCTGCTCGACAAAGGTCGCGGCCAGCCAGTCCAGCAATTCACGATGCGATTCTTTTTCGCGCATCATTCCGAAATCATTCGGCGTACCGATGATGCCGCGTCCGAAATGCTGCTGCCACAAACGATTGACCATCACACGCGCGACCAATGGATTTTTCGCATCGGTCAGCCACTTCGCCAGCGCCGTACGCCGTCCCGTCGTTTCTGCTTTGTCGCACGGCGTAATCGTCGCCGGACGCGGATCAATGACCGACAGCACGCCCGGTTGCACTTCTGCGCCGTAAGCGTCATAGGTGCCGCCCTTGAGCAGATGATGCGCGGGAGCTTCGCGCCCAATGTCGGTGATGCCCGAACCGAGCGGCAGCGGCTTGGGTTTGATCGCATCAAAGGCTGCTAACTCTTTGCGCAACGCGAGCCACTTTTCTTTCTCCGCGCCTTTCAGTCTGGCTTCGATGTTCTTGCCGTTTTCGCCGGGAGCAAACTGATATTGCCAACGCGCCATGTGATAAAACGACCATTGCAACGGACTGCGTTTGGCAGGCGGCATCGTCAGGACTTCGTCAATTTCTTCGGGGTATTTTTCCAGCGCGTCTTCATCAAAGAACTTCCACGCGGGCGCTTCAAGCGCGGCGATTTGCGCACGAATGGCTTTGGTTTTCTCTTCCCACACCGCGAGCTTCGCAGCGTATTCAGCCTGCTCTTTTTTCGAGGCCAGCACGAAATCATCTTTCGTGCGAGTCGCGGCAAAGTACGATTGCAGCTTGTAATAGTCCTTTTGCAGCACCGCATCGAATTTGTGATCGTGGCACCGCGCGCAACCATACGTCGTGCCGAGGAACACCGAACCGACCGTATTGGTGATGTCGTTCAGAATTTCCTGTCGCCGTTGCCTGAGATTGCGCGCATTCCATTCGTCGGGGAAATGCCGGTTGAAGCCCGTCGCCACCAGCGCATCCGGGTCATCGGGCCACAATTCGTCACCCGCGATTTGTTCTTTGACGAAGCGGTCATACGGCTTGTCGCTATTGAACGCGCGAATCACATAATCGCGGTAACGCCAAATGTGCGGGCGCGTGTGATCGCCATTGAATCCGTCCGTCTCAGCGTAACGCGCCAGATCGAGCCAATGCCGCGCCCATTTCTCGCCGTAACGCGGGCTGGCAAGCAAACGGTCTACGACACGCGCAAAGGCTTTGGGCGAGCGGTCGTTGACGAAAGCCGCAACTTCTTCCGGCGTCGGCGGCAGGCCCGTCAAATCAAACGTCGCGCGGCGCAACAAGGTGATTTTGTCGGTAGGCGCGGCAGGCGTGAGATTGTTGTCTTCGAGCTTTTTGAGGACAAAAGCATCCACTGGTGTTTTGACCCACGAGCGTTGTTTGACTGTCGGCACGGCAGGTTTTTGGACAGGTTGATAAACCCAGTGACTCAGCCGCTCTTTATCAAACGGCAGTTCATCCGCGAGCGCCCAGACACCGCCCGCCAGCGTGAGAATAAAGACCAGAGCTTTCCAGCGAAACGCATTGACCATAGTTTTCATAGCTCAAACTTGTACCACTGATTTGTCAATCTTTACCACAGCAACTTCAGCCCAAACTGATATTGCCGCGCAAAGGTGTTAGTGCTTGTGATGCGGCCAAAGTTCGCCGTGCCAAATGCGCCGCTCGGTGAAGAGAATTCAGGCCGATTGAACGCATTAAAGGATTCCGCGCGAAATTGCAGCCGCAGTTTTTCCGTCAGGCTCGTCGTCTTGAACAGCGACAGATCGAAGTTGTTACGACCCGCGCTGCGCACATCTGGCAAGCGTGCCAGCCCGACCAGTTCCAGCGTTTGTCTCTGCCGAAAGACCGAGGTATTGAACCAACGATTCACGCTGCGTTCATCGTTCGGAATTTCGGCGCTTTGCCCCGTGCTTTCTGCGCCGCTGATGTCAATTGGCACGCCGCTGTTGGCTTGATAGATCACGTTGAATTGCCAGCCTTCGACGAACTTGTTCACGACGCCATTCGCATCGCCCAGGAAGCGGCGACCTTTGCCGAAGGGCAATTCGTAACTGCTGCTGACGACCAGGCGTTGCGGAATATCGAACTCGCTCAACTCTTTCGTCAGTTGCGTGTCCACATCGTTGAGGAACCGAATCTGATCGAGTTGTTTCGCCAGATTGTAGGAAACCAGAATGCTGAAGCCTTGTGCGAAGCGGCGCGAGGCTTTGAGTTGAAAGGCGTCGTAATGGCTGCGGCCAATGCTGCGATTGAGCGCCGTGATGCCGGTGAAATGCGGATACGGCCGCAACAACTGACCGCGCGTGACGGTGCGCGCCGACAAGGGGCCGGCTGCAATCAATCCGAAAAATGGATTCTGCACCGAATCGTTGAGCGGATTGCGTCCCGTTGTGGCAAACGTTTGCTGTGCGGCGCGCACGAATTGCAACGGAATCGCATTGATCTGCTGATTGACCGACAGATCGCGCCCCAGGGTTCCCGCATACGCGACATCCAATAACACGCCGCCCGGCAATTCGCGCTGAATCGTCAGCGAGTATTGATGCGTGAAGGGCGCTTTGCGATCAGGATCGGTGAAACTAATGCCTTGTCCCACCAGCGTATTCAAACCAAGACTCGCGCCCGTCGGATTCAGCAAGCCATTCGGAAACGGATTGCTCAGCGTGTTGGCGGGCGTCAGGCTGCCGTCATTGGAAACCACCCACGGCGTCGAAACGCTGAAACCCAGCCGCGCTTCGCTCAGCAACGTCGTCGCGCCATAAAACAACCCGTAGCCGCCGCGAATGATCGTCTTCGGCGTCAGGCTGAACGCTACGCCGATGCGCGGCGAAACGTTGTTGCGATCCAGATTCGTCAGGCCGCGCGGCTGCCCGTTCACGCCAGTGAACAACAACCCGCCTTTGACGTTGAAGCTCGACGCGGGCAATTCGGCAATCGGGTTCGCCGCGTAATTCGCTTTGGCTTGTTGCTCCAACGAACTCGCAGTCGTGAAATCATAGCCGCGATTCAGGCGGTTGTAACGTTCGGTGTAATCGCCTTCCCATTCATAGCGCACGCCGAGATTCATCGTCAGCTTGCGACTGAGACGAACATCATCCTGCACATAAAATCCGAAATACTTGCCTTGTTCTGCTGTTGCCGCGTTGTTGTCCACCGAACCGCTCGCGCCCAGACCGAGCAGGAACGAGGCGAGCGCCGTGCCTGCCGTCACGGATGCGACCTGCGGATTCGGCCCGCGCGTGAACGTGGAATTGAAACTGTACGCGCCCGCCGCCGCTGAACCGAACGAGCCGGGATTCGAGCGCAGCAACCGATATTCGCCGCCGAAACGAAACGTCTGCGCCCCGGCAATCTTCGTTGCGCCGACGCGGAACGAATGCGAATCTTCGGCGCTGCTGACGAATTTGTTGGCACCGCTGAGGGTGGTGTAACCCGTGATGGCAATTTGCGGAATGGATCTGATGGGCAGTTGCGCGCTCAACGCCGCCGGGAAGCCAAAGCTCGCCGGATCAGTGCCGAAATTGGCCGCCGCGCCCGTCTGGAAAAAACGCGAGAAGCCATATCGGAAATTCAGAATCAACGTCGGACTGAGCGTCAGCGTGTCGTCAAAGGCAAAGCCCGGCGCGACGCGGTCGTCGTAATCTTCAGTAACCTCGTTCTTGAAATTGCCCTGCCGCACGACGCGGAAATGCCGTTTGGAAAAGCGCCCGAAAATCTGATGTCGCTCGCTGAAGCGATGATCGAGCCGTACGACAAGGCCGTTATCCAGCACCGGGTCTTTGAAGGACAGCAGATAGTTGTTGGCGCGAGTAATCGAATCGCCCGCTGCGTTGGGCAGCGGATACAAATTGATGAGCTTGGCCGCCACCGGGTTAATCCGACTTGCCGGAATCCGATTGCCGGGGAACGGATCGCGCACAAACGCATTGCCCGCAGCCCGCGTCGTCGCCGGATCGTAAATCACGACGGGGGCCGCCGTGCCGTTCGCCAATCGTACAAAGGTCTGGGAGAAATCGCCCTGCCGTTCCAGCGCCGTCGGCACCGTTGAGACAAACGCGCGCGGCACGCCTTCGCGCGAACCTTCATAGTTGAAAAAGAAGAACGAGCGATTCTGTCCGCGATACACCGCGCTGCCGCCCTCGCCAAAACGCGGCAAATAAATCGGGCCACCCACCGAACCGCCAAACAGGTTGTAGCCGAATTGCGGAATATTGGCCGCAAACGGATCGCGCGCGTTGAGTTTGGAATTGCGCAGAAACTCAAACAAAGTTCCGTGCAAATCATTCGTTCCTGACCGAATGGAAGCGTTGATGACACCGCCGGCGAAACGTCCGAACTCGGCGTCAAAGGCGTTGGTTTGTACTTTGAATTCCGCCGTCGCATCCACGGAAGGCACGAATTGAATCAAGCCATCGCTGCCCGTGTTCGGCACGCCGTCCAGCAAGGCTTCATTGAAGCGCGGCTGCGCGCCGGATAAAGATGCGCCCGAAATGCCTACGTTCGCGGTGGTGCGCAAAAAGGTCGAAGCCTGTCCGCGCACCGTGAAATTCACGCCCGGCACGAGTGCTGCCAGCGCAAAGGCATTGCGTCCGTTCAGCGGCAAATCCACCAGCGTGCGACCGGTGATGACTTCGCCGCGCGAAGCGTCCGCCGTTTCCAGGCGCGACGTGTCCGCCGTGACGGTGATGGCTTCGGTCAGCGCGCCCGGTTCCAACGCCACATCAATGGTCGGACGCGCCAGCACTTCCAGCGTCAGATTTTCGCGGATCGCTTTTTTGAAGCCGTTGGCCTCGACCTCCAACTTGTAACGTCCGGGTTGCAGCGCGGGAATCACATAATCGCCCGTGTCCGACGTGACCGTGCGATTGACGGCGCTGGTTGCCAGATTGGTGACGATGACCTGCGCGCCGACGACCGCCGCGCCGGATGTATCGCTGATGCGTCCGAGGAGGGTGGCGCGAAACTCCTGCGCCAGCGCCGTCACGGACAACGTACAAAGAATGAGCCAGGTGGAAATGAGTCGCATACCGGGTGCCTCCTGTTGAGATGGAAAACCTGTAAACATTTACAGGGATGCGCAAAAAAAGGAATTACTTTTTGACCAGCTTCAAATTCGGCAGCGGCACGCTGCACGAATTGCGTTCGAGCAATTGGCACGGAAAGACTTTGGCGTCCAGCCGCGTGCCCGGCTGTTTGAGCTTCTGCACAAGCATGCGCGCCAGTTCTTCGCCCAGCTTTTCCTGAAAGACGGAAACCGTCGTCAAGGCCGGTTCCAAAATTGAAAACTCTTCGCGGTCGCCGAAGCCAATCAGACTGACTTGGCGCGGCATAGCAACGCCGCGACTGAGCAAGGCTTTCCACACGCCCCCGGCAATTTCGTCGTTGCCGCTAAAGATTGCCGTGGGTGCGACAGCGCGCCGCAGCAACTCCGCCGCCGCCAATTTGCCGTACTCGATGTAGTGGACATTCCAATCGTCCGTCACCGTGATTTCGTTGAGTCCAGCCTTTTTCATGGCTTTGCGATAGCCTTCAAAGCGGCGCTGAAACCAGGGCAATTTCGTATTGCCGACAAACGCAATGTGCCGATGATGCAGGCGAATCAGATACTCAATCGCCTCGTAGCCGCCCGCCACGTCGTCATAAATGATGGCGTCTTTTTGCAGCTTCTCTTTGCGACCAATGTAGGTGTTGCCGAGCATCACGTAAGGCAGTTTCAGTTTGTCGAGCGCATTCAGAAAATTTTCGTGATGCACGCCCGCGAGAATCACGCCATCCACTGAACCCTGTTGTGCAATCAGGCGTGGCAGGGGCAACTTGCCCGCCTGCGTTTCCGTGTCGTAGCGGTACAGCGAAAAAACCAGATCGTACCCCGCCTCCGCCATCACCCGTTCGCAGGCCAGCAGCATTTTGACCTGCATCGAATTGAGTGATTCTCGATTGCCGAGCAGAAAACAGACCGTACGCGATTCGTTGCGCACCAGCCGTTCCCAATGCACATTGCGACGATAGCCGAGCGCCTCGACCGCTTCCTGCACGCGCCGCGCCGTATCAGCATCGAAGTAGCCTGCGTTGTTCAGTACACGCGAAACCGTCGCCGTGCTGACGCCCGCCATTTTCGCCACATCTTTGATCGTTGCCGTTGCCATTGTGGAAACATTTACACAAGCGGCTGAAATTTGCAAGAGCGGAAGATAAAAAAACTTTTTGTGGTGATAAGGCTGCGTTCAGAGCGCAAGAGACTTTCTCAGCACATTCATCGTTTCGCGTTGTCGTTGCTCAACAAACTTTCTGGCTTTGACAATTTTGGCTTTGGCGGCGGTGGGATTCTTCGCCATCGCCAGCACCGCAGGCACATATTTGGCAAGCTCCGCCTCCTGATCGAAATCAAACAGCCAGTCGCCGAGGCCGATGTCGCGCCACATAAACCCTTTGCTGGTTTGTTCGGCGAAGCGCCCCACAATCGCGGGAATGCCATTGCCGACGGCCATAATCGGCGAGTGCATTTCGAGGCCGAATAACCCGGCGGAGCGCACATACACGCTCAGGGCTTCATCCGTCAGCCAGAACTTTTCGCGCCAGACGACGCGCGGTTTCACATCGTCCGGCAGCTTGTCATAAACCCATTGTTTGCCGACTTCCATCTGGCTCATGTCTTCGGGGCAAAGCAGGATTTTGTGTTTCGTTTCGCGGATGACCGCCGTGATTGCCGCGCGTAAGGGCGCGTGATCGTGCTCGGCCAGGGCCTGATTGCGCGCCTCACGCTCGGCATTGAGGGGCTGATTGCGAATCTTCCAATAGGGTGTGTAGCGCAGGCGCGGAATGCAGCAGAGGAATTTTCCGGCTTCCAGTTGATTGGCCTGCAAAAAGGCCGTCGCCCTGGCGTCGTCACGCAAATCGCAGGCGAACGCGCCGTCGGGAGCAAAGCCCATCACCGGCGCTTTGACGCCTTGTTCACGCGCCACTTGCAACGAAACTGAATCGCGGAAGTAGACGAACTTCGCCTGATTGAGCACGTCCTTGTCGTTCGTGCCGGATAGAAACGAGCCTTGTGTGATGCCGTAAACGCCAAACGGCTTGCCGGTGTGTTTGATGAACGCGGCGACGTCTTTGGCTGCGACGAGCGACGGGCCGGAACCATGCAGCAGGAAGTCGCACCAGTCCACCGCCGCCTGCAACTCAGGATTCGACGCTTTGCCGTCTTTGCTATCTGGGCCAATGCTGCCTTTGACGATTGTCAGTTTGGGAAAGCGCCGATGCTCCATCGCGGCGACTTCGGCGGATAAATCCTGCGACGCCCATAAACGAACTTCGGCTTCGGGCAGGTATTTTTCAATGAGCGCCAGCACGCCCGGCGTATGCGCGATGTCGCCGATGTTGACAACCTGCCACGACGAACGCAGCAGAATGCGCGGCGGCTTGTTGGCGTAAGTTGGCAGAGCGCCCAAAGCAAAGGCACCGGCGGATTGCGAGAGAAAGGTTCGACGTGTAATGGTCATAAACTTGATTGAAGCACGGTGTTGTTTTTTCAGAAAGTCAGTTTCAGCCCGAATTGCAGATTCCGTCCCGGCGCTGCGCCATTGATCGTGCCGTAAGCGACATCCGTCGTATTGACGTTGGGATTGTTGAGATTGACCAGGTTCCAGGCATTGAAGAAATCGCCCTGAAATTGCAGCCCGATTTTTTCGGTCACGGCAAACCGCTTGCGCAGCGAAATATCCCAGACCTGACGACCGGGGCCTTCGATGATGCCGATGCCTGCTGTGCCGCGCCGTTCATCCGGCGCATTGCGAAACGCTGCTCGATTGAACCATTCCACAATGGTTTGCGGCCCGGTGATCTCGCCGCCGACATAATCGGCGCGTCGTCCGCCAATCGAAGTCGCTCCGTTCGGCGTCAGGTATTGCCCGCTTTGGAAGCGCGTGATGCCGCTGACTTCCCAGCCTTTCAGCAGATTGCCGCCGAGTCCCTGCATCCGCCGAAACAGCGGCAAGCGCCACGTGTACGTCGTGACGAAAATATGCCGCCGATCAAAATTGGTCGGGCCGTAATTGAAGCTGCGATTGAACGGGTCTTCCAGATTGTCCGCATCGCCGCTGCTGTCCGACAAAGCCTTTGACCACGTATAGCTCACGGTCATCGTCAGGTCGCCTTTGCGCTTGGTCGCGTACACCTGCAGCGCATTGTAATTCGAGGTCGTATCGCTCAGTCGCATCAGGATGCCGGAAAAACCTTTGTACGGACGCAGCGTGTTGACCGAAGCGCGCTGTGCGGCGGGCAAGGCGGCATTGGCGCGCAACACTTCAAACGGCGCTTGATTGATGTCGGGTTGCCGCATCAGATGGCGACCGAGATTGCCGACATACGTGATTTCGCCGAAGACGCCGCCGGGCAATTCACGTTGTACGCCCAGCGAGAAATTCATCGTGTAAGGCGTGACCAGATTCGGATCAATCGCGTTGAGGTTGCCGAACGGAGCCAGCGCCGAAGCGCGCCCGCCCGTGATGTTCGCCAGGTTGCCGTTTTCAAACGAGGAACTCAGCAACAGCGGCGGATTGTTCGCGAGCGGCGCAATCAACGTCATCGCCGGACGGTCGTAAAACAAGCCAAAGCCGCCGCGCACTGCCGTCTTGTTATCGCTGAACGGCGCGTAAGCAAAGCTGAAACGCGGCGCAACCAAATGCTGCGGCTCATAAAACCCGCGCGGCGCACCGCTCGGTACGCTCAGCACTTCAGGGCTGTTGCCGTTGGGGAAGCGCCCCAATTCAGATTGCGGCACACCGAAGCCAGCGCGAATCAATCCGTTGTAGCGATTGCCGCCTCTCGCCGTGTCAATCAATCCATTATTCAACACCGTCACGGCTTGCGCGGGGTTGTAAAGACTCGGATCGAAATTCGTGATGTTGTTGGCTTGCGAATAGGTCGGCGGGCCGTATTGATACCGCAGCCCGATTTCCAGACTCAGCTTGCGATTCGCCTTCCAGTTGTCGCTGACAAAGGCTTCATATTGCGAGAAGCGAAAGAACGTCAGCGGATCGTTGTTCGCTTCGGTGTATGTGCGGAAGTTGCCGAGCAGCGCATCTGCCAGCGCATTACCGGTCGTCAGCGCATTGCCATTGGGATTGAAATTGACGTTGCCTGTGTAAGCCGGACGCCCGTTCGGGTCTTTGCGGTCGCGCACGATCAAGATGCCCGTTTTCAACGTATGCGCGCCCGCCACCCACGAAAGATTGTCGGAAAAGGCGATGTCCACCGCAGGCGAGATCAGCGTTCCCGCCGGGCCACGAAAACCCGCGAAGCCCGTGACCGTCGTGTCAGGAATGCCGTTTTCATAACGTCCTAGCGGAAACAGTTGCTGAAAAGCAAAGCCGTAAGTTTCCCGCTTCCACGCATCCCCGACAGGCGGCGTGCGCTGGCGGCTCCACGAGGCGTTGATCTTCGCTTCGTTGATGAGCCGTGTCGTCAGCATCCACGTATGCCCGATCTGATAGCTGTAGCCGGGACGGCGGCGATTGCCGGGAATCGTCGGCAGCGGCGAATTGATGAACGTGCCAAACGGGTCAATCACGCTGTTGAAATCGTAAATGTAGCGGCCATACAGCGTGTGCCGTTCGTTGACGCGATAATCCAGCCGCAGAATTTGTTGGCGGAAATCGAATGGATTCGGTTGCTGATAGAGCGCGTTGTTCGCTGTCGGCGTGTCGGTGTAAGACACGGCCTGTTTTTCCATCGCGTCATAAACCGCCGCAATCGCCTTGCCGTCCGGCGTCAGCAGATTGGCGGGAATCACTTTCGGATTGGGAAAGCAGGCGGTTTGCACCGTTGCATTGCACGTTCCGGTTTTCGTCGGGTCTTTCAAAAACACATTGGCGCGCGCGCTGAAATCGCCGCGTCGTTCGGCGCGCGTCGGAATCGTTTGCAGCGTCGCGTTGGTAAAGCGGCGAATGTATTTCCACTCCATCCCGGCGAAGAAAAAGAATTTGTCCTTGATGATCGGGCCGCCGAGGCTGAAGCCAAAGTTGTTGTAACGCAAACTGGGACGCGCAACTTTGCGCGAGTTACTGAAAAAGTTGTTTGCGTCGAGCTTGTCGTTGCGCAGAAATTCAAACGCGCTGCCGTGAAACTGATTGCCGCCGCTGCGCGTGACGACGTTGACCGATGCGCCCGAATTGCGCCCGTATTCCGCCGAGAAATTCGAGGTCTTGATGTTGACCTCGCGGATGAAATCAATGCCGACGTTGTTGATCTGGGAGCCGTTCGAGCCGGAATCCAGGTTGAAGCCGCCGTCCACGGTCAGGTTGTTGGTGTTGCCGCGATTGCCGTTGATCGGTTGCGACACGCTGAGGCTGGTCATCAGTTCAAGTTGATCGTCTATCAGCAGCGGCGCACCGGGAATCAACGCAGTCAGTTGCATGTAATTGCGTCCGTTGAGCGCCAGTTCCTGCACCTGCGACTGGTCAATCACGCGCGCCACTTCGCCCGAAGTCGAGTTGACGGTTTCACCCGCTGAAGCGACGACTTCGACGCTCTCGGTGACGGCTCCGGGTTCAAGCGTAAAGTCCACGGTCAATCGGCCATCGGCCACCAGATCGGAACCGGTCTTGGACAACTTTTTGAAGCCCTGCGCTTCGACCGTCACGCGATAGATGCCGACGGGCAAATTCGTCGCCACATAAAATCCATTCGGATCGGTCACGGCTTCGCGCGTCAATTGCGTGGCCTCGTTGACGAGCTTGACCGTCGCGCCGGGCACAGCCGCGCCGGAACTATCCGTCACCGTGCCTGAAATACGGCCAAAGATGGTTTGCGCCGCAGCATTGGTTGTGAGCAACAGCCCCAGCAGGGCGCTGCATAAAAAGCGGGTGAATCGAAGCTGAATTTGCATGCAGGTCTCCGTAGTCGTGTTTTTTTCGGGTTGATGAAATAAAATCCTGTCGCGGTGGACAGTGCGCGCCAACATAGCTATCTCAATGATTCGCTTGAAGTAATTACTCAGTAACAACCGGTAACAAACGCCTGTTGCTTTCGGTTACAGAGCTTTTTTCGCAATGATTAAGGAGCAGGAAAACACACAACAAAGCATCGCAGCGGCGTTGGCAAAAATCCTCGGCGGCGAGACCTTGCGCGGCAAAGATACGCTGCGCGCGCTTTTGTCTTATCTGGTGGAACGAACGCTGGACGGCTCGGCTGAGTCGTTGAAGGAATACACGATCGGCGTCGAAGCGTTCGGCAAACCGGCGGATTACAGCCCGCAGGAAGACGCTTCGGTGCGCGTGCAAATCGGACGGCTGCGGCAAAAGCTGGAAGAGTATTACCGCACGGAAGGCGCACAGGACCCGCTCGTCATCGAATTGCCCAAACGACAATTCGCCCTGCTCTTTCACGAACGGCCTGTCGAAGTTTCCGCTGCGCTGCCGGAAGTCGTGCAGACCGAAGCGCCATTGCCGCTGCCTGCTTTGCCTGCCGCGCCCCGCCGGATTTCGTGGCCGTCGTTATTGGCGGGTGCGCTCGCCGTGGTCGTGTTGTGGGCCGGTTGGAGCTTGCTGAAACCGCGCGAACCGGTTCACCCTTCCGCCGTTGCCGCCAGCGCCGAACTCACGGAACTCTGGCAACCGTTTTTACAGAGTGAGCGCCCGATCACGATGGCGATGACGATGCGTCCATTTCTTCGGTATGACCGCGGCGTCATCCGCGAATGGAACCTGGCGAATCTGGACGCGGAAACCCAGGAACGCCGCCTGCGCGAATTGAAACAATTGCTCAACACCGAGCGGCTCGTGCCGTGGGATAAAACCTACACCAGCTTTGGCGAAGCGACGGGCATCTTTTTGCTGACCCGGCTGTTTGATCGTTATGAACGGGAATTGCAATTGAAACGGCAGGACGCGCTGACGTGGGAAGAACTCGCCGCGCAGAATGTGATTTTCGTAGGCTCTGGCAAAGCAGGCATGTTCGAGCGCATCCCCGTGCAACTGGCGTTTGAGCAAGAAGGAAACACCATTCGCAACCTGCGCCCGCAAACCGGCGAGCCGATGGAATTCAAAACGCCTGTCCCTGATCCCAAAGATTTCATGCAGCAGGAAGATTACGCGCTCATCAGCGTCGTTCCCGGCTTGCATGGCAAAGGCGAAATCATCGCCTTCGGCGGCGCGTCGAGTTCCGGCTTGTGGGCTGCTGTCGAATTCATGACCGAATCTCGCTATGCCCACGAATTGCTCGCTAAACTCAAGGCCTCTACGGGGAAACTCCCGCGCCATTATCAGGTTGTAATTCACGCCCGCTTTGAATCGCTCGTCCCCGTCAAAATCAAATATGTGACGCATCGGGAACTGTAAAAATGGACAGGAGCTACCGCAGCGGAGAAAACGACGTTACTTTTTCCGGCTCGCTGAAGGTTCGCGCAAAACGAAAGTCAGGTCGTTGTAAAGATAGTCACGTCCATAACTGGCTGCGCCGCCTGTGACGATCAATTGACCGTTGGCGACTTCGGCTGCGCCCCAGCTTAACGGACGCGGCAAGCGCGGGCCTTGTCGCCACGCTTTGGTGGGCGGATGGTAAATCAATGTTTGATCTTCGCCAGCGGTGTCGCGTCCACCCAGCATCCAGATTTCACCGCGATACGCCGTCATTTGGCACGAACGCGGTTTATGCGTTGCGTCCAGTTCCCACGTGCCGGTGGCGGGATCAAAAATCGCCAGCCCGGCATTGCGCACTGCGACATAGAGCTTGCCATTGAGCGTAGCGCCCGCCAGCGGCCCCATGCCAACGGGGCCGTCAGGTTCGCGTCGCCATACCGTTTCACCCACGCCGATGCTTTCCATTTGTCCCGGTTGATCGTATTTGTCGCGCTCATTGCCCATCACGTAAAGCCTGCCGTTTGCCACGAGTGCCAGCGGCATCGGGCGCGCAATCGTGTTGGGAATGCCTTCCATAATTTGCCGCGTGCGCGGGTCATAAAGTTGCACCGTCGTGACGGCGTGGCGCGTGCCGTCGGCTTCGATGACATCGCCGCCAATGATCCAAATTTTTTCGTCGAAAGCGGCGGTCGCGCAATAAATCCGTCCGCGTCCGAATTTGCCTGCCACGCGCCACTGCCAGCGCTTGGTGTCGAGTTCCCACAATTCATCGAACGGGTGCGAGCGCGTCGGAAACCCCCATTCCGCCGTCAAGCCGCCCGCAACATAAAACTTGTCGTGCCAGACGGCTGCCGTCAGATCGTGATTGCTCGCAGGCATGCGTGCGACGATGTTCCATTGCGATTGTGAGGCGACGGACGAAGGCGCGAACGCCATTTCGCGTGCGCCCGCTTGCGGCTTGCGCGGATCGAAGCGCACCGTGCGCGCAGCTTGCTTGAGCCAGACGAAGCCGATTTCATCCGCGACGATTTCGCGCCACGCAGAGCTTTCC
This sequence comes from uncultured Heliobacteriaceae bacterium, assembly GCA_964631865.1. GTDB lineage: Bacteria > Acidobacteriota > Blastocatellia > RBC074 > RBC074 > JAFDVL01. The sequence continues at coordinate 18,366 of CAZWAK010000063.1, read as the reverse complement.
GCGCCGGGGATATTTGCGGCAATCCAAGCCGTGGGCGCTTGCGCAGGCAGGACGAGCAACTGGCGCGCGCCGTTTGCGTCAGGCGCGAGCGTCCAGAAATTCGCGCACGTATCGCGCACGGCTGGCAATGATCCGGCAGGCGGCTTGACGGCGGGTTGCGGTCTACGCGCGGCGGGCTGCGCGGGCAGCGTGAAGGTGTCTTCGTGTTTGTTGATGCCGCGCACGGCCTTGCCCACAGCCAATTGTGCGGTCACGAACGCCATCAGCGCTTGCATTCGTTTCACGAGTTCCGGCGCGCGATGGCGATGGCGCACGTCGGTCAAATCAGAGGTGAGAATGTCGCTGCGCCCGCCAAATAGATGACACCAACGGCATTGCGCCGCGCCGAAAAAAAGTCGTCGCCCTACTTCGACATGGCCTGTGATTGCATCGCTTTTGGTCCCCCCTGACAGCGAGCGCAGAAACGCGATGATCTTGCACGCGGCAACTTCAGACATCGGAATCGCAGGCATCTGTGTGCCGGGAATGCCTTTGGTGATGTTGCGAATCAACTCCGCGTCAGAACCGCCGTGCCTCCGCTGCCCGGTCGTTAAATCAGCGGCGCGTCCGCCCTTCGCGTTGTTGCCGTGACAAGCCGAACAGCTTTGCACAAAAAGACGCGCGCCTTCATTGACCGCATTGTCAGGATGTTGCGTCAGCCCCAAGCTGACCGTCGCCAAAAGCAAAAGGAAAAGTGCAAAAATTCGTCGCATAACATTATTTTCGCGGGCCGTAAACAGGTAGTGGCTTGCCGATTTCGAGCGCCCCCAAATCAGGCGCTTTGCCGCTGAAATCATCGTTGAGATTCGGCAAGCGGCAGCCTGCATCCATCGCTGCACTGTTCGGCTTCAAGCGAAAATCCAGGTCGCCGATTTCGTAGACTTTGTGCGGTTGCGCGGGATCAGGCGGGCGCACGTTGAGGAAGATGTCGTAATCCACCAGCACGCCGTGTACTTCCTGTCCCGTGGCGCGTTGAAATTCCGCCAGCGTGCGAAAGTTCTGCGGGTTGGTATTCGTCAAAGCATAATCGCGCAGCACGCCATTCGCCGGAGCTTTCCACACAATTTGTGGTTTGTTGCTCGCGTTCAAGCGATAGCCGTTGTAATCGAAGGACGTGTACGCCGTGTACGTCAAACTGCCGAGCACGGGCTTGTCGGGATGATTCGTGCCCATCAGCAGATTATTGCGGTAATGCGCATTGGAATAGCCGCGCGCGTTACTGTTTTCGGCGATGAACGTGTTGTGATAGACAAGCACGCCCGCCGGATTTGCGCCGCCCGTTTTGATCGCGCCGCCCATCGGCACGCTGTAAGCAATGTTGCGATAAAAATACGCCGGGCCGCCGAAGACAGGCTGTCCGCTGTAGCCGTGCTGCGCTGCATTGAAGCCGCGATTGCGCATCACGCGAATGTTGTGAACTCCGCCGTCCGCCTCAACAAAATCGTCAATCATCAGGTGAATGTCGTTGTTGTAAATGTCTATCGCGACCGCTTTCTTGTCGTTTGCTTCAGGCGGAATGCCGTAGGTGCTGAGGCACACGCCGTCGTGAAAATAGGCGATGTAGTTGTGACAAATGACGTGGCCTTGTCCGTAAACTTTGATGGCGTAATACGACTTCAATTGCGTCGGTTTGTATTTGCCCCAATTCGACCAGCCGATGATGCGGTTGCGGTCGTCGCGGCCTAACACGATGTTGTCGGCGAGGTAAAAATTCTTCGAGCCTTCGTATTCGTTCATCACCGCCACGCCGACGTCTTCGATGCGGCAATTGCGCACGACGAGGCCGCTCGAACCCAGCAGGTCTTTGTGTCCGGCGTAAAACGCGACATCGGTGTTGCGAATCGTGAGGCCTTCAAAGTAGTTGTAATCCGCGCCCATTACATCGAAGAGACGAAAGCAGCCGTTGCCGTCAAAAATCACTTCGCCGTCGCCCGCGCCTTTGATGACGATGGGGTTTTCCGCCGTGCCATCGCGCGTCAAAATGTACGTGCCATCAAACGGAACTCCGTAGGGCGTGACGTAATCCAACCGGTCGGCTTTGTACAGTCCCGCGTGAACCAGAATCACATCGCCCGGCTGCACAGGCCGCGTATGCACCACATCCCAATCGCCGAGACCGGGGCCGTAGTAGGCTTCTTTCAAGCCCTTGAACGACGGTTCCTGTTTTGGCCCGTCGTAATCGGGCGGATAGACGTGCAGCGTGCGTCCGCCTTTGAACTCCTGCGGCACGCCGCGTGTTTTCACTGTGACTTGTTGCGTGGCTTGGCCGTTGACGCCGTCGGGATCGCTCATCGTGAAGCGGCATTCGTAGGTCGTGGCTTCTTCGACATCAAGAATCGAACCAGCAAACATGCGCGGCGTCCAGTATTCCAGAAACTCGCGCGCACGCCAGACCTTTTCATCACCGATGCGCAGGAGCGGCATGGCTTCGCGCCACGCCGATTCGCCTTGCTTGCGATATTGCACAGCGACCGTCGCGTTGCGGTTGTCGTCGCCGCCGATCTTCCATTCAAAGCCGAGATTGTGAATCGTCGCGGGTTCGACGATGAATTCGCCTGACGTGACGGCGTTGTTGGTTTGCGCCAGCGCCACAGACGAAAGCAGGAGCAAGGCAAAGGGGAGACGCCGCCTGACGCTGAGTCGTCGCAAAGTTCGTGTAGTCCACCCCGGTCTTGTTTGTTTGTTCATCATGTCCTCAAAGTTCGGTTAACCGGTTGCATTCTCGGTCCAGCGCCCAGGCAAGCCTAGCGAGCGTGGCTGATTTTGGCGCTGGGTTTTGATTTTAGCCCAGCCGTATTCACGGCAACAACACGGTAAATATGTTTCCTGCCCGCTTTTGCTTTTGTGTCGGTATAGCGCATCGGCACGAGCGGTTGCACGGGCGTGTCGCTGTAGAGCAGATTCTGAAAGATTGGGCGACCGAATTGGTTTTTGCCTTGCTCCGGCAGGTTGACAAGGAATTTGCCGTCGCGTTCGATAATGAAACTTGCCTCTTTTTTGACAAACTTCCAGAGCCGTTCGATCAAGTTGTAGAGGGCTTCCATTTTGCGTTGCACGCACGGATGGGAGTGATGAAAGCTGAACGGCGCGGAGCGGCAAACTGATTCCGATTTACGACACGGCAACTATGCGCGCGAACCCGAACGGCGCGGGTTTCATCCGTGATGCGTTTGCCGGCAACGTCATTCCGACAAACCGGCTCAATCCGGTTGCGCTCAACATTCGGCATCTTTGACGCCGTTGTTGAAGACGAACAGCAACGGCGCGCATTTGCCTTGCACGAACACATTGATGTTGAGCAAGGCGCGCAAGACGAAAGCAAGCAGGGTTTTTATATCACATCCCACGGTTTGCGCAGTTCCGGTCCCTTTGCCATCGCGTTGGCCGCACGCTGAAGCGTGAACGCAAAACAGCATGAACACTGCAATCAGAACGTGAAGCGGAACTGCAACTGCACACGACGATTGCCGCGTTTCGTGATGATCTTGCCGAAGTTCTGATTCGTCGTGTCGTTGAAGACGAATCCTTTGGTCGGATCACACACGTTGTTGATCGTGCCGCCCGCGCCCGTCAATCCGGTCGGAACGCCGTTGACGCGCACGTTGCAGGTCGTTTGCAGTGTCAAATCCAAGTCCGCCTGCCGCGTCACAAACGCCTGATTGAAGACATTGAAAAGCCCGGCGCGAATCTGGATGTTTTTGCTTTCTTTGAAGCGGAAGTTTTTCATCAGCGTCACATCGTGGTTGTTGCGCGTGGGCAGCCGCGTGTAAAACGGCGGTTGATACGCGCCGGTTTGCCCAAATCCGGGGATGCCGATGGCGGCAATGTCAAAGAGCTTGTCGCCGACTTTGCCACTTGATCCTTTGATCGTCGGATTCTTCAAAAGCACGGGTGCAATGCCGCCCGCGTTCGTGAAGCTGCCGCCGGAAAAAGCGTTCGTGCCAAACCACGCGACCCAGTTGCGCGAATCATTCAACCCGTTGCCCGTGCCTGCGCCCGAACCGCCCGTGAACCACAACCGAAGCGGCGCACCGCTTTGCAACGTCGAGATGCCCGACATTTGCCAGCCGTTCAAAAAGCCGCTGACGAAGCGATTGCCGCCCCGCTTGACCAGGCGGGGCAAATTCCAGTTGTAATTGACGACCAGGTTATGTGTGCGGTCATACGCCTGCACGCCGTAAGACCGATTGCGCGCGTCCAGCGGGTCAACGCCACCGCCGTCGCCGCCGAGCAGGCCCAGCGCCTTCGAGAACGTGTAGGCCGCCGTGTAGGTCAGATTGCCGCGTTGGCGCGCAAGCGTCAGTTGTCCCGAATGATACTGCGACGTGCCGACATATTCGCGGAAGTTGATCGTGTTGTAATCCGGGAACGGCAGCAGATTGCGATACGCATCCGGGCTGACGGCGACGCGATGCAGCGGGTTCGACAAATCCACCGGCACGGAGCCGCCGGTCAAGGTGCCTTTCAGCAACGTGCCGATGGGGACGACGTTGAGGTTGCGCACGTGCGGCAGGTAACGCACCTGATTGCCGACGTAGCCGACTTCCAACACGTTGCCCCACGGCAGACGCCGCGCCAGCGACAAACTGGAATTCGCCGTGCGGGTGATGTTGTTGCCTTCGGGATTGAGCGAGACGGGCGTGATCGAAAGCGGCACGCGCGCCAGGTCTACTTGATTCAACCGGGCGAGCGTCAAATCGGCGCGTCCGTCTTTGTAGGCCGATGCCGTCGAGGTCGAAGTCACGGTCGGATTGATAAAGTTCGGCGCGTTTTGCAGCGCGGGCGAATATTGGAAGTTGCCCGACGAACGGTTGTAGAACAGCCCGTAGCCGCCGCGAATCACAAAGTTGCCTTTCTTTGACACATCCCAAGCAAAGCTCAAACGCGGCGCTAAGCGCGGCGCGGGATCATCCACGATGCCCGGTTTCGCTTCGCCGCGCGAAACGAGTTGGATGCCATTCGGCTTTTGCAAATCGCCGTTCAGAAAGGCACCCGCGCCGCGCTGATATTTGGTCACGTCAAAGAATGTCTCAAAGCCGTTGCGCTCTTTGTTGTTCGGCATCGCGGCGAGGCGCACGCCATATTCAAAGGTAAAATGCGGTTTCACCTTCCAGGCGTCTTGCGCATACAGATCAATGTTCCAGGCGCGGAATTCGCCTTCCGGCGTGCGATTGGATTGCTGCACGGAACCGGGGCGTCCAATGAACAAGTTGCCAAACGGATTCGCTGTGCCATTCGCCACGTTATTCAGCACGATGCGCCCGTTGTATTGATCGCCGAGGTTTTGCTTCTTGTTGACCTGTTCCAGCAGGCCGCCGAATTTGTAGCTGTGCGTGCCTTTGATCTTCGTCACGTTCGTGTTGACGGAATAGCTGGAATTAAAGGCAAAGGTCGGCGTTTCGCCTTGATTGTTGCCGACGAAGGTCAGTGACAAGCCGGTCAGGCCCGACACTTGCAAGGTCGGCGCGCTGCGTCCGAGATAACCGAACGGCAATTTAAGATTGCTCAGGCCGAGCGTTTGGGGCGAGACTTTGTTGATGTCTTCGTAATCGTGATAAAGCTTCAATTTGCTGGCGCTGAACACGACTTCCATCGTCAGCGACGGATCAAAAACGGTCGCCAGATTCACTGCCGCCGAACGACCGAGGTGATTGCCGTCGGTGTGGCTGAACAGCTCGGTCATCGAACTGCGCCCCCACACACCGTAGGCAAATTCTTCGCCTTCTGTTTCGCGCGCGAGGCGGACATAGAGGTTCGTGCGTTCGCTGACCTTGTAATCCACGCGCAATTTCTGATCGGTGCGATCCAGCGGCAACGTGACGCCGGTGACGTAATTGAACCGCTGATTCGGGTCAGTGTAATTCGGCGCGGGAAACAGATTCTGGAGCATCGTTGGCCCCAGATTGGTCGGGTCTTTGAAGGGATTCAGATTGAAGTTGTTGGCGACCAGACTTTGCCCGACCGTGAATCCGGCGGGCGGTTGTTGCGGCACTGTCAGGTTGCGATTTTGCAGCAGGTAGGTGGAAAGACAACCAGTCGGATTGCCAATGTTCGCGCAGGGTAGAAATTCGCTGAAATCGCCCTGGCGTTGTTTGAGGGTCGGCACGACGCCAAAGACGATGTCCTGTGCGTTGCGCTGGCGTTGGTGCTCAAAGCCGTAGAAAAAAAAGAGCCGATCTCGAATGCTCTCCGATCCCAGGGGGCCAAAAATAGTTTTCGGCAGTTTGATCGGGCCGCCGATATTGCCGCCCGTGTAATACTGCGAATTATCGGGTCGCTTCAAGCCGGCATAGTTGCGTGCGCGGTCATTGGCGTTCAGGTATTGGTTGCGCGCGTATTCATACAATGCGCCGTGAAATTGTTTGCCGCCCGATTTCGTGACCGCCGTGACTTGCAAGGTGCTGGTGCCGAATTCGGCGGCGTAGTTTGAGGTTTGGACGCGGACTTCCTTCACCATGTCGTTGTTCGGCGTGATGATGGAACCGTTGTTCGCGCCGATGTCTTTGGTGATCGAACCGTCCACACTGATGTTGATGTTCTGCCCGCGTTGCCCGTTAACGGAAAAGCCGCTGTTGGCGTTACCGCCCTGTTGGAAGCCCGTGAAATCCAGCGTTTCGGCTTCGGGGCCGACGACGCCCGGCAGGATGCGCAGGAGTTCGAGGCTGCTGCGCGAAATCAGGGAAAGGTTTTCAATTTGGCTCGCCGTGATGGTGTACGCCTTCTCGCCTGTCTCGGTTTGTATCTGCGCGGCTTCGCCCGTGACCGTCACGGTTTCGGTCGCCGCGCCAATTTCCAGCGCGATGTTCAGCCCGCGCGTTTCACTCGGACTCAGGACAAATTTATTGAGCGTATAGACCTTGAACCCCGCGCCTTCGACCTTGACGGTGAAAGTGCCGGGCGTCAGCGCGGCGAAGGTAAATCCGCCGTCTTCATTGGTGGTGGCCGTGCGTTCCTGTTGCGTTTGTTCGTCACGCAAAACGACTTTGGCAGACGGCACGACGGCTCCGCTGGGATCGGTCACGGTGCCGCGCAACGACGCGCTGCCGCTGGTTTGCGCGGAGGCGGTGGGTGTGAACCAAATGCACAACAGCAAACCGACGAGAGACAAGACGATCTTGTGGGTAAACGTATTCATTTGTGGTGTCTCCTGATAGGCCCAAAAAGGCAAGAGAGGTTGGTAAAACGAACTGCGCGTGTGTTGCCAGCAAAGCGGGTGTGCCGTTGTTCGGCATCTCTAATAGTCACGAACTTCCAGCGCACCGTTACACTTCCAGCCAAAAGCAAGCGGCTTCATTTGTAGCGGCGGAAATAGATAGACGCGAAACCTACTACAGGTCAAGAGCTGGTGGCCTCTATCGAAAGATAGAGGGCATTTTTTTTCCACGTGCGCCGACAGATCGCCGTAACCCTGATCGTCAGAGACAATCCAGAGAATGTTAGGACGCGGTGCTGCGGCCAGTGAGGGAACAAACAGCAGCAGCAAGATAAAAATACGCAGACAAGAAATCCTCGCGAACACTCTTTCTTATTTCAGCGGCGCAGCCGTCAGGCAGGACTCTCGGATAATCAAATGCGGATGCAACACTTCGCGGCGCGGTGCAGTGGTAGCAGAGGGAAAGGTGATGCGTTCCAGCAGCAGTTCGACGGCGCGGCGGCCCATTTCCTGTTTTGGCTGGTCTACTGTGGTCAAGGGCGTGGTCAAGTGTTCGGTAAAGTTGAGATTGTCAAAGCCGATAACCGAAAGGTCTTGCGGCACGCGCACGCCGAGCGCGGCCAGATGTTTGAGCAACAGCAGCGCGCTGTGATCGTTGCCGACAAAGACGGCGGTCGGTTTGGGTTTCGCCCCCAGCAGTTTGCGCACGGCTTGCAACTCCAGCCCTGCTGCTTCACCCTCATCTTTCGTTTCGCCCCCAGCAGTTTGCGCACGGCTTCCTGTCCCGCTGCGCCTTCCAACTTCTCAAACGAGAGGATGTGCGATTCGCGCACTGTCAGCCCTTGTTCCGTGAGAATGTTGCGGTACGCCGTTTCGCGCGGATGCGGGACGATGCCTGCCGTGCGGCAATAGGCGATCTCACGATGCCCCAATGAAAACAGGTACTTCAGCGCCTGCTGCACGCCGGATTGCTCGTCCAGCACGACGCTGTCATACCGCGCCGCACGCGGATTGCTGAAGAGAAACACAAACGGAATCTCCGCCTCTTCCAGCAAATGTAATGTTTCGGGCGGCTCCTGATTCGGGTCGTGACCGATGATGACACCGTCCACGCCGCGCGCGGCCAGTTGGCGAATGTGAACCGCTTCGAGGCTGCCCTGATGCCGCGAATTACACAGCAACAATTGATAGCCGCGTTGCAGCGCCGTGTATTCAATCGCTTCGGTCACTTCGATAAAAAAGCGATTGGTAATGTCTGGCAATAGCAAGGCAATAATGCGCCAGTCATTGCGCACGACGGCTTCTATCTGCACGGCTTTCTGAATCCCATTCGCCGAGGCGACGCGCGTGCCGACGCCCGGCAGATTAGACCTTATCCTGAATAACAGGGTTCAGGAAGAAGCGCGGTGGCAGTGGTAAACTCGGCCGCGCGATATTTGGTGCGAAAATTGTGCGTCCCACACGCGATCTCCAACAGATCATCGGCGCTGTCGCGCACTTTCAACCGCAACTCGTCTTTGACAATCCGCAACCGTTTCACCCCGGCGATGATGTGCTCAATCACGACTCGTTCCCGACTCAAGGCGCGATTGCTTTCTTTTTCCGCGTCGGTCAACTCCTTGCCCTTCGGTTTTTTTTGGGTTGTTGGATCGTGACGCCCGCCGACGGCCCCATCGGGTATGGCAAAGCCGGTTCGTGGGAAGGCTTCGCTTCGGGCGCAGGGCTGATTGAACTAGTGGAGCCTTTCAGAAATTCCCCACCAATCTCTTTGAGTGGTAAAATCGGCATCTGAAGTAATCCATATCAATTCTTGGGAGCGACAGATGCCACGACAACCGATACCGAAGATCGAACTGTCGGAGAGAGTCCGAAAGATCGTTGAAGAAATTGCCAACAAACGCAGCACGGAATATCGTCTGGTCATTCGCGCGCTGTTGATGCTGGCGATGGCCGACGGGACCGGCAATAGCGAATTGGCGCGCCGGCACAACCTGGATCGTGGCGTGGTGCGCAACTGGCGCACACGGTGGATTGATTTGATTCCCAAGTTAAGAGCCGCCGAATCCGCCGGGCTTAGCCAGGAGCCTTTGCGCGATTTGATCTTGACCGGCCTGAGCGATCTACCGCGCAGTGGAACGCCGCCGACTTTTACCGCCGAACAGATCGTGCAACTGGTCGCTCTCGGTTGCCAAGCGCCGTCCGAGAGCGACCGGCCGATCAGTCATTGGACGCCAGCGGAACTGGCCGACGAGGCCGTCAAACGCAAAATTGTCAAACGCATCTCCCCGTCAAGTGTCGGGCGTTTTTTAAAATCAGGTCGACTTAAAACCGCCTCGGATTGAATACTGGCGCAACGCTCCCGACCAGGACACGGAAGAGTTCCGTGAGCAAGTCAAGACGGTGTGCGAGCTTTACCAGCAAGCTCCGGCGCTGCACGCACAGGGCGTGCAGGTCGTGAGCACGGATGAAAAGACCGGCATTCAGGCGCTGGAACGCGCCGCGCCGACCAAACCGATCCAACCGGGCGTGGCCGGTCGCAGCGCAAAAGTAGAACGCCAGGAATACGAATACATTCGTCACGGCACGCAATGCCTGATCGCCAACTTCGAGGTCGCGACCGGCAAACAGATCGCGCCGAGCATTGGAGCGACTCGCACAGAACCTGACTTCGTTGCCCACATCGCGCAGACGGTCGCGAGTGCGCCTAACGACGAATGGGTCTTCATCAGGGATCAACTCAACACCCATCAATCGGAATCGCTCGTGCAATGGATCGCAAACGAAATCAATTACACCGGCGATCTCGGCGAGAAGGGCAAATCCGGCATCCTGAACTCAATGGAGACGCGCGCCAGGTTTCTCACTGAGACGGAGCATCGCATCCGATTTGTCTACACACCCAAGCACTGCTCGTGGCTTAATCAGGTCGAGATGTGGTTCAGCATTCTCGTCCGTCGTCTGCTCAAACGCGCCTCTTTCACTTCAACCGAAGATCTGTGCCGGAAGATTCTCGAGTTTATCGAGTACTTCAACCAGACGCTGGCGAAACCCTTCAAGTGGACTTACAAGGGACGCCCACTGACGGTTTAGACCGATGGAGAACTTTTGAAAGGTTCCACTAGCACAATGCCCAGCAAAAACAGTCAGCGCATCAGCCAGCCGCCAATTGCCAACGCATAAAACGTAGTGTTGTGCGCCTGCGCAAACCAGCCGCCTTCCTGTGGCAACGGCGGCATCATTTGCATTTGCGTCAATCCTGCTAAGGTCGAGACCGTCGTGAATCCTAGCCTTTGGCGCGCAGTTCGTGACTGAGCTGGGGCAAAGCGTCTACGGTTTGCTGCTGTCGCCGCCGCCATCGTGCAGCAACACGATTTGCCCGCGCTCGTCCGGGTTCTAATTTACCCTTTGCGAAGTTAAAAATAGCGCTGAACGAAAATGTTTTCACGTTGAAAATTACTCTGAATAATTCTCGGCTTTTTCGGATACGTTAGCATGAAAGGTATTTATGGACGATGCGGCGGCAATCGAGAGATGTGTGAATGGCGAAAAAGACGCGTATCGTCATTTGGTCGAACGCTACCAAAAACAAGCCGTTGCCCATGCCGTCGCTATTCTAGGCAATCGTGAAGACGCTTTGGATGCGGCACAGGAGGCATTTATTGATGCTTTCCGATCCCTCAACCAGTTTGACCCGGTGCGACGATTTTACCCCTGGTTTTACGTGTTGCTTCGCAACCGCTGTTACAAAATAACGGCCCGACGGCGCGACACTGAAAATGTCGAGGATACGGAAATTATCGCGCCGCGCAAAGGGTTGCCGGTGGAAGAAAGATTCACGCTCGAAAAGGCTTTGCTGGCTTTAGCAAAAGAAGACCGCGAAATCATTACCTTGAAATATCTGGATGGGCTTTCTTACGAAGAACTAGCTGGGCGTTTGCAAATTCCACGCGGCACTGTGATGAGCAGGCTTTTTTACGCTCGCAAACAGTTGCAGGCGAAACTGAGTGGAAAGCTGCATTGAAAATGGGTGAAGGAATATGAACGAGATCAATTGCGAAAAGGCGCTGCTCGCGAAAATGGCGGAAATGGACGGCGAAGAAACGGAGCTTTCGGCGGAGCAAATCAATTTGCATGTGGCGACGTGTGAAAATTGCCGCCAGGAAATTGCGCAGATGCAAACTGCCGATACTTTGCTCAAAAGACAAACACGGCACGAACAAACGGCGGATTTGTGGCCGGTGATTGAAACACGGCTCGGCGCAAAAGAGGTTGCACAAAGTGGCTGGAAACCGTTTGCGTTGCTCGGCGCACTCCTCGTCGCTTACAAAGTGATTGAACTGCTGCCCGCGCAAAATTTCGGTTTGGCTTTCAACCTCGTGCCGCTCGTTCTGATCGTCGCCACGTTCGTTTTTCTGAAGCAAAATCCGTTCAAAATCAACGACGACCTGGTATTGGAGAGACAAACCTATGAATGAACTGAAAACAAAAGAAGCTTTGATTCTCGGACAAAAATACGCTTTCGCTGTGGTCTCGCTGGTCTTGGGAATTTTCTGCTTTGTGAATTTGCTGGGACTGGAAAAGCCGATTTTGGCGATTATCTTCGGTTGGCTGGCGTTACGCGCCCAACCCGAACCGCCATTGAATGAGCATCGCAGTTGGGCCAAAGTCGGCGTGACGCTGGGTGTGATCACGCTGATTCTCGTGCCGCTGCTTCTGATCCTGAATTTCGACCGCGTGCGCGAAATTATCGAATTTCTTTCCAAGCTAAATGGTGGCAGATAACTTCAGACGGAGAAAATACCAATGAAAAAACGAACTTTTATATTTTTGCGTTCACTGCTATTCGCCCTTTCGGTTATGTCGGTGTTCGCTCAAGACCCAACCGGAACCATCGCAGGAAACTGGCTCGGAACGCTCGATGTCGGCGGAGTGAAAATGCGGCTCGTCTTAAAAGTTGCGAAAACCACCGACGGCTACACGGCCAAACTCGACAGCATTGACCAGGGCACGAAGGACTTGCCGATTGATGCAATCAGCTTGGAGGGGAATAAATTCAGGTTTTCCGCTCCCCAATTCGGTATGAGTTACGAAGGGACGCTCGACGAAAAAAGGGGCGAAGTCAACGGAAACCTGAAGCAGTTCGCCGCTGCAACGCCTTTCGTCTTCAAGCGGACGGGGGAAATTCTGAAGAAGAAACGTCGGCAAGACCCCGAAAAACCGTATCCCTACGCGGAGGAGGAAGTCGGCTATAAAAACCTGACGGATAACGTCAGGCTAGCCGGAACGCTGACCTTCCCGCGCGGCGGAGGGAAATTTCCGGCAGTAATTTTGATCACCGGCAGCGGCGCGCAAGACCGCGATTCGACCGTCGCCGAGCATCGCCCGTTTCTCGTGCTGGCGGATTATCTGACGAGAAAAGGGATCGCCGTTTTGCGCGTTGACGATAGAGGAACGGGAGGTTCCGATTTAGGTTCGCTCTCGGCGACCACCGAGAATTTGGTCGGCGACGTTGTAGCCGGAGTCGAATATCTAAAGAGCCGTAAAGAAATTGATGCGCGGCGCATCGGACTGATCGGACACAGCGAGGGCGGAATGATCGCTCCGCTGGCTGCCGTTCGCACGAATGAGATCGCGTTTATCGTAATGCTGGCGGGAATGGGACAAACCGGCGAAGAATTACTTTTGACGCAGTTGGATTTGCTGCAACGGAAAAACGGCGTGGCACCGGCAACCATCGCCCAGGCAATTGATTTTCAAAAAAGTCTTTTTACGATGATCCAATCCGAACCCGACAACCAACACGCCGCAGCGAAAATCAACGAGATGCTGGCAACGCGCAAAAGCGGAATGAACGAGCGGCAACTTCAGGAGTTCGCACGGGTCGAAGCGGACGTTCAAGCCGGATTGCCCACGCTTTTATCGCCCTGGTATCGCTATTTTCTTTCTTACAATCCGCATCCGACGCTGGAAAAAGTAAAAATCCCAGTGCTGGCGTTGAATGGCGACAACGATGTGCAGGTTGCAGCGAAAGAAAATCTCGCGCTTATTGCAGCCGCGCTGAAAGCCGGGAAAAATAACAATTTTACCGTCAAATCTTTTCCGCAACTCAATCATCTGTTTCAGCCCAGTCAAACGGGGTTGCCGAACGAATACGGTGCAATCGAAGAAACTGTCGCTCCGGCGGTGCTGGAGACGATTGCAAGTTGGATTTTGGAACTGCCAAAACGGGCGGTGCTTCGGATTTGATGCTACACTTTTTCCATCACCAACAAAGGCATTTTACTTTCCGTTCACTGCTCACGAAATCGCTCTTTCGCCACTGCCGCCGCGCCGATTACGCCCGCTTCATAGCCAAGCGGCGAAAAGCAGACTTCCAACCGGCGTAGTTCTGGCGAGAGCAACGCGCCGGTCAGTTCCTGTTGCAAGGCTTCCAGCAATAAGGGATTGTTTTGTGTGAGTCCACCAGCGAGGATCACCAGGGACAAATCAAGCAGGTGAATCGCCGCCGCACATCCCTTAGTCAAAGGCTGCGCGAGCGTGCAGATCGCGTGACGCGCCAGCCTGTCTCCTGCTCCTGCCGCGCTGATGATTTCGGCGGCGGAACTGAACCCGCCCATGCCATAGCGCAGCAGCGCAGCGGCATTTGCGTACATTTCCAGACAGCCGCGTTTACCACAGGTGCAGAGCAGACCATCGGCTTCGATCTGAAGATGGCCGATGGCATTGGCGACGAAATTCGCGCCCTGATGTAGCCTGCCTCCCAAATACATTCCTCCGCCAACGCCCGTGCCGAGCGTGAGGCAGAGAAAGTCATCCACGCCTCTGGCCGCGCCGCAATGCCGTTCCGCCACGGCTGCCGCGTTGCCATCATTAATGACCGCAACGGGCAGACCGAAGAATTCTTGTAACTCCCGCGCCGGGGCCGCGCCTGTCCAGCCGCGCAGGTTGTCCGTCGCATAAATCACTTCACCGGTTTGAGGATTCACCCAGCCTGCCGTAGCGAGGCCAATGGCCGCAGGCGTAATGCCTCGACCAAGAGCTTCGTCCAGGCAATTCTGCGCCACCTGCCTCACCTGCCAGATCACAGCTTCAGCGCCTTCCTGCGCAGGTGTCGCGGTCGTGGCGGAAGTAATCAACTCACCATCCTCTGACACGAGACCGGATTTGATGTTGGTTCCCCCGAGGTCAATCCCGATGAAGTATCGCTTGTCTGCGCGGCGTTGCGTTTCCGCTTCAACGGCGGTGGCAAAGCGTCGTGTGATTTCGTGCGGGCGCGTGATGGCTGTGCCGACAATCACGGCGAATGCCCCTGCCGCCATTGCGTCGCGCGCTTCAGTAGGCGTCCAGATGCGGCCTTCGGCAAGCACGGGAACTTCTACCACGCGGGTCAATTCCGCGATGAACTCCGCGTCGAAGTTCCTGATGTGCGCCGTGTCGGGCGTGTAACCGCGCATCGTGGACAGCACGCCATCGGCTCCCGCCGCTTCCGCCGCACGCGCTTCTTCCAGCGTGGCGATGTCGGCCAGCACAAGCACACGTAGTTCAGCCTTGATGCGTTGCAGTCTTTCCAACGCGCCGTAGCCTTGTCCGCGCGCCGTGCAATCGAGCGCGATGAGGTCGGCTCCGGCGGCAACCAGTTCCCGCGCCGCTTCAAAGGAAGACGTAATGAGAATATTTCCGTCCGCTGCCCGGTTTTTCCTGATGCCGATGATCGGGACTGACACGGCGGCGCGAATGGCTTGCACGTCTTCGACGCCTTCCGCGCGAATACCCGCCGCGCCGCCATCCACTGCCGCGCGCGCAAAACGCGCCATCGCCGCGGCGTCGCGGAACGCATTCCCTTCGGAAGCCTGACAGGAAACGATCAGCTTCCCGCGTAATAATGGATGAATGGCAGAGATTGATTTCATGGTTCAAATGCACCAGTCGGATTGAAAGCGTAGTTGCAACGCTTCAAGTCCGTTGGCAATGTGCGCTGGCGCAGTCGCGCCAATCAGCACCGCCGTGATGGATTGATTGTTCAGCGCCCAGCCCAGCGCCAGCCGCGCCATCGGAATGCCGGTCGCGGTGGCAAGTTCCCGCAGACGATCCAGCGTGCGGAAAGATTGTTCGTGAAAGTAAATGTCCGCGTGCCCCGGAATCACATCAAAGCGGCTGCCCTTTGGTACGGCCTGACGATCCGGCGTGTACTTGCCGGAGAGAAACCCTGCCGCCAGCGGACTGTAGGTGATGACGCCGATCTGCTGCTGTTCGCACAGCGGCAATGACTCTTCCTCGATTTCTCTGGCGACGAGGTTATAGATCGGCTGGGTCACTTCAAACCTGTTCAGCCCGCGCGCCTGACTGACATCGAGCGCCGCGCGCAGTTGGGCGGCAGTGAAGTTGCTGCACCCAAACGCGCGAATCTTTCCGGCTTGCACGGCGCGGTCGAGCGCCTCAATCGCTTCGGCGAGCGGGATTGAAGCATCGAACTGATGAAGCAGATAAAGATCAATCCATTCGCTCTGCAAGCGCGTCAGGCTGTCGTCAATCGCGCGGCGGATGACCTCTTTGCGATAGCCACTGGAAATCTTCGTCTGAATGACAACCTGCTCTCTGCCGCGCCGTGCGCGCAGCCAGCGCCCGATGATCTTTTCGGAAGAGTGCATCTCGCCGCTTTGCTCACGCACGTCCGCGACGCCCAGCGTTTTTTGCCGGTACAACTGCGCGTTGCCGCCGCCATACCCTTCGGCGGTATCGAGTAATGTGATGCCGCCCTCGATGGCTTGATCGAGCAGCCGGAATGATTCGGTCTCGTCAATCTCTCTGCCGAACGTCACGCAGCCGAGTCCGAGCCGGCTGACAAGCATATCTGTTCTGCCAATGCATCGCTGCTCCATAAACCGTATGAAGTAATCCGATAGCAATTATCGAGCGACCGATCTATCGTTTTAGGTTCGCCTCATCTAGTTGCCGTTCCGGGCAGCAGATGGGCGTAAGCCGTCATTTGGGCGTAGCTTTCAGCCATTCAAGATTGAAGCGGGCAAAAGTGATTTTTTCGTAGGGACTCTTGTCACCACGTTCGTAAAGCAAACCTATCGTTCCATCCGGCAAGACCACAATCGTCGAATACGCCGCCGGGCCTTCGTGAACGACGCGCGCCAGCGGCCACATTTGCGCTTCGTCGAAACTCGCCCGCACCGTCAACCGCGCGCGCTGTTTGGCATCCGCTGGATTGCTGAACAGGATGGCGCGCTGTGTGTCGTGGCGCAGAATGTCGGCATTGACCCACGGGTCAATCAACGCCGGCACGGCTTGCATCGGGCCGAACGTCACGCCGCCGTCGCGCGAAAGCGCGACGAAACGCAGCCGCGTGTCATCAGCGCCGTTGTTGTGCCGGATGTTTTGCATCACCGTGCCGTCACGAAGCTCAATCACTTTGCTTTCGTTAACGTTCGTTCCGGCGGGCTTTCCCATGCGCCACGTCTTGCCGCTGTCGTCGCTGTACGCATTGGCCGTCCAGGTCTCCTTGCCCTGGCGCATGACGTAAGGCTGTAGCAAGCGCCCCTTGCGCGTTTGAATGCCTTGCCCGGAAGTGGCAAACAGCGCGTCCCATTTCGGCGCTTTGATCTGCGTGGTTATATCCACCGGCTCTGACCACGTCCTGCCGTCGTCATCGCTGTAAATGAACTGCGCGTGCAGACAGTTGTCCGCCGCCGCATTGCAGGGCTGCGAATGATAGAAGCCCACGCCCGGCGGCCCATAGGCGTAAAAACAAAAGACGCGCCCGGTGCGACGATCCACAAGCAGACTCGCGTCGCCCGCTCCGGCACGACCAGGCGGATTGCGAATGACGGTGAGCGGCGTCCACGTCTTCCCCAAATCCGTGCTGCGCCGCATCACCAGATCAAGCACGCCGGGCAGGTCTCCCGCGTTTTCGTGACGCGCATCCACGACAGCGATCAACGTGCCTTTCTTCGTCACCGCCAGCGCCGGGATGCGGTAGGTGTGAACGCCGCCTTCGCCCTGCTGGAACAAATCCACCTGCTCAAAGATCGGCGCGTTGCGACTTGCGCGCTGCGCTGAAGCAGCTCCAGCCAGCAGCGAAAAAAACAGCGCCAGCAAAATTGAGAGCCACACAGTTTGTCTTTTCATCTCATTTATCCTGAAAAAGTGATTTGTCGGCGCGCGGTCGAATGAACCATACGACAGGCGAACGCACGCCCGGACGAACTTCGCCGGAAGGAATCACAAAACCGCCGCGCCACGCCGTCATCGCAGTCGTAACGTGTGCGGCTTCGCCTTCAGGGGCTTCTGTCCATTGATTTCTGTCGGTGTGAAAGGCGAGCACGCGCCGCGCAAATCCCGGATGCGCTTGCACCGGTTGAAATCCGGCTTTTGAGCCATCGTCGCCGCCGAAGATCAGAATTTGCGATTTGCCAAGATTGGCAGCGGGTGTCGGCGCGGCAGCAATCGGATGCGGCAAATCAGCGAGGCGCGTCCAGCCTTTGTTTGGCTGATAGCGATAAGCGTCTTTCAGATAGGTTCGTTTCGGACTGCCATCTGGCGCGGCGCTCAAACTGACGCCACTGAAAAGGTAAAACGCGCCGCCCTGCGTCGCCGCCACACTCAGCATTCGTTCCGGCCCCGGCCACGCTGGCAGCTCGCGCCATTGCGGACGGCGTTCGGACAGATCGAGCGCCCAGAAAGTTTTCAGCGCCTGCGTTGCGGTTGGCGTCGCCGTCCCGCCCGCGACGTAAATCACCTTGCCGACCTGCGCGCCGCTCGCGTAGGCACACGCTTGTGGCAAGGCAGGCAGCGCAGTTCGTCTGATCTTTCCGGCAATCCATTCGAGCAAAAACACATCGGTGAAATGCTGGTTCGCATCCGCGCCGCCGATGCACAACAACCCTTTGTTCGTTGTGATCGAAACGCCGTAGCCCATCGGCATCGGCAACGCGGCGCCGCTCCGCCATTCACCATCCGGTTTTTCCAGCACAAAGATTTTGTCGTACCAATGTTTCCTGCCACCTTCCCAGACCGGTTGGCCAGGAAAGTTCGCGCCGCCCGCCACGATCAACGCGCCGTTGCTCACGCCTGCGAACGCGCCCGCAAAACCGTGCTTGTCCGGCAACGGCGGCAGCTTCGTCCAACGCAGAGTTTTCAAAGCAGGCGAAAGATTCATGGCGGAAGCG
>CAZWAK010000062.1:0-38730 GCA_964631865.1 uncultured Heliobacteriaceae bacterium | reverse complement strand
AATTGTAAAAGTAGTCTAGAAATTGCTCAACTTATCTTGCGATACTGACTAAGCTCGACTTTGTCCATTTTCGATCTTTGAAATACGAACGGCAGGCGGGGTAAGCTGAAGACATCTTTTCCACAAGAGTCTTCATTATGCCGACACTGCCTGCCGAACTGTTGCCACTGATCGTAGCGTTTCAATCGCTGTTTTCCAAATCCGTTTGGGGGCCTGCGCAGCCCCTGCTGGTCGGTGCGATACGCTACTACGCGCAGCAGGGGCGTCGGCATCAAAAGCTGACTCAACGCGCTTGGCAGATGATCGCGCTGGTCGCGCGCTGGTTGCCGCAGCGGGCTTTGGTCTTCGTCACCGACAGCAGTTTTGCCGTGCTTGATCTGCTCGACCGGGTCAGCCATTTTCAAATGTCGCAGTCCGGGTAAGAAACAACTTCGGTGTAGGTCAATTCGTAAGCCATCAGAAACGTCTTGTTCAGAACCCTGCGAAGGGCAAATCTTCCGCTGGAATAAAAGCGAGGAACGGTTCAGAAACACCTTGTGCCCGCGCTGCTTTGACTAGAGCTTCGCCATCGTTGCCGTGCGCGATCAATCGGCCTGGCTCAAGCACAACCCCTTGCCCGCGATAGTCGTCCCGATGCAATTGCAACCAGCGTTGATTCAGATGAAGTGAATCGTTTGCCGACGAACCATTCAGCCTTTCTGCCAATAATTCATTCAACGTGGTCATCTCAGCAACACGGCGCAAACCCTCTACGGCGAATTGCTCCATACCGATTCCTTCAGCCGCTGTCTTGCGTGCCAGTTTCTGCTCAACTTCTGGCGGTAATGTGATCGTTGCGCTCATAGTTTTACCTCTCGCCAAAATTGTCGCACTACTTTCCGCGCTGCTCAATCTTCGCCCACGTGTCTTTCAAGCCAATCGTTTTATTGAAGACCAGCTTGCCCGGCGCAGAATCGGGATCAACACAGAAATAACCCATGCGCTCGAATTGATAGCGAGCTCCGGCCACCGCGTTTTGCAAACTGGGTTCGACCTTGCTCGTCAGCACTTCCAGCGAATTCGGATTCAGGTTCGCGGTGAAGTCCTGGCCTTCTTCGACCTCTTCGGGATTTTCTTTCGTGAAGAGCGTGTCGTACATCCGCACTTCGGCGTCGAGCGCGTGCGCGGCGGAGACCCAATGAATCGTGGCTTTGACTTTGCGCGTGCTCGCCGGATTGCCGCTGCGGGTTTCGGGGTCGTAGGTGCAACGCAACTCGACGATGTTGCCTTCGGCGTCTTTGACAACCTCTTCGCATTTGATGATGTAGCCGTAGCGCAAGCGGACTTCTTTGCCCGGCGAGAGGCGATAGAATTTCGGTGGCGGGACTTCGCGGAAATCGTCCTGTTCGATGTAAAGCACTTTTGAAAAGGGAATCTTGCGCGTGCCTGCGGTTGCGTCTTCAGGATTGTTGACCGCGTCCATTTCTTCGACCAGATCGTCGGGGTAATTTGTCAGCACAATCTTCAGCGGCTTCAGCACGGCAGCCACTCGTAGCGCGTGTTTGTTGAGGTCTTCGCGCACGTAGTATTCAAGCTGTTGCAACTGCGTCGTGCCATTCGTTTTCGACACGCCGAGGCTCGCGCAGAAATTGCGAATGGCTTCGGGCGTGTAGCCGCGCCGCCGCATTCCCGACAGCGTGGGCATACGCGGATCGTCCCAACCGTTGACCAGTTTGTCCTGCACGAGTTTGAGCAATTTGCGCTTGCTCATAATCGTGTAGGTCAGATTCAAGCGATCAAATTCATATTGCTGCGACGGAAAAATGCCGAGTTGTTCGATGAACCAGTTGTACAGCGGGCGATTGTTGTCGAATTCCAGCGTACACATCGAATGCGTGACTTGCTCAATCGAATCCGATTGCCCGTGCGCATAGTCGTACATCGGATAGATGCACCATTCGCTGCCGGTCTGATGATGTTCCAGGTGCAGGATGCGATACATCACCGGATCGCGGAAGTTCAGATTTGACGAAGCCATATCAATCTTCGCGCGCAGCGTCCGCGAGCCGTCCGGGAATTCCCCCTGTTTCATGCGCGCGAACAGGTCGAGATTTTCTTCGACCGAGCGATTGCGATACGGGCTTTCTTTGCCCGGTTCGGTCAGCGTGCCGCGATATTCACGAATCTCGTCCGCCGTCAGGTCGCAGACATACGCCTTGCCCGCTTGAATGAGTTGAATCGCCCAATCATAAAGCTGTTGGAAATAGTCGGAAGCGTAATACAAACCGTCCCATTGGAAGCCGAGCCATTGCACGTCGGCTTCAATAGCTTCGACGTATTCAGTGTCTTCTTTGCTCGGATTCGTGTCGTCAAAGCGCAAATTGCATTTGCCGCCGAATTCCGCCGCTAAACCAAAATCCAAGCAGATGGCTTTCGCGTGGCCGATGTGCAAATAGCCGTTCGGTTCCGGCGGAAAGCGCGTTTGGATGCGTCCGCCGTGTTTGCCGACTTGGATGTCGGCGAGCATGATGTCGCGAATAAAATTTGACCGCGTGACTGCTTCTGTGGTGGCTTCGACTGGCGTGGGATTTGATTCCGCTGCGTTCATTTGGTTGTAGATTCTCCTCAAAAAATGTAGGACAGGCGGCTCGCCTGCTCCCGTGATTTATGCTTTCTTCAAAGTATGACAAGCAATGAGCTGTCCGATGAAGCGGCCTATCATAGCAGAATTCCCATAGCACCAAGCCTTCCATTCTCCGCTCAACTAAAAATCGTCTGCTTGGCCTAACGGTGGTGAGAAAAGAAGGCGCGTGAAAGAGAGGCGTCAAGAGTTCAAGCTTCAGCTTGTTTTTCAGTGATTGGCCGACGACGCACAACAAGCTGAAGCTTGAACTCTTGACGCCTCTTCCCAATGGTCGGGACAAACGATCCCAAAATTGGCTCTTCACAAAACCATTTTCCAGCTTAGAATGCCACCCATTGGCAATCCAATTTAGAATGCTATGCAACAGGAATGGCAACAAGGCGGCTTCGTTATCAGCACGGATCCGGCGCGGCTGGACGTGGAAAGAGTGCATCACTATTTGGCGCACGAATCGTATTGGGCGCAAGGACGGACGCGCGCAATGGTGGAGCGATCCATTGCCAATTCACTCGTGTTTGGCCTGTACAAAAGCGAGCGACAGGTGGGGTTTTGCCGTGTGGTCACGGACTATACGACGTTTGCGTGGTTATGCGATGTGTTCGTTCTGGAACCCTTTCGCGGTCGGGGGCTGGCGAAATGGATGATGGAAGTTGTCACTTCGCACCCGGAATTGCAGCGCGTCCGGCGTTGGATGTTGGGAACGAAAGACGCGCAGGAACTGTATCGCAAGTATGGCTTCACCGAATTGCCGCAAGAGACGGTCTGGATGCACCGCTTCGACGAATTGGCTCGGTAAATATCACGTTTTTTCTACGAATTGGCCTGGCAGGAAATATGCTCATCGAACTCAACCGTGAAAGTCCGCTGCCGTTATATGCCCAAATCGTCACGCAACTGCGCGAGATGATTCGGCGCGGCGTCTTGAAAGCAGGCGACCGACTCCCGGCGAATCGGGAACTCGCCAAAACGCTCGGCGTCAATCGCAACACGATCACAGCGGCGTATGAAGAACTCATCGCGGAAGGCGTCATTCGTTCGCACGTTGGGCAGGGCACGTTTGTCAATGACGTGCCGATTCTGGGCGCGGCGCGCGAAGAGCGGGTCGCGACGATTCCGATGTCGTGGAATGCCGTGCTGACCGAGCAACCGCGCGAATCGTCGTACAGCAGCTTTATGAATCTGCTGCCGAAGAAAGACGCGATCTCGCTGTCGTACGGCTTGCCGCAAAGCGAACTGTTTCCGCTCGAAGATTTTCGCCTCGCGCTCAATCGCGCGTTTCGTAAAGAAGGCGCAACGCTCTTACAACTCGGCTTGAGCGGTGGGTATCAACCGTTGCAGCAATATCTGGCTTCGCAGATGGCCTTGCTCGGCATTCAGGTCACGCCGGGCGAAGTGTTGATTACGAATGGTTGCCAGCAATCGCTCGATTTGATCTCGCGCATTCTGGTGCGACCGGGTGATGAAGTCGTGCTCGAAAACCCCACGTTTCCTGGTGCAATCAGCGTGTTTTGTGGCGCAGATTCCAAGTGCATCAGTGTGCCTGTGAATCGGCGCGGCCTTGATCTCGACGTGCTCGAAGACATCCTGACGCAGCGGCGTCCGAAGTTAATTTACACAATCCCGACGTTTCAAAATCCGACCGGCACGACGATGGACATTGCCGCGCGGCGGCAGTTGATCGAACTTGCCGCGCGACATCGTGTGCCGATTATCGAAGACGATGTCTACCGCGAGTTGCGCTACGACGGCGCGGACGTGTTGCCGCTCAAGGCGCTGGATAAATACGGCCTCGTCATTTACATCAACAGTTTTTCCAAAGTCGGTTTTCCGGGCTTGCGTGTCGGCTGGATGGTTGCGCCGCGCCCGTTGATCGAGCCGCTGAACGCGCTGAAACAACGCTCCGACGTGCATGCCAGCATGTTGTCGCAAGCGGCGATTTACGAATTCGCGCGACAGGGCTTGCTCAACAAACACGTGCGGCGCGCGAAAAAAGTCTACGCCGAACGCCGCGATGCCATGCTGGCGGCGCTCGAAAAATATTTCCCTGCCGAAGCGGAATGGGCAAAGCCGCAAGGCGGGATGACGATTTGGGTGCGCTTGCCCGAATCGCTCAACACGTCGCAGCTCTTGCTTGAAGCTGCGAAACAAGGTGTGGCGTTCAGTCCCGGCGAATATTTTTATGCGAGCCAGCCGCAACGTCATTTGCTGCGCTTGAGCTTTACGATGACCGACGCGCTGCACATTGAAGTCGCGGTGAAGCGGCTCGGCGCGCTCATCAAAGCGCAACTCACCAATTGGAAAAGTCATCGCGGCGTGTTGATTGCTGAGGGGCGTCGCGCGTTGATGTAATCATTTTCCAGTTTCCATTTTTGATTTGTCATTTTTCATTGGGAAAGGAAGCCACGATGGAATCATTTAATCCGACTGCCAAAACGACGCTCAAACGATTGCCGAAACGCGGCGTGTTTGACCGTGAAGCAGTCTATCAAATTTTGGACGAAGCATTCATCTGCCACGTCGGCTTTGTTGTGGACGGGCAGCCGTTCGTGATTCCGACGGGCTACGCGCGCATCGCGGATACGTTGTACATTCACGGTTCGGCGGCGAGTCGGATGTTGCGTGCCCTATCGCAAGGCATTGACGTTTGCGTGACGGTGACGTTGCTTGATGGATTGGTGCTGGCGCGCTCAGCGTTTCATCATTCGATCAACTATCGCTCGGTCGTCGTGTTTGGGCGTGCGCGCGTGGTCGAGCACGATGAAGAAAAAATGACGGCGCTCGAAGCCTTCACCGAACAGGTTGTGCCAGGACGTTGGGCCGAGGTGCGCTGGCCGAACGAGCAGGAGTTGAAAGCGACTTCGGTACTCGCGTTGCCGCTCGCAGAAGCCTCGGCGAAAGTCCGCACCGGGCCGCCGCTCGATGATGAAGAAGATATGAATTGGCCCGTGTGGGCGGGCGTTGTGCCGTTGCATTTGGCCGCGTCCGCGCCCGTGACTGCACCGGATTTGCGCGTGGATGCTGCGCCGCCATCGTATGCGTTGCGGTACAACCGCGCACGCACAGCGTAACGCGATTTGGCAAATCGCGCTACCTTTTCTGAGGAGCAACTTATGGAACGTCACATCGCCTGGTTTGATTACAAGTTTTCGTTTGATCTTCCGCTCTGGATGTATCCCAATGTGGTCGAACGTTTGCGTGGCACGCCCGCTCGGTTGGAAGACCGGCTGAAGGCGCTGCCGCCGGAGTGGCTGACGCGGCGCGCGGGCGAGCGGTGGTCAATTCAGGAGAACGCGGGACATTTGCTTGATCTGGAATCGTTGTGGTTGGGGCGGCTCGATGATTTCGTCGTGGGCTTGCCGACGTTGCGGCCTGCCGATTTACAAAATCGCCAGACGCACGAAGCCAATCACAACGCCAAGGCTGTCACCGAAATTCTCGCTGCATTTCGCACGGCGCGATTGGAGATGGTGCAACGGCTGGAGACGTTGGATGAGGTGTTGGTGGGCCGCGCGGCACTGCATCCGCGTTTGCAAAAACCGATGCGCGTGTTGGATTCGATCTTCTTTGTCGCCGAACACGACGACCATCATTTGGCGCGCATCACGGAACTGCTGCACCTGTTGGCAAAATAGAAAGGCAGGAAAAAAAACAATGGCACTGGAAATGCGCGATCACTGCGAGAAATGCGAGCAAGCCCTCGCGCTCAATGGCGAGGCGTTGATTTGCAGCTACGAATGCACGTTCTGTGCGGCCTGTGCGCAGGCGATGGAACGAATCTGTCCGAACTGCGGTGGCGAACTCGTGCCGCGTCCCAAACGAAAGAGCAAAAGTGAAACGTAAGTTTACTTCGCCTTGAATACATCTTTGCCTTCCGCCTTTGGCAACTGCACGCCGAGCAATCCCGCCAATGTCGGCGCAATGTCGCGCATATCTATTCGCGCAAACACCTTGCCTTTCGGAACGCCTGCGCCCGCGATAAAAAAACTCGAATCCATTTCGGGCAGGTCGCGCCACAAGCCGTGCGTGCCTGCGCTTTTGACAGAGCGCAAAATCTCACCGTCAAAATTGCCGCCAATCGTGAAGCCGGGTTTGACGAACACGACGAACGCCGCGTCGGGGAAACCGCCCATTTGCCGGGCTTCGGCGTTGTTGATGACTTTCGCAATGCCATTCGATGCATCAGCCGCGAGTCGCTCTAATACTTGCTGTGTTTTGGTGCGCGCGTCGTCATCATTCGGATCGCGCAGCATTACCGCGCCGCTGCCCCACGTGATCGCGCGCCACGACTTCAACTTGCCTGCCGCATCCAATTCGATCAACCCTGCCGCCCGCAACGCCGCGTTGATGTGCAACGCTCGGTCGTAGCGCGCAAAGCCGTGATCGGAGACAACGCACACGACCGCGTCTTGATGGGCTTTGCGCGCGGCCTGCCAAACTTTGCCAATCATCGCGTCTACGGCTTCGATGGTTTCGTACGCTTCTTTCGTGTACGGCCCGTGCGCGTGTTGCACTTCGTCAAGCACGCTGAAATAGGCGGTATGAAAGCGCGGTTTTTTATGTTCGATCAGCCAGGCACTGAACGCCGCGCGCCGATTGTCGGCTTCCACCGTGTAGAGATAGCCTGCCGGATAGCGTCCGACCACCTTCTCGCCCTCGTCCAGCAGCCCCGGCGTCGAAAGCGCGCGCAGCAATTTGTGATCGTCTTCCGTCGTCGCGCGCCAGAACTGCACGAGGTTGTATTTGACAGGCGCACCGACCGTCACCGGCCAATCCACGCTCGAAGTCACGCCGCCCGCCTGGTTCACGGCTTCCCAGAGCGTCAAGGCTTTGATGTCTTCGGCGTACCACATCCAACCGCTTTGATTTTTGCCGAACGGATCGAACGGCGAGTTGTAGAGAATGCCGTGTTTACTGGGCGAAACGCCCGTCACCATCGTCGTGTGGCTCGGATAGGTGACGGTCGGCAACACACCTGTGACGGCTTTGGCATGCGCGCCTTCCGCCAGCATTCGGCGCAGATTCGGCACTTTCAACTTGTGCTGATCGGCTTCGAGAACGTAGTCGGGCTTGAGGCCATCAATCGAAATCAAGACCACAGGAGGCGGATTGGTTTGCGCAAAGACAGTTGTTGCAAGCAACAACGCCCAGACAAAATTGACGAGAACTTTCATAGAAAATTGTGACCATCAAAAAGAGGGGTCAAGAGTTCAAGCTTCAGCTTGTATGTTTTCTTACGAAAGAAAGCAAGCTAAAGCTTGAACTCTTGACCCCTCTTTTTGGGGCTTGTGTTTTTTTGACGAAAGCAAGCTAAAGCTTGAACTCTTGACGCCTCTTTTTCACGCCAAATTTTTACAACCGGCAAATCAACAACTCGCGTTCGTAAATCATTTCGGACGGCAAGTGGTCGTGCAATTCGATGAACAACTCTTCGTGTTTGAGCACTTCCTGATGCCATTGTTTGAGGTTCACGGTTTGCAACGCCTCAAATTGCTCGCGCGAAAAATCCAGGCCGTCCCATTCCATGTCTTCGTAACGCGGCATCCAGCCAATCGGCGTTTCCTGCCCGATTACGCGCCCGCGCGAACGATCTACGATCCACTTCAGCACGCGCATGTTTTCGCTGAAGCCTGGCCACATAAAATCGCCGTTTTCATCGCGGCGAAACCAATTGACGTGAAAGACGCGCGGCGTGGATTTCAACCGTCGCTGCATCTTCAGCCAATGCCGGAAATAGTCGCCCATGTGATAGCCACAGAACGGCAGCATCGCCATCGGGTCGCGGCGCACCACGCCAACAGTTCCCGCCGCCGCCGCCGTCATTTCCGAACCGACCGTCGCGCCGATGTAGACGCCCGAACTCCAATTGAAAGCTTGATAGACCAGCGGCAACACAGTCGCGCGACGACCGCCAAACACAATCGCGCTGATGGGGACGCCATCGGGGTTTTCCCAATCGGGATCAATCGTCGGGCATTGCGCAGCGGGCGCAGTGAAACGCGCGTTCGGATGCGCAGCTTTTGCGCCGGTTTCTTTGGCAATTTGCGGCGTCCACAAATTGCCTTTCCAATCCAAACATTCCGTCGGCGGCTCATCCGTCATCCCCTCCCACCACACGCCGCCTTCGGGGGTGAGCGCGACGTTCGTGAAGATGGAGTTGCGCGACAATGCGGCCATCGCGTTCGGATTCGTTTTGACCGACGTGCCGGGCGCGACGCCGAAGAAGCCTTTTTCAGGATTGATCGCGCGCAAACGTCCATCGTCCCCCGGCCACAACCACGCGATGTCGTCGCCGACCGTCCACACTTTCCACCCCTCGAAACTCGCGGGCGGGATCAGCATCGCAAAATTCGTTTTGCCGCAGGCGCTCGGAAACGCTGCGGCGACGTAGGTTTTTTCGCCTTGCGGGTTTTCGACGCCGAGGATCAGCATGTGTTCGGCCATCCAACCTTCGTCGCGCGCAATGTTCGACGCGATGCGCAACGCGAAACATTTTTTGCCGAGCAGGGCGTTGCCGCCGTAGCCCGAACCATACGACCAAATCTCGCGCGTCTCCGGGAAATGCACGATGTATTTTTCCTGATTGCACGGCCAGGGCACGTCGTGGTCGCCGGGCGCAAGCGGCATTCCGACCGAGTGCATACAGGGCACGACGCGCTTTTCGTCTTTGTCAATTTCCTGAAGCACAGGCAAGCCGATGCGCGCCATAATGCGCATATTGACGACGGCGTAGGCCGAATCGGTCAGTTGCACGCCGATTTGCGAACGCGGCGAATCCAGCGGCCCCATGCTGAACGCCAGCACATACATCGTGCGGCCTTGCATACAACCATCGAACAATGATTTCAGTTTGCGCCGCATTTTGTACGGGTCTTCCCAATTGTTGGTCGGCCCGGCATTGTCTTTCGAGAGCGAACAGATGAAGGTACGTTCTTCGACGCGCGCCACATCGCTGGCGTCTGAACGCGCGTAATAACAACCCGGCCACAACTCTTCATTGAGTTTGGTGAACGTGCCGTTGGCGACGAGTTGCGCACACAGTTCTTCGTTTTCTTCGTCCGAACCGTTGACCCAGTGAATGTTGGCGGGTTTCGTGAGCCGCGCCATTTTTTCGACCCAGCGGAGGAGGTGAATATTTTTGCTGAGCGGAGTGGCATATTTCCCTTCATCCGCAGCAAAGGGAGAAATAGATTTAGGTTTCATCGTAAAGCCTCACAGAATGAATTTGAGAAGATACAGCGGACGGGACAATCGCACCGACAGGAAACGCTTATACCTTAATAAGCGGAATTTATTATAAAAACTGCGCGGCGTCGAGGTCTGCCGTAGAAAGAGGCGTCGAGAAAGAGGCGGCAAGAGTTCAAGCTTCCGCTTGTTTGCAAAAGGCTGTTAGCTTACCCCCACATCCTACGCCGCCTTATTTCGCCTGTCGAGTTGCGTGCCCGCAAAGAAAACGGGGAGCCAACAATGACTCCCCGAAAATAACCTGCCTTGGCAATTCGCTTAGAAAATGAACTTCAAAGCAAACTCCACGTTGCGGGGCGGGCTGATCGTGCTGGTAATCACGCCGAACGTATTTTGCACGTTGAAGTTGCTGCCCGGCGGGTTGAAGCTGGGGTGATTCGTGAAGTTGAAGAACTCTGTGCGGAAGTCAAAGTATTTGCTTTCCGTCAGGTAGAACTTCTTGCCCACGCCAAAGTCCCAGTTGCCATAGCCCGGTGCCCGAACAATGCCGACGCCTGCACTGCCAAAGGTTCCTTGTGCTTGCTGTTGGAAGGCGTCTTTGTTGTACCAGTTGTCAATCGTTTGATTGGAAGCTTTCGGATTGCCAATCAGGTTCGGACGCGCTGGGCCACGCGGGTTTTGCAGCGAAACGTCATTCGCCGTGATCGTAATCGGGAAGCCCGTGTGGGCACTCAGGATGGTGGTGACTTGCCATCCGCCCAGTACGGCTTGCGCCGCCGGATGCCAGTCGGAACCGAAGGAGCGGCCTTTGCCAATCGGCAATTCATAGCTGCCCGACCACACGATATTGTGCGTTGCATCAAAGAACGCCGGGCCGTAGTTGTAGCCGCGACGGTTGTAATGATTCGCCGAATAAGCACCTTGCGCGGAAACGCCGCCGCTGCCGTAGTAACCGAGGTTATCGGTCATCGTCTTGCTGTAGGTATACGACACCATGAACTCAAAGCCTTTGGTCAGGCGCTGGCGTCCCATCACCTGCAAGGCGTTGTAGTTGCTGATCGCCCACGAATCCGTACCGCTGATTTGCGTCACGGCGGGCAACACCCCAAACAACGGGCGACGCTGATTGAAGTTGATCCACGTCGAAGGCGCACCCGTGCCGGGCAGCGGTTGATTCCAATCGGTCGGCGCAACCAGATGTGTCGCATCGTGTCCGACATACCCAGCAGAAATCGAAGTGGAATTGCTCAATTGATATTCGAGCGTCAGGTTCCATTGCTGCGTAAACTGCGGACGCAGATCAGGATTCCACACACGGATCAACCCTGAAGGAACATTGCGGATCACGACATCGGTGAACCCTCTCGTGATTGTTCCAGCCCCGGTCGAAGTGTCGTAGCTCTGATCCGCTTCAGAGAAGAGCGGCGGATTAAGAGGCAGGCGCAGGTTTGATCCCGTGCCTTCCATGTATTGCGTGATGCCATAGCCCGCGCGGACGACCAGCTTGTTATTGAACATTTCGGGCGTCCAAGCAAGGCCGACGCGCGGCTCGAAGCCTTTGCGGAAGGGCTTGTACAACGCACGGCTGTTGCCATCGCGTCCGGCGAACAGTTGTTTGCCGGTGCTGATGTCAAAGTTCGATTGCCGGTCTTTCACTTCCACGACGGGCGAGGTGTATTCCCAGCGCATACCGAGGTTGAGCGTCAGGTTATTGCGGACTTTGAAATCGTCCTGGAAGAAAAGCCCAATGCGGTTTTGCCGATGGCCCCACGTTCCGCTTTGGCTGCCGATGCTCTTGTTTTGCAACAGATCAAGCAGAAAGTCGGCAAAGGCAACCCCCGTGAAAATCCCGGTGTAAGTAAAGCCGCCGAGCAAGCCGTTGTTGCCGGGATAGAAACGGTTTTGTTGATACCGCAGCCATTGACCGCCCATCTTGAGCGAGTGACGACCACGCAGAATTGTCAGGTTATCGCCGTAGTGGAACGTGTTGGTCACGTTGTCTTCATTGATCGCACGGGAGCCAACCGAAATGCCGTTCCCCGCAGAAATCAACGCCAGACCAGGAATGATCTGCGTGCCCGGAATGCCGAATTTCGCGTTGGCATTGCCGATCCCCGCCCAATCGTTGAAATCGCTGATGAAAACCGCGCGATTGAACCCCACGCGCGCTTCGTTAATGACGGTCGAGCTAATCGTGCGCGTCCAATTGAGCGCAATGTTCTGCGGACGTTGGACGCTCTTACCGGTGATATTGGTCGGCAGCGCACCTTTGACGGTTGCCGCATCGCCAAACTGGAACGAGTAACGACCTGAAAAGTTGTCTTTGTCGCTGACGCGCCAGTCAATCTTGGCGTCCACTTGAGGGTTGTTCAATTCGCTGGCCGTCACCACATTGACCAAGCCTACGCCGGTTCCAGCCTGTTGCGTGGTCGGCAGCGGATGCAGGTTAGTATCGGCGAACAGCGCACGGGCAGTGGCGCTGAAGCGGTTCACCGGAATTTGATTGTTGGTGAAACACGCGGTGCGATCTGCGGTCGTGCAAGCGCCGGTTTTGAGCGGATCACGAATCGGCGTGGTAAAGGCGGAGAGGTCGCCATTGCGCCACGCCACCGGGGTCACAGCCGCTGTGCCGGGGCCACCTGTGCGTTGAATCGTCTGTTGATAGGCCGCAAAGAAGAAGAGCTTTTCTTTCATGATCGGACCGCCAAACGTGCCGCCAAAAATGTTCTGCCGCAGCTTGGCTTTTTGCAGCCGATTGGTCGGCGTGCTGTTGCGATTGTTCGCCCAGCTATTTGCATCGAATTTGTCGTTGCGCAGGAACTCAAACACATTGCCGTGAAATTCGTCCGTGCCCGATTTCATGGTGGCATTGATGGTCGCGCCGGTCACGTTGCCAAACTCAGACGACGAGTTGCTGGTTTCAACGCGGAATTCCGCAATCGCGTCAATATTTGGTTTGTAGCCAATACGATTATCAATCGTTTCGTCTACGGAGACACCATCGAAGAGAAAGGAATTCCCCTGCTCACGATTGCCATTGACGTATGGTCGCCCCTGTCCATTTGGATTGTTGAAGCCATTGGGATTCGGGTTGATTGTGCCGGGAACGAGCAACGTCAACTGTTGGAAGTTGCGCCCGTTCAGGGGCAAGGTCGTGGTCGTGTTGCCGGAGATCACGCCCCCGACCGTCGTAGTCTCGGTTTGCAGCACGGGCGCGGCGTCGGTGATCGTGACCGTATCATTCAAACCGCCGACTTGCATTGCCAAATTGATGCGCGCGGTTTGATTGACTTCGAGCTTGATTTCGTTGGAGACGAGCTTTTTGAACCCGCTGGCCTCGACCGTGATGACATAGTTGCCGACGGGCAGGAAGGGCAGCGTGTAAATGCCCGCGTCCGTCGTCGTGGCGGTGTATTCGAGCTTCGTTCCTTGATTGGTGGCGATCACTTTCGCATTGGGCAATGCGCCGCCGTTTTGATCCGTGATGTTGCCCGTCAACGTTGCAGTGAACGTTTGCGCGGCAGCCGGAAGCGAAAGTGCGAACAGCAGGGCCAAGGCACACAAGGTCGCCAAAACTGCGAATGTTTTGCTTGATTTCGTAAACATGACTTACTCCTAAGGTTGGTGAATGCCGACTGGCACGAGCGCCAGCGCACGGGCATTCGCATGGAAAAAAGCAACGAGAATTTCTCTTATGTATTTGATTGGGCGATTTGTGTCTTCTACCGTGTTCGCCTCTATGATCCCGGCAAAATATGTAGCAAAGCTGGGAAAGGTTATACCCGTAAGACAACCTGTGCGTCAAGACATACAAGGCGGTTCCGCCCGCCTGTGCTGCCCGCTGCGGAGCCAGGGAATTTTTTTGGAATCCAGTTGCGGCTTCGCTCCGTAGTGTCCGATGAGAGTCAACGGACTCCAAATTCAAACATAAGGAACATTCACCATGGAAACACCAGCCGCTGCGGGAAGCCCCGCGTTGCCGCCGCCGATTGCCGTGTTGCAAATGATCGGCGGTTATTGGATTGCACGAATGCTGTATGTGGTTGCGGATTATGGAATTGCTGATCTCATTGAGGAACGACCTCGCGCGGCGGCGGAACTGGCGGCTGCGACAGAGCTACATCCACGTGCGCTCTATCGAGTTTTGCGCGCGTTGGCGGGTGTAGGCGTCTTTGCCGAAGACGAGACCGGGAACTTTCATTTGACGCCCGTCGGTGCGACGCTGCGCCGTCACGCGCCGGATTCGATGCGCGCGATGGTCTTGAGCGAACTTGGCGGCGAGCATTTCGATGCCTGGACGAATTTGGCGCAGAGCGTCAAGACGAGCGAGATCGCCTTCGATCACAAATACGGCGAGGACGTCTGGGCTTACTATGCCAAAACGCCGGAGCGCGCGGCCATCTTCAACGAATCCATGACGAATGTCAGCGAGAACACCAATGCCGCCGTCGTGGCCGCGTATGACTTTTCGTCCCTGCAAAAGCTCGTGGATGTGGCCGGTGGACACGGCAGCCTGCTCGCCAGCATTCTCAAGGCCAACCCACATCTGCACGGCGTGTTGTTTGATCAACCGCACGTCGTCAATGGTTCCAGCACCAATCTCGCCCGTGTGGCAGATCGTTGCGAAGTGGTCGGCGGCAATATGTTTGAAGCCGTGCCGAGCGGCGGCGACGCCTACATCATGAAATGGATTATTCACGACTGGAATGACGAGCGTTCGCTGACGATTCTGAAAAACATTCATCGCGCGATGCCCGAACACGGCAAGCTGCTGCTGGTCGAAATGGTCGTGCCGCCGGGCAATGATATGCACTTTGCCAAGCTGCTTGACATCAACATGCTCGTGATGACGGGCGGCTGCGAGCGCACCGCAGCCGAATACGCCGAACTCTTCGCGCAAGCGGGTTTCCAACTTACGCGCATTGTTCCCACCGAAGGGCCGGCCAGCGTCATCGAAGCTGTCCGCGTCTGATTTCATCAACCATCAACCCCAACCATCAACCAATGAGGAGTAATTTATGAACGAACAAAACAACATTGCGGTCATTCAACAAGCCTTCGCCTGCTTTGGGCAGGGCGATGTCCCTGGCATTCTCAACACGCTCGCCGATGATGTGCATTGGTACGTCGCGGAAGTCGAGAACGTGCCGTACACGGGCACGCGCAGCGGGCACGCGGGCGCAGCCGAATTCTTTTCGTTGCTGATGCAATGTGAAGACGTGCTGCAATTCGAGCCGCGCGATTTCATTGCCCAGGGCGATCACGTCGTCGTGCGTGGACAGTACGCCGCGCGGGTCAAAGAAACGGGACGCGAATTGAGCACCTACTTCATACAGTTGTTCACGCTGCGCGACGGCAAAATCACGCGCTTTGAGGAATATACCGACACCGCTGCGATTGCGAGCGCATTTGTCAAAACGCAAACCGCGTAATTTTCGGAAGGAGCCACACCTATGCGTATGATGCTCAAAGCTTCGTTTCCCGCCGAGGCCAGTAACAAAGCGATTCATAACGGCTCGTTTCCGCTGATTATGGAAAAGGTCATGGCCAAGTTGCAGCCCGAAGCCGCGTACTTCATGGCCTTTCAGGGCAAGCGCACGATGCTGGCGTTTTTTGATTTGGCCGACCCTGCGATGATTCCGCAGATCGCCGAGCCGTTGTTTTCCGGGATGAATGCCGAGATCGAATTGATTCCGGTGATGGTGCAGGCGGAATTACAACAGGGATTGACGGCAACGTTGGCGGGATAGTCTCTGACGAAAAACGAGGAGCAGTAGTGACAACAGCGTCGCTGCTGCTCCTCATTTTATTTGAAGATTGTGCGTAATTCTGAGGTGCATTCTTCCTTCTTCCTTTTTCATTCCTTTCGAGCGGGAGAAAAAACTCTCTCGTCAGGAAATGAAGAAGGAAAAAGGAAGAAGGAAGAATTAACGCCCTGCTTTGCTTTCGCGCTAAAAATTGAACCGTGCGCCAAACTGCATCTGACGCGGATCAAACGCTGACGTGAAGCCAAGGGGATCGGTCGGGCGTAAACCGCGCCGTCCGCTCAGATTGTAATTCGTCAGATTCACCGCGCCCGTCGTCGTACACGGCACAAAGTTCGCACCGTCCGATGTTGTACACGCCGCGCCCAGCACGTTGTTGATGCCGACGAAGTTCGTGCGATTCAGCATATTGAACCATTCCACCGTCAATTCGAGGAACCGACTTTCCTTCGCCAAGAAGCGCCGTCCGACGCGCAGATCGAAGCTGTAAAACGGCTCGCCTCTGCCGGTGTATCGTCCCGCCAAACCGGGGCGATCACTTTGCGAACGACCATCGGCATTGCTGTCAATGCCGGTCAGCAAATTGAACGGACGACCGCTTTGCGCAACGAAAATCGGCGACATCACCCAGTTCTTCAGCAGCAGGTTTTCCGCCGAACTTTGCAGCACGCCGCTCAACACCAGACGATGCCGCTGATCGAACGCCGAGAGCGAACGATCCAGCCGTAAATTCAGCGGATTTTGCGCCGACCAATCGCTATTGAAATCCACGACTTCGTCAATGGATTTTGCCAGCGTGTAATGCGCGTTGATGCTGAAATTGCGGCTGAAGCGGCGTTGCAACTGCGCCGTGAAAGCGTGGTAAAACGAACTCGCCGTGTTTTCGTAAATGTTGTCTTGCAGGATCAACGGATTGCGCATATCGCTCGACAATCCAGCCGCCACTTGTGCCGCCGTTGGGAAACGAATGAACGTCGGCCCGCCGAGCGGATTCAGCGGATTCACCGGCCCCGTCGCCTTGAATTGATTGATGTCGCGGTTGCGCGAGAGATGAATCCCGCGCACGTATTGATACGACGTTTCGAGCGAAAAGCCTTTGCCCAAATCGCGCTGAATGCCGAGGCTCGCTTGATAGGTCGTTGGGTTGCGATAGTTCGGGCCGAGGCGGAAACGCACTTCCAACGTCGAGCCGGGGCCGGGCGCAATTGGACGACGCGGCACGCCAGCGGGAACGGTTCCGACCGGCGCTAAGATGTTGGCTAAATCACTGACCAGCACACGGCGCGAGAAGTTATTCGTCGCAGCGGCCAGTCCCTGATACACATCGAACGAACGCGGCAAACCAAATCCGTTCGTCGTCGGCGTCGCCAGCACAATGTAAATCGTGCTCGGATCGGTCGTCCCAGCGAGTTGCGTCGTGACGTTGGAAATCGCGGAGTTCAAAAAGCCGACGAAGATGCCCGCGCCGCCGCGAATCGCCGTCTTGCCGTCACCCTTTGGATCCCACGAAAAACCGAAACGCGGTTGCCAATCTTTGTACGACGTCGGAATCGCCAAGGCTTCGTCGTGAATCGCGTAGCGCAAGCCATAACTCAGCGTCAAGCGTTGATTGGCCTTCCACGTGTCTTGCACGTACAGAGCCGAGCGGATGAACGTTTGGTTGAGTTGCGTGTTGCCGAAGCCTTGTTGATAGACAATCGGCAAGCCGAGATTGAACGATTGCAGCGCGGTCATCGGCACTTCAAACACATCCGCCAAGCCGTTGCCGTTCGTGTCACGGAATGGTGAGCCGGACGCCGTCAGCACAAATTGATTGAGCGGATTCGCCACTTGCAAGGCGGCGGTTCCGCCCAGCAAATTCGCGGTCGGAATCGCCGCACCGAAATTGAAGCGCCCGCCCATAAACGTTTCGTTGTCGGACGTGAGCCGATGATAGAACACCGAGCCGCCGAATTTGAACGTGTGATTGCCCCAGATTTGTGTCACGTTGTCGTACACGTCGTAATGCCGTTCGATGTTTTTGGAGGGCAAAAAGATTTGGCGTCCGAACTGGCCAAAGCCTTCGATGTTGAATTCCGGCCCGATGGTCGCATTCGGTAAGAAGTGGCTGCGCGTGTAGCTGTATTGCAGCTTCAGTTCGTTGAAGAGCGTCGGGCCTAATTGACTGTTGAGCGAGCCGACGACCCCGCCGTTGAAGGCGTCATACGAACGTCCGCGCGAAAGCGCGATCAACGACCCGGCAGCCTGATTTTCAAACAACGAATCGGTGATATTGAAACGCAGATAGCCGTTGTTGCGGTCGCTGAAGTTGTGATCCAAACGAGTCGAGAACTGCGTCTGCCCTTCATCAATCGGGAACTGTCCGCTCGCATCGTTGAAGAGCTTGACCGTGTTCGGATAGTTCGTCGTCGTCAACGCGCCGCGCAATTGCGCCGCGCCGGTTTTCAAGGCGGCGGGAGCGGCGGCACTGTTGGCGATGAAATCGAACAACGCCGCTTGTTGGCGCACGGTCGCGTTTTGTGAACTGGTGTTGACCTGAAACAGATTTGGGTCAGTCACCAAATTGATGAACGCCGTGCGCTCCTGATTCAATCGCTCCACCACGCCGAAGAAAAACGTCTTGTCCGATTTGATCGGGCCGCCGATGGAGCCGCCGTATTGTTGCCGACTGAACGGCGAAATGCCTTGTGGGTTGAAGTCGAACGCATTGCGCGCATCGAAGCGTTGATTGCGAAACAGCCCGAAGGCGCTGCCGTGAAATTGATTGCCGCCCGATTTCGAGACGATGTTCACGACGCCGCCCGAAGCCCCGCCAAACTCGGCGCTGAAGCTGTTGCGCACGACCTGAAATTCCTGCACGGCTTCCTGGCTGATCGTCGCTTGCACGCCGCCCGACGCGCTCAACGTTTCTGCGCCGTCCACCTGCACCATGTTGCCGCGCCCGTTGTTGCCGCCGAACGACAGACCAGATTGCGGCGTTTGTGCGACGCGATAATCCTGTGCGTCGGAGATGTTTTCCGCACTCGCCACGCCCGGCGTCAGCAGCGCGTAATCGAGAAAGTTGCGGCGGTTGATCGGCAGGTTGGCAATCTGTTTGCCCTCGACCGTCGAAGCCTGTTCGGAACGTTGCGTCTCGACGACTTCGCCGCCCGCGACCACATCCACCTGCACTTCGACCGCGCCTGTGCCGAGCTTGATGGGAATGTCGGCTTGCTGCCCGACGGTCAATTCCACCTTGCTGGTGTTAGTCGTGAAGCCTGTCGCCTCGACTTTGATTTCATAGACGCTGGGCAATAAGCCCACGAAAATGTAATTGCCTTCGCCATCGGTGACGCCCGCTTTGACGGTGCCTTTGGCGACATCGGTCAGCGTGACTTTCGCGTTCGGAATCGCCGCGCCTGTGCTGTCGGTGACTTGACCGCGCAATTCCGCCGATGAACTAGATGCCTGGGAAAAAGCAGTGGTGTTGCCCATGATCATCGCGAGGACGACCAGTAATACTAACGAAAAGGGACTTTGCCAATAAGGGTGCTTTTGTTTCATACGATGCTCCTATTCCTGTTGACCGGACTCTGCGTAAAAGTGAATGGTATGCCCGCAAAACGTAACGGATAAAAAGTGATAAAGCAAGCGACAGGTTCTTTCCTCCGTCAGTCGTTTTGTCATAAGCTTAGCGCGGCAAAAATTCCTGACAAAATTTCCTGACAAAGATACCGCTCATGCTGAACCCACAACCCCATCCAGAGTATTACTCACCCGAACACGAACAGTTTCGCAACACCCTGCGTGAATTCGTGGCGCGCGAAATCACGCCGTTCATCAACGAATGGGACGAAGCCGAAGAATTCCCGCGCGCGCTCTATCACCAGGCTGCCGACATTGGTTTGCTCGGCATTGGTTACCCGGAAGAATACGGCGGCACGCCTGCCGACGGATTTTATTCGCTCATCGTGTCGGAAGAACTCGCGCGCGCGGGCAGCGGCGGCTTGATGGCGTCGTTGCTGTCGCATTCGATTGCCGCCCCGCCGATATTGGCTGTGGGCAGTAATGAACTCAAAGCGCGCGTGCTGCCCGGCATCTTAGCGGGCGAAAAGATTGCCGCATTGGCGATCACCGAACCATCGGGCGGTTCGGACGTCGCCGCAATCAAAACGACCGCGATTCGTGACGGCGGTTGTTACATCGTGAACGGCGAAAAGACCTTCATCACGTCGGGCATTCGTGCCGATTATTTCACGGTCGCCGTGCGCACGAACCCGGTGGACAAAAGCGCGAGCGGCGTTTCGCTCTTGCTCATCGAACGCAACACGCCGGGCTTCACACGCACGCCGCTCAAGAAAATGGGTTGGTGGTGTTCCGACACGGCGCATTTGCATTTCGACAACTGTCGTGTGCCCGCAGCGAACCTGATCGGCGAAGAAAATCAGGGCTTTCGTGCGATTATGCTGAACTTCAATGACGAGCGATTGGGCTTGGCGGCGCACGCTTATGGTTTGGCGAAAGTCTGTTACGAAGACGCGCTCGCGTGGGCGCGCGAACGCAAGACGTTTGGCGCACCGCTCGTCGAACGCCAAGTCATTCGCCACAAACTCGTAGATATGGCAATGAAGATTGAAGCCACGCGCGCGACGCTCGAAGACCTGACCTATCGCGTCGAACACAACCTCGGCACGCCCGGTTTCTTAGTCGCGCAAACTTCGATGCTCAAAAATTTCGCCACGCAAACGCTGCAATTTTGCGCCGATCAGGCGGTGCAGATTTTAGGCGGGATGGGTTACATCCGCGAATCGCGCGTCGAGCGGATTTACCGCGAAGTCAAAGTGATTATGATTGGCGGCGGCGCGGAAGAAATCATGAAAGATTTAGCCGCAAAACAACTGAAGCTTTAGGTGTTCGTCAGCTCTTTTTCCAGCACTTCAAATTGCAAATCCGCAACGCGCGGAACGCCGAAGCGCACGTCCGTCGGAAACGGTTTGATGATGCCCGTGCGCCGATAGCCGCGTCGTTCATAAAACGCGATCAATTCCGACCGCAGCGTGATGACCGTCATCTCCATTTTGCGCACGCCCCATTCCGCTTGCACGATGGCCTCAGCCGCTTGCATCAACTGTTTGCCGACGCCCTGCCCTTGCAAATCCGGGCGCGTCACAAGCATCCCCAAATACGCGGCGTGTTCGGTTTTCTGCAAGTGAACGGAGCCGACGATGTCCTCGCCTTGCAGGCACAGCAGCAGCATCGAATCTTCCGCCTCAATCAATTCACAGATGCCCGCTTCATCCGTGCGCTGCCCGTCCAGATAATCGGCTTCCGTCGTCCAGCCGACACGACTGGAATCGCCGCGATACGCCGCGTTGACGAACGGCGCGAGGAAGGCGGCATCGTCGCGGCGCGCTTTGCGAAACGTGAAGGTAGTGTGTTCAGTGTTCATGCTTGTAGCCACGCGACTATTTTCTGGGCGATTTCTTCGCCTTTGTCTTCCTGTAAAAAGTGACCAGCGTCCGTAATCGTCGCGTGCGGTTGCCCGTTTGCGCCGGGCATCAGTTTTTGGAACGGACGTTCGCCGCCCGCCGTCACGGCATCTTTGTCGCTGAAGAGCGTCAGCACTGGGCCGGGCCATTGTTGCAACACGCCCCACGCCTGGCGATTCGCGTCGGACGCAGGATCATCCGGTGTGATCGGCACAAGCGTCGGAAACTGGCGCGCGCCCGCTTTGTATTCATCGCTCGGAAACGGCGCGTTGTAGGCCGCAATGACTTCGGCAGACAGCGGCGTCACGCAACCGCCTTTTAGAATGCCGCCGACGTGAAAGTTCTCGATGGTTTGCGAATATTCTTTCCAGCGCAAAAAGCCTTCGGACGGTTTGTGATCGCCCGTCGGCAAACCCGTGTTGCCCACAACCAGCCGCGCGAATCGTTCGGGCTGATCCGCCAGCACGCGCAAGCCAATCAAGCCCCCCCAATCCTGTCCGAACAACGTGATATG
Organism: uncultured Heliobacteriaceae bacterium; assembly: GCA_964631865.1. Lineage (GTDB taxonomy): Bacteria > Acidobacteriota > Blastocatellia > RBC074 > RBC074 > JAFDVL01. Next base: position 17,178 of record CAZWAK010000062.1, on the reverse strand, counting down.
GTTCAGGTCGAGCGCGCGCACAAAGCCGTTCATCACGTCCACGTGAAATTGATACGAATAGTCGCTGCGGCTCGCCAATTTGTCCGACCGCCCAAAGCCAATCAAATCGGGCGCGATGCAACGATGTCCCGCAGCGACCAGCACAGGAATCATCTTGCGATAGAGATAACACCACGACGGCTCGCCGTGCAGCAGCAGAATCGGCGCAGCCTCACGTGAGCCTTCATCGAGGTAATGAATGCGCAGCCCATTCACTTCGACATAATTCGGAGCAAACGGAAAATCGGGCAGATTCGCAAAACATTCGTCCGGCGTGCGCAGCACACCCGGTTTCACCATGTTTACGTTAGTCGTGGCTTCACTCATGAGCAGTCTCCTTTGGATTGCGGTGCAATAAAGTTGTGTGGCCGAGCAGTATATCGAAAGAGAACGATTCCTCAATATTGGCAGCGCGAAAAATGGCGGCTACAATCGCGGGCGTCATCAACAACCATCTTCAGGAGAAACTTGTATGCGTCGAATTCCAAGCGCCAGCAGCCTGCTCGCCGCGTTGGTACTTAGTGTTGTTGCCACCTTCGCACAAACACAACCCGGCGTCATCGGACGCACCTACCGCGAATCACGACCGTCGTGGGAGCCGCTGCCACAAGCTCCGGCAGGCGCACCGAATGTGATTTACCTTGTCCTCGATGATGTCGGGTACGCGCATCTCGGTTGCTACGGCTCCGAAATAAGCACGCCGAATCTGGACAAGCTCGCGGCGAATGGATTGCGCTACACGAACTTTCACACGACGGCGTTGTGTTCACCTTCGCGTGCAGCGTTGCTGACCGGGCACAACCATCACACCAACCATCTCGGCGTGATTACAGAAATTGCGACGGGCTTTCCGGGCTATGACGGACGCCTGCCGAAAAGCAATGCGACGGTGGGCGAAATCCTCAAGCAAAGCGGCTACAGCACGTTTTATGTGGGCAAATGGCATCTGGCGAATTTCGATGAATACAGCAACGCCGGGCCGTTTGATCGCTGGCCGCTGGCGCTGGGCTTCGAGCGGTTTTACGGCTTCGTCGGCGGCGAAACGAATCAGTGGTTTCCGCATCTGGCGTCGGACAATCAGAACATCGAAGCGCCGACGCGCCCCGGCTATCACTTGACCGAAGACCTGACCGACCGCGCCATCCGCTTCATCGCCGAACAAAAACAGGTCAGTCCCGACAAGCCGTTTTTCCTGAACCTCGCGTATGGCGCAGCGCACGCGCCGCTGCACGTTCACAAAAAATACATCGAGATGTACAAAGGCAAGTTCGACAAGGGCTGGGACAAAGTGCGCGAAGAAACCTTAGCACGGCAAAAGCAAATGGGCATCGTGCCCGCGAACACCGTGCTGCCGCCGCGCAACCCCGACATCAAGGCGTGGAATGAATTGACGGCGGATCAACGTCGGTTGTATGCGCGCTTTCAGGAACTCTTCGCCGGCTTTCTGACGCACACGGACGAACACATCGGACGGCTCCTCAACTTCCTGCAAGCGACGGGGCAGATGGACAACACAATCTTCATCGTCGTGTCGGACAACGGCGCGAGTCAGGAAGGCCGTTTGACCGGCTCCTTCAACGAAGGCTTGTACTTCAATCAGCTTCCCGACGACGAAGCCTTGAACCTGAAACTGATTGATGAGATGGGCGGCCCGACGACCTATCCGCATTACCCGATGGGCTGGGCGATGGCGGGCAACACGCCCTTCAAGATGTACAAGCAAAACACGCACGCGGGCGGCAACACCGATCCGTTCATCATTCACTGGCCCAAAGGCATCAAAGACAAAGGCACGATTCGCACGCAGTATCAGCATCTGGTGAATGTCACGCCGATGGTGCTGGAAGCCATTGGCTTGAAACAACCGAAGACCGTCAACGGCGTGGATCAACGCCCCTTCGACGGCACGAGCATGCTCTACAGCTTGAACGATGCGACGGCGAAGAGCCGTCACGAGACGCAGTATTTCGAGATGCTCGGTCATCGCGCGATTTACCAGAACGGTTGGAAAGCCATCGCCTGGCACGAACGCGGCACCGATTGGGAGAAAGACAAATGGGAGCTTTACAAAGTGGACGAGGACTTCAACGAAACGAACGACCTCGCGGCGAAACACCCGGAAAAGCTGCGCGAAATGATCGAACGTTGGTGGGCGGAAGCGGGCAAATACAATGTGCTGCCGCTCGACGATCGCAGCGTCATTCGTGTGCTGGGGCAACCCGCGACCAATCGCCCGCGCACGATGGCCACGTATTATCCGGGCATGATGACGATGCCGGTGAATAATGCGCCGAACTTCCGCAATCGGTCGTTCAGTCTGACCGCCGAGGTAGATATTCCGACAAGTGGCGCAGAAGGCGTGTTGCTTGCGGTAGGCGGACGGTTCGCGGGCTTCAGCTTCTTCGTGCAAAACAATCGGCTGAACTTTGTGTACAACTATTTTGGCCTGGAACGTTTTGTTGTGACGGCGCGCGAAGCCCTGCCGAAAGGCGCGCTGACGTTGCGTGCGCAGTTCAAGAGCACGGGCGAAAATCAAGGCGTGGCCACGCTCTTCGTCAATGACCGCGCGGTCGGCGCAGGCCCGATTGCGCGCACGGTTCCGATCACGTTTGGCTTGACCGAAGGCTTGACGGCGGGGCGCGATCCGGCGACGCCCGTGACCGAAAGTTATCAAGCGCCATTCGCGTTTACCGGCAAATTGCAAAAGGTCGTGTTAGAAATCAAGTAAAGGAGTCGAATGGCAGAGATCAACAATCCACACGACAGCTATTTCAAATTCATCATGGCGCAACCCCATGTCGCCAGCGATTTTCTGACCAACTACTTGCCGCCAGAGGTCGCCGCCAAATTGGATTTGCGCGCGCCGGAACTGATGAAAGATTCGTTTGTAGACCCGGAGTTGCAGCAGCATTTTTCCGATTTGTTGTATTGCGTCGGGTTGCAGGACGGCGGCGCAGCCTACGTCGGCATTTTGTTTGAGCATAAAAGCGCGCCGGAGAAAACCGTCAGCTTTCAAGTGCTGCGCTACAAGGTACAGATTTGGGAACCGATGATTCGGCAAAAAGCGCAGACGCTGCCGCCGATTATTCCGGTGGTCATCTATCACGGACGCACGCACTGGCACGTCGCGCGCAACTTCGGTGCGTTGGTGACAGCAGACGCGACGCTGCGCCGATACACGCCGGAGTTTGAATATCACCTCGTTGACCTTTCGGCGCTCAGTGACGAAGAGATCAAGGGAGCGGTGTTCCTGCGTGTCGGGTTGTTGTTGCTGAAGCATATTTTCAAGAAGCGGCTATGGAGCCGCCTGCCACTGATTCTGGGATTGTTACCTGTGCCAGAGGAAAGTGCGCTAGAATACTTTCACACCAGCATGCGATATGTAGCGGAAGTGACAGGGCAAGTGACAGAAAGCAATTTCAAGGATGTGGTAAACGCCGCGTTTCCTGCCATAGGAGAAAAAGTTATGCAGATGTTCGATGCCGCAATGATTGAGAAAGGACGCCAGATAGGTTTGCAAGAAGGAAAACAGGAAGGCTTGCAACAAGGTTTGCAACAAGGACGGCAGGAAGCCCTTGTTATGATGGCTTTGCGCTTGTTGCAACGGCAGATTGGCAGCGTGACCGAGGAAACCAAAGCGTGTGTTCACGCCTTGTCTACCATGCAGCTTGAGGATTTGGCCGAAGCTTGTCTGGATTTCAAGCAAGCGGAAGATTTGACCACTTGGTTGGAGCAACATGAATTGCCGCTCAGACCGTAACGAAAGCCACGAAACGTTATGCCATCCGATTTCATCACGCGCCGCGACCTGCTCAAACAAGGAGCCATGGCGGGCGCGGCCATCACCTTTATGAACCTAACCACCAACGCAGGAATAGACTACGACAAATACGACGGTCTCGGTCTCGCCGAACTGATTCGCAAGAAACAAATCACGCCGACCGAACTGCTCCACGCCGTGCGACAGCGGCTCGAAGCCGTGAACCCGAAGCTCAATGCTTTCGCCGCGCTGTTCTTCGACAAAGCCGAAGCGCAAATCAAACAAGGCTTGCCCGATGGGCCATTCAAAGGCGTGCCGTATGCGCTGAAAGACTTGGGCATGAATTTGACGGGCACGGTCACGACTTACGGCAGCCGCGTGTGGAAAAACAATCTGGCAAGTTTTGACAGCACGTTGGTCGCGCGCTACAAAAACGCGGGGCTGGTGATTTTCGGCAAAACGACTTCGCCCGAACTGGGGCTGACGACGACGACCGAATCCGTCGCGTTCGGCAAAACGCGCAATCCCTGGAACCTCGAACGCACCAGCGGCGGTTCATCGGGCGGCGCTTCTTCAGCAGTCGCGGCGCGCATCATTCCGATGGGACACGCCAGCGATGGCGGCGGTTCGATTCGCATTCCGGCGTCGTGTTGCGGACTGTTTGGCTTGAAGCCAACGCGCGGGCGCATTCCGTTTGGCCCGGCGGCGCTGGAAGGTTGGAACGGTTGTTCAGCACATCACGCCGTGACGATTTCGGTGCGTGACAGCGCGGCGTTGCTCGACAGTTCGCACGGCGCAGAACTCGGCTCGCCGTATTGGTGTCCGCCGCCCGCGCGTCCGTTTTTGAAGGAAGTCGGCGTTGATCCCGGTAAGTTACGAATCGCGTTTGCCCCCGCGCCGCCCGGCGGTGTCGCGGTTGACGCGGAATGCAAACAAGCCGCCGCTGATGCTGCGAAGCTCTGCGAAAGCTTAGGGCATCGTGTCGAAGAAACGACGTTGCCGATTGACAATGCGTTTTTCCGGCAATCGTTTTTGACGGTCATCACGGTTTCGATGGCGCGCGCGTTGGAAGATGCGACCAGCATTCTCGGTCACGCTGTCACGGAAGCCGATGTCGAACCCGCGACGTGGGCGATGTATCAACAGGGCAAGACGATCAACAGCGTCGTCTATTCGCGCAGCATCGCCAACATGCATCAGGTCGGTTTGACGATGGCGAAGTTTCAAGAAAAGTACGATGTGATCCTGAGTCCGACGTTGGCGAAACCGCCGATGCCATTGGGCGTGCTGAGCCTTGATGATCCTGCACGCTACGGCAAAGAGGTGTCGGAGTTCAGTCCGTTCACGGCGCTCTACAACGTGACCGGGCAACCTTCGATGTCTGTGCCGTTGCATTGGACGCGCGATGGCCTACCGGTCGGCGTGATGTTTTCGGCGCGCTTCGGCGATGAAGCGACGTTGTTTCGCTTGGCCGCGCAGTTGGAAAAAGCCAAGCCCTGGGCCAATCGCAAGCCGAATGTTTAGGACTCTCCAAGCGAACAGGAGTGACTATGCCTGAAGAAAAAAAGATTGTGTCTTGCTGGCTGGTTGTCGCGCTGCTGGTCATCAGCCTGATGGCACAACAGAAGACGGTTGCGTCCCATCCGCAGGAAGAGAATTTGTTTGGCTTAGGGGCGTTGCTGGATGGCAGCGGCTTTGTGCGCATTCCCGCCGGAGAATTTCTGATGGGAGCCGACAAAGGCAACGATGACGAAAAGCCCGCGCATCGGGTGCGCATCGGTCAGAGTGTTGAGATGGGAAAATTCGAGGTGACGCAAGCGCAATGGGAAGCCGTGATGAGCCGCCCGCCGGAAGCACACGCCCGACCGGGAAGCCGCCCCGCTGTGGTGAATCCGAGCTACTTCAAAGGCTCCACGCTGCCCGTAGAAAATGTGTCGTGGGATGAGGTGCAACAATTCCTGCGCGCCCTGAACGCGCGCGACCGCCAACACGAATATCGCCTGCCGACGGAAGCGGAATGGGAATATGCCTGCCGCGCGGGTCGGGAAGAAGAGCCGGACAAGCTGGAAGCGCAGGCGTGGTATCGGGATAACTCTAGCGGGCACACGCAGCCCGTCGGGCAGAAGCAACCCAATGCGTGGGGGCTGTACGATATGCACGGCAACGTGTGGGAATGGGTGCAAGATTGGTACGATCCGAATTACTACAAGAACAGCCCCGCAACCGACCCCAAAGGGCCGGAAGCCGCGTCGTATCGCGTGTATCGCGGCGGCAGTTGGTACAGCAGCGTCACCGATTGCCGCGCGGCGATGCGGGGCTTCGACCTGCCCAGCAATCACTATTACTCATTGGGCTTCCGCTTGGTGCGAATAGCCAAACGATAGCTTCATTAAAGGTTTCTGCACTATCTATTCAGGAGGATTTATGAAACGTTTGTCCATTCTATTGCTCGCCGTTGTGCTGACGCTGTCGGCTATTTCTCTTTCCCCGTCTACGCCCGTCACCCGCGCGGACAAAGCCGATCCTGTCGTCGTCGCGCCCGAATCGGTCGGCCTTGCCACGTCGCGCTTAGCCAATATTCGCGCGGTCATGAGCCAGCACATCGCCAACAAAAAGATGGCGGGCGCGAGTGCGCTAATCGCACGGCACGGCAAAGTCGCGTATCAGGAAGCGTGGGGCATGGCCGATACCGAAACGGGAACGCCGATGAAGATGGACACGATTCATCGCATCTATTCGATGACGAAACCGATCACCAGCGTCGCGTTGATGATGCTCTACGAAGAAGGCAAGTTCCAACTGAATGACCCGATTGCGAAGTTCATGCCCGAATTCGCCAAGATGATGGTTGCCGTCGAAGAGCGCAATCCAAACACAGGCCGCATCGAGTTCACGACTGTACCGGCCAAACGCTAGATCACCGTGCGCGATTTGCTGCGGCATACGGCGGGCTTCACCTACGGCGTCTTCGGTGAAACGGCGGTAGATCAAGCCTATCGCAAAGCAGGCATTCTGTCGGATTTGACGCTGAAAGATTTTGCCGCGAATCTGGCGAAGCTGCCGTTGCAATACGAACCCGGCACGCGCTGGCATTACAGCGTGTCCGTAGACCTGCAAGGCCGCCTCGTCGAAGTCCTCTCCGGCAAACCGTTCGATCAATTTTTGCAGGAACGCGTCTTCACGCCGCTCAGCATGGTGGATACAAGCTTTACGGTTCCCGCCAGCAAAAAGAATCGCTTTGCCCGCCTCTACACGCCCAACAAAACCGGCACGGTTGACCCGATTGCGCTTTGCAACGGGCGCGAAGATTGCTTGTCAAAATTCCCGAACGCCGCGCCCTCGATGTTGGAGCAACAAGGCATGCTCTCAGGTGGTGGCGGCTTGGTTTCGACAGCGTATGATTACCTGCGCTTTTGCCAGATGCTGCTGAACAAAGGCACGTTTGAAGGCCAGCGTTTGCTCAGCCGCAAAACCGTCGAATTGATGGCAAGCGATCACCTCGGCACAATCCCCGGCATGTCGGTCGGCAACGGCTTCGGCTTAGGCTTTCAAGTCAGCAAAGCGCCGGGCGAAGCCGGCATGATGGGCAGCCCCGGCGAATTCAATTGGGGCGGCGCGGCAGGCACCAAATTCTGGATTGATCCGCAGGAAGATATGATCGGGATTTTTATGATTCAGATTTTGCCGAACAGCGTGGATTATGGCTCAGCCTTTCGTGTGTTGGCGTATCAAGCGGTGGCGGATTGAGGAACAGGGAAATATTGGGAGAAGAATGTAGGTTTATTTGTAGGTAGTACTGCGTGACGGTGTTGCGCGCCACGCCAAAGGTGCGTGTGAGGCCGCGCAAGGAACGGCGTTCCTCATACGCACGCAAAATTTCTGCGCGTTGTTCCGGCGCGTACCCGTTGGGTTGCGGATCGTCCCGGCTACGGCGTTGACCGTCGTGGCAGAAATACCGCTGTTTTTGATTTTTCGTGAAGCCATTCTTCACGAGGTCAGTGCTCCCGCAGTGGGAGCAGATTACAAGTTTGGAAATCATAGCGGGAAGGGGAGCATCTCTCCCCCGCCTGAGCCACTACCCATCGTTCATTGCCCCGACTTCCGACTTCAAAAGATTCCATTCAATTGCAGCAAATGCCCCATCTGCTCTTTTTTGGTGCGCAGATAGTTGAAGGCGGGGGCGCTGGCTTTGACTTCGAGCGGCACGCGCTCGACGATTTCGAGGCCGGCTTTGCGCAAGGCACGCACTTTGTCCGGGTTGTTCGACATCAAGCGAACACGCCGCGCGCCGAGTTGTTTGATGACTTCGGCGCATTGATCGTATTCGCGGGCATCAATCGCAAAGCCAAGTTGGACGTTGGCTTCGATGGTGTCTGCGCCTTGATCCTGCAAGGCGTAGGCGCGGATTTTGTTGACGATGCCGATGCCGCGTCCCTCCTGTTGCTGGTAGACGATGATGCCGGAGCCTTCGGCTTGCACGAGTTCCATCGCGCGTTTGAGTTGCGGGCCGCAATCGCATTTCAGCGAATGAAACACGTCACCCGTCAGGCATTGCGAATGGATACGCACAAGCGTCGGTTTGGTCGGGTCAATTTTTCCTTTGACGAGCGCGACGAATTCCTCGTCGCTGGTGGTGCTGCGAAAGCCTGCGATTTTGAAGCAGCCGAATTCGGTCGGCAGGTTGGCTTCGGCTTCCAATTGCACAGTTACGCTATCTGTTGCTCGGTCTTGTTCAGCGATCAAATTCATTCCATATCTCCTCTATAGTTACCGATGTTGCGATAGGATTCAGTACGAGACTATATCGGTCACGCCGAAAATCCGCAAGGCAGGCAGTGTAGCGGCTCGCCCGCGGCGAGTCTTCACGAAAGGGTGGACAACTCGTCACAACTTCCGCTTTGTGGTATACGTGACCGCTTTAATTCGTAGATGTAAAAGAACCGTAAATTTATTCCGCGCGCCCCAAGCCACAGAAGATGCCGTATTTGTTTTCGCTGTTGCCATCCTTGCTCTTGACGCTCCTCGCCGGTTGGGTCGGCAGCGCGTTGGTCGCACGGATTTGGGCGGAAGCCAGCCTGAAAACGCAGTTGTGTTTTGGCGTCGTGACAGGCTTGGTCGGGCTGTCGTGGATAGGGTTTTTGCTCGCGCTGGTGGGCGGTTTGAATGGCTTCACGATGGGCGCAACCGCTGCGATTTTTCTCGTCGCGCTGTTCCTGCTTCGTGCGGTCGCGTTCAGGTTTCGTCGTCCCGTTGTTTCTCTTTCTGCGTGGGTGAGCTACGGCGGCTGGCTCGTCTTTTTCGTCTGGTTGTTCAGCCGTGTGATCGTGCGGGAAGCGGATGGTTTGTACACTGCGCCCGCGAATAATTATGGCGATCTGGCGTTTCACTTCAGCGTCGTCACGTCGTTTGCCGACGGCGACAACTTTCCGCCGCGCAATCCGATTTTTCACGGCTTGAACTTCACGTATCCGTTCCTGATAGATTTCCTCGCCGCGTTTTTGCATCGCGCCGGAGCCGATTGGGCCGCTGCGTTTTTTCTCCCGAACATCATTTTGAGTTTGGCGTTGGTTGGACTGTTGGAGTTGTTGACCGAACAGTTTACGGCGAGCCGATGGGCCGCGCGTCTGACGCCGATTTTGTTTTTCCTGAGCGGCGGCGCGGGCTTTCTGTACTGCATTCGAGACTGGCAACGATCCGATCTCGGTTGGCTCAGTTTTCTTTGGCATTTGCCGCGCAGTTACACGAAGAATGACGAACTGGATTTGCAGTGGGGCAATATGCTGACGACGCTGATCGTGCCGCAGCGGTCGTTGCTGTTCGGCATCCCGGTGTTTGCGATGATTGTGCTGTTGTGGTGGACGTGGCTTCACCGCAGAGGCGCAGAGGTTGCGCCGAGGAGCGCAGAGAGCGACAAAAAAACGCTGCGAATCTCTGCGGCATCTCTGCGCCTCTGCGGTGAAAATAAATTCCTTTTCCTGGCAGGCATTCTTGCGGGATTGATGCCGCTGCTGCACGCGCACGGTTTTTTTGCGGTGATGATGGTCAGCGCGGCAATGGCGCTCTTGTTTTTCTCGTGGGACTGGCTTGCGTTTTTTATTCCGGCGGGCGTGTTGTCGTTGCCGCAAGCCTGGTGGCTTAGCGGCACGGGCACGCGCACGTCGCTCTTCAAACTGCATTTCGGTTGGGCGACGGGCGATGATGGCTTCAAATTTTTGGCGCTCAACTTCGGCATATTTTTGCTGACGCTCGTCCTCGCATTATTTTTCCAGACCACACGCACGCGCCGTTTTTATGCGCCGTTTCTGTTGTGTTTCCTTGTGCCGAACGTCGTGTTGCTCGCGCCCTGGCCCTGGGACAATATCAAAGTTTTGCTGTACTGGCATTTGCTGTCGTGCCCGCTCGTCGCCGCGTTCTTGGCTCGTTTGACGCAGCAACGCAAATGGCTTTGGCCGGTCGCAGGCCTGATTTTATTGGCTCTGACGCTTGCTGGCGCGTTGGATGTGTTGCGCGCCTTGTCGCCTGTAGAAAAGCTGCGGCTCTTTGATGCCGAGCAATTGCAAGTCGCCGAACGCATCCAACAACGCATCCCGCCGCGCGCATTGATGCTAAGCGCGCCGATTCACAATTCCGTGCTGGCGCTCGCGGGACGACCAATGTTGATGGGCTATCCGGGGCATTTGTGGTCGCACGGCATCAACTTCAGCGCGCGCGAACGCGATGTGAAAACCATGTTTCAAGGCGGCGCGGCTGCCGAACAATTGCTCAAACAATATGGCGTGGAGTACGTGATTATCGGGCCGGTCGAGTTCAGTGAATTCAATGCGGACGAGGGCTATTTCGCGGAGAAATATGACGCTGTGATTGATGAGGCGGGCTATCGGGTTTATCAAATCCGTCAGGAGCAAAAGAACTGATATTCAACGCGACAGATCAAAGTCCACGCCCAAATTTTCGCGCACAGCCTGCTGATAAATTGCTTGGGCGACCGCCGCATCCTGCACTGCGTTGCCGACCGATTTGAAGAACGTGATTTCGTCTTCGCCTTCGCGCCCCGGTTTCAAGCCCGCCGCGATTTCGCCGATCTCACCGTAAATATCGCTCTCGTCAATCACGCCTTCCGCCATCGCCATCAACAAATCGCCGGCCTCCGCCATCGCGCCCGCGTGTTCGTCAATCACGATCTTCGCCGCGCGGCGCAACGTCGTGTGATCCACTTCTCGCACGCTCGTTTTGAAGGAGCCGACGGCATTGATGTGCGTGCCCGCCTGCACGTCTGCGCCGTCGAACACAGGCGTGGACGAAGTGGTCGCCGTGCAAATCACGTGAGCTTCGCGCACGGCTTGTGCGGGCGATCTTGCGGCAAGCAATTCAACATCAGGAAGCTGCGGCTGCATTTCGGCGATGAAGCTTTGCACGTGTTCAGGATGCCGCGCGTAAATCCAGCAACGACGAATGTCGCGCACGGCTGCGACCGCCAATAATTGCGTGCGCGCCTGCACGCCTGCGCCAAAGATCGCGGCAACTTCCGCATCCTGGCGCGCGAACAAATCCGTTGCGACACCACTCGCCGCGCCGGTTCGCAAGGCCGTCAAGTAGCCGCCTTCCACTGCCGCCAACGGCTCGCCCGTCGTCGGATCGAGCAGCACAACGAGCGCGTGAATCAACGGCAGATTCCGTTCGGGGTTGCGATTGTGAACCGAGACGATTTTGATGGCGAGGGCTTCCGTGTCCAATAAATACGCGGGCATGAACAACGTCACGCCGTCGTGTTTGTCCTGCGGCACGGCGAGACGCGGCGGCACGTTTGCGCGTCCGGTCGAGAGATCAGCGAACGCGCGTGTGAGAATCTCGACCGTCTCGCGCATCGAAAGCGCGCGCTGAATATCGGAACGAGTGAGTAGTCGCATGAGAATCAAAGCACAGCGGTTTCTTCGAGCAAGCGGCCTTCGGCAAACCGCTCGACACCGAGCGGCGCGGCATCAATCACGTCGCATTTACCGTGCAAAATCAAATCCGCCGTGATGCGCCCCGTTGCTGGCGAGTGCATCACGCCGTGCCCGCTGAAGCCGTTCGCAAAGAACAAGCCGTTGATGCCCGGCGCAGGGCCGATGATCGCGTGATGATCGGGCGAGACTTCGTACATCCCCGCCCAGCATTGTTTCGGATTGACGGGCAGGTCTTCAAACTGCGGCACACGGCTGAACGCATGCAGCAAAATCTTTTCCAGAAACTCGTGCGTGAAGCTGCTCTTGAAGCCGTAAGTTTCTTCATCGTCCGGCCACGCCAACAAAATCGCATCGCCTTCGCGGCGAAAGTGAAAGCCCGTGGACATATCAATCATCATCGGAAACTTCGCGGGCAAAAAATCACAGCTTTGCGTTTTGACAATTTGTCGCCGCAGCGGCGTGACCGGCAAATCGAAGCCTGCGAGTTGCGCAACGTGCGCCGCCCACGGGCCAGCGGCATTGACGACGACAGGCGTTTGCACTTCGCCGCGCGAGGTTTGCACGCCCGTGATGTGACCGTTCGTGACGTTGATGCCCGTGACTTCGGTGTTTGTCCATACACGCACGCCGAGTTCCTTCGCACGTTTCGCAAAGCCTGTCATCACGCTGTACGGATCAACAAAGCCGTCGGTCGGACAATAGCTGCCGCCGATGATGTCGTCCACGCGCATTTGCGGGACGAATTCGGCGATGTCGGCTTGCGAAATCATCACGGCATTGTCGAGGCCAAACGCGCGTTGCTTGGCTTGATTGTCGCGCAGGTAGTTGAGATGTGCCTCGGTCGTCGCGCAGAACACATAGCCGTGTGCTTTGTACCCGGCATCCTCGCCCGTCAATTCTTCAAAGCGCGCGAAGACATCAATCGAATAGCGCGACATTTGAATGTTCACGGGCGTGGCGAATTGCGCGCGTACGCCGCCCATACTTTTGCTCGTGGAGCCTAAGCCCTGTCGTTCTTCGCGTTCCAGAATCAAAACGTTCGTGCAGCCTTGCGTGGCGAGGTTGTACGCGATGCTGGAGCCGACGATGCCGCCGCCGATGATAACGACGTCCGCAGTTTCTGCCATAAAAAATCTCCTGAAAAAAATAAGCCACAGAGTCGCACGAATTTTCACAGATTGAAGCCAATTGCGAAAGGCTCTCGGTGAAAAATCCGCGCGAAGCTGTGGCTCAATTCCTCAGCCGCGACGGTTATTCCCAGTACACTTCGATTTCGTAATCGTCCGCGCCGCCTCGTGTATCGCGGATGCGCACAACGGCGGTGAAGTTGTTGCGCGACGACGGCTGCTCAACGACATCCACATTGCCACGCCCACGCAGCTTCTCCACATTCACCGTCAAGCGACGACGCGGCAGCAGCGAATTGAAGCGCGAACTGACGTCGTACACCGGCTGCCCGGAAACGACGCGCTCATAAAGCTGATCGCCGCGAATTTCGAGTTCCACGACATCGTCCACGCGCCCGCGCCAACGCAAACTGCCATTGCGCGACGGACGATCCCAATCGCCCCGATCCCGCCAACGGTCGCCACGATTGCCGCCATAATCGCCGCGCCGAATCTCGCTGATCCAACGCAACCAGAAGCGTTGATTGTCGCCGCTGTTGCGCTTGAAAATCTGCATCTCTGCGCCGTCATATTTCATGTTGTCCGGCGCATCCAACGCTCTGCCAGTCGGCGCGAGGAACGCATAGCGGTTGTCGGATTCCAGCCGAATGTCCCAGAGTTGCGCGTCGCGGCTGCGGCCTTGTTGCGCGAGAACGATGCGCGAATTGCTGTCGCCATTGCCGCTGACGGTCATGACTTCGCCGGTCTCAACCGAGCGAACATAGTAATAGCCATTGCCTGCTTCTTCAATGTCCCATTGACGGCTGCGCGCGTTGCCGGAATTGGTTTGCACGACTTGCCCGCTGTTGTCCGCGACCAACAAGCGCCGCGTCGAGACCACTTGAATTTCATAGCGCCCGCTACGCAACACGCCGGTTGATGGATTGCGGTCCCGATCATAACCGCCGCCGGGATTGCGCCCGTAGCTCCACGTCGCGCGCGTGACGTTGTTGCGCCGCGTATCCACAATCACGTCGTACCAAATGTCAGTGCGCCCATTGGAAACGCTGCGGCGGCCTTCGACAGAAGCTTGTCCGCGCACGCCGGTTTCGCGGCTGCTGATGGAGTACGTGTCGGCAGAGGTCAGGCGGACGCGCACATTTTCATTGGTGTCGTTGGCAATCTGCCGTTCCAATTCGCGTTCGATTTGACGACGGTCGGAATTGGTGAGCGATTGCGCGGCTGCAAAATTGAAGTTGCCAAATAAAGTGATGAGTGAGGCGAAGGTAAAAAGTAAATTCCTCATTTCAATGCTCCTGAAATTAAGGGGGGAAGTTATCACGCCTCGCCCGCGTGAGGGAATACGGGCGAAAACGGGGCGTTGGATGGCGAATTTTGGCAGAAGGTTGGCGGCAGGCTACCGCCAAAAACATTTCGGCTATGCGGCTTCAGCCAGCTTTTCCGTTAACCAAACATTGATGAGCGTTTCGGTCGAGATGCCTTGTTCGTAAGCGCGTTCTGCTAATTTTCTGGCTAAGGCTGGCTCTAACGCCGTCAGAAATGTGCGATGTTGGATGTCAGTCTCGAAATGCACTTCTTTTGTCAAATCTTCGTAATCTGCCAAGTCGTGGCTGTCCCAGAAGTCGCTGGCTTCCGCGATGCTGGCGAATTGTTTCGGGATAGGGTCACGTTGTTTTTTACTTCTTGCCATAATGTTTTCTTTCGCGCTTGGTCATATCGCGCGCACTAATAATCAACGCTTTGCCTGTCGGTTTACGAATAAAAAAGACGATCAAATAACGCCCGGCTGTCGTTTGTCCCAGCACCGCATACATGTCTTCGCCATCCACGTCCCCTAATTCAATAAAGCGATAACGAGGCGCATCATCAAAAACCTCCTCCACCTCATCAGTCATCACATTATGCTTCCAGTCCAGCTTATCAACAATGCTCCGAAGCCAGATGATACCCGTAATTTTCATGCGAGTTCCTTCTGCTGAAGGTTGGCGAATATCTTAATTCACGCGCTTCGTGCGGCCTTGCCAGAATTGTTCGCGCAAGACGTTCTTTTGAATCTTGCCCGTCGCTGTGCGCGGCAAGGCGTCCATAAAATAAATCGAACGCGGGCATTTGAAATGCGCCATATTCGCGCGACAGAACTCAATCAACTCCGCTTCGGTTACAGTTGTGCCCGCTTTCAGCACCACAATTGCGCCGGGCGCTTCGCCCCATTTTTCATCGGGAACCGCAATGCACGCGGCTTCCAAGACGCTCGGATGTTTGTAGAGCATTCCTTCAATTTCAATCGAAGACACGTTCTCGCCGCCTGAAATAATCAGGTCTTTCTTGCGGTCTACGACTTCAATCGTGCCTTCGCCGTCGTGGTTCGCCATATCGCCCGTGTGAAACCAACCGTCCACAATCACGGCATCCGTCGCCTCTTGCTGCCGCCAATAGCCCGCCATCACAACGTTGCTGCGCGCAATAACTTCGCCAACGGATTGACCGTCATTCGGCACGTCGTTGCCGTGCTCATCCACGACGCGCAATTCGACGCCGAGCATCGGATAGCCCGTGCGCGTCTGCATTCGATATTTTTCATCTTGTGACCAATTGGCCATGTGCGGTTTGACTTTGGAGACGGTCAGGAACGGCGCGGTTTCGGTCAAGCCGTAAATCTGAATCACCTGCCAGCCCAACCGTTCCTGCATTCCTTGAATCAACGCCATCGGCGGCGCAGAACCAGCCGTGCCGACGCGCGCATTGCGCGGAAAGTTGTCGGGCAAGTTGTAACTTGTCGGATGATTCAGCGCGAGGTTAATCATCGTCGGCGGCATACACGCAAACGTCATTCGCTCCTTGCAGACCAAATCAAAGAACGAACCCGGCTCGTATTTTTTGACGACGACATGCTTTGCGCCGACGCCCGTCACCGCGTACGGCAAGCCCCAGCCGTTGCAATGAAACATCGCCAGCGTGTGCAAATACACATCGGAATGCGTGAGGCTGAATTCAACGACCGAGTTCATCGCGTTCAGATACAAATTGCGATGTGTGAGCATCACGCCTTTCGGACGGCCTGTTGTGCCTGACGTGTAGAGCAAGGCCGAAGCTTCGTTCTCGTCAATTTCCGCAGGCGTGGGCGCGTGTGTCGAATGCTCCGCCATCGCCGTTTCGTAATCCTGCCAGCCGTTCGGAACATCTGCGAGGTTGTCGCCCGCAATCAGGAAATGCTCGACGCTCGGCAAGCTACTGCGAATCTCGTCAATCAAATGCGTCAAGCCTTCTTCGACGATGACGACCTTCGCTTCGCCGTGATTCAGGATGTAGTTGAAGTCGTCCGAGATCAGCCGAAAATTCAGCGGCATCAGAATCGAACCAAGCAACGGCGTGCCGAAAAACGCTTCGAGCATGCGATGGCAATTTTGCGAAAGCACGGCCACGCGGTCGCCTTTTTTGACGCCAAGCCCGCGCAGCAAATTTGCCCATTGATTCACCCGATCATTGAATTGCCGATAGGTAAACCGATGTTCGCCGCACACCACCGCCTCGCAGTTCCCATAAACCGTCACGGCGCGCTTGAGGAAGTCATATTCATTCAGCGGAACAAGCACAGTAGCCTCCGATAAGAGGCGTCAAGAGTTCAAGCTTCAGCTTGTTTTCTCTGTATTTTCCCACTGCCAAGCTAAAGCTTGAACTCTTGACGCCCGTTGTTTGACGCTTCAATTATCCAAGCACAATGCGATTGATTTGTACGATGGGTTGCACGTTGGTGTAGTTCGGGATGTCGCCTAAAATTTCGCCACCGTGCGCGGCCATTCCGTTTTGCAAATCTTCGACTTTCTCAAACACCAAATACCCGATGGCGTGGTACAGCGCAGGCTGATCCGGCGGAAAGCCCGCGAGTCCAGCATCCACTTCAATCCGCACCATCCCCAACGGGGTCAACCGTTCTTTGACCATCGGCGTATGCTTGTTCAAGTAATAATCCATATCGAAATGGCTGTCAGCGGATTTCGGATAAAGGACAGTCACACGTATCATTCGAGTTCTCCTTCAGGAAGTAAGTTGATGTTGACTCTGGTGCAAACGGGAATCGTTGCCGCGCCCATTATACGCAATGCGGAGCGATTGGCTAGTGGATCGCCCTCGAAGCTCCCTCGCAGTGAATCCGATTATTTTTCTGTCTGCCATTTTCTGTAAGCCGGTGAGCTACAGAAAGAGGAGGGACGGAAAACTATAGACCTAATCCTGAATAAAAGTAATTGATCGGTAATGCCTCAGTGAAATGTTGAAGGAACTGAAAACCCTCACTCAACCTCGTCAA
>CAZWAK010000061.1:0-38904 GCA_964631865.1 uncultured Heliobacteriaceae bacterium | reverse complement strand
CAAGTGGAATCCGCTCCCAGAGGACAGAGTTGAAAATAAACATCTGTGCTTGTAAATTGGTGTAATGAGTACACGCTTTTTCTTGCTGGTTGCACTGACAAGCCGTAAAACCAAGCTGAAGCTTGAACTCTTGACACCTCTTTCTCAGCGCCTACGTTCCCTTTGGTCATTTGCACACAAAATTCGCCGCGTCATCAATGCTGCCGCTGCCTTTGTACTTGGCGACTTGCGGATATGGGCAGAGCGGGCGCGTGCGGTTTGTTTGTCCGTTGACGATGCGCGAGGCAAGGATGCTGTCGGGCGCAGTGCCTTTTTCGACCCATTGCATCAACGGGGTGAGCTTGTCAAAGCTGCTGCAACCAACGCCGCCGCCGCAATGAAACATGCCGGGAACCATAAAGAGGCGGAAGAAATTCGGCGTGCCTGCGCCCATCTTTTCGAGCACGCTTTCGTAATACTCCACGCCCATCTGCGCATTCAATGCCGGATCGGCCCAGCCGTAATACATCAGCACTTTGCCGCCGCGTTTTTCGAGGCGCGTCAAATCCGGGTCGGTCGCGTCCAGCACGTTGTGAATCCATTCGAGGCGCGACGGGTCTTTGTCGAAATCGAAATCCGCAAATTTGAAGTTCGGATTCTTGAACGCGAGGTAGCGGAAAAAGCTTTCCGAAAAATTCTGAGAAATCGTCGGCTGGCCTTTTTCATGAATGATCCAATTGTCCCAACCGCTGCGCCCGGCGGCGTTCGCAATTTCTGCGCCGACCGGCCAGCCGGGAAAGATGCGCTTGCCCTGACTCATCACGTCGCCGTAGATTTTCCCCAACGCTTCTAGCTGTCCTGCCGTGAAGCAGTCGCTTTTGTCTGCGCCATCCGCGCATTGTGGCAAATCGCACGACGGACAGAATTGACACTTGCGCGGATCGTCAATCACGCCGTCTTTCAAACCATCTTTTTCATCGCATTGCGCATAGATTTTTTCAGCCAGCAATGACAGCTTCGCGTATGGAATCGGAGCCTTCGCCAACGCCTGCAAGGTTTGCGTGTAGCCCATCATCGTGCCGGAAAAATTCAGCACAGGCGCACCGATCACGAGGCCGTCGAAATCATCGGGAAAACGTTGTGCGAGAATCAAGCCTTGCCTGCCGCCGGTCGAACAGCCTTCGTAATACGAGCGCGTCGGCTTCGCGCCAAAATACGCTTCCGCAATGCGTTTGCCGGTGTCGGCGGTCGTGTGCAACGAACGAAAGGCATAATCCAGCAGCTTCTGCCGATTGACCGCGAATGTGCCGAGCGGTTCGGTCGCCGCATCGTGTCCCGTGTTCGTGTCCGCCACGACAAACCCGCGTCGAAGGGCAGCAAGGCGCGGCCCCGTGCGATTCTCCATCGCTTCGCCCGCGTAGCCGCCGTTGCCGAACATATAAAATCGCCGATTCCACGTTGCGGGCAGGTTCACTTCAAATTGAATTTCGGGCTGGATCAACCCTTTGACGCGGCAACGTTCGGGCGCGTCGGCAGTCGCGGGAATCAGCGTCGCGCTTTCGATGGAGAAATCGTAATTCGTCAGACTGCGCAGATCGGCACACGCACATTTCGGCTGCAATGTCGTTTCGCCCGCAGGCGGCGCGATGACGGTTTGCGCGCTTGTCGCGGGAGCGAGAAAGAGCAACCCAAAAAACACGAAACAAAGCTTGTACATTCGGCCTCCTGGTGAAATGTAGCGCGATTTGGCAAATCGCGTTACCTGCGTTCTCAATATCCCTGGGCAATCAATTGGCGATGCTCGCTGAACGAAATACGGAGATCGTTTGCCAGGCGGTCGTGCAGCGTTTGCATTTTGGCGTACAGCGCAACATTCGCCGCGTTCGGTTTTGCGCGCGTCGTTTCATCCAACGCCAAATAACGATCACATAAGTCGGCGATGCTGATCGCCGCACCTTGTTGTTTGCGATACGCCCACAACGCTTGAATCGCCGCGCCGACCGCTGCGCCTTCTTCGCTGACGGTGCAAACGACTTCAGCGTTGAAGACATTGGCCATAATCTGCCGCCACACTGCGCTCTTCGCGCCGCCGCCCGTGGCACGAATTTCGGTCGGCGTGATGCCTAAACCGCGCAACCGATTCAAGCCGTAATTCAAGCCGAGCGTTGTGCCTTCCATCGCGGCGCGCGCGAAATGCGGGATTGAATAGGTCTGCTCGCGCAAACCGAAATACACGCCTGTGCCATCGGGCGAATTCGGCGTGCGTTCGCCTTCAAAAAACGGAATCAGCATCAGTCCGTCATTGCCCGCCGGAAGCGACGCGACCGCGCTCGCCAAATCGCTATGGGACAGCCCAAAGCGTTCGCACACCATCTCAGTGGCAACGGTGACATTCATCGTGCAAACGAGCGGCAGCCATTGTCCGGTCGAATCGCAGAACGCCGCGACTTCGCCTTGTGGATCAATCACCGGATGCGACGAGCAAGCGTAAATCGTGCCGGATGTTCCTAAGCTGACAGTCACGACACCTGCTTTGACATTGCCCGTGCCAATCGCGCCCATCATATTGTCGCCGCCGCCGGAACTGACGATGACCGCATCGCTGAGGCCGAATTCATTGGCTAAGTCGGCGCGCAATGTGCCGGCGATGTCGTCGGCTTGGATGAGGCTCGGCAGCATTGCGGCAATGCGCGCATCAATCGCATCAATTGCGGCGGTTGACCAGACGCGATTTTTGACATCCAGCAACGCCGTACCCGAAGCGTCGCCGTGTTCCATCGTCTTGCGACCCGTGAGCCAGAAATTGATGTAATCGTGCGGCAGCAGAATTGATGCAAGCCGCGCATAATTTTCCGGCTCGTGATTTTTGAGCCAGAGAATTTTCGACGCGGTGAAGCCCGCTGGAATACCGTTGCCAACCGCCGCAATCGTTTGTTCTAGTCCGCCGAGTTTATCAATGATCTCGTCGCATTCGGCAGATGTCGCCGTATCGCACCAGAGCTTCGCCGGACGAATGACTTCGTCATTTCCATCCAGCGGCACAAAGCCATGTTGTTGCCCGCTGACGCCAATGCCTTTCACCGCAGTCCGGTCAACATTGGCGTTCGACAAGGTTTCGCTGATCGTTGCTCGCACTGCCGCGATCCATTCGGACGGATATTGTTCTTTGTGACCGGCAGGCAAGTCTGGAATCAAATCGTAAGCGGCAAACGCTGATGCGATGACTTCGCCAGACTCCGCGTCGAGCACGATGGTCTTTGTGCTTTGCGTGCCGCTGTCAATGCCGATGAAATATTCGCTCATAGTTATCCAACCAACTTCTTCACGGTTTTGCCCACTTGCGACGAGGCGTTGTAGAGCGTGCGCAACGGGATCGCGCCGAACAATTTGTAATCGCCCACCGCCGTCAACCCGGCAGAAGCCACGCAGCCGCATTGCGAACAATCGGGGTTGCCGCCAAATTGGCACGGCGTGATTTTGCTTTGCAAATCGGCGGTCAAATTCAACGTCGTGCGCGAAAAGATACAATCGTCAGGATTCGCTGGCGGGTTTTTGTAGCCTTCCAGCACCATCGTCGGCAAATCCAGTTTCGGAAACTTCGCGCGCAACGCCGCTAGTTCGTTCAGGCATCGCGTCCTGGTTGCGGGATCAAGAATCTCGACATCTGTCGCGCCGATTTGCGGCGTGAATAAACTGAACCAGACTCGTTTGACTTCTTGTTTCGCTGACCAAAACGCGAGGAATTCTTCCAAGTATCCCGCGCGATTCGCAATCTGACTGGTGATCGTGCAATGCACCGTGATTTGATGCCCGACGATGTTGCGCAGAATTTTGTCGTACGTCGCGGGCTTGCGGCGCGCGTCGTGTTCGGGCTGCAAGCCGTCAATCGAAACGACCACGTACAGCCCCGGAATCTGCGCCCATTCTTTCGGAATCTCGCGGACGGCGCTGGTCACGAGTTGCGTGGAAATGCCCATCTTGCCGATTTCCGGCAGGATGGAATTTAGCTCGCGGAAACGAACTAACGGCTCACCGCCAACAATAGAAAGATGCAACGGGCGATGTTCCCGCACAGTTCGTAAAACCGCTGCGACGAGGTCTTCGCCTTTGTGATCGGCCAGGGAGCGCAGCGGCCCCAAGTCGCCCAAATGCTCCGGCTCAAACGCATAACAGCCAGGGCAACGCAGCGGGCATTCTTTCGTGATTTCAATGGAAAGAGACGGATAGTCTCCCTGTAAGATTCGCCCCCAAGCGCGAAACAACTCGCTTTTTTTCATTCAATCTCCTTTGATTTATCGAACAGCTATCAACTCATCAAACGGGATTGAAGTCAAGCCAGTGTCTGCTGCGCCCCAAGTGTCAGATTGGTTGCGCCTTAGCCCGCCACGCACGGATTGCGCAGCAAGCCTAAGCCTTCGATTTCGACTTCGTAGACATCGCCTTCTTTCAGCAAGACAGGCGGATTGCGAAACACGCCAACACCTTCGGGCGTGCCCGTCGCGATCACGTCTCCCGGCTCCAGCGTGATGCCTTCGGTGATGAACGCAATCAACTTCGGAATCCTGAAAATCAGCTTGCTCGTGTTGGAGGATTGCATCGTCGTGCCGTTCAAGCGGCCTTCGATTTTCAGATTGTGAACGTCCGCAATTTCGTCTTTGGTCGTGATAAACGGGCCGATGGGGCAGAACGTGTCCTGCCCTTTGCCGCGAATCCATTGCTTGTCGCCGAACTGCAAATCGCGCGCGCTGACGTCGTGCAAACAGGCATAACCGAAGACGTAATTCAGCGCGTCTTCTTCGCTGACTTGCTTGGCGCGCTTGCCGATGATGACGGCGAGTTCGGCTTCGTAATCCACCTTCTCCGTGTGCTTCGGCAACACGATGTTGGCGTTGTGCGCGTTGAGTGAATTCGGCAGCTTCATAAACACCATCGGCGATTCGGGTAGCGCCGCGCCTTGTTCGAGCGCGTGATCCAGATAGTTTTGGCCGATGGCGATGATTTGTTTCGGATACACGGCGGGCAAATATTCCACCGCGTCGAGCGCATACGCCGTTTTCGCCGTCGCTTCCGCCAACGATTTCGCAATCACGCCGAAGCGTTCGATGGCATCTTTCATCGTCGGTGCGATGTCGGTTACGTCTACAATCACGTCGCCGCGCAAAACGCCGAGACGTGTTCCTTCTGTGTCTTTGGTTTTGAATTGTGCGAGTTTCATAAATGGTTATTCTGCGATTTCAAATTTCCGTCGCTGAAATTCATCGAACGTGACTGCCATAACAATCACTGTGCCGATGACAATTTTTTGGATGAAGGGCGAAATGCCCAATAAATTCGCGCCGTTCGACAGCACGCCCATAATCAACGAGCCGATGATCGTGCCGACGATAGTGCCTTGTCCGCCGCTCAAGCTGCCGCCGCCGATGACGACAGCGGCGATCACATTCAACTCATAGCCTTCGCCGCCGGTCGGCACGCCTGTGACCAAACGAGCAGTTTCAATCGCGCCCGCCAAGCCAGTCAATGCACCGAGAATACAGTAAAACAAAATCTGATAGCGCGTCACGCGAATGCCCGCATACCGTGCGGCTTCGACGTTGCTGCCAATCGCGTAGCAATAGCGTCCGGGTTGTGTGCTGGTCAGCAAAAAGTGAATGATGAACGCGATGGCGACGACGATCAGCAAGGGCACAGGGATGCCGATGACGCGGCCTTCGGCGAGTTGGCCAAAGCTTTCCGGCAAATTCACGATGCCGTTGCCATCGGTAATCAGCAACGCAATGCCGCGATAAATGCCGAGCGCGCCGAGCGTCACAATGAACGGTGGAATCTTCAGAGTCGTCACCGCCAAGCCGTTGATAAAGCCGCCAACCAAGCCGACCAGGATGCACACGACAACGCCTGCCAGCACGACGCCGAGCGAATCGGGGCGGGTCGTCATCGTCAGCGCGCCACACACGCCCGCGAGCGCGAGCAGCGAGCCGACGGACAAATCAATGCCGCCCGACACCATCACCATTGTCATGCCCATCGCCATCACCGTGATGACGGTCGTTTGCCGCACAACACTAGCGAGATTGCCGGGCGAGAGAAAACGGGGCTCAACGACGGCCACAATCAGGCACAGCACGATCAGGCTGATGAACGGCAGAAAGCGTTTGATGAAATCAGGCATAGTTATGACCGAGTTAAGCGCGCGCGCACTAACAACAAAACGCCAACGCCCAGCAATAAAAATGGGGTGTAGGTAGAGCCGATGTAATACGTGTTTGTATAATTCAGCACGAACATCACAGCGGCAGCGACACAACAAATCAGACCTAAGATGCGAATGATTTTAGGTGACATGGAAAAGCTCCTTCGGTAAGAGGAAGAGAGATTACGAAACACACGGAAATAACGAAACAGACGAAAAGATCAAGCTTGCCTGAGACTAACTTTTTCGTGTGTTTCGTTCCTTTCGTGTGTTTCGTAATCTCGTTTTTGCTCTGTTTCGAGCGCGTTATTCTTCGACAGCCGCGTGTTTCAAGATTTCTTCTTGCGTCGTTTCTCTGGCGTTCAATTCCGCGACCAACCGCCCGCGTCGCAGCACCAGAATGCGGTCGGCCATCCCTAACAACTCCGGCAAATCAGACGACACCATCACAATCGCCGCGCCTGCTTCGGCAAGCTCGTTGATCTCGCGGTAAATCTCCGAACGCGCTGCGACATCTACGCCGCGCGTCGGTTCGTCCAGCAAAAACACTTGCGTCTCGGCAAAGAGCCAGCGACCGAGCAGAACTTTTTGTTGATTGCCGCCGCTCATTCGTCCGACGGTTTTCGTCGGCGACGGCGGGCGAATATGCAGCTTGTCAATGTAGTTCGTAGCGGTGGCGGTTTCGGCTTTGGTTTGCAGCACACCGCTCTTCAGCAAGGCTTTGACATTCGCCAGCGTCAGGTTCGTCGCCAGCGATAAATTCAAACATAGCCCGGTGCGTTTGCGGTCTTCGGTCAACAAACTCAAGCCGTGCGTGACCGAGTGATGCGGAATGGAATGCGCAAGAGCGTTGCCCTGCAAATGGATTTCGCCGCTCGTCGCGGGTTGCGTGCCGTAAATGGCCTCGACGAGTTCCGTGCGGCCTGCGCCTGCGAGTCCGGCGATGCCGACGACTTCCCCAGCGCGCGCGGCAAAGCTGACGCTTTCAAATTTGGGCGGACGACTCAGGTTGTTGACGCGCAATTTGACTGCGCCGATGCGAGCGTGACGCGGCGGAAAGATTTCTTTCAATTCGCGCCCAGCCATGTGCCGAATCACTTCATCGGTCGAGATCGAACCCCATTGGCCGGAATACACGGCGTGCCCGTCGCGCAGGATTGTGACTTGATCCGCGATTTCGTCCAATTCTTCGAGCCGATGCGAAATGTAAATCACGGCCAGGCCGCGCGCTTTCAAATCGCGAATCAGGCGAAACAAATCTTCGACTTCGTGCGAGGTGAGCGACGATGTCGGCTCGTCCATCACAATCACTTTTTTCGCTTCGACAATGGCGCGCGTGATTTCGACGAGTTGGCGTTTCGCGGTGCTGAGATGGCTGACTTTCGCTTTCGGGTTCAGCTTGAAACCGTAATCGTCGAGCAGCTTCGCGGCCTTTTTGTTGAGGGCTTTTTGCTTGATGAGACCGAAGCTCGACACGGGTTCGCGGCCCAAGAAAATGTTTTCGGCGACGGTCAAATGCGGCGCGAGCGAAAGCTCCTGATAAATCATCGCCACGCCGTGCTGCAACGAGTCTACCGGGTTCGCAATCTTGACCGCTTGGCCATCAATAAAAATTTCTCCGGCATCGGGTTGATGCACACCGGCAAGAATTTTCATCAACGTAGATTTGCCCGCCCCGTTTTCGCCGAGCAGCGCCAACACTGCGCCCGCGCGCGCTGACAAGTCCACGTCCGCCAGAACGGTGTTGCCAGCAAATGCTTTGCGAATCCCGCGCATTTCCAGCGCAGTGTGGGGCGTTGTCATAAGCTTGATTGCGGAATGCGGAGTGCGGAATGCAGAACGAGAAGCCATTCGCGATTAGCCGTCAGCCATCAGCTAGAAAACAGGCTGATGGCTGACAGCTAACGGCTGATAGCTTCTTTTTAGTGTTCGCTGCTACGATCTTTCTTCGCTTGTGCGTAGACGATGTACCAGATCGAAAGCGCAACGGCCAGGACGAAAACGCCGCCGATTAAGCCGCCGATGCCCAACGTAATGACCGGATTAAGAATCGAGTCTAAATCACCTGCAAACATGAATTGCGATTCCCTTTCTGAAAAGATTGAAAAACGCTGGCCTAAAATCGTCGCGGCCAGCGCGCGGATTATACCAGCAAGAAACAATTTCTTTGAATCCCAAACGCGCACGCAACACATTCTTCCTTCTTCATTAACATCAGGTGGGGAATTGCCCGGAACTTACCACCCGCTCGAAAACAATGAAGAAGGAAGAAGGAAAAAGGAAGAATGTGCTTCGCCTACTTGCGTTCTTTGATCAGATTCTGAATCTTCGGCGTGTCGAGGTTGTCTTTCTTGACCAACTCGACGCCTGTGTCCATGCGGCGTTCGATGGGCTTGTTCGCTTTTTTGTTGAGCGCGGCTTTGACGCCTTCATAGCCCATTTTGTAGGGGTCTTGCACGACCAGCGAATCAATGATGCCGCCTTTGACTGCCGCGATTAAATCGGGGCTGGAATCGAAACCGACCAACTTCACTTTGCCCTGCACGGCTTTGACGTTGATGGCGCGCAACGCGCCGACGGCTGACGATTCGTTGGAGGCGAAGATGCCGTTCAAATCGGCGTGCCGCGTGATGATGTCTTCGGCTTTGTCCGCCGATTTCGCGCGGTCTGCTTCGCCGTACAAGAAATCTACGATCTTGATGTTCGGATATTTTTTCTCGATGACCGATTTGAAGCCTTCTTCGCGCTCGTCGGTCGAAACTGACCCTTTCTTGACGCCGAGAATCGCCACGTTGCCTTTGCCGCCAATGATCTCGGCCATCCGTTCCGCCGCGATTTCGCCGCCTTTGCGATTGTCGGTCGAAATGTAGGCGGCGTAATCCTCCCAATTGATGCCGGAGTCAATCACGATGACGGGGATGCCTGCGGCTTGGGCTTTTTTGGCGGGCGTGACGAGTGCGTCACCGCTCGACGGCGCAAGCACGATACCGTCTACTTGCTTGTTCACGAAGTCTTCGACGATGTTGACTTGGCCGGTGTAGTCGGTTTCGGTCGCCGGGCCTTTCCACAAAATTTCTGCGCCGAGTTCCTGCCCGGCGGCATCGGCTCCGGCTTTGATCGAAAGCCAGAAGTTGTGCGAGACGCCTTTGGGAATCACGGCAATGCGCGGTTTGCCACTGCCGCCGCCAGCGTTGTTACACGAAAGCGCGACGAGGCAGAGGGAAAGAGCGAGGGAGAGAAGGAGCGAGTGCTTGAGTAGTTTCATAGTTTTGGAGAGAAGAGAGAACAGAATCCATCGAATTTTCCATTTTCCGTTTTCCAATTTTCATTTTTCATTGCCGGCAAGGCGTGCGCAACTAATGACAAATCAAAAATGAAATATGGAAAATGAAATTACCTGTCAAAAACAGCTACACCTTTGATGTAGCTTAGCTCAAAGCGGTCTTGCGTGAATGCTTGCGGCACGGCTTCGAGCGATGAATATTGATTTGTAATGAAGCGCGCGACGTCAATCAATCCGCTGCTCAGCAAATCCAATGCCTTCGCCGGAGTGACGGGCTTGCCCTCAGCATCCAAAGCGCCCGATGCGCCTGCCGGAGACAAAATGGTCGGCTCCAAAAACTGCACGCTGTTGAAGACGCCTAAATCCACGCCCGAATGCCCGTGTCCGTACAACATCAAGGTTCCTTGTTTGCGCAACACGCCCGGAATTTGCGCGAAAAGTTGGGCGACGCCCGCTGACTCGATTAAATACTGGACGCGCTCGCCGTCGGTCAAGTCCTGCACCGCTTCCACCAAATCGTTCGTTGTCGGATCAATCGTCGTCGCGCCATAGCTTTCAGCCAACTTGCGCCGCTGCGCGTTCGGCTCACTGACAATCAATTGCTTGGTGTAGCCGACGACGTTGCGCAGATATTGCGTGAACAACAACCCGGCTGGCCCCGCGCCGCAAATCAACACGGAATTGATCGGATGCGCACCGCCAAACGTGAAGCGCGCCGACGCCTTCATCTGCAATTGGGACGAATGAATGATGCAGCCAAGCGGTTCACACAATGCTGCCTCGCGCAGCGGCAAATCGCTTTCGATGCGAATGGCATTGACCGCAGGCACGATGATGAATTCCGCGAGCGCGCCTTGTTCGCCCGTGATGCCGTGTTCTTTGTACTGCAAACATTGATGCGAGTCGCCGCTCAAACAATATTCGCACCATTGATTTTGCGGCAGGTTCCGACTGCTGCAATTGATGCCTTGATCCGCAATGACGCGGTCGCCGACTTGCAAATCGCGCACGGCGGAACCGACTTCGACCACTGTGCCGCAAAACTCGTGACCGAGAATTTGTGCTTGTTCCTCCAGCGGAACGCGCCGCCCGTTCGCATCAAAGTTGTAATTCGCTTTGCCTTCGTAGATGTGAAAGTCCGTGCCGCACAGCCCGACTGCGCCGACTCGCAACGCAATTTCGTGCGGTTGCAGCGCGGGTTGCGGAATGTCGCGCAACTCCATTTTCGCAGCTTCGTAAACAGCTAGGGCTTTCATTAGCAATTGTTGTAAAGTACCGCCATGTCGCTCGAAAACTTCAAAATTCTCAGTGCCATCACAGAAGTTGAAACGATTGCGACGGGACGTGGCATTAAAGAATTAGCCGGACTGAACAAAAAGTACGGAAAAGGTCGTTGGCGCAAACGCAAAGGCCTGGCGACGGTCGAACTGGATGATGGTACAATCCACTCCGCCGAGCTTCACTTTTACGAAGCGCACGGCATCGGCAAGCGCAAACTAAAAATCAAACATCTGCTGGATTAAGTTTATGCCACGCAAAAAAACAACCGCGCCCAGGTTCGCTCTTTGCTTATTCGAGGATGAGCAAGGCGATTCGCTTACTCGTCATAAAATCTACCGCATCCTGCCCGATGCCAAAGCAGAACAACATGGCTATTTGCGGCTCATTGACGATTCGGGCGAAGATTACCTGTACTCCGCCAAGTTCTTCAAAGTCGTGTCCCTTCCTGTAGAAATTGAGCAGGCCCTCCTGGAATCCAGCGCCGCGTAACTATACATCCAAATCCGCCGTGTCCAAGCGGCCTTCGGCGTGCAATTGCCGGAAGCGCGCAATCGTGTCGTGAACACCTTGTGCGAGCGACGTGTGCGGCAATGCGCCGAGAGCTGCGATGATCGCGGCATCGCTCAACTCCGCCGGAATCGGCATCGCCATATCGGCTTGCGTGATTGTGCCTTTAGCTTCCGGCACTTCGTTTTCAATCGCCGCGATGATGTCCGCGACCGCCGCCGTCTCGCCGTGCAAATTGAACGCGAACGCGCCGGGTTTGTCGCTGTCCGCCGCGCGAATGAACGCATCAGCGCAATCCGCGACATATAAAAAATCCGTGCGCCCGCCGAAGCGAATGTGAAACGGACGCCCGACTACAGCGGCTTTCATTGCCTTCGTCGGATCGGACGTCATCCCGACATCGCGCCCCGTGCCATAAACGGTCAACGGACGCAGGCCGACGCTGCTCAGGCCGTTGTCCTGAAAGTAAATCCGCGCGTTGTCTTCGTTGCAGCGTTTGTATGCGCCGTAGTGATTTTGCGGATTGCCCGCCTTGTCTTCCGCTTGCGCCGTGCCGTCATCGGGATTGCCAAAGACCGCCGCCGAACTTGCATACGAGATGCGTTGGACTTGACCGCCCGAATGCAGCGCGGCCTCGAAGACATTGATCGTGCCGATGACGTTGATCATCGCGCCGAGACGCGGGTTCGCTTTGCAGGTCGGAACCTGCACGCCCGCGAGATGAATGATATGCGTGATGCCGTGTTGTTCGATGATCGGCGGCAAGGTGTGCGCGTCAGTGATGTCGCCCGCGACGAACGAAGTCTGTTCGATTTCATCGTCGTCCATAATCAGGCGCAGGCGGCGCGCATCGCTGTTTTGATCGAACATCACGACATTGCCTGCTTTGGTGGCAATCAGTCGTTTGACGATCCAAGCGCCGATGAAGCCGTGCGCTCCGGTAATCAAATAGTTTTTCGCGTTCATGGTTTGCGTGCGTTTGCGTGTTTGTGATTTCAGATGAGCGCGAATGATACCTTGTCCCTCGCAGGCTGTCACGCGAGTTGGCGCGAATCGCGGTTGATTTGCGGCCTCATCCTGTCCGACGCCACCTGCCCCGCGCCCTTGGTCATCCCATTCTCTTTCCAAAAGCCGTGAGCGTGATTATGATTGGTCTTCTTTCACTGGAGCGTCATTTTCACTTCCGTTCGTCGGGCAGCGCCTGCCAGCAATCACTGCCGCAGCAGAGACAACGTCTTGCGCCCACTTGCATTCGCGCGGGAAAAATGACGTTCGTGGTCGTGGGCGAGCAAAACAAATTCGCTGAACGATAGACTCCCTATGGCGAAATCATTGATTAAGCAAAACTTCCTCGCAACTCTGATTTTATTGGTGATCGCGCCGGTCGTCTGGGCACAAAACGTGTCGTTCGCGGACATCCAAAAGCTGCCTAAGCCGCCCGCCGATCACCGTATTTCGTATGGCGACGATCCGTTGCAATTTGGCGAACTGCGGCTGCCGAAGAATACCAAAGGCAAGCATCCGGTCGTGATCGTCGTGCATGGCGGTTGCTGGTTTGCCGAATACGACCTGCACCACCTGGCGGCGTTCTCGGATGCACTGACGAAGCTCGGCGTCGCCACCTGGACGATTGAATATCGCCGCATCGGCGACAAAGGCGGCGCGTGGCCGGGCACGTTTCAGGACGTGGCGAAAGGCACGGATTATCTGCGCGAAGTGGCGAAGAAACATTCGCTGGATTTAGGCCACGTCGTGGTGATTGGCCATTCGGCAGGCGGGCAATTGGCGTTGTGGTTGGCGGCGCGCAAGAACTTGCCGAAGACGAGTGTGCTGTATGCGGCGAACCCGTTGCCGTTGACGGGCGTCGTGGCACTCGCAGGCATTTCCGACCTGAAGAAATATCGTCCGAACTGCGATGATTCGGTCAACAAATTGCTCGGCGGCTCGCCCGAACAATTTGCCGAACGCTATCAGCAAACGTCGCCGATGGAGTTGTTGCCGCTGAAGGTTCCCGTGCGGTTGATTCACGGCGCGAAAGATCGGATTGTGCCGTTGGCGCTGGGGCAGGAATTTGCGACCGCCGCGCAACAGAAAGGCGACGACGTCCGGTTGACGACGCTCGACACTGCCGGGCATTTTGATTTGATCTCGCCGCAAGGCAAAGAATGGACGGTGATCGAAACAGCGGTCAGGTCGTTCCTGCCCCAAAGATAAAAGCGTCCGGCGCGAACGCTTTGAAGAAAAAAAGGGGTTCCTCCAGCGGAGGGAGGATTGCATGAAAACATTTCGTCTCAGATGGTGCATCGCACTTGTTGCCGTCTTTGCGTTCGTGTGGCTCGCGGCAGACGGGTTGCGGGCCTCTTTCGCCGCGCTACAGCGCACAGAACCACAAGCCACCGCTGCCGCCGAAATCCTTTTCCTTCGCCGCATCGCGCCGCTACTGCAAGCCAAATGTCTGGCCTGTCACGGCCACGATGCCCAACAGATCAAAGGCAAGCTCGATTTGCGGAGCCGCGCCGGTTTGCTCAAAGGCGGGCAAAGCGGTCAATCCGCCCTTGTGCCCGGTCACCCCGATGCCAGCCCGTTGTATCTGGCGGTCACACGCACGGCCTCCAACGATTGGTCGCCGATGCCGCCGAAAGAAGCGGACAAACTCAACACCGAGCAAATCGGTTGGCTCAAACAATGGATCGCCGACGGCGCACCCTGGCCCGACGCTGCGCGCACACGCGAACTCACCGCCGCGCACGCCGCCGAATGGGCCGCCGAAGATGGCATCACGCTGAAGCTTTCCGCTGGACTCTCACCCGAATGGACAAACCGCCAATACAAACCCGAAGGCTTGTGGGCGTATCAGAACGTCAAGAAACTTTCCGCCTCGGAAATCCGCAGTCCAAACTCTGCCGCCCGCAATCCAATTGATGCTTTGCTCGCCGCGCGGATGCCTGCCGGTTTGCCGCCCGCGCCGCCTGCTGACCGTGCCACGCTCATTCGCCGCGCGAGTTTTGATTTGACGGGTTTGCCGCCAACGCCTGATGAAGTGACTGCGTTCCGCAACGATCCGCTGCCGGATGAACAAGCCTTTGCCAAAGTCGTCGAGCGGCTGTTGGCGTCGCCGCATTACGGCGAGCGGATGGCGCAGCATTGGCTCGATGTCGTGCGCTATGCCGATTCGTCCGGTTTTGCCAATGATTACGAACGCGGCAATGCGTGGCGCTATCGTGATTACGTCGTGCGTGCCTTCAATGCCGACAGGCCTTACCACCGTTTCGTGCGCGAACAAATCGCGGGCGACGAACTTGCGCCGGACGATCCCGAAATGCTGATTGCAACAGGATTCTTGCGGATGGGGCCGTGGGAGTTGACCGGGATGGAAGTCGCCAAAATCGCGCGGCAGCGGTTTCTTGATGATGTGACGAACAGCGTCGGCGAAACGTTTCTCGCGCAGTCATTGCAATGCGCGCGTTGCCACGATCACAAGTTCGATCCTGTGCCGACGCGTGATTACTACGCCGTGCAGGCAGTCTTTGCGACGACGCAACTCGCGGAACGTCCCGCACCGTTTTTACCGACGGAAAACACGCGCGGCTTTGACGAAAAGAAATATCTGGAAGCGCGCCGCGCCGAACACTTGACGGTGTTACAGCGGCTTGATGAACAACTGCTGCAAGCCGCGACCGCGTGGTTCAAGGAAAAAGGCATTGACCCAACGCGCTGGAATGCGGCGGTCGCACAAGCACGCAATCGTGTGAACGGGCGCGAATTCGCCGATGTCTTCAGCGCCGCACGCAATGCGCTGCTGCGGCAAGGCGTCCCGGAAGAGCAGTTTCCGCCCAAGCTCTACGGCTTTACGCCGGAGGATTACGGCAACGAGCGCGTCGCGCGCAAAGGCCTGGAGCGGCTGAAGTGGGAACTGGAGCGATACGAACCCATCGCGCTGTCGGTTTACAACGGGTACACGCCAAAGGTGAAAGCGGTCTATCAACCGCAGCGCGTCCCGGCGAATCGGTTGACCGAAGGCGAACTGGAAGAGACCGCGATCCTGATTTACGGCGATCCGTTCGCGCCGGGCGACAAGGTCAGGCCCGGCGTGCTCAGCGTCATTGGCGGCGCGCAAAAAACGCCGATCCCAGACACCATCGAAGGCCGTCGCAAAGCCTTCGCCGATTGGGTGGCGAGCGCGGAGAACCCGCTGACGACGCGCGCGATCGTGAATCGCGTCTGGCTCTGGCATTTCGGGCAGCCGCTGGCGGGCAATCCGAACAACTTCGGTTCGACCGGCAAGCGCCCGACGCATCCTGAATTGCTGGATTGGCTGGCCGCGACATTCGCGGAGCAAAGCTGGTCGTTCAAGGCGCTGCATCGGCTCATCATGAACTCCGACGCCTATCGCCGCTCCGCGCAGCACCCCGATCGCGAGACGCTGGCGGAGAAAGACCCGAACGGCGTCAGCTACGCCGCGTTCAAGCCGCGCCGCCTGTCCGCCGAAGAATTGCGCGACGCGATGCTGGCCGCGACGGGCGAATTGAACCGGCAACTCGGCGGCATTCCGAACCGGCCCGAAATCAACCTCGAAGCCGCGTTGCAACCGCGTATGGTGATGGGCACGTTTGCCGCCGCGTGGCAGCCGAATCCGACACCGGCACAGCGTCATCGCCGCTCGTTGTATGCGCTGAAGCTGCGCGGTCTGCCCGATCCGTTCCTGGAAGTCTTCAACGCCCCCGCGCCGGATTTTTCCTGCGAACGCCGCGACGTTTCGACGGTCACGCCGCAAGTCTTCAGCCTCTTCAATAGTCAGGCCAGTGCGGCGCGCGCGCTGGCGCTGGCGGCGCGCGCGCTGAAAGAAACGAAGAACGATGCGGACGCGCTGCGGCTGTGTTTTCAACTGCTCTATGGCCGCGCGCCGGATGCGAGGGAACTGGAATTGTGCATGGCGCATTGGCGCGCCATGGAAGCGAAGCAGCGCATGGCAAAGCTGGACGCGCCGAAGCTGCCGTTGCAAGTGACGCGCGAGGCGGTCGAAGAAAACACGGGCGAAAAATTCCGTTTTGTCGAAAGGCTTGCGGCCTATGCCGATTTCATCCCCGACCTGCAACCGAAAGACGTGGATGCACGAACGCGCGCGCTGGCGGATGTCTGCCTCGTGCTGTTCAATGCCAACGAGTTTGCTTTTGTGTACTGAAAGGACAAGGCAATGAAACCATCCTTCCCCCCTGAGCTGTCGGCGCGCCGCGAATTTCTTTACAGCCTCGGCGCCGGTCTCGGCAGCGTGGCGCTCACGTCGATGCTGGCGCGCGATGCCGGCGCAACGGACAAACCGAACCCGCTTGCGCCGAAAGACGGCCACTTTAAAGCGAAGGCCAAAAGCTGCATCTTCCTGATGATGGAAGGCGGGCCGTCGCACATTGACACCTTCGATCCGAAACCGGAATTGGACAAACAACACCTCAAGGAATTCGTGCGCGAGGGCAAACAGATATCCGCGATGGAAAGCGGCAAACGCTACTTTGTCCGCAGCCCGTTCAAGTTTCGCAAAGTCGGGCAGTCAGGCGCGGATATGGCCGAAAACTGGGAGCATCTGGCGCGCGTGGCCGATGAGCTTTGTTTCTGGCGCGGCTGCCAGGTGGATTCGGTGAATCATCCGACCGCGATGTATCAGATGAATTGCGGCAACCGCTTCGGCGGCGACCCGGCGCTCGGCGCGTGGACGACGTACGGCCTCGGTTCGCTGAATCAGGATTTGCCGGGCTTCATTGTGCTGCCCGAAATTTCATATCCGCAGGGGGGCGCGGCGAATTGGAGCAACGGCTATTTGCCCGCGCATTTTCAGGGCACCTCGCTGCGGCCCAAAGGCTCGCCGATCCTCGACCTGCAACCGCCCGCCGGCGTCACGCCGGAGCAGCAGCGCGCAAACCTCGACCTGCTCGCGCAGTTGAATCAAAAGCATGCCGCGCAACATCCCGGTCACGACGAATTGGCCGCGCGCATGGAATCGTTCGAGTTGGCGTACCGTATGCAGATGCAAGTGCCCGAAGCCCTCGACCTGTCCAAAGAAAACGCGAAAACACTCGCCGCGTATGGCATCGGCGCGGCGACGACAGATGCGTTCGGGCGCAAATGCCTGCTCGCGCGCAAGCTGGTCGAAAAAGGCGTGCGGTTCATTCAGTTGTACAACGGAACCTGGGACAGCCACGATTACATCGAACGCGCGCACGGCAATCTGGTGCGCGGCGTAGATCAGCCCATCGCCGCGCTCATCACCGACCTGAACCAACGCGGCTTGCTCGACAGCACGTTGATCGTGTGGTGCGGCGAATTCGGTCGCACGCCCGACAACGGCGTGCGCGGCGGCACGGCTTACGGACGCGATCACAATCCGAACGCGATGACGATTTGGCTCGCGGGCGGCGGCGTGAAGGTGGGGCACACCATCGGTGCGACGGATGAGTTGGGGATGCAGGCAGTGGAAGGCAAGGCGCATGTCCGCGACTTTCACGTCACGCTGCTGCGGCTGCTCGGACTCGACGACAATCGGTTGACGTATTACCACGCCGGGCGTTTCAAACAACTCAGTCAGTTTGGCGGTTCCATCATCAAGGAACTCATTGCATGACGAGCGCCCTTTGCCGTCACATAATCAACCGCACGCCGCCCAACTCAGCGATGTTGTGCGGGAAATGATCGCCCGGCGTGCCGAGGAACATGTAATTTTTCGGCACGTTCAGCCGTTGCGACAACTGCTCGATCAATTCGGGCGAGAAGCGGCCTTTGACCAGAATCAAATCAATTTTCAGTTCCGGATAGATGCGGTCAATGATGGCGATTTGTTGCGCGAGTTCGGGTGGAATATGTTCTTCCTGATCGTAGCAATGAATCACCCGCAGCCGCTTCGTTTGCTCGTTCGCCAAGACATACAACGCCGCGCGATTCAACGTGACGAGGTTGTCGCCTTTGGAAAAAAAGATGACCGATTGGCTGTTGATCTGGTCAATTTTGGCGACCAGCCAATGACTGATTTGCCGGTTGATGGCGCGAATCTCTTCGATGATAACCTGCACGACAGCGAGCGCGACTTTGAGGATTTCGACGCGCAAAAACATGATGCCTACGACCGCCAGAGCGACCGCGAAATAAATCGCAAACACCTTGACATATTCCGGGTTCAATTGCAGATTGCCCACCAACCCCAGCAAAACCGCCAGCAAGGCCAGCACGACCGCAGGCCACGCGGCGTGGGCGGCACGGGGAAGGCGGGCGCGCTTGATTTTCAGCAGCATGTTGCCCGCCGCAAACAACGACATCACCCCCAGGAACGAAATCGTGTACACGCCCGCGAGGGTTTCAGTCTTGCCTTTCGTGATGACGAGCACCGAACAGCACAGCACAAAAAACAGCAGGATGATCCAATGATTGGTTTCGCGCCATTTGTTTTCGCGCAACAAAAATTGTGGCAGACACCGATCCAACGTCATGCGTCGCACCAAGCCCGTCACGCCGACATAGCTCGTCAACACCGCGCCCGACAGCACCAGCGTCGCATCCACGCTGACCAGCGTTTGCAACCAACTGCCTGCCGAGAGCAGCCCCATATCAGCGAGCAAATCTTCTTTGTTCGCGGCGATGTCTTTGAGCGGCATCACGCCGAGCGAAAGAAAGCTGATGAGTGGATTGAAGACCGCGACGGCGATCCACATATTGCGTAGCGTTTTGGGAAACACGCCTTCCTGCTGCTCTTCGACAAAGTTCGCCGAGCTTTCAAAACCGCTGATGCCGAGCATCGCTGCCGAAAAGCCGAAGAACACGGCCTTCAGCATCCCGCCGGGCGGTGGCGCTTGCCAGTTCGCCAGCAACGTCGAAAAATCGTGGCTGACCAGCATCCCGCAACTGATGATTAGAATGGTGAGTGTGAGGATGTGAACGGCAAAGAGAAGCACCGCCACAATGGCCGATTCGCCAATGCCAATCAGATTGAGCACGGCGAAGATCCCCAGCAATACAATCGTCGCCAGAAACACATTCAGCCCCGGCCACAGATTATGTGCATAGTGCATCGCCGTATACGCGCTGATGACCGCCGTCGCCAGATAGGACAACAAGGTCAGGCACGCCGCAATCGAAGCTTTACCTTTCGTCGTCGTGTTGAGCAACACGTTGTACGCGCCGCCGTTCAGCGGCAACGCCGTCACGACTTCGGTGTAGATGTTGCGGAACAGAAACAGCACAACCGCAACCGCCGCCAATGCAAGCGGCGCGTAGGGTCCGGCGTAGAGCGTACACAACGCTGAGACATACAAACAACTCGACGTGATGTCATTGCCGCAAATCGCCGTGGACTTCCATTCGCCCAATTTGTGGGCGTGGCTGGCGTGGGTCGCGGGCGTGGCCTCATCGCTCAGGTTGTCAATGCGTTCGGTGATTTTCCAAGTGGGTGTACCGGGTATCAACTGTGCGTCGCTGGCGTTGATGTGGAGCGGCGACTGGCTCATACAGTTCTCCTTCCAAATAAAACCGTCTCAACCGGCTGTGTATTGTGCCTGAATTGCGGCGTGCTGGCTAGGCGGAATCGTCTTACATCCATGACAAGTGACCGGTTCGGGTTGCGTTGCGACGCAGATTATTGGAGTATTCCTTGCTCAACACGTCAATCAAACGCGAAATTGTGACAAAAACCATGAAACCAAAACTTTTCTTCCCCGCCCTTGTCGTACTGTTTTCGCTCTTGAGCGGTTGTGATTCGGGTTCTGGCACGGCGTCCAGTTCCAACAGCGCCGCCTCGCCGACGCCCGCCAACGTCTTTCCCAAAGCCGAGGCGGAAAAATTGATTCAGCGGTTGGCCACACAAGACGGCTGCCAAGATTCGACCGCCGACATGCGATTGTCGTTCACCGATGCCGACGGCAAGCTTCAACAAATGGATTTTCGCCTGCAACGCAAATACGAAGCGGGCAAAGTCTCGACGCTCATGACCGTCATTTCACCGCTCGAAGAAAGCGAAAAAGCCTTGCTCGCGGTTGAAGAAGACGGCAAACCGACGAGCGCGATTTCCTACCTCGCGGGACTGAAAAAAGTCGCGCAGTTGAAATCCGACAACCCGCTGAACTTTCGCGGCTCGAAAAGCTCCGTGCAGGAAATGTTGGGGATGGAATTGGGGAAGTACGAACTAAAATCCATTAATTCTTTGAGCCAACCTGGAACAAGGGATGGAGACTGGGCAATGGAGTTAATAGAAAAAAGCGGGCTAAATCTTAGCTTCCCAAAGATTGAAGTTGTCTTTGGCGGTCGCAGCGATGTCATTCGCCGTTTCATCCTCTACAATTCGAAAGATGAAAAACTCAAAACCATTCACGCCGCTGAAGTCAAAGCGATTCAGAACTATCAGACCATCACGCAAATGAACATCGAAGACCATCGCAATAAGCTGAATCTCAAGCTCGAAACACGCAGCATCAAATACGACACGAATCTTCCGGCTTCCCTTTTCACCGAACCCAATCACAACAAAACCCCCCCCCCGCCCTCAAAAAAAAAATCAAAATACGGGGGGGTGGGGGGTGGGGGGTCGGTGACCTGTAACACCGGCCACCGACCACCGACCACCAGCCACCTGCGAATGAAATCCACCCTCCTCCATCTCATCGTTTATCGCCCCTTCCTCATCATTCTCGTGGTCGTCGTCGTGACCGCAATTTTAGGATTCGGGCTGCGGCGCGGCCTGGCACTGAACGTGTCGCCGTTGTTGTTTGTCGAAGAACACAGCAAAGAACGCGACGACTACAATCGCGCGCGGGAAAGTTTCGGCGACGATTTGTTTATGGTCGTGGCCTGCGTGAGCGACGATGCGTTCGCGCCGAACAACGTGGCGAAATTGCGCGCGCTGCATCAACAAATCGAACGGCTCAGCGGTGTCACCGAAGTTATCAGCTTAGTTAATTCGCCCTACGCGCGCGGCGATGCCAGAGGCGCAAGCGTCGAAAAGCTCCTGCCCGAAAACGCCGCGCCCGAACGACTGCGCGAAGCCAAAACCGTCGCGTTGAGCGACAAACTTTACGCCGGGCAAATCGTCTCGCGCGATGGCCAGACGGCAGCCTTGAATTTGTTGCTCGACGGAAAATTGACGACGGACGAACGCTATCAAATCACATCGCAGATTTACGATCTCGCCAAACAAGCGGGCTTCGCGCAGACGTTTTTTGCGGGCGATCCGTTTATGCAATGGCGCGGCGTCGAAGCCATTCGCCGCGATCTGACGTTGTTTTTGCCGCTCACGTTGTTGCTCGTCGCGTTCTTGTTGTGGCTTTGTTTTCGCTCGTGGATCGCCGTCGTCTTGCCTTTGCTGACGGTGGGCATCGGCCTGATTTGGGTGTTTGGGATCATGGCCTACATCGGCTCGCAGTTTAATTTGCTGAGTCTGATGTTGCCGACCGTGTTGCTGGCGATTGGCTGTTCGTACGTCATGCATGTCTTCAATCAAATCGGCTTGGAGAATGCGGAATGCGGAATGCGGAATGCGGAATTAAAAGACTCAGCAAGCCACAAGCCGCAAGCCGCAATTCTTGAGCGCGCGCTCAGCTTCATTTCCCTGCCCGTCATTGTTTCGGCGTTGACCATCATCGCAGGCTTTTTGTCGCTGGCGTTCACGAAGATTCCGGGCATTCGCTCGACGGCGGTTTATGCCGCGTTGGGCGCAGCGTTCACGATGATTCTGTCGCTCACGTTTGTCCCGGCGCTGAAGGCCGTGTTGGGCGAACACGCCGTGCGCTTGAATGTCGGTTTGGGCGGACAGATGATGGCGTGGCTGGAGAAAACCGGGCGCACAGCGGTCAGTAAAGAAAATTGGCTCTACCTTGTGACCGGCGTCATGTGCGTGCTGAGCGTGGCGGGCATCTTTCGCTTGATTGTGAACGTAGATTACTACGCCTTCTTCAAACCGAAGACGGAAACCGCGCGTGGCACGGCGGAAATCGGCAAACGATTGGCCGGCGCGATCAGCGTGGATGTGGTAATCGAAAGCGACCGTTCGCTTGCAACCGCGTCAACATTGGCGAAAATCGCCGAACTGCAAACGTTCGCAGAAACGGCGAGCCAGGGACAATCGCTCGCGGTCGTGGATTTTATCAAGCACGGCCATCGCGCGTTTCACGAAAACAAGCCCGAATTTTACGCGCTGCCGAGCGATGAAAAAGTGCTGTGGGAATTGCTGTCCGACCGCGAGCAACTGCGCAAGTTTATTACCGACGACAGCCGCAAGACGCGCATTTTGGTGCGCTCGCCGCTCTCCGGTTCCGCCGCGATGTCGCAAGCGATTAAGACAATCGAAGCCAAAGGCAAGGAATTGCTGCCCACCGCGCGCGTTTATGTCACAGGCACGGTCGCGCTAATGAATCGCACGTCGGATATGATTGCGCGCGAGCAGGTGCAAAGCGTCGCCATCGCGTTGCTGACGATTTATGTGATGCTCTCGTTGCTCTTCAAATCGTGGCGCGTTGGGATCACGGCGCTCTTGCCGAACCTGCTGCCGATTCTGTTTTTCTTTGGCTATATGGGCTGGACAGGCACGCCGCTGAACATGACGACGAGTTTGGTGGCGAGCGTCGTGCTCGGTTTGGCCGTAGACAACGCCGTGCAATTCATCGTGCGCTTTCGTCGCGTGCAGCCGCAGTTTGCTTCGGTGCGCGAAGCGATTGTCGAAAGCATGCGCTTG
Source organism: uncultured Heliobacteriaceae bacterium (assembly GCA_964631865.1). GTDB lineage: Bacteria > Acidobacteriota > Blastocatellia > RBC074 > RBC074 > JAFDVL01. The sequence continues at coordinate 15,960 of CAZWAK010000061.1, read as the reverse complement.
TCGGGTCGTCCGATCATCTACGCCAACATCGCGATTGCCGCCGCGTTCGCGGTCTTCGCGCTCTCGAATTTCTGGCCGGTTGCAACGTTTGGGATTTTGTCTGCCGTGACAATTTTAGGCTGTTTGGTGGAGGATTTGGTGTTACTGCCCGCGCGACTCACGTCGCCGATCTTTCGCGCGACTTCCGGTAAACGTTGATGCTAAATCGCCCGCGAGGTGCAGTTATGATTACTGCAAAGTTGCCTGACTAAGTGGATTAGGAGTGTTGCTTATGAGTACGATAATTGAAATTGAAACAGCGATTGAGCATTTGCCCACTCCGCAGGTGAATGAACTTGCTCTTTGGTTAGAGGCGCATCGCGCACAACGCGCTGCGTTGTTAACGGCTGAAACCTGGCTCAAGCAAGCGCGCGGTGCGGCTAAGCCGGATGTGACGACCACAGACGTGATGGCTCTTACCCGCGATGAGGTTTTATCACAGTAAGCTCATCACAATCGTTTCCCACTCTATTTCCAGTGGTGCGTTGGAAAACGGTTTGCCTGCGCGCCGATACCAATAGCCCGCATTGACTTTGTCCCCTTCCTTGCGATGTAAATACGCATGCACCCAGGCACCTTGTTCGTCGTCCTGATCCTGCGCGCAATTGTGCGCCGCGTGCCAATCGCCTTTCGCATCGTGCCACAAGCCTTGCAGCGCGAGGCTCAAGCCCGGCGGGGGCGCTTTGCTGGCCAGTGAAGCCGTGAATTCCTCAACCGTCATAATCATCCATCCGTTCGTCGTGTGACTTCCCACGCCGCGCGGTCGCGCAACAGATTCGAGAGCAACATCGTGTGCAAGCCGTGCCCGGAACGAACCGCGTGGACGTGGCCTAAAATCGGCATCCCCGCCAGCGCGAGGTCGCCGATGATGTCGAGGATTTTATGCCGCACGAACTCATCCGCAAAGCGCAGCGGTTCGGCGTTTAGCATCCCGTCGGGCGTGAGCGCGATGGCGTTGTCGAGCGAACCGCCCTGACACAAACCACTTTTACGGAGCATTTCCAATTCGTGAACAAAGCCAAAGGTGCGTGCCGGGGCGATTTCGGCGATGTAGCTGTCGTGCGCGGCGTGGCCGTTGTACAAGCACAATTCGCCGCGCTGTGTGCCGATCATCGGATGGTTGAAATCAATTTCGCAACTGATGCGAAATTCGTCGGCGGGCGTGATGGACATGACGCGATTGCCGTCGCGGACTTCGACGCGCTTGAGCACTTTCAGAAATGCGCGCGGCGCAGCCAGTGCGACGATTCCGGCTTTCTCAATCAACTCAATCCACTGCTCGCTGCTGCCGTCGAGGATCGGAACTTCGAGCGAATCCACTTCGATGATTGCGTTGTCCACGCCGGAACCGAGCAAGGCCGACAGCAAATGTTCGACGGTCGCAATCATCACGCCGGATTTCATCAGCGTCGTGGCGTAGCTGACGTGCGCGACGAATTGCGGCGCGGCGGGAATCTCGAAATTGTTCAGGTCAGTGCGGCGGAACAAATAGCCGGTGTAAGCCGGAGCCGGAAGGACTTTGACGGTGACGGGCGTGTTGGAATGAAGACCAACACCGCTGGCGGTGAAACTGTTTCCGATAGTGGTCTGTTTAGGCATGTGCTTTTTCGTTACTTTAGGGGTAGTTGTTTCAAGCCTTTCGTGTTAGCAAACTGCACGCCACAACTCGCGCAATGAGGTGAAACGAATAACCGACTTTTATACAAAGAGATGCGATACGGCGGCGTAGATTGAAACAGTGTCGCTTGATGCAGAATGGCAACACTGCTGCGCAATCGTGTAGCGCAACGGCAAGAAACAAAGCGGCGCGGCGCTCGCCCTTTCCCTCCGCGTCGCTTTCCTGCATGCTACAGCGCGATGACTGCTGAAGAGATCACTCTCACTGTTCCTGCGAACCAAGCGGGCGCTCGCCTGGATGCGTTTCTCAGCGCGCAACTGGCCGAAGTGTCGCGCGCCACGATTCAAAAAGCGATTCAGAGCGGCGCTTGTCTGGTCAACGACCACAACCCCAAAGCCAGTTACAAAGTGCGCGCCGGAGATGAAATCCAACTCGAATTGCCCGCCGCCGCGCCGCTCGAAGCCGTGCCGGAAAACATCCCGCTCGACATCGTCTACGAAGACGACGACCTCATCGTCCTCCACAAACCCGCTGGAATGATCGTGCATCCGGGCGCAGGCGTTCAGTCAGACACACTGGCCAACGCGCTGGTGTATCACTTCCAGCAATTGTCGCACGCGAATTCGCTGCGACCGGGCATCGTACATCGGTTGGACGTGGGCACGTCCGGCTTGATGGTCGTGGCCAAGACCGAACGCGCGCATCAGCATTTGGCCGCGCAGTTTGAAGCGCGCACAATTGAGAAACACTACACAGCATTGGTGTATGGCGCGGTCAAACCTGATGCAGGTCGCATTGACGCGCCTATCGGTCGTGATCCGCGCAACCGTGTGAAGATGGCCGTGCGACCGCCGGGGCAAGGCCGAAGCGCGCTCACCTTGTACCGCGTCGTCGAACGCTTCAACGATTTCACGCTGCTCGATGTCGAAATCAAAACCGGGCGCACCCATCAGATTCGTGTTCATCTCGCGCACATGAAACACCCGGTTGTCGGCGATGCAACTTATGACGGTGGGCGCGTGAATATGGTGAAAGACGCGCGGTTGCGCAGTGCGATTGAAAAGCTGGGACGCCCGTTTTTACACGCGGCGCGTTTGTGTTTTGAGACTTTGGCGGGTGAGAAAGTTTTGTTTGAAGCGCCGCTCCCTAAAGACCTTGCGACCTTCCTTTGCGCCATCAACTTTCAAGGGAAATAGATTTCGCCACAAATTACACGAATTATCACGAATCAATACAGCTTCTTTGAATTGTATTCGTGGCAATTCGTGTAATTCGTGGCTGAAAACCATCAGGCTTCTTGTGGCGCTTTGCGTTTTGATTGCTGAAGGTCTTCCAAATCCTGATCGGCGGGCGAAGAGAACACGCCGCCTTTGATCTTCGGGGCAATGACGACTTTGCCGAGCAAAATGTTCGCAATGCGTTTGGGCAAAATGAACGTCGCGGCTTGCGCGATGCGCCCGACAATGCGCGCGAGGTCGCCGCCGCCGTCCCAATGCGCGCGAATCACGTCGGCGGGCGTGCGATTCAGCAGGCGCAGTAGCGTCAAAGAAACCAAATACAAATCATCCACCTGCCCCACAAACGGAATCACATCCGGCAGCAGGTCAATCGGTGTCACCACGTATGCAATCGCGCCGATCAAAAACGCTTTTTCCGCCGCCGGGACGCGCCTGTCTTTGAAGAGGCGAAACAATAGCTTGAGAAAATTCGGAATCAGGTAAATGACATTTTTGAGAAACCCTCTCGCGTGCTTGCGTTCGAGGCGCGTCACCGGGCGTGGGGCGAGTTGTTCGGATGTGACTGGCTCAACTGAATTTGCCATCAAAGATTCTCCTTGGTTAACCTTCCTTTCAGCAACCACGTGGGTCGCTGTATAATTCGCCGCCTTAGATGCAGGAATAGGCGCGACCGCCAAAAAAATTTTGCGAGCAGAGTCTAAACCACATGAGCGATTTTACCGAAGCGTTTCCCGAATCTCTGGAGCTGACCGACCACAATTCCGTCTTGCAAATCGGCTGGGACGACGGCCACACGAGCCGCCATCGGCTGGACGTGCTGCGCGCCGCCTGTCCGTGTGCGAATTGTCGCGGCCACAGCCCGGCACAATCGCTGAATTTGCAGCCGGAACAATTCGCCAACATTCAATTGACCGACCTCGCGCCGGTCGGTCGTTATGCCTACAACCTCGTGTTCAGCGATGCACACAGCACGGGAATTTATACGCTGAAATTTTTGCGGGAACTGGAAAACTCCGCCTGACAACGAGTTGGCAAACGCCCTGACAACTTGGTATGCTTGACGCGGTCACGCCCCCCAGCAATTGCGACTATGAGTGCTCCGCCCATCATATTTGAGGAATCCCTGGCCTCACCCGCCGAAATCAAGGACGCCTTCGCGTTCTGCGAGCAGATGGCGCGCTCGCATTACGAAAATTTCCCCGTCGGCTCGCTGCTCATTCCGAAAGACCGCCGCCAACACGTGTACAGCATTTACGCCTTTGCGCGCACGGCGGACGACTTCGCCGACGAAGGCTACGGCACGGCGACAACGCGCGAGGATCGGTTGTACCTGCTCGACGAGTGGGAGTTTCAGTTGGAGAGTTGTTATCGCGGCATCGCCACACATCCAATTTTTATCGCGCTGGCTGAAACCGTGCGCGAGTTGCGTTTGCCGATTGAACTCTTCCGCGATTTGCTCTCGGCCTTTCGGCAGGATGTCGTGCAGGCGCGTTACGCCGATTTTGAAGACGTGCTGGATTATTGCCGTCGTTCGGCAAACCCGATTGGGCGTTTGATTTTGCTGCTCTTCGGTTATCGCGAAGAACATTTGCACTGGCTGTCGGATTACATCTGTACGGGGCTGCAACTGGCGAATTTCTGGCAGGACGTGGCGGTGGATTTGGAAAAAGACCGCGTCTATTTGCCGCAGCGCGATTTGTGGCGCTTCGATTACAGCGAAGAAGAATTGTTCGCGCGCGAGTTCAATAAACGCTACGCCGATCTGATGAAGTTTCAAGTGGATCGCACGTGGCAATTGTTCGCCTATGGAAAAACGTTGCCGAAATTGGTGCGCGGACGGTTGGCGTTTGAGTTGCGCCTGACCTGGCACGGCGGCACGCGCCTGCTGGAATTGATTGAACGCAACGGCTACGACACGCTGCACCGACGTCCCAAGCTGGCGAAATGGGATAAAGCGGTGCTGCTCGCACGAGCCATCACGAGACGTTGAGCATTGAAACTATGAAGGCCTCCTCGACCAATCAAATTCACTTTACTCCCTGGCATCTGCGCGACCGCACGCGCACGCTCAAACGCGATTTGTCCAAAACCATCCAATCGAATTTTTTCTACTCGTTTCTGTTTTTGCCGACGCACAAACGCGAAGCGATTATGGATGTCTATGCGTTTTGCCGCGCGATTGATGATGTCGTGGACGAGGCCGAAGCCGTGTGGGAACACGACCCGCAAGTCGAATTGAACAAGTGGCGCGCGGAACTGGACAATCTCTACGCCGGTCATCCGAGTTGGCCGCAAACGCACAAGCTGCGCCGCACGCTCGACCGCTTCCCGATTCCGAAAGTGTTGTTTGAGAAGCTGGTGTACGGCTGCGAAATTGATTTGTACCGCAACCGCTACGAAACCTTCGCCGACTTGCATGAATACTGCTATCACGTCGCGTCCGTAGTCGGGCTGATGTGCATTGAAATTTTCACCTATCAAAACCCGCGCACGAAAGAGTACGCCGAAAATTTAGGAATGGCGTTGCAGTTGACAAACATCCTGCGCGACCTGAAAGAAGACGGCGAGCGCGACCGCGTCTATTTGCCGCAGGAAGATTTGCGGCGCTTCGAGTACAGCGAACGCGAATTGCTGAACGGGGTCGTCAATGACAACTTCCGCGCGCTGATGCAATTTGAATGCGAACGCGCGCACGCTTTTTATCAAAAGGCCGCCGAGTGTTTGCCCGCCGAAGATCGTCCAACGTTGGTCGCAGCACAAACGATGGGGCGGATTTATCATCGCCTGCTCGAAAAGATCGAAAGCGTGAATTACGACGTCTTCCATCATCGCATTCGTTTGCATCGTCCGACGCGCTTTCTGATCGCGCTGCAAGAGTGGAGCCGAAGATGAGTCAAGCGCCGATTGTGATTGTCGGCGGCGGTTTTGCGGGACTCGCGGCGGCAGTGGATTTGGCGGAGCAAGGCCAGCGCGTTTTACTTCTCGAACGGCGCAACTTTCTCGGCGGTCGCGCCTATTCCTTCACCGACAAAATCACGGGCAACACCATTGATAATGGCCAGCATTTGATGATGGGTTGTTACCATCACACGCTCAATTTCCTCAATAAAATCGGGGCTTCCGACAAAATCAAATTCCAACCGAACCCGCGCGTAGACTTCCTGAGCGAAACGGAAGGCCACGCCAGTTTCACTTGTCCGTCATTGCCTGCGCCGCTGCATTTGCTGGCGGGATTGACGCGCCTGAAAACGATTGGCTGGCGTGATCGTGTGCAGGCGTTGCGCGTCGGACTTGCGCTGAAAACCATGAACGACAACCGCGCACGCCTCGCCGACATCACCGTGCGCGAATGGCTGAATGAATTAGGCCAGTCCGAACAAATGCAACGGCGCTTCTGGGATTTGATGGCGTTGGCGACCTTGAATGAAGCGCCCGAACGCGCCTCCGCCGATATGTTCGCGCGCGTGTTGGAGCAAGCGTTCATGCACACGAAGCAGGATTCGACGATGGTGATTGCGCGCGTCGGCTTGAGCGATTTGTACACGCAGGACGCGGTGAAGTTTATCGAAGCACGCGGCAGCGCAGTGCGTTTGAATGCGGCGGTGAAGACGATTGATTTTGCCAACGACCGCGCCGTCGGCGTGACGTTGATGACCGGCGAACACATCGCTGCCGCTGCGATCATCAGCGCCGTGCCGTACTTTATGCTCAAAGACATGCTCGCGCCGGAACTGCTCGCGGCGCATTTTCCGAGCGTTTCAGAATTCAAATCCGCGCCGATTGTTTCGATCAATTTGTGGTACGACGAACCCGTAACGCAACTTGAATTCGTCGGCCTGCTCGACTCGCCGATTGAATGGGTCTTCAATAAAAACGCTATCGCGGGCGATACGAAGCAACGGCAACATCTTGCGCTCGTCATCAGCGGCGCGCATCAAGCGGCCCCACAACCGAAAGAACTGCTGATCGAAATGGCGATCACCGAGATGAAGCGATTCTTTCCGAGAGCCTGTCAACAAAGCCCCGCGCACGCCTACGTCATCAAGGAACAGCACGCCACGCTTTCGCATACGGTCGGCACAGCGCGGCAACGCCCAGCGCAAAAAACACCGCTCGCCAATTTCTTTTTGGCCGGCGATTGGACGGCGACCGATTTGCCCGCCACGATTGAAAGCGCCGTCGTGAGCGGACAGGAATGTGCGCGCCTCGCTGACGATGCAGTACGGCGCGCGGTAGCGACCCGGTGACAATAAATTCTCCCGCCTGTCACAAAATCCCACTGGCAAACGTTTAGGCAGCAGCAATGCTTGCGAACCAACCACGAAGCACTGGCAACGAAGAGCTGGGACGAACTGGATGAACGTTTTCGGATGAGACGCAGAGCGATGCGAAGACCTGTCTTTCGCGTGTTCTCAACCTTTTGTTCAGGAGAATTTGTATGACCCACTCACGGCCTCAATGGTTCTGTTTGGCGCTGTTGCTCTCGGCCTTGCTGACAGCGAATTATTTGGCCTACGACATTCCGTTACGGTTGCAGGAAAAGGCCTGTCGCTTGCAGTTCGAGGCCGCGCAGACCAAAGCGTCCTTAGCCCTCGAAAACACTTCCGGTCGGTTGCTGCCCGCACAAATCAAATTGGAATTGCTTGATCCTGCCAACCGCGTGCGCGCGCGCGTTGAGCGCGATGAGACGATCAAACCCGGAACCGCAACACTGCACTTCGCGCTCACCGAAATCGAAAACAAAACAGCGCACCAAGACAAACTCTGGTGGCGTTTGCATTACGTCATCACGCCGCGGGACTCTGCTGTCTCGCCGCTCGAAGGCTTTATTTCGGCATCAGAAATCACGCCGGATATTTTCGATCTGCAAGTGTTCGCTTCGCGTGATGCACGCGCTGGCATGCGCTATCAAGCTCGCGCGCGCACAGCCCATCCCATCACCCACCAGCCCGTCAGCAACGTCCACATCACAGCGGTTGCGACCTACGAACTTAATGGGAAAGAACGCGAACTCAAAGCCAGCGCGGGCACCGATCAGGACGGCTATGCCATCGTGACGTTCGAGTTGCCAAAGGATTTTGGCGAAGATGACGACAATGATGTCAACATCGAATTCGCTGCGAAAAAAGGCAGCCTGGAGCGCACCGAAGACCTTGAATTGAACCTCTGGCAAGACGATACCTACATCGTCACGACGGACAAAACGCTCTATCAGCCCGGCCAAACGATTCACACGCGCGTCGTCGTTTTCGACCCACAAAAACAGGCGCGCGCCGATTATGAAATGGATGCTGTCATCGAAGACGCCGAAGACCAAAAAGCGTTTCGCACGAAACTCAAAACCTCGAAATTCGGCGTCGCGTCTTTCGATTGGAAAATTCCTGACAACACCAAACTCGGCGGCTACAAAATTACCATCGGCAACCCCACACCGAATCAAGCGGCAGGCCAGGCACATGTCAAAGTTTCGCGCTATGACTTGCCCACCTTTGCCGTTCAGGTGAAGCCGAATCAATCGTTTTACTTGCCGCACGAAAATGCTGAAGTCGAAGTCCGCGCCGATTACCTTTTTGGTCAACCCGTCACGCGCGGCACAATCAAAGTCGTGCGCGAAGCGGAGCGTTCGTGGAATTACAAAACCTACAAATACGACGTCGAAGAAGGCGAAACCTATCGTGGCGAAACCGATGCTAACGGCAAATTTATTGCCAAAATTGATTTGAAAGAACAACACAAAGACTTCGAGCCAAGCGATTATCGCAAATTCAAAGACCTCCACTTCGCGGCGTACTTCACCGACGCAACGACCGGGCGCACCGAACAGCGCAAGTTCGATCTGCGCCTCACGCAAGACCCGATTCACGTCTACCTGATTCACGAGTACCGATACGCCGCGCAGCAATCGCTCGATTGCTACGTGAACGCTTCGTATGCCGACGGCACACCCGCGCAATGCGACGTAGCCATTTATCAAAAAGTCGAAACCGACGGCAAGGCCGAACAAAAATTGCTGACGCGCATTGCGACCAATAAATACGGGCTGGCGAAGGTCGCCGGGCTGCGGCGCATCAAAGAATCTGACGACGATACGAGTGATGTCGAATTGGTTTTGCAGGCACGCGATGCGAATGGCAAAACCGGCCAGCTCGAAGCAGAAATCAACATCAACGACGACCCGACAATCACCGTCACAACCGACAAATCGCTTTATCGCGCGGGCGAAGCGATCAACGCGACCATCAATTCCAGCGACTCATCAGCCCGCGTCGTGTTGGAAGTCTTGCAGGACAATCGCGTCGTTCGTTCGCAGATGCTCACGCTCAAGCAAGGCAGCGGCTCCGTCACGATTCCACACCAACCTGAACTGAAGGACGACGTGACGCTGATTGCTTACGCGAATGTTTGGGACGAGGACGAAACCAAATTCGTATACGCCGCGCGCGCTGTGCTGTTTCCGCGTGATCGGGAATTGAAAATCGCCTTGCAATTGCCGCGCACTGATTATCAACCCGGCGAAGAAGCACAAGCCGAATTGCTGGTGAAAACTGCCGACGGCAAACCTATCAGCAGCGCGCTCGGCATCAGCATCGTGGACACTGCGGTCGGCGAGCGCGAGCGCAGCGACAACGAATTTCGCGGTCGCCAAAATTACTTCGACCATTACTACGGCGACGCGAGCATCGCAGGCTTCACGCGCCGCGAGTTGGACAAGCTGGACACGAAACAACCGTTCGCGCCGGAGTTGGATTTGGTGGCCGAAGTGTTGCTGAGAAATAACGTCAGTGATCGCATCGAAAATCACCACGCTTCGCGCTCTGACAAAAATCCGCACAGCTTTTTCACTGCGTATTTTGAAGAGCAACTGCGCCCGATCCGCAGCTTCCTCGAAAGCGAATACAACACAAAGGCTGTTTATCCGAAAGACCTCACGACGCTGCGCCATCTGCTGCGCCGCATCAATGTTGATCCTGAAACCTTGCGCGATCCGTGGGGGATGCCGTACCACATCGGCTTCCTGACGATGCGCGACCGCGATGAAATGGCGCTGCTGTGCGCGGGCGCAGACAAGGCATTCCATACGAACGATGACTTCATCGTACTGAACCTCACGCGCCTGTATTTCAAATTCACGGGCGAAGCGATCAATCGTGCCGTAGCGAATTATCAAGCGCGCAACGGCGATTACGTCCGCGACGGGGCGACGCTGAAGAGTGAATTGAAGCGCGAGGGCATTGACTTCGATGCGCTGCGCGATCCGTGGGGCACGCCGTATCACATCGGTTTGCGCAAACGCTATGACCAGTTTTATCTGGTCGTGTACTCGGCGGGGCCGGATCAAAAGCTCGACATCGAAAATCTGTCCGGCAGCGATGATGTCGAAGTTTGGACAGCCCGGTTGGATTACTTCAGCGACATTCGCCACCGAATCGAAAAGGCGCTGCGCGAGTATCACAAGGCGACGAAAACCTATCCTGCCGACGAAGCGCAGTTTCGTGCGGCGACGCAACGTGGCGGCATTGAGTTCGAGGCGTTACGCGATCCGTTGGGACATCGGTTTTACGCCGTGATTTCGACGCAATCGTATTTCACCGACCACCGCGAAACGATCACCTATTCCAAGTTCGGCGAAAAACCGCAGGACAAAACCACTACGACGCCGATCACGCAAACGCTCATCCACATCACGTTGCGCGGCGCTGGCGAAGACGAGCAGGAAGGCACGCGCGACGATTATCACGTCGCCAGCCTGTCGCACGTGCTGACCGAACAAGCCAGCACAGATCGCACGCCTGTGCCGCAAGCCGATGCCCCGAAAAAAACCTCGACCACTGCCTCGTTGTTGCCGCCCGGAATATCGGGCACGATCACAGGCACAGTGACGGATTCGTCCGGCGCAGTTGTGTCGGGCGCGGATGTCATTGCCAAGGGCAAAACAACGACGGCGAGTTTCACTACGCGAACCAACGATGCAGGCATTTACTTTCTGCGCGGGCTGCCGCCCGATTTGTACGATCTTCACATTGAGGCGCGCGGTTTCGTGAAGTATGTCGTCACGGGCATCAACGTGGTCGCCGCGAAAACGATTGTGGTGGACGCAGCGATCAATGTGGGAGCCGTCAGCGAAGCCGTAATGGTTACGGCGGAAGCAACCTCCAATTTGCAAACGACCGATGCTTCGATGGCTTCTGTCGTCGTCAAGCAAACAACGAATTTGCCGGTCAAGTCAGAGCTGGCGCAATTGAAGCCGGGCGCGGCGCAAGCGGACATTTCGACACCACGCCTGCGCGAATATTTCCCCGAAACGTTGCTCTGGCAACCGAACCTCGAAACCGACCGACGAGGCCGCGCACAGTTGAAATTCAAGCTGGCGGACAACATTACGATGTGGAAGCTATTGTTGATTGGAACTACAGTTGACGGACAAATCGGCACGGCAGAAAAAGAGATTCGCGCGTTCCAGCCGTTCTTTGCCGAACTCGATCCGCCGAAAGTTCTGACTGAAGGCGATGAGATCGCGCTGCCGGTCGTGCTGCGCAACTACCTCGACAAACCGCAGTCCGTAGATTTGCAATTCAAGCCAGAAAGTTGGTTCACGCTGCTCAGCCCGGCGCGCAAACAAAGCTTCGTGAAGGCGAATGATGCGGCGCAAGAAGTCTTCGAGTTCCGCGCCATCGCTTCGATCAAAGACGGCAAGCAGCGTGTCACCGCGCTTGGCTCAACCGCGAGCGACGCGATTGAAAAAACGGTCAGCGTTCATCCCGACGGCGAAGAGTTAGCGGTCACGACAGGCAATGTTTTCGGGGCTGCGGGCGCGCTCGACATCCATGTACCCGCCGATGCGATCAAAGGATCGGTGCAGGCGGAACTGAAAATCTACCCGAATTTATTGGCGCATGTGACCGAAGGCATCGAAGGCATTTTGCGACGGCCTTACGGCTGCGGCGAGCAAACGATTTCTTCGACCTATCCGAACGTGATGGCGTTGCGTTTGCTGAAAAGCACGGGGCAGGGCGAAGAGCAACGCACGGCTGCGATTGCGGCGAAAGCGCGCAAGTATGCCAACGCAGGCTACGAACGCTTGCTCGGCTATCGGGACGCAAGCGGCGGCTTCAAATATTGGAGCGGCAACAGCGCGCCTGATCTGGCATTGACTGCATACGCATTGCGGTTCTTGCACGATGCCAGCGACGTGATCGAAGTCAAAGACGAAGTGATTGACGAGGCGCAGGAATGGTTGCTCAAGCAACAACGCGATGATGGTCGCTGGGTTGTGAACGATTATTACAGCACGCAGGAGAACGCGCGTCGTTCGGTGATGTACACGGCGTTGATCGCGCGGGCGTTGACTGCGGGCGGCTCGTTGTCGAAGGAAGACAACAAAGCGTTGCAGAAAGCGTTTGCGTACCTCGCGCCGAAATTGGCCGCGTTTGATGAGCCTTACGCGCTGGCGAATTACGCGCTCGCCGCGCAACAGGCAGGCGACGAGAGCCGCGCCAAATGGGCGGTTGAGCGACTGCGCGCGTTGCCGCAAGACGAAGCGGGCGGCGTCTATTGGGCACTCGAAACGAACACGCCGTTTTATGGCTGGGGCTTGACGGGACGCATTGAAACGACGGCGCTGGCGATCAAGGCGCTGAGCATTGATGCTGCGACCAAGCGCAACAATGACGCGGTGATCGGCAAAGGCGTGCATTGGTTGTTGCGCAACAAAGATCGCTACGGCGTATGGCTTTCGACGCAGGCGACGATCAACGTGCTGGATGCGTTCGTGGCGTTGAGCAAAGACGCAGTGGCGAGCGGGGAAAGCACGGCGGAAATTTTGCTCAATGGGCGTCGTGTGCAAACGCTCACCCTACCGCCGAGTCATCAACTCAGCAATCCGCTGATCGTGAATCTGACCGGACAACTCACGACCGGCAACAACCACATTGAAATCAAACGCCCATCCAATGCCGCGCTGGCGAGCGCGCAGTTGGTCGAAACGCATTACTTGCCCTGGTCAAAATCGCTCGCCACACAGGCCGAAAACTTTCAGCCGGGGACAAAGCGCGCGCTGCGCTTGGCGGTGCATTACGACAAGCACGAAGCCGACATCGGCGAGACGATCACCTGCCAGGTCGCAGCCGAACGCATCGGATTTGCGGGCTACGGGATGCTGCTCGCCGAAATTGGTTTACCGCCCGGCGCGGAAGTGGATCGTACTTCATTGGAACTCGCGGTGAAGAACGCGGGCTATGACATCAATCACTACGATGTGTTGCCGGATCGCGTGGTGTTTTATTTGTGGCCACGCGCCGGAGGCTGCAAGTTTTCGTTCCAATTCCGTTCCCGGTTTGGAACAAAGGCGCAATCCGCAGCGTCCATTCTGTATGACTACTACAATCCCGAAGCGCGTGCCATCGTGGCTCCGACGCGGTTCAGGATCAACTAACCTCTGGGTACGCACGCAGGATGCGTGCTTGAGCTTGCAGACAGCACAGCACGCAGGATGCGTGCGTACCCAGGCTTCAGTCTTTCTCGGAGGTACTATGAGAAAACAAATCGTGGCTCTCGGTCTTTTCCTTTTTGCAGGCTTGTTCGTCCTCGCCTGTGTTTCCAACACGCAAGCGCAACGCGATAACGCGGGCAACGGGTGGAAAAAAGCTCCGTCGCAAACGCTTCCCACAGAGTACAAATTCAGCGGCCCCTACACGCACAAGAACCTCACCATCTACTTGATTCACGGGGCGAACCAGTCCACCGGCAAAGCGCCGCTCACGTTGCAGGAAGCGATGGCGCAGAAAAAAGTGCGCGTCATCGAAACCGGCGAGGTGAATCAATTGGCGATTCAAAACGTCTCGCACCAGGAAGTCTTCGTCCAGGCAGGCGACATCGTCAAAGGCGGGCAACAGGATCGTGTGCTGGCGATGGATTTGATTGTGCCGCCGCGTTCGGGTCGCATCCCGATTGATTCGTTTTGCGTCGAGCAAGGCCGCTGGCAGCAACGCGGACAGGAAGCCGTTGCCGCGTTCAGTTCGTCCGATCAGATGCTCAATCACAAAGATTTGAAGATCGCGGCGAAGAGCAAGAACTCGCAAAACGAGGTTTGGGCAAAGGTTTCCGAATCACAAGTTAAATTAAGCCGCAACGCGCGGGCAGCGGCCAGAGTAGAAGGATATACCGCGCCCGTCGCGGCGGCGGAAGTCGTGGACGTGACTGCTACGGCTTCGCGTTCGAGCCTGCAATTAACGCTCGAAAACAAAGTCGTAAAAGACACGGCAGACGATTACCTCAAAACCTTGTCCTCAGCCATTACGGGCAAATCGGATGTCATCGGCTATGCGTTTGCGATCAACGGACAGATGAATTCCGCCGATGTGTATTCCTCGCACGCATTGTTTGCCAAGCTCTGGCCGAAGCTCTTGAAAGCCAGCGCTGTCGAAGCGATTGCCGAATTCGACAAATCTGGCAAGACGGAAGCGGTGACAGCAGATGCCGTGAAGACGTTTCTCGCCGAAGCCGAGGCGGGCAAGGCCGAAGAAAAACAAGTGACCACCCGCGTCGCAATGGAAAAACGCGAATCGGACAAGCATCTGTTTTTCGAGACCCGCGACCGCCAAAAGGGCGCGCAATGGCTGCATCGGAATTACCTGAAAAAGTAACCGCCCGGACTAATTGTGGAGGACGAGCTTGCGGGCTTGAAGACCCAAGTCCGCAAGCTCATGAAGTAGATTACCCGAAGGTTTATCACAGTATTTCAAGATTATCGTCAGTGTTCCTACCGACTCGGAAAGAGCGGGGGTAGCTTTTCTCCGCAGACTGGCTTGTAGAAAGCCTTGACCACTTCGCCGATGCCGGTCGGATCAAGCATTGTCCAATCAAATTCGCCTTGCTCTTTGGCAAATTCCAACGCCGATGCCGCGTGTTCCAATGCCTGTTCGCTCATGCTGCGGCCTTCTCTTTGCGCCTGCTCGCGCAACTTACGTTTGACGGCATCAACAGCGGCCTGGCGTGCTTCTTTCGACAAAATCTTCTTGCCCGTAGCGCGCGCCGTGTTGCGTGCCGCCGTCAGCCCGGCTTTGGCCGCCGGCCCTGCGCCCGTGATGAACGAGACGACGTTGAGCACCAATTCGCTGGTCGAGGTCACTTGATTGACGATGGATTCGGCGCAAGCCGCCGCAGATTTGGCGCAGGAAGCGCCGCAGTTGACCGGCATATCGGGCGGACAGCCCGACCAGCACACCGGCCCGATGCCGCTGGTTCCCGCCGGGCATTTGGTATAACACAAACCGGCGTCGGAATCCTGATTCGCGCGGCAGGTCGGAGTTGTTCCGACACCACGACCATAGGATTGCTTCTGGCACGAGACGCCGATGTCAGTTGTGCCAGCCGGGCAAACCGGCGAGCAGGTGCAGCAACCGACAGCTTTGAAGCCCGCGCGACATTTGGGATACACGATAGCCCCGGACTTCTCGCAATTGCCTTTGCCGTTGGCGGCCTCGCAACGCTTGAACATTGCCGCATCATTGAGTGCATCGCCGAACTGCCACGCATAGCCGCTCCCGCGTCCGTATGCTTCCGGCTTCGCACAATGACCGCCCGTGTCGGTGTAGCCGGAGGGACAAGTCTGCCAGCAAACGGGGCCGACGCCTTTGAAGCCTGCGCGACATTTGGGGTAACACAGACCGGCGTCTATGTCCTTCGCCGTGCATTCTGTTGGCACAAGTCCTGCGCCACGCGGGACGGTGCGCTTCCAGCAAATATCCTCTTGCGCCCAGAAATTGACGAACGCATTAAAGCGCGCAGCTTCGGCGGCGGTCATCGTGCGTTTGCCAACGGCATCGCCGGGGGCGATGAGAATGCTGGCGAAGGCGCAGACCAGTAGCGTGATGAGCAAATATCTGGCACGTATTTTCATAGGGTCTCCTGAATGAAATGCAAAAGCGGAAGGAACGGACTAAGTACGAGAATCACCATCCCTTTCCACTCATTCCGCTTTCGTGGTTGTGATAGCGCGGGCTGCCCTGCGGATACTAAGTCAGTATCGCAAGATAAGTTGAGCAATTTCTAGACTACTTTTACAAT
>CAZWAK010000060.1:0-39374 GCA_964631865.1 uncultured Heliobacteriaceae bacterium | reverse complement strand
GATTCCAAAGCCGGGGGCCGCGATTACTTGCTGTTGTTCCTGCAAGCGAAATCTGTGGCCGAGAAGTTTTGATCTTTCTCCACGAAGACACACGAAGGGACAGGCCAAATGTTCACACCTTCTTCGTGAATCTTCGTGTGACTTCGTGGACGAGAAGAAGAGGTAATAATATTATGCAGCGATTCTTTTTGACGTTGACCGTTTCACTTCTTTTCACCGTTATCGTGACAGCGCAACCCAACAAAGCTGTCGTCGGGCAGCTTGCACCGGACTTTGCGTTGAAGGACACGACGGGCAAAGCGCATTCGCTCAAAGCCTATCGCGGGCAAACGGTCGTCATCGGGTTTGTCGGCACGAAATGCCCGATTGCAAATGCGTACATCACGCGGATGAACGGCATCGCGGCGGATTACAAAACGAAGAACGTCGTCTTCCTCGGCATCAACTCCAACGTCAACGAGCCGCTGAAGCTGGTCAAAGAACACGCGACGAAAGCGAAGTACGTCTTCTCGATTCTCAAAGATGACGGCAACGCTGTGGCGGATTCGTATGGCGCAAGCGTGACGCCGGAGATGTACATCGTGGATGGCACGGGCGTGCTGCGTTATCACGGGCGCGTGGACAATGCGTCGGATGAACGCCGCGTCGAACGCCACGATTTGCGCGTCGCGTTGGACGAAATGCTCGCGGGCAAAGCGATCAGCAAGCCCGATCTGAAAGCGTTCGGCTGTGTCATCAAACGCGCAGGTGTCACAGAAACCAAAATGTTGCAAAAGCCGGTGGCGAAGCCCGCGCCCGCTGAAAGCCCCATCGCGTTGCTCAAGCCCACCGAATTCAACAAGCTCAAAACCGATTCGCAAGGCAAAGTGCTGCTCATCAACTTCTGGGCGACGTGGTGCGCGCCGTGTGTGGCCGAGTTCCCCGAATTTGTGATGATTGACAAAACCTATCGCGCGAAAGGCGTGCGCACGGTTTCGATCAGCACCGACGAAAAATCCGACATTGAGACGGGCGTGATTCCATTCCTCAAAAAACAAAAGGCCGAGTTTGAATCGTTCGTCTCCGATGCCGATGACCCGCAGGAGTTGATTGATGTCGTAGACAAAAACTGGTCGGGCGCCTTGCCCGCGACGTTTGTCTTCGATAAGCAAGGCAAGTTGATCTATACCAAATACGGCATCATTGATCGCGCAGAGTTGCTGAAGACGCTCGACAACGCCTTGAAGCAATGAGCATGATGAGTGCTTCGTCCGATCTTCCCTCCGAAATTCACAACGCTTCAGCTTGGTACGGCCCGGCGATGGCGCGGCGCACGGATTGGCTTGTGCAACTTACTGATGACGAAATCGCCGAGGTTGAAGCGGCGACTCGAGAACTTGCAGCAACACAGTGTGACATTGTGACGATTCGGCGTGAAGACTTTCCGTTGCCGATGTTGCATTCGCATTTGCAAACAATGCTGAATGAAGTGCTGAATGGACGCGGCTTCGTACTGTTGCGTGGCTTGCCGATTAAACGAATGACACGCTACGAAGCGGCGCTCGCGTTTTATGGCATTGGCTTGCATCTCGGCAGTGCGCGTTCGCAAAACGCGAAAGGCCATGTGCTCGGTCACGTCAAAGATTTGGGGTTGTCCAGTCACGATCCGAACGCGCGCATTTATCAAACGAACGAGCGGCAAACCTATCACACCGATTCGTGCGATGTCGTCGCGCTGTTGTGTTTGCAGCCCGCCATGACGGGCGGTTTGTCGAGCTTGGTGAGTTCCGTAACGATCTACAACGAAATGCGGCGACGACGACCGGAGTTGTTGCCTGCGTTGTTTGCGCCGATAGAAACGGATCGGCGCGGAGAAATTCCGCCGGGACAATTGCCGTACTTTCGCATCCCAGTTTTCAATTGGCACGAAGGTTTGTTGTCGGCGATTTATCAACGGCAATACATCGAATCCGCGCGGCGGTTTGCCGATGTGCCGCCACTCACGTCACAACAGCGCGAAGCATTGGATTGGTTCGATACGCTGGCGAACGATCCGGCGCTCAATTTGCACATGGAATTTCGAGCGGGCGACATCCAATTGGTTCACAATCACACGTTGCTGCACGACCGCACGGCGTTTGTGGATTGGCCGGAACCAGAGCGCAAGCGCCATCTGTTGCGACTGTGGTTGTCGCCACCAAACGCGCGCCCGTTGCCGCCTGTGTATGCCGAACGCTACGGCACGCTCGAACCCGGCCAGCGCGGCGGCGTCCTTGTGCAAGGGACATCCTTGACGGCACCGCTGGAAGCGGAGTAATGCAGAAGATGAAAAAGTGGTTTGACTTCAGTCGCCCGGTTTCTCTGCCCGCTGAGGATGAAACTAACATTCGCACGCCGCCGCGCAGGTCTTGCCGGTGCATCTTCATCGCCTTCTCTCCAATTTATTGAGCCGTCTTCAGCGCTTCCTGCAACCGAACGCGGTAGAACGCGGCGAAATCACGCACAAAGTAGAGTTCCTTTCCATCGGGCGAAAAGAACGGAAATACATCATAGCCATCTGAATTGATCCCCGCTCCAAGTGGCTTCGGCTCCGACCAATCCTGCCCTCGTTTGAAGGACACCCAAATGTCCGACGCCCCGCGACCAGTCTTCGGATTGCGCGTCGCCACATCCAGAAGCAACACCTTGCCATCCGGCCCCGGCGAGGCTCCGGCCACGCGCACATCGCTGCGCCAATTCTTCCAGCGTTGTGCCTCGGCATACGGCACAGGCGGCGCAAATTCTTTTCCCTGCCAGCGCGTAATCAACGCCTCAGTTGCGCTCCAATCCGGCGTCGTGCGACGAAAATACACCGCTGCATCGGGACCGAATTCGACCCAGGAATGGTAATGCCCCAGTCTGTTAGCCGCCGTCATAAACACCGGCTCGCCCCAACCATTGCCTTGACGATCCACGTACCAAAGATGCGCATTCGGCTTCGGCGACGTATCGCCCGGCGCAGGCCGATACGACGAAAACACCATGCGCTTGCCATCTTTCGAGATGGCCGGATACAGGTCGGAGTAATCGCCACCGAGACGGACTCGTTCCGGCGCACTCCACTTGCCCTCACGCAAGTGCGAAACAAAGATGCGATAGTCCTCCTGTCCCGGCGTCACCTTCTTAAAGAAATAAAACGTGCGCCCATCCGGCGTAAAACTCCCGCGATAGACTTCCCCAACCGAAAGCACACCCGCGCCAAACAACTCCGCTTTGACCTCGTACGTTTGGCTGAGCGCAGAGGAAGCAAACCATCCAGTCAGCGTGATGACGGCAAACAAGGTGAAACCGGATTTTCTCCAGAATGTTTGTACCTTCTCGTGCCAACAGTGTCTCGACGTGTTCATACTCTTCCTCGTAGTTCTCGTCTGGCTTTTTTTCTTCCGCTTTCAGGCATAAGCCAAATGCCGTGCCAAGCTGCGGTTGGAAGTAACTCTTGTTATTGTTGAGTTTGAATGTAGAGTGGAAAAGCAATGACGTCGTTGTAGTGTTCGGTTCTGGGAAGTATCAATCCCAGAATCGTACTATCCAGGCATTGCCAGGATCACGGGGGGTCGGCAGAATAGACTGCGATGCGAATGACGCGGATGAGGCGGATTTCAGCAGATCAACGCGAATCCGCCGCCGCCGTTTGAGCTGCGGTCTATTGCTTTACCATCTGGAAACCTATCACCCAGGAAAGAGCGCAAAATGAAGATCAACGCAATTGCCAAATTCATCTACGGGTTGTTTGGAGTTCTCTTCCTCGTTGCCGGAATCGGCGTCCTCCTGCTGCGCACCAACCTCTTACCCGCAGCCGTCCAGACCGTCATCGTCAATGAAGCCCACGGCAATTTGCAGGCGCTTCACCTGCTGCAAGAGTTCAGTGCTTTGCTCGTCTTTGCCGGGTTGATGTCGCTCTGGGCCATTGCACATTACGAGCAAAGCAAGCCGTTTCATTGGGCGATGACAACGTTCTGGGGTTTGCTCGCACTCGCGCACTGGTTCGATGTGCGCGGCCCGTGGCAATCTTTGCTTGGCCCCGTAATCAATACGCTTCCGTTTATGTTGTTTGCGTTAATCGGATTGCTGCGTATCTTGGCAGAAAGAAGAGCAGGCGATGTTTTGTACCGATGATGCGCTCAGATGTCAGCGCACACTCACGAAATTAGCGCAGCATCTGAACGGGCCAATGATCTTGACCGGGAGTCTGGCACTTGACTGGCACGCGAACCGATCTGGCCGCGCGGTGAAAGAACGACCGCTCAATGATATTGATCTTGTCGTAGCTGACATTGCTGCGCTCTCTCCCTCTCTGAGCCAGGGTTTTCTGATCTCCCATTTTCATCCCACGCGCGGCGCAGGCAGAATCCTGCTGCAACTGGTTGAGGAAACGCAGGGCGTGCGTATTGATGTGTTCACCCCAAACTCGCCTTCGCTTCTAAGCCGTGTGCGAAGCACGGAACTTTTCGGAATTGCTTGTGAGATGGTGTCGGCAGAAGACCTTACAGCAAAACTCCTGGACATCCTTTACTGCGTCACTGCTGGCGAGTTGGTTGATCCCAAATACTATGATTCATTCAATGCCCTGGCGGGCTTGGCTGATCTGGGCATCGTGCGGGAGCTTTGGTCAGAGTATAAAAAAGCGGACTATCCGTGCAGCTTCGATGTCGCCGCCGAGGCCGTCCATCAGAGAATTGCGAACGACCCTGGCGTTTTGTGCAAGGATGTTTACGATCAAGATTTTGGAGATTCTTGTCATTGGTGCAAGCAAAGCAGTGCGTTTCTGGTAAGCCCGCGACTAAAGATATTTGAGGTATTAGGATATGTGTAGGATAAGCTTGCAAAATAACTAATCAGCTATCCATGGCACTTCTTATATTTCTTTCCACTTCCACAAGAACACGGATCATTACGGCCAGGTTTAGATTGGGCTATCATTGGGGTTGACTTTGATTGAGATGTTTTGGGTTGGGTCAGTTCTTTAGGTTTTCCTACGAGTTGACGAACATCATCAATGAAATATTTAGGAGAATGACCACGTAGCCATTTTTCGATAAAGAAACTATCGGTGGCACTTGCAAGTCCTCCAACCAGTGATCCAAATGGAACGAAGCCTAACCCCGTTGTAACAATGAATCTTAATATTTTTGACGGAATAGATTGTATCTTGGGAACGTCTCTCAAAAGTGCCGTATGCTCCCGTGCAATGTTTAAGGGGTTCTCGTTGCAATTCTGGTGAAACCATTCGCGGAACAGTTCACCATCACGGGTTTGTGAAAGTTTAATAAGCTGCTCGATAGTACATTGTTTTTCTAAGACCCCTTCTCCAAGATCAGGAATATCTGCAACTTCTTTAAGAACAGCGAAGGATTGGTTTACATCATCATTTCTTAGCGATCTCTCCGCTTTTGCTTTAATTAAGTGCCCCACAGGACTTGCTGTTGAGGAATCTAAAATATCAACTCTTTGTGCTAGTCGTAGCTCAAGATTGGTCGCAGCCAGAGACATCAGAATATCTATTTCATCTCCTATCCAGTTCCCATCGATACCACCATAAATACGAATCCCATTAGGCTCGATTCCTTTGAGTTTTGTTAGTTCCGTGTTTCGTAATGCAAAATGATTTCGTAGTGAAGGGCTTTTGATAACATCCTGATAGGTTTCGTCTCTAATTTCATCAACGACTGTGCGTATATCTATCTGTTGAGTTGATTCAACTATTCGTTCAGCAACTAATGGGTCTCTTTGTTTATCAGTAAAACTACTTACTGCCCATTGAACTGTCTCTTCGATAGACGCGCAAAAGATATGTGGCTTTCCGCTATCCGGTCCTTCCGGTGCCCGAATTTCCTCCATCGACTGAATGCCCCCGCCGTTTCCTGCATACACAAGCGTTCCCCGAAGTCTAAGGAAACTTATTCTTTCTGTTTCAAGCATATCAAGTACAGCTTTTTCACCAAGCACTGTCAGCAGCAAACTTAACGACAAGAAATCGTGTGTAGGGATCAGTATTTTTTCGTAAAGGATGAGATTTTCAATTAGCGATTTAAAGGCAGGCCGACCTCTGGAAAGAAATTTATTGAATCGGTCGTCAATGGTACCAAAGTTGAAGATTGGCCATAGATTCGCAGCAAAAATCTTTTGCTTGTCAGTCGTGTGAGGTTTAGACATTTAATTCCCTTTCGAGAATGGAGTACAGCTACTCCACACGTATACAAATTTAGTCTCAGACCCTTGAAATATGCTCCTACAAGATGCTCTTTAACCGTCCACGAATCAAGTCTGGTAATGGTAGTTTATATTAACGTTTCAATTGCGCCAGCACCGTTTTCGGTATCTTTGCCACAATGCTGACTTGTGTCCCCACCAAATCCGCCACGTCGTATTTCACCGCAAAGCCCAGCACCATCGCGGCCTCCGTCGAATTCAGTTTGTAATCCGACTCCAACCAGCGTGCCATGTCGGTCGTCGCGCGTTGCAGGGCTTGATCGAGCGAGCCGCCGATGCCGATAGCCATCACGTATTCGTTGTTCTCCGCGCGTGGTGTGCCGATGGTTTTTTCGGTAATCACTTCGACCGTGAATTCAAACTCCATCGAAGTTTCCAGCGCGTCGCCGGTCAATTCGCCGTCGCCTTGGGCTGCGTGGCCGTCACCCATAAATAACAATGCGCCGTCTTGAAATACCGGCAAATACACGGTCGTGCCTTCGCGGATTTGGTTGTAATCCATGTTGCCGCCGAAGATGCCGGAATCGCCTGTGCGCACGACATCGCGGCCTGGCGGTGCGACGCCGACGCAACCAAGCATCGGCTGCAACGGAACGGTGAAGCTTTTGAGCGGATCAGTGGGATTTTCCAAAAACGCGATGCCTTTTGTCGCATCAATCTTCCAACGGCTGCTGAAGTTCTGTGCGCGTTTCAGGTTCATCAAGTAGCCGGGCGCAAGCGCATTGCCGACGACAGATTGCCCGCTCATCGCCCAATCCCGATTGGTGCGGACGCGATTCAATTTGATAACGAGCGTATCGCCGGGAACTGCGCCTTCGATGAAAAATGGGCCGGTCAACGGATTGCCGCCCAACGAACGCCGCACGGAGTTTTCATCGTTGCCGCCCGCGTCTACGCTTTTGGTTTTGACGGTGTCGCCGGGAAAGATGCGCAGCGCGGGCGCAATCACAGGCGAGAATGTGCGATGAAATTCGGTCGGCTCGAACGTGTGCGTACGCGGCGCAGCAGGCTTGGCAGCCGGGCGGCGTGCGCTCCATTGCAGTTTGACGCCGAGCCATTCGCCTTCGCCTTTGAGCGTGCCGTCTTGCACTTTGCCGGTGAAAGTAGAAGGCAAACTGCCATCGGGCGACAACCATTTCATTGTGATGACGCCATTCCTGACCGTCCCTTCAATTTTGTCCGGGCCGGATTGACCCGTGAGTTTTTCTCCGTTGACTTCCAACGTCATGCGATGTGTGTGCAGGTCGTTGGGAAAATGCTCCGTCAAAATCCACGCGCCGGAAAGATTGTTTTGTGCAGCGGCAGAAATGCAGAAACAGCCAAGCAGGGCCAAAGTCAGAAAGGGCTTCATACGTTTATCTTTCGTCAAAAGGAAAGCGCGCAGATCATTCACATCGCAACGCAATCATCGGATCAACTTTTGTCGCGCGTCGTGCGGGCAGATAACACGCCAGCAAGGCAATGCCCGTCAGCAACAGAGCGATTCCTGCGAACGTCAACGGGTCAGTCGCCTGCACGCCGAACAACAATGTCGTCAACAATCGCGTCAGGCCAAACGCTGCGCCCAAGCCAATCGCCACGCCGAGCAATGACAGTTTCATCCCTTGTCGCAGCACCAGTTGCAGCACATCCTTTTGCCTTGCCCCAAGCGCCATCCGAATGCCGATTTCGTGGGAACGTTGTGACACGGAATACGCCATCACGCCGTAAATGCCTACGCCCGCGAGCAACAAGGCAACCAGCGCGAACACCGCCAGCAACAACGTATTGAACCGCGCACGGCTCACGGATTTTGCCAGCAAACTTTCCATCGTGCGCACATCGGACACAGGCTGTTCGCTGTCGAGCGCGCGAATCGTTTCACGCGCCGGGTTGGCCATACTTGCAGCATCGCCTTTCGTGCGCAACACCAGCGTCATCCCCGAATACGCCAGCTCAGGATGCGGCCAATACGACATCGGTTCGACGGGGCTGTCGAGCGTTGTAAATTTCGAGTCAGCGACGATGCCAATGATTTCGCACGGCAGGTTTTCGTTTTTCATCGCAATCGTCACACGCTTGCCAAGCGGTTCTTCGTTTGGGAAATGTTTGTTGGCAAACGCTTCGTTGATGACAACGACGTGGCGCATCTCGGTCGCTTCCTGTTCGGTAAACAAACGTCCGCGTTTGAGCGGAATTTGCATCGTGCGGAAGTAATTCAAATCCGTCACCAACACGCCCGTCGTCAATCCCTGTCCGGGCGGCAACTGCGGACGACCTTCAACTTCAACGCCTGTGCCTGCGCCCGGCCCGGCAAACGGCAGAAAGCTGACCGCGCCCACCGATTCGACGCCGGGCAGTGATTGCATTCGTTCAGTTGCTTGCCGAAAGAATGTCAGCCGTTTTTGATCGTTATCATATTTGCGCCCCGGCAACGAAACGCGCATCGTCAACAGATTGCTCGCATTGAAGCCGGGATCAACCGCTTGCAAATGTGCGAAGCTGCGAATCAATAGCCCCGCGCCAATCAACAGCACCAACGCGAGCGCAACTTCGGCGACGACGAAGACATTGCGCAAACGATGACTGCGCGACGCGCTGCCCGGATTCTTACCGCCTTCTTTGAGCGTTTCATTCAAATCTACGCGCGCCGCTTCAAACGCGGGCACGAGGCCAAAGATGATGCCGGTCAGCATTGCCACGCCGAACGTAAACAGCAGCACGGGCGCGCTGATCTGGACGGCTTGCAAATCGGCGAGTTCGGGCGGACTCAAACGTACCAACGCTTCCGTGCCCCACCACGCGAGCACGAGTCCCGCAAGGCCGCCGAGCACCGAGAGCAACACGCTTTCGGTCAGCAACTGCCGCACGATGTTGCTGCGACTTGCGCCCAATGCCGCGCGCACGGCGATTTCTTTTTGCCGCGCCGAAGCGCGTGCGAGCAATAAATTCGCGACGTTCGCACACGCAATCAACAAGACGAACGCCACCGCGCCGAGCAGTATCCAAAGCGCCAGCCGAATCTCGCCGACCAACTGTGTGCGCAGCGGCACAACATTGATGCCCCAATTCGCATTGAAGTCATTGAATTGTTGTTCGAGCCGCGCACCGAGTCCGGTCATCTCGGCTTTGGCCTGCGCAACCGTCACGCCTGGTTTGAGCCGCGCGACGGCGGATAAAAAGCGCCCGCGTCGTTGCCGCATTTCATTCGTGATGACGTACGGCGTCCAGAGTTCGGTCACTCTGCCGCTCAACGAGTTCTGGCGAATGTGCCATTGAAACCCGGCAGGCATCACGCCAACCACTGTAGCCTCATTGCGATTGAGATTCAGCTTGCGCCCGATGATGTTGGGATCGCCGCCGAAACGCCGTTGCCACAATCCATAACTCAACACCGTCACGCGCGGCGCATCCGGCTTGCTGTCGTCCGCATTGAGCGCGCGTCCACGCATCGCTTCGACGCCGAGCAACGCAAACAAATTCGGCGAGGCCAGTTGCGCAGGCAATTCTTCCGGCTCGCCGTCGTTCGTCAGAATCGCGCTGACATCAATGAACGCAGCCATCTCGCTGAAAACATTGTTCTGCTCTTTCCAATCCATGAAGTTCGCCGGATTCACGACGTTGCGCTGATCGGGGCTGCGTCGCCGATTGTTCTCCCACACCATCACGATGTTGTCTGCGTCTTTGTACGGCAACGGTTCGAGCAGCACTGCGTTCACGACACTGAAAATCGCTGTGTTCGCGCCGATGCCGAGCGCGAGTGTGACTATCGCGATCAACGTGAAGCCAGGGTTCTTGAATAACATTCGTATGCCGTAGCGCAGGTCTTGCAGTAGAGTTTGCATAAATCCTCCAGAGTAGACGGTAGTCGGTAGTCGGTAGAACACCGTAGAATGCCGTCTACCGTCTACCGACTACTGTCTACTCGCAACGTAATGCAATCATCGGGTCAACCTTCGTCGCCCGTCGTGCGGGAATCCAACAGGCGAGCAGCGCGACGGCGGCCAGCAGCAGCGCGACGCCCACGAACGTAGGCCAGTCGGTTACGCTCGTGCCCACCAACAGCGTCGAGGCGAAGTAGACGAGCGTCACGGCTCCCGCCAAGCCGATGCCTAAGCCTATTGCCGTCAGCTTCATTCCCTGTCGCACGACCAGTCGCAGCACATCGCTCGTTTGTGCGCCGAGCGCCAGACGAATGCCGATTTCGTGCGTGCGCTGCGTCACGCTGTAGGCCATCACGCCGTAAATCCCGACCGCCGCGAGCACCAGCGCAAGCGCAGCAAAGATGCTGAGCAGCGAGAACGAAAAGCTTTGCAGCAGGACAGATTGTTGCCGCACTTCGGACATCGTGCGCGCTTGAAACACGGGCAAATCACGATCCAGCGCACGCACTTCGCTGCGCATCGCGGCGGTCGCGGCGGCAGGGTCAGAGCGGGTGCGCGCCGCGATCATCATTTCCGGCGCGGCGGCTTGCGTGTGCGGGCGGTAATATTCCGGCTGCAGCGGCGTGTTCAGATCGTGGCGCACATCCGCGATCACACCGACGATCTCGCGCCAGGGATTTGTCGCGCTGAGGTCGCCGCGAAACCGAAACCGCTTGCCGACCGCGTCGCCATTGGGGAAAAACTTCTTCGCCAGCGTTTCATTCACGATCAGCACGGGCGGCGTATCGGCTTTGTCCTGCTCGGTAAAGGCGCGGCCTTGCAACAATGTGATGCCGAGCGCCTGGAAATACTCCGGCGTACAAATGCGATTGCGCCCGCTGTAGCTTTGACCGGGCGGCGGCTCCGCGATGCCTTCGAGCAAAAAGCTGCTGGACGAATTCGAGCCGCCGAGGGGCAGATGCGTGACGAAGCCGACCGCTTCAATGCCCGGCAAGGCTTTGAGGCGGCGCTCCAATTCCTGAAAGAAGGCGATGCGTTGCGCGGGTTCGGGATATTTGGCCTGCGGCAATTGCACGCCCATCGTCATCACGTTTTCGTAATTGAAGCCGTGATTGATTTGCAGCAAATGCAAGAAGCTGCGCATCATAAAGCCCGCGCCCGTCAGCAACACCAACGACAAAGCGATTTCAGCAACCACCAATCCGTTGCGCAACCGACTGCGCGCGGCGCTGGCGCTGCCTTTGCTGCCTTCTTTCAAAGATTCGTTCAAATCCGGCTTTGTCGCTTGCAAGGCGGGCGCTAAGCCGAAGACGATGCCGGTCAAGAACGACAGACCCAACGTGAAGCTCAGTACAGAATAATTCAGACCCACTGAACGTAGCCCCGGCACGAATTGAAACGCTTCGCCGGGCAAAGCGGATTTCAGCAGTTCGACACCCCACAACGCCAGCAGCACGCCCGCCGCGCCGCCCACCAACGAGAGCAACACGCTTTCGGTCAGCAATTGCCGCACGAGCGCCCACCGTCCCGCGCCGAGGGCGATCCGAATCGCCATTTCGCGGCTGCGTTCGGCGGCGCGCGTCAACAGCAGATTGGCCACATTCGCACAGGCAATCAGCAGCACAAACCCGACCGCGCCCATCAGCACGATCAACGCGATGCGATAGGGGCGCGTTGTATCCGCCAACAACGGATACACGCCCGCGCTCAGCCCCGTGTTTTGGTCGGGATAGGCTTGCGCCAGACGGGCCGCAATCGTAGTCATTTCTTCCTGCGCTTGCGGCACGGAAACGCCTGTTTTCAGGCGACCGACGGCTAAGTAAGAGTGATTGCCGCGATTGGTTTTCAAGTCTGGCGTGAAGGCGAGCGGTGCCAGCAATTCCATCCCGCGCGGGAAATTGAACTCCGGCGGCATTACGCCCACGATGGTGCGAGGCTGGCTGTTGAGTTGAATCGTTTTGCCGACGATGCTTGGATCGCCGCCAAAGCGTCGTTGCCACAAACCGTGCGCGAGAATGACGACGCCGTCTTGTCCGGGTTCGTTTTCTTCGGCTTTAAAATTGCGCCCCAGCAGCGGCTGCATACCCAGCGCATCCAGCAGGTTCGCCGTGGCAAGAAAGCCTTGCACGCGCTCAGGATTTTCCACGCCCGTAATGTTCGCGCCCCACCAACGATAGAGCGCCAGTTGCTCAAACGATTGACTCTGCCCGCGCCAGTCGAGGTAATTGCCGACCGTGACCTCGTTGTGCGGATTGCGTTGCGATTCATCCCACACCGCGACGATGCGTTCAAGTTCAGGGAAAGGAAACGGCTTGAGCAGCAGCGCGTGAATCAGGCTGAACAGCGCCGTGTTGGCCCCGATGCCCAAGCCGAGCGCCAGCACGGCAATGAGCGTCACGCCCGGCTTCTTCCACAACATCCGCGCGCCAAAAAGAAGGTCTTGCAGCAAAGTTTGCATAAGCGTTGCTCCTGAATTTGAAGGTAAGTCGAATCTTCAGAAACAATCGCTGTGCCGTGATGTAGTGAGGGCTAAGTTGTTGCAGATCAGAATGCCAGCGGGGCTGACGAGAGTGCGAGGTGTTCGGAAACGGGAAGCCCTGATCCCAAAAGCGGGACAAATCCAATCATCGCGCGTCGCGTCGTTCGGTGAACCAAAACACGAGCAAACCCGCCATCCCCACCACAAACCCCGTCACCAATGGCCAATGCGGCGCGCGTGCCCACAACAAGCCGCCCAACGCGCCCGCCGGGACAATCAGCAGGTTGCGGATGGTGTAGTACACGCCGACCGCGCGCCCGCGCTGCATCGGATCAGAGAGGTCTACGATCAAGGCTTTGCGCGCCGGTTCGCCCATCTCTTTCGCGCCGCCGATGATGAACGCGACGATGAGCCAGCCGAGGCTGTGGGCGTTTTGCACCGCGAGCGGAAAGAGCGCGAAGAACAGAAACGTCAACGCAATCAGCGGTCGCCGTCCAGTCACATCCGCCCATCGTCCCGCAGGCAAATAACTCAGCAGCGAAACCGTCTGCTGCAACGCGTACAACGCGCCGAACGCAGGCGCGGAATACCCCAGCACGTTCGTCACATAAAGCACGATGAACGCCGCCGCAATCGCTTCGCCAAAGCGCACCAGACATTCCGCGAGCAACAATCGTTTCAGCGCCGCAGGCATCCGCGCGAAGATTGCGCGGAGCGGCGTGCCGTCGTCGTTGTTCGTGGCACGCACCGATTCGCGGTAGCCGCGTTGTTGCACGATGAGCACGACGATGGCGACAAGCAGCGTGAGACCCGCCGCAATGCGCACGCCCGTTGTGACGCCTTGCGCGGCGATCAACAGCCCACCGAGCGGCGCACCGATCACACGCGGCACGCGCACCAGAATGGATTGCACGCTGAAGCCCAGCGCGCGTTGTTCCGGCGGCAACGCATCGCCGATGACCGCAAACGTCGTCGGAAACGCGCCGGCCTTCCAACCCATCACCAACGCCAACCCGACGAACGTTACCGCCCAATGCCACGCCAGCGCGTACACGGCATAGCCACAAAGCGCCGTCAACGTGAACAGCGACAACGCCCGTTTGCGCCCCCAGCGATCTGTGACCCAGCCGCCGGGATATTGATACAACCCGTCGAGCAAATCTTTGGCGGAGGAAAACAACCCAACGATGAAGCCGGAAGCACCGAGCGCGGTCAGATATTGCGGCAAAAACGGCTGCCACAATTCTTCGCCCAGGCCGAGCGCGAAGATGCTCACAGCAAGAATGGCGACGTTGCGATGAAGGTTTAGGAAATTGCGCATCGCCAATGATTATAAAGTTGTTCACCGCAGAGGCGCAGAGATTACGCAGAGGTTCACAGAGATTTTCTTCGCGCAACTCTGCGCTGCCTCTGCGCCTCGGCGGTGAAAAAATCTATGGCAACGCAAATGCCACCACGTGATCGCCGCGTTTGCTCGGCAAGCGCCCGTGTCCGCCCGCCGCAATCACGACATATTGTTTGCCGCCAAATTGATAGGTCATCGGCGTCGCCTGTCCGCCCGCAGGCAATTCGCCCGCCCACAATTCCGCGCCCGTTTCGGCATTGAAGGCACGCAGCAAATTGTCGCGTGCGGCGGCGATGAAGACCAAACCGCTCGCCGTCACGATGGAGCCGCCGAGATTGAGCGAACCCCAATTTTTGGCTGCGGGGATGTCCGCAAATTCCGGCATCACGCCGAGCGGGCGCTCCCACTTCACCTCGCCCGTGCGCAAATCAATCGCCACGAGCGTGCCCCAGGGCGGCGGCGTACAAGGGCGCAGCCCCGCTGAAACGCGAAAGATGATGTCGCGTTTGAGCCAATACGGCGTGCCTTCCTGACGGGAAAGTTCTGTCATCAGCCCCGAACGCAACTTGTTGAGTTGTTCCTGCGTCAGCCCCTCGCGCGGCACAAGCGTGATGGCAAACGGGAGACGATTCGTGTTGGCGATGAGCAAATGGTTTTGCTTATCAAACGACAAGCCCGACCAATTCATCCCGCCGAGCGCGCCCGGATAATGCAACGAGCCTTGCTCCCTCGGCGGCGTGAATACGCCATCCAAACGATATTTGCTCAACAAGTCACGACAAGCGTTTTTGTCTTCGTCCGTTAAGCCAAACGCCTCTTCGGGCTTGATCGAATGCGGCACGAGCGGGCGCGGTTTGACGGGAAACGGTTGTGTAGGCGAAAGCGTTTCGCCTGCGACCGGCGTTTGCGGCACGGGACGTTCTTCGACGGGGAAGATCGGCTTGCCGGTTTCCCGATGCAGAATAAAAACGTGACCGACTTTGGTTGCCACCGCGACTGCCGGAACGTCTCTGCCTTGTTGCTTGACGGTAATCAACGCGGGTTGCGCCGGGATGTCGTAATCCCACAAATCGTGATGCACGGTTTGGAAATGCCACACGACTTTGCCGGTTGCGCCGCGCAATGCGACGACAGAGCTGGAATAATGATCCAGCCCATTGCGCACGCCGCCGAAGTAATCGGGACTCGTGTTGCCCGTCGGCAAAAACACTAGGTTGCGCGCTTCGTCCACCGAGATGATGGACCAGACATTCGCCGTGCCGAGTTGATAGCCCGCCGCGCTCGTCGCCGTTTTTTGGAAGCCTGGCGGAATCGGTTCCCACGCCCAGCGCAGCTTGCCCGTGCGCACATCAAATGCCCGCACGACGCCGCTCGGCGCAGTCACACGATTGTTGTCGCCAATCGCCGAACCAACGATGACCAGGTCTTTGAGAATCGCGGGCGGCGACGTCATTTGATATTCGCCGGGATCACGTTCGGACACACCAACGCCGCTGGCTAAATCAATTTGCCCGCCGTTGCCGAAGTCGCTGCAAGGCTGTCCCGTCGCGGCATCCAGCGCAATCAAGCGGGCATCGTTCGTGCCCATCAAAATGCGGCGTTGCCCATTCGCCCCGCGCCACGTCGCCAGCCCGCGCGAGACGAGTTGATTGTGATAGCCGCGCTTGAAATCAATTTTCGGATCGTAAATCCACTTCTCTTTCCCCGTCGCCGGATCAAGCGCAATCACGCGATTGAACGACGTGACGACATACAACACGCCGTCCACCATCAGCGGCGTGCATTGAAATGCGGACGATGATCGCGCATTCTTGCCGTCCGCGAGATCGCCCGTGCGATACGTCCACGCGGGCTTCAAATGTTTGACGTTGTCGCGGTTGATCTGCGTCAGCGGCGAGAAGCGAGAGCCGCCCGCATCACGGCCATACGCCGGCCATTCGGCGGCGGACGAAGCAGGTTTCTTTTGTGCCAGCGTGGTTGCCCAACTGAAAACGACCGCGAGTAGGATGAGTAGCCCAAGTGATTTCGACATAAAATTTCCTCCTGTTGCATTCTACGACTTTGATTGGATTTGACAGCAACCTGATACGGCAATGCGGCGTAAAGCGGCTTGAGGATGGCGTGAAGTTTTCTATAGGTTTTTCTGCGGGAGTTGTCAGGTTTCGGTTAAGTAACAAGCCAGCAAGCGGTTATAATCTCCGCGTCGTTTGCAAAGGAATCGTCCATGTCCGAACTCATCGTCAAAGACCCCGACGCCACGCGCGAATTTTGGCTCGAAGAATGTTTCGTGCAGCCGCAACTGAACCGCATCACGCGCGGCGGCGAAACGATTCAGATGGAGCCGAAAATCATGCGCGTGCTCGTGTGTCTGGTCGAACGGCACAGTCAGGTCGTCACGCGCGATCAATTGCTGAGCGCGGTCTGGGGCGACGTCTTTGTCAGCGAACAGGTCTTGTCGCGTTCGATTTCGGAATTGCGCAAAGTCCTCGCTGACGATCCGAAAGCGCAAAGCATCATCGAGACGATTCCGAAAACCGGCTATCGGCTGGTCGCGCCGATTCGTTATGAGGCGAATGGCAAAACGATGGACGCGCCGCAGCCAATGCCAGATGTGTCGTCCACGCTCGCCGCGGCCTTGATTCCGAAACCGGTTTCGCCGCTTGTCGGGCGCGGCATTGTTGGGTTGTCGTTGTTGCTCTGTGCGGCGGCGCTGCTGTTTGCTGTTTGGGGTTGGAGCGGTCGCGTCAACACGTCGAGCGCCGTGCTGCGAATGTCGTTGGATTTGTCGGAGCCGATTCCGCCGGAACTTGATCCGTTCCAAACCTTCGCGCTCGCGCCGGACGGTCAGCATTTCGTGTACGTCGGACGACGCGAGGGCAAAAATCTGCTGTTCGTGCGCGCGCTCAACCAGCACAAAGCCACGCCGCTGCAAGGCACGGAAGGCGCGCTCTGTCCGTTCGTTTCGCCCGACAGTCAGTGGGTGGGATTTTGCGCCAACGGGCAACTCAAAAAAATCCCGCTCAACGGCGGCACGCCGCAAGCCCTCGGCGCAGGTGCGACGGATGGTGTCGGAGCGAGTTGGGGCGAAGCGGGGGGGATTGTGTTTGCGCCGCGCTTTTTTGACGGCTTGTGGCAGGTTCCGGCGGCAGGAGGCAAAGCGGAACCGCTCACAAAGCTGGATTGGCAACGCGGCGAGCGGTCGCATTTCTGGCCCGAACTGTTGCCGGGCGGCGCGGCGGTGTTGTTCACGATCTGGCACGGCGGCGGCGTGAAGCATTCCGAAATCGCTGTGCAATCGCTGACGACGGGCGCGAAAAAGATTCTGCTGAAAAACGCCACGCGCGCGCGCTATTTGACGACGGGGCATTTGCTCGTCACGCAACAAGGCTCGTTGCAAATTGTGCCGTTCGATCTGCGCCGCCTCGAAGTGACCGGCCCCGCGACGACGCTCGCAGAAAAAGTCGTCGTCAGCCCCATCAGCGGCAGTGCGCATTACGATTGCACGCCGGACGGCTTGCTCGTGTATTTGCCGGAAGCGGCGCAGCGCAGCAATTGCCGCTTGTGGTGGCTGGATCGGCAAGGCAAGACGCTGCCGCTCTCGGACAAAGCGCAAAGTTACGGCACGCTGCGCCTCGCACCCAACGGACAACATCTCGCCATCGCTGTTCCTGGCCACACAACCGATCTGTGGAGCCTCGAACTCGGCAACGGCAATTTCAAGCGATTGACCTTTGAGCAAACGAACACCACGCCGCTCTGGACGCCGGACAATCGCCGCATTGTCTTTGCTTCCGATTTGGCGGGTGCGCCGTTGAATTTGTATTGGAAAGCTGCCGATGGCAGCGACAATGCCGAACGCTTAACCACGAGCAGCAATTTGCAATTGCCCGGCACGTTCACGCCCGATGGTCGCACGTTGTTGTTCACGGAAATTGATCCGCGCACGCGCAACGACGTATGGGCCTTGGACGTGAGCGAACCCGCTGCCACACGACGCCCGCGCCCGCTGCTGCAAACCGACGCGGACGAAGCGCAACCTGCGCTCTCGCCCGACGGACGTTGGCTGGCGTACACGAGGAAGGAAGCCGGGCAG
This sequence comes from uncultured Heliobacteriaceae bacterium, assembly GCA_964631865.1. GTDB lineage: Bacteria > Acidobacteriota > Blastocatellia > RBC074 > RBC074 > JAFDVL01. The sequence continues at coordinate 21,366 of CAZWAK010000060.1, read as the reverse complement.
TGGCAAATCTATGTGCAATCGTTTCCCGATCTAAACGGCAAGTGGCAGCTTTCGACCGAAGGCGGGATGGAGCCGCTGTGGTCGCGGGGCGGCAAAGAATTGTTCTATCGCGCGGGCGACAAAGTGATGGCCGTGACGATTTCGACGGCGGCAGGATTTCAAGCTTCCTCGCCGCAGCCCGCGTTCACAAAGCTCTCCGGCTTCAATGCGGGCACGTTGTTGCCGACGTACGATGTCTCGCCCGACGGACAACGCATCGTGATGATGCAAGGCGAACGCGAGGCCGTGCCGACACAACTGCACGCGATTGTGAATTGGTTTGCGGAATTGCGACAAAAGTAGGCGAGGCGAGAGGCAGAAGCGTAACGCGATTTGGCAAATCGCGCTCCATTTTCTGAGGAGGATTCTCTTGCGAATAAACTCACTGATTTTCATGTGGTTGTTACTACTCGTGGCGAATTACGCTCACGCGCAAATCCACTTCCGAGAACATACGCTCGCCACCGATTTGCGCGGCGGCTATCAAGTGGTCGTCGCCGACCTCAATCGTGATCGCAAGCCCGATTTGATTGCGTTGGCGAGTGGAATGAAGGAACTCGTGTGGTTTGAAAATCCCAGTTGGCAACGCCACGTCATCCTCAACAACGCCTCGCGCATGATTAACTGCGCAGCCTACGACACGGACGGCGACGGCATCCCGGAACTCGCGCTCGCGCAGGAATTCGCGAACAATCCGGCAAACAGTCCAGGCGTCGTTTTGCTCCTCCAACACAACGGCGATCCGACGCGGCTTTGGGAAGCGAAAGAGATTGACCGTTTGTCCACGTCGCATCGGTTGCGCTTTGCCAACCTTGACGGCAGCGGCAAAAAAGTGCTGGTGAATGCGCCACTCGCCAATGCCAGCGCGTCCGCACCGGAGTATCGCGGCAATGTCCCGCTCGTGATCTATCGTCCCGGCGAATGGAAACGCGAAGTGATTTCGACCGCGTTGGAAGGCGTCTTGCACGGCGTCAGCATTGTGGATATTGACCGCGACGGGCGCGAAGACATTTTGACCGCGAGCTTCGTCGGCGTAGATGTCTTTCGCTTCGGCAAAGACACAAAATGGCTGCGCACGAATTTGATCAAAGGCGATCCCGCGCCCTGGCCCAAAAGCGGCGCGAGCGAAATCGCCGTCGGAATGCTCGGCAAAGAACGTTTCCTGACCACGATTGAACCCTGGCACGGCCAGCAAGTCGCGGTCTATCGTTTCGGCAAAACCGATTGGGAGCGATTGGTGATTGACGATAGCTTGAACGACGGGCACACGTTGTTGACCGCAGATTTGAATAACGATGGTCGCGACGAAATCGTTGCAGGCTATCGCGGACAAGGCCGTAGTGTGTACATCTATTCGTTCGATGCAAAGGCGAAGAAATGGCAGCGGCAACCATTGGATGACGGCGGCATCGCGGCAGCGGCGTGTGCGGTGGCGGATTTGAATGGCGACGGCAAGATGGATGTCGCGTGCATCGGTTCGGCGACGACGAATTTGAAATGGTACGAAAATCCGGGGACGCAAAAACGATAACTTAGGCTAAGCCGAGTTCGGCTCGCACTTGCCGAACGCCTGCAACCATATTGGCAAGCTTTTGTTGCGCCGCCCAGCGCGCCGTTTGACTCAAGCCACAATCGGGCGCAAACGCCAAACGATCTGCCGGAGCATATTGCAAGCACTCGCGCACGCGCCGTGCGACTTCTTCGACTGGTTCGATGTAATAACTTTTCACATCAATAATGCCGACCGCAACGTCCATTCGCTCGGCAATCGCGGCGATGATTTCCATCTCCGAAAATTCACGGCTCGCCATCTCCAGGTGCATCTCATCTACCTGGATGTCGAGGAACGCGGGATACATCGGTTTGTAGCTACGCAAGCCGACCGCGCGGCCTTTGTAATTGCCAAAGCAGGCGTGCGTAGACAAGCGGCATTGCCCGACAATCGGCGCAATCGTGCGATTGAAAATGTCTACGAAACGGTGCGGGTCTTCGCGGTGCGCATAACAACTCATCGAAGGTTCGTCCACCGTGATTTCTTGGCAACCAGCGGCGACTAAATCTTCCAACTCCTTGCGCACGAGCGGCAACAACGCTTCGGTGATGGCAAAGCGGTCGGGGTAATCCGCGTTCGGCAACAACCGACCACTGAGTGTGTAGGGGCCAGGAACGGAAGCTTTGAGTGCGGAGTGCGGAGTGCGGAGTGCGGAATGATACAGCCGCTGCAGGCGTTGGAATTCTTCGACGACGCCGAGGCCTCGTGGGGCAGTGAGTTCGCCAATGATTTTATGCTTGCCGCGTTGATCGTGGGCGGGTGGGCCAAAGCGGCGCGGCTGCGCGTCTTCGAGTTCGATGCCCGACAAGAAGCCGTAAAACGACAAGTTGAAATCGAGCCGCGTTTGCTCGCCGTCGGTGATGACGTCGAGTCCCGCCGTGACTTGATCGTGCAGCGCCGCGATGACGGCATCGTCCTGCAATTCGCGGCGATCATCGCTGCCGAATTGATCGAGATGTTGGCAGGCGAATTCGAGCCAGCCGGGGAAGGGATAGCTGCCAATGACGGTGGTTCGGAGTGGTTGTGATTGCATCAGTCTGTGCTCGCCTTTTCATAAGATTTGGTCGGAAAAAGTCGAGGCATTGTGGCACAAATGATGACTGTCTGTCAGCCTTGTGGTAGGGATTGAAAAACGCAAAAGGGAATGATGTTATGGTTGGAAGCACCACTCCCTGTTGGTCGGTGCTGGAGCAATAGGGTTATTTCTGCCCCAGCGCCGCTTGCTTTGGCCCCAATGCCACCTGCGCAGTGCGAGCCTGCACCGGAGCGAGGTTGCCGTCTTCCTGCCGCACTTGTGATGTGACCGGATCAAGACGCAGCACGGACGGCGCGTTTTGCAGCGACTTGAATTCCAATGTGAGCAACTGCCCGCTGGCTGGCACGGGCGTGGCTTGCGACGGTCGCACGCGCAGCAGCAAATTGCCATCAGCCTCTTCGTGACTCAAGTTCGGGCTGTTGCCGAAGAGATTGCCGCTGCGGGCGCGTACAAATTGCACTTGCGTCGCGTCGTAATGAAGCGCCACTTGCGCTTCCGTGATGCGGGTGCTTCCGTCCAGCGCCACCGTGACCGTGAATGACTCGCCAATTGCTTCCGTCGCCAACAAATTCATCACGACACCGGATGTCAGATTGGGCGCGACCGAGGCGCGGTTGTCTGGCGCATTGATGACGTTCGAAACGTTCACTGTCGCTGGGAAATTCGCGGGAACGGCAGGAGCAGCGGTTTCCTGTGCAATGACGGCGGATGCCTGATTGGCAAGCTTGTCCGTTTGTTCTGCGATCAACGTGCGTTCGGTGCGACGTGGTTCGGTGGGTTGCAAACGCGCGACGACTTCTTCGACGCTCATCGTGACGCCGCTGGTTCCTGTGCCGCCTTGTTTGGCGAGATGATCTTCACGGCGCAAATCCGGCGCGCGCAAAATGTGCGGCGTGACGGTGATGACAATATCGCTGAGGTTCGAGCTTTGGCGCGGCGTCGTCATAAAACGTCCGAGCAGCGGCAACATACTCAACACCGGCAATCCCGCGCGCGACTCGCCTTTCGCTTCCTGTTTGATGCCTGCGACGACGGCGGTCTTGCCATCCAACACGCGCGCCAATGTGCTCAGGCTGCGTTGTGTGAAGCTTGGCGTCAGCGTGATGTCCGCGCCGGACGCTTCGACGCTGGTGGATTCCAGTTTCATCTTGAGTTGCACGTAGCCTTCGTTCGACACGGTCGGCGTCACATCAATCACCAGTCCGACATCGCGGTACTGAATGCTGTCAAACCCGCTGCCGAAGCCCCCGACCAAACCTGTCAGCGCCGCCGTCGTCGGATTCGCTGTTGTTGTCTGTGCTCCATAGCCCGGAACGAAAGTCGAGCCGAGGCGCACCGGAACGCTGCGCCCGACTTTGGTTTGATTCTGCTCGCCGTCCAGCGCGTGAATCTGCGTGCTGGCGAGCAGTTTGGAATTGCCTTTGGATTGCAGCAAGGTGAGCGTGCTGGGCGGTAGTCCGATCAGCGTTCCGACCCCGCCCAGCACTGGTGAAATCGCCGTTCCCGCCAGTCCGCCCAGCGCGGTATTGCCGATGCCGCCGAGATTGCTGAGCGCCGCTGTATTGCCCGTCGTGACGGGTTTTCCATCCGCTCCTATCGTCGTGACTGGTGTTGGATTGAGCGCGATTTGATTGCCGATTTCCAGCGATGTGCTGCGCGACACTTCGTAGATGTTGACGTCTACAACGACTTCCGCGCGGTTCTTGTCTACGCTGTCAATCAACTCTTGCACGAGCTTCAGGTTCGCTGGCGTGTCACGCACGACCAGTGCGTTGAGTTGTTTGATGATGGCAACCTGGCGCTGCGGCCCGATCATTTGCTGAATCATCCCACGCACTTCATTCAAATCCGCATTGCCGAGGTAGAACGTTTTGACGAGCAACTGTTCGTAGCGCAACCGATTCGTCGGATTGTCGGTATAAATCAGCATCGTGCGCCGATCTACGAGTTCAAATTGATGATGCGATTGCAGCAGCACCAAATCGAGCGCGCGCGCCAGCGTCACGTCCTGCAAGCGAATGCGAAACTTCAGATCGTCTTTGAAGGAATCATCAAACAACACATTCAACCCCAAGCGTTCGGCAAAGCTTTCGATGACGTGCCGCAACCGTACCTCGCGCAAATTGATGACCTGTAGAATGTCGGAAGAAGCGCGCGGTGCAGCCGTAGCGATGCCCACGCTGGCCGCCAGCACATTGCCGGTGTTTGGATTGAATGGTAACGGTTTGTCGGTGGACGATTGCTGCTCTGTCGCGCGCTCAGCTTTGCGCCGCGCCGTTTCGTTGGTTTGATCGTAGATGTACGCGAGGCGATACGCATTGGCGGCAGCAGCAAAATTTTCTGCCGCCGCGAGCGTGTCGCCTTGTTGCGTCAACAGCAGCGAAGCGTTCTGCTGCGCGCGCAGCAGATGCAATTTGTATTCAGGATTTGTCGGCTCCGCATTCACCGCCGCAAGAAACTGTTGCACAGCCAATTCCCATTGCTGTTGCGCTTCGTACTTCAGTCCTTCACCGTAGCTTTTCTTGCCTTCTTTCACAGAAACATTTTTCGTGGGAGCGGGCTGATTGCCGATGCCGATGGCAGTGTCCGCTGTCATCGCTCCTGACGCGACGGTAGCGGGAGCGCGCTCAATCGCTCCCGCTGCTTTGGCGTACACAGTTTGTGCAGGAGCGGCCACCGGCTCGTTAACAGCATTATTGGGACGCGCTGCTTGTTTGCCAAAGAATCGCACCAACAGCCCGTTCGGTTGCGGCGTGATTTGATACCGCCGCGGCATAGTCAGATCAAAGACCACGCGCACGCTCTCGCCCATTTGCCCGATGCGCACACGAAGAATCTCGCCGCTGCCCGCCAGCACGATATGGTCATTCGGCGACAGATCAGGCCGCAGGCTTTGCTGTGCATTGCGAATGTCAATGACGACACGCTGTGGCTCAGTCATCGTGAAGTGCCGAAACAGCCCGCCGCTGTTGCAACGAATCAACGCCGTGACGTCGCTATCCTGGTGCGCAAGATCAATCGCGGAAATCGTGTTGCGGGTGTTGATCGCCAACGCTGGGGCTGCGGCAACGAGCAATAAATACAGGGCTGCGCAGAAGAATTTGGGGAATGGCTTGTACATAATCTGCCTCAAGAAAAGGATCGTTACAATGGTCTGATTCCTGACGCCCGATCCAGGATTCCTGACCACAAAAACCTTCTCTTGTGGTCGGGAATCAAGCATCGGAAATCAGGAACCAGAAGAAGTCAGGTTGGCGTCAATCCGTTGCACCGCTACGGAGCGACGACCGTAAGCGGCAGGCTCGCGCGCGTCAGCCGGTGGCCGTTGTGCGCGAGGTAGCGGAACTCGTACTGACCGAGCGCGGTTGGCATCGTCACCGTGCGATTGCCGCTGGTTGCACCGTCGGTCGAGAATTTCGTCACCGCTTCGTTCTTCCGGTCGCCCACACGAAATAGCCCGATCCAGTCGCGCCCGTGTTTGCTGGGCGGAGCCGTCCACTTCACCGTTACCGTTCCACCCGCGCCAGTGCTTGTGGGCGTCGCGCTGATAGCGTAATTGCTGACCACGGTGAACGCGTTTGTCTGTGCCACCGGACAGTTTGTTTTGCTGAGCGTGATTGGGCCGGAAAGTGCGCTCGGTGGAACTTGCGCGAGAATCAGGCCATCGTTGATGACAAAGAACCGGGCGCGCGCGCCTCCGAAGCGAACGTCGGTCACGCCAGTGAAGCCCGCTCCTCGGATCGCGATCACTGACCGGATTCTGCCGCTCGTGTCGCTCAGGCGGCTCACGGTTGGACAAAGGACGATTCCAACTGTGATCGTGATGCTGCGTGCTACCAACGTGAAGCTGTCGTCCACAAAATAGCGGAATTCGTACTTGCCGGGCGTGCGCGGCATGACGATGGTGCGGCTGCCACTGGTTGCGCGGTCGGTAAAGAATCGTCGGCTACGGATTGGGTTCGTGTCCGGTTCGCCAACGCGGTACAGGCCGATCCAATCGCGCGCGCCGCTGCCTTCAGGAGCCGTCCACTTGATCGTCACCACGCCGCGCGGATTCACGTTCGTCGGTGTCGGGTCGAGCAAATGACTGCCTTCGACAAAGACGGTCGCGGTGTCTGTCCCGCCGTTCCCATCGCTGATGGTGTAGGTGAACATATCGTGACCGGTGAACACCGCGCCGGGCGTGTACGTGATCGTTCCGTCAGGATTGAGCACGACCGCGCCGAGTGCGCCTTGCGTCACTGCCGTCACGCGCAACGTCTCGCCCGTGTCCGGCCCCGCAGAATCGTTCGCCAGCACGTTAATGGTCACTGCTGTGTTGCGGTTCGAGATGGCTTCGTCATCCACCGCATTGGGCGGATCGTTCGCCATGTTTACGGTGATTGCCACCGTCGCCGTATTGGAAGTCAATGCACCGTCGCTCACGCGATAAGTAAAACTGACCGTGCCGAAGAAGTTCGCGGCAGGCGTGTACGTGAACGAACCATCCGCATTGAATTTCAACGTTCCACTCGCCGGAGCGGACACCCGCGCCGCGATGAGCGGACTGCCTTCCGCATCGAAGTCATTGGCTCGCACGCCCGGCGCAGGCACGTTCAGCACCACGTCTTCGTTTGTTGTGTAGCTGTCGTTGCGGGCAATCGGGGGCGTGTTTGCTCTGCCCACTGTGATCGTGAAGGTGCGCGGCGCGCTGGTGTTGACGTTCGGTGCAACGCCGCTGCCATTGTCTATCAGGACAGCAATGACAATCGCCGTGCCGCTCATGTTCGCCGCCGCGGCGTAAGTCAAGGCTCCCGTCGCCGCATGGATCGCAGGTGCGCTGCTGAATGTCAGCCCGCCGGTCGTTCCTGCTACCGTCAAACGGAACGCGAGCGATTGCCCTGCTTCGTCGGGCGGCCCGGCAGACATTCCCGTGGCAAAGCCGGCAACCGTTTGCGCGCTGGCATTAACGATGGAAGGCGGCGGATTGCCTGCGAGGGTGAAGCTCGGCGCGTCATTGATCGCATTGACCGTCACATTGACTCTGCCTGTCGCCGTTCCGCCTTTGCCGTCGCTGATGGTATAGCTGAAGCTGAACGCCGTAGAGGGACTGTTGCGATTGGCGGCAGGAATAAACGTCACGTTGCCGCCTGCGAGTACGACTGTGCCGTTGCTGGCACTGCCGACGCTTGTCACAGTCAGCGTGTCGTTGTCCGCGTCCGTATCATTCGCCGTCAAATCGCGCGCCGGGAACGTCAGCACCGTGTCTTCGTTCGTCGCCTTGCTGTCTGCATTAGCAACGGGAGGCCGATTGCTGCCCGCATTCACCCTGATGGTCACGGTTGCGACATTCGAGTTGCTCGTGCCATCACTGGCGCGATAGGTGAAGCTCACGCTGCCGCTGAAATTGGTGGCGGGCGTGTAGGTGAATGATCCATTCGGATTCAGCGTCAATGTCCCACTCGCCGGATTCGTTGCCAGCACTGCGGTCAACGCCTTGCCGTCCGGGTCAGTGTCATTGCCCAGCACGCCCGGAGCCGGAATTGTCAGCGGAGTGTCCCGATTCGTCGAATAACTGTCGTTGTTCGCCACCGGAGGCCGATTGCTGCCTGCGTTGACGTTGATTGTCACCGTCGCGGTATTCGAGTCCTGTGCGCCATCGTTGGCTTTGTACGTGAAGCTGACCGCTCCGGTAAAATTCGCCGCCGGTGTGAACGTGAACGAACCGTTGGCGTTGAGGTTCAATGTCCCGCTGGTTGGATTCGTGACCAACACGGCGGTGAGCGTGCTACCCGCGTCATTGCTGAGTACGCCCGGAGCCGCTACGGTCAATGGTGTGTCGCGGTTTGTCGAGTAGCTGTCGTTGTTGGCAACGGGGCGGCGAACGACTTGTGTCGTGTCCGAAGCCGAAGCCGTAGACGGTGCAGTGCTATTCGTCCCGTCATCCGTGATGCGCGCGGTGTTGGTGATTTGCTGCACATCGGCGGGCAATGCACTGTTGACCGTCACGATGAAGTTAACCGTGCCGATTGCTCCTGCGTTGAGCGAGCCGACATTGAACGTGCAGGTGGAACCCGTGCAGTTCCAGCCTGCCGTGCTGGCGGCGTTGAAGGTCGTGTTCGCCGGAATCGTTTCGGTAATGACCACACCCATCGCGCCCTGTGTGCCGAGATTCGAGTACCCCAGCGCATACGTGATCGTGCCACCCGGCGCAACCGTTGCGTCATTGTCCGTCTTCGTCAGCCGCAGACTGGGTTGCGCATTGAGCGGCGTGCCATCGCTTGCTGTGTTCGGCAACGTCGGATCAGTACCATTCCTGCCGTCGTCGAAGATGGACGCCGTGTTGCTGATTTGATTGAGACCCGCTGCCACCGTGCTGTCCACCGTTACCGCAAAGGCTCGCTGCCCGGTTGCGCCAACCGCCACTGTGCCGATGTTGAGCGTGCATCTTGCACCCGCACTCCCGTTCGACTCACAAACCCAGCCTGACGCACTTGCCCCCGCATTGAACGTTGTGCCGACCGGAACCGTTTCGCTCAACGTCACGCCCGTCGCTTGCGCCACGCCGACGTTCGCGTAGTTCAGATTGTAGACAATCGTCGTGCCGGGCGAGGCTGTTGCGCCGCCATCACTCTTGCTTAGCGTGAGGTCAGGGCCGGTCAGGCTGAGATTACAGAAATCGGGGGTGAAGATATACGCCGCCCCTGTCGTGATATTTCCTGCTAAGATGTTTGGTGCGCCGACAATAACGGTCTCGCCCGAAACCCCTACCGCATAGCCGAGCTGATAATAGATCGGGAGATCACCGGTATACATACGGGGCGATGATGTCCAGACCGTGCCTGACCGCTTATAGACGTAGGCCGAACCTTTCCTCACGTCGCCGTTGCGGTTAAGGGGAGACCCAACCACGATGGTTTCACCACTACTCGCAACGGAATAGCCAAACTCGTCTCCTGCTGCGCCACTTATGTCTGTTAACTGTTGTTGCTGCGCCCACGCTGCGCCTGACCGCACAAAGACATAAGCTGAGCCTTGATCCACGCTCGTGCCCACATTATCCAAGCGTGCGCCGACAACGATGGTCGCGCCGCTGATTCCCACTGAATAGCCGAATTGATCGCCCGCCGCGCCATCACTCACTGTTAGTTTCTGTTGCTGGGTCCAGCCTGCTCCTGCGTTTACGAAGACATAGGCTGAGCCATGATTTGAGATCGTTCCTGTATCGTCGTAAGGGGACCCAACAACAACCGTTCCCCCGCTTATTGCTACTGAATGACCGAAATCGTCGCCACTTATGCCGTCGCTTGCTGCCAACCGTTGTTGTAGCGTCCAGTTTGTGCCTGAACGACCAAACACGTGTGCTACGCCGGGCGCACTACTGGGGGATACCTTTTCGCCTGGGCTACCGATGACCAGCGTCTCCCCGCTGATAGCTACTGAAGTGCCAAAGACAACAACTCCCCCCGATATTTTCTGCTGTTCTGTCCAGTTAGTGCCTGATCGCACGAAGACGTATGCAGCGCCTTGTTGGAAATTTCCATCGGCTCTGGGCGCTCCAATAACAACTGTCTCACCGCTGATCGCCACTGCGTACCCAAACCAACCGCCTGCCAACACATTGCTTGTGGTGAGTCTTTGTTGTTGCGTCCAACCTGCCCCGCTCCGCACAAAAACGTAAACCGCATCTTCTGCATAAGCTCCCACCACAACGGTCGCGCCACTGATTGCGACTGAAGCGCCCAAGTAGCCGCCATTGGGAACGGTGAATCTTGTATTCTCAGCCCAGGTGCCGCTGTTACATCCGAAGATATAAGCTGAGCCTGTCCCATTATCGGAGACCGCCCCGGCAACAACCGTTTCTCTGTCAATCGCCACTGACCAACCAAATGTGCTGCGCGACTCGCCATCTAATGCAAGTAACGGTTGTTTTTGTTGCGTCCAGTTTGTCCCGCTGCGACGGAAAATATATGCCGCGCCGTATCCCGTCGGGCCGCCCACCACAATCGTCTCACCGCTGATTGCCACAGAGGTGCCGAAGTACTGAACAAAAAAGCCATTGGACGCCACCAGCTTTTGTTGCTGTGTCCAGGTTGTCCCACTGCGTACAAACACGTAGGCAGAGCCGGAATCCGAGGCTGTATTGTCATCAACGTGAGCGCCAACAACGATGGTTTCGCCGCTGATCGCTACGGCATTCCCAAATTGGTCAGAGGCCGCCCCATCTAACGCCGTCAGTCTTTGTTGTAGTCTCCAGACCGTACCCTCCCGCACAAATACATACGCTGAGCCTTGCGCAGCGGCAGTTACGGTATCCCCATAAGCCCCGACGACCATCGTGTCGCCGTTGATCGCCACCGAGATGCCGAATTGGTCTCCAAATGCGCCGTCACTGATCGTGAGTTTTTGTTGCAGCGCCCAGTTGGTTCCGCTGCGCACAAAGACGTAGGCTGAGCCTTGCAAGGTGGTATTTCCGATGGCATCCAAAGGAGCGCCGACGACAATCGTTTCACCACTGATCCCCACCGAAGACCCGAACCGATCACTAGACGCACCATCAGCAGCGGTGAGGCGAGTCTGTTGTGTCCAGGTGGTTCCACTGCGCACAAACACGTAGGCCGAGCCTTGATCGAAAAACGAAGCGTCATCCAAATTAGACCCGACCACGATGGTGTCGCCACTGATCGCTACTGAATAGCCGAAATGGTCATCCCTTGCGCCATCCGCCGCTGTCAATTGTGCCTGCTGAGTCCACGAATTTCCGCTGCGGACGAATACATAAGCCGAGCCTTGATCCAAATTCCCGCCCACATCATCCGTGTTCGCGCCCACAACCACCGTCGCGCCGCTCATGGCTACCGCCTGACCAAAGCGGTCAAGCGCAGCCCCATCACTCGCTGTCAGCTTGGTCTGTTGCGTAAGTGTCGGATCAATCGTCACCGGATAAACCGCCTTCGCATCATCCACCGCCAGCCGCACTTCCTGCCCTTCGACTTCCATCCACGCTTTGAGCGGTTGCTTGTTTGCGTCCCACGCCGCGAGTTTGTTGTAGTGCAGTTGCTGGCCGTGCCGACTGGCAAGCGTAATCGCCTGACCATTGGCAGCCAGCTCGGCTTTCCAACCCGCAGCCAATTCCATCCGCACGCGCAACGCCTCGCCTTCAATCCGCCCTCCCGGTGCAACCTCAATCGTGAAGCCTTGTTCGACGCCGGTGCTGTCGTTGACGTACCACTCTTTGAATGCGGATTGCGGATGGTGGATTGCGGAATCAGAATTGATGACGGGGCGGGCGTATGCGATGCGATTGCCATCAGCTTTCATTTCGCCTGCACCGACCGATAGCATTTGTTGTCCGTAGCCGTAGCCAGTGACGCGCAGTCCTAATTCCCAGCCGGGTTTTTCTTCACTGCGCTCGACCACTTTCACGCCGTCGCGCGAGAAGTAGGCATTCATCCCTTGCGTTGGGTTCGCCGCGTGCCAGACTTCGCCGTGGAGTTGCAGCCGCGCGGGCAAATTTTGGCCGTCCGAACGATGCAGGTCATAGCGCGTTTTTGCGACGGCGGCGCTGAGCGATTCGTACAAGCCCTGTTGCTTGAGTTGTTCGACCGCCGCTTCTCCGCGCAGCGTGGGCATCTCGCCTGTTGCAACGACTGCTGGTGCGGAGGCATTGGCAATGCGGCTCCGCAGTGTAATCTCTGCGAGGCTGACAACAAGCAATAAACCGATAATAACGAGAGATAGACGTAGCTGTAGACGTGAGAAGTTGAGACGAGGCATTTGGGGCACCTTTCCTGTAGTAGTTCATTCCTGCGCGACAGGTTTGCTGCCTGCCGCTGCTTTTTGCCTGCCTGTTTGCACGGCTTTTTTCACCTCGTCAGGCAGACAAAACAATCCCCGCGAGGTCATGCAACAAGCTTATTTGGATACCGGATTTGTCTGATGCCGGGATTCCCTCGGAGCAGATGTAACACCGCGTTTGCTAAGGTGACGGCGGACATTTTTGACTCGTTGGGTCAGACTAAATTTGAATACTGGGACAGCAGCATCCTACCTGAGCGATAGTGCCGTGTTAAGGGCACGCGCAGATCAGGGTTTTGCGGTTCACACTTTCATAGACGAGGAAGAAAAGAAAACGGGGGAGTGCGAGAGAAAAAATCTTTTGTGGTAAAAAATGTGGGGATCGCCAATGTCCCGTAGACTGTCCAATCTGCGGAAGCCTGCGGCGATTAGTTGCAGGAGCAAGGGGAAGGCTCCCACCGCATCCGCAGACAGGACAGTCTACGGGACGTTCGCAGCTATCGCCACTCGCCCTGCAAGACAAATCCCGCCCAATAATATGGCGCAGCCCAACGCGGTTCCTGCGCCATCGAAGATTGTGCCGCGCGCAACGCCGCCGCCGGACGTAAGTTGTCGCGCAACATCACGCGATAAAACCGCTGCATCAATTCCGCCGTCGCCTGATCGTTCACTTTCCACAAACTGACGACCAGCCGCGGCGCACCGGCATAGAGAAAGCCACGCGACAAGCCCATCAATCCTTCGCCACGCACTTCTTTGCCGAGCGCCGTTTGACAGGCGGACAACACCACCAAATCAGCATTAAGCTTGAGGTTGTAGATTTCGTGCGAGCGCAAAAAGCCATCCTGCGCGCGACGGTCGCGGTCATACAGTGACAACACAATGCCGGAAAGTTCGGGATGCTTTTGATTGATGAGGCTATGGGTAGCGAAGTGCAGGATGCGGTATTGACTTAAATCTGTTTGCGCCAGCGTTGCGCGACTCGCCTCAAAATCCAGCAGGCGCGTTCGCTGTGCGGTTGGCACAAGGGCGGCGATATGATCGGCTTCGCGCCGACTGAATGGCAGCCGCACGAAAGATGATAAACCTGTGTCGTTCGCCGAACGAGTGACCGTTGCCAGCGGGTCAGTTACGCTTGTGGTCAAGCGGGAGCTATGCGTCTTGAAACGTTTGTCTTTGGTTTCAAAAACAGGATCAGCGATCACGGCAATCGTTTTAGGAGCGGGCGCGCGTCCCTGCAAATCGCGGCGCAATTGACTGAGCGAAGAAATGGATGGCAACGCGACGATTTCGTGATTGCTGCGCAACGGCTCGTTGCTGTTTGGGTGCGGGAGCGCGGCGAACGGAATGTATTGCAGCGCGCCGTCTGCCACAATGACCAATCGTTTGCGTGTCAATTGCTGCGCTGCGGAGCCGAGCAACTGCCGCGAAGTTTTTTGCGCTTGCATCTGGTATTGCGCTTTCGATTGCACCTGATAGCTGACTTGCAACAAACGATAGAATGCTGTGGCGTCGCTTTCGATTTGTGCGCGCGGCGGCAGCACGTAGCTTTGCAAAGAAGTTGCTGTCACAGTCCAGAGGAAGCTGCGATTTGTTCCCAGCCGATACACCAGCAACACCGTGTCGTCATCAAGTTGCGCCTGCATCTCGGCGAGGCTTAACGGCTGCGGTTGCGTGAGTGCGGCATAGCGTGGGCTGGCACTGCGCACTTGCGCCTGCACCTGTTGATATTCCGTCAGGGCTGCTGCAACGGCACGATCCGTTGCAGCCACTTGTTCCGGCGTGGGTTTGCCGGACAGCAGCCGCCGCCGTCGCTCTTCCTGTGCGCTAAGTTGTTTTTGCACTGTTTGTTCACGTTCGAGTAACGCGGGATCGCCGCCCTGTCGAATGTCGGCGCGCGCTTCAGCCAATGAGTCGAGCAAAGCGCGAGCACGAGCTTGTTCGCTGGCTTGCAGAGCGCGCGTGTTATAACCAACGCCGGGTTCCTGTTCATGCCGTTGCATCAACAAATCAATATAGGTTTCGTAATGTGCCTGATTGACCGCCAGATATGATGCTCGCAGCTCCGAGCCGACGACTCGTGCGCGAGTGGCTTCGATGAGATGGAGGGCTTCTTCGGCGTGCGTTTGTGCCTGCTGCCAATTGCCGCTTTCGCGTTCGACCCTGACCAGTGCGAATAGTGTTTGGATTTCGCCCGTTCGATTGCGGGTGGCACGCTGAAGTGTCAATCCTTGATTGATTGATTCAAGGCCGCGTTCGCGTTCGCCCATTGCGGCATACACTTCGCCCAACGTCATGAGGGCGTTAGCTTCGACTTGTTTCTCGCCGCGCTCGCGGGCCAGCCGCAGACATTCGTTCAGTGTTTCCAGCGCCGCTGACCACGCACGCATTTCGTAATGCACCTGCCCGATGTGGCGCAACAGATTCGCTTCGCCGCGCGGATACGAAAGCGCGCGCAGCACGGTCAGTGCTTCGTTGTAATGTGCCAGTGCGCTCTTTTTGTCAGCGAGAAAACTTTCGGTAATGCCCAGATTGATGAGGACGAAGGCTTCCTGCTGCCGATCCTGAATGGCGCGATACGCCGCGAGCGATTGGCGGTAGGCCTCGCGCGCTTTTTCCTGTTCGCCTAAATTGTAAAAGACTGTGCCAAGTGTATTCAGCACGCTCGCTTCGCCAAACCTGTCCTGGCGGGAGCGGAAAATCGGCAATGCTCGCTGCAACGCTTCATACGCCGCTGGATAATCGCCCTGTGTCGTCGCAATGAAACTGCGCGTGACAAGCGTAGACGCTTCGTCCTCTTCATCACCGATCACGCGAAATATCTGTAAACACTCGTCAAACAATTCATCGGATTTTTCTAGCTCACCCAGCCGCCAATAAACACTGGCGAGTTGATTGAGCGTGAAGGCTAACTGCCATCGCTCCGTTGGATCGCTGCGATGCAATGCTAAGGCTTGCCGTAAGGTGTCGCGCGCGGGGGCGAATTGTCCTTTGGTGCTTTGTACCAATCCGATGCCGCGCAAAACTTCCGCTGTGCCGCTGTTGTCATTGGCGGCTCGTCGCAATGGCAATGCCTGATTGAGAAACCCCAGCGCCCGGTCGAATTGTCCCAACCAGAAATCGTTGTAGCCCAGCCAGTACAGCGTGCGCGCCTGCCAAACCTGATCGCCGAGCGATTGCCATTGCGGCAACGTCGCCATCAATTTCTTATGCACTTCCTGCCGCGCCGTTGCTGTTCCCTGATTGAAAAGTTGCGTCGCTTCGGCAAAGGCAAGTTGTGCGGCAAAGCGTTGTTGCGCAGCTTCGGTCGCTGTCTGTGGTTGCGTCAAAGTAATTTGATAGCGTCCCTGCGGAGCCTTCTTGAAATCTGGTTCGACAATCAGCGTGTAGGTTCCTTCAGTTTTTGCCAGCAGAGAAATGGTTTCGCTGCCTTGTTCCAGCGATTCAAAATTGGCGATGAACAGATCGGCTCCGGCAGCATCTTTGACCGTGACGGTGATGTTGATGTTTTGCTTGACGATTTGCACGTCGGTGAATTCGTTGGCGCGCAGTGCAATGCGATAAGAATGCGCTGCGCCACCGCTCAAGGCGCGTTCGACGCTGACGCCCGGTGTGAGCGTGCGGCTCTCAGGCTGTTGTGCGATTTGTCCCGTTGCGGGATTGACCAAAAACAAAAGGCTGATGAAGGTGCTGAGTATTTTGGAAGCGTGCATAGTTTCTTTTATGGTTTGTAACGAAGGCGAACGACCGTTTCGGCGACGCTGGTTTTCGCCCCGCGTCGCAAGCCAAACACCTTGACGCGATATTCGCCCGCCGGAAATAAACGACTGGGCAACAGGATTGTGAAACCGCTGTCGGGATTGAAGACTAACCCTTTTTCGTTCACGACCGACGTGCCGCTGGCGTTGAGAATTTCGATACCATAGTCAGGATATTTCGCTTCGGGCGTAGCGGCGGGAATGACGAGCATAAAGCGCGTGGCGTTGGCTGAAAGTTCAATCGCGGGCTGCGTGTTGCTGCGCGTGTCACCGGGCAGCGGAGTCAGAATCGGAGCGTTCAATTGCGGTTTCGTCAATTCATCTTTTTCGCGGCGCGTTTTGTCCAGTTCCGCTGTCAATTGTTCGGCGCGCGTGCGTGCTTCATCGCGGTGTTGTTGCGCTGCGGCGATAGCTTGGGCGTTGACTGCCTCTCGTTCCGTTTGTTGCTGTGTCAGTTGTGCAAGGAGCATTTGTTTTTCACGCCGCAGCGAGAACGCCCAGAAGCCGAAGGCTAAACTCAACAGGAGCGACAACACAGCCAGCGCCGGAAGCAATCGAAACGCCGAAAGCTGTTCCCGCAGCCGCTCGAAAAATGAAGCCGATGATTGCGCTTCGGGTATTGCTTCTGCGGTCAAGACTGCGCTCGCCTCCTGCGGTTCCGTTGCGCAAAGATCAGCGAGGTCGAGCAACAACAACGTGCAGGCGCGACACGTCACGAGATGATCCTGAATCTCTTCCTCTTCGGCGGCGGAAAGCTGATGAAAATGGTACGCCGCCAATTCGTCCGGTGTGCGATGTGTCCCGACCGGGGCAAGCTCCTCTTTCGCCAGCGATTGCAATAACGATTGAAATTCGGTGAGATCGTCTTTCATAGCTTTATTCGGCGGCTTCCTCCCTTCGTAAAACTTCGCGCAATTTTTTCATGCCTTCTTTCAGGTGCGATTTGACCGCTTCGACAGAGATGTTCATGGCGACGGCAATCTCCGCGTACGACAAACCATGATACACGCGGAACTGCACACATTTCTGCTGCTGACGGGGAAGTTGCGCAATGGCGGCTTTGATTTTTTCCTGCTGTTCTTTGCTCATGACGACTTGCAGCGGATTAGCGTCCGGCGAATGGTCAACGACATCGGGCGGCGAGTCCTGTTCGTCGTTGCCGCCGTCTAAGGAAACAGTCGTCCCCGCGCGTTTAAGTGTTGCCTGTTGACGCTGGTAGTCGCACCGCACGCTGTCCGCGATTTTGTTGATCCAGGCGGCGAATTCACCGAAGGAATTGCCACGGAATTTGTCTAATTCCTTAAAGACGCGAAGCGCGACAGTTTGGGTGAGTTCTTCGGCAATTTCGGGTGAAAAACCACGGCGAGCAAAAATGCGCAGGAGGCGAGGACGATAACAATCATCGAGCAGGCGAAAGTTTCCCTCCGGTTCCTGCCCGGCCTGATATTCCTGGATGGCCTGTTCAATGCGCTGGGGAATGCACATAATTCGGGGCTGTCAGTTCCTCCCAGTAGTTGTCGAAAGGAAATAGCTTACTTATCCGCTGATACACCAACCACCATCTATCGTCAACACCTGGCCAGTGATATGACGCGAAGGATCGCTGAGTAAAAACCACGCCGCCTGGGCTACGTCTGCGGCATCAAGCAAATCTTCCGCAAGTGGTTGTTTGCTCTTCATAAAATCAAGAATAGCGGTATTGTTCTGCGCGCGTTGGCTCATTGGCGTGCGAATCAATCCGGGTGCGATTGCGTTGACGCGAATCTTGTGCGGCGCGTAATAACTCGCCATCGCTTTGCTCAAGCTGATGATTGCGCCTTTGCTCGCGGCGTAGGCGTGCGCGGCGAAATGCTTTGGTTCCGGAGCAAATGCCAACACGCTCGCCATATTCAAGATCGCGCCGCGTGAACCGAATTCATCTACATCTTGTTGCAGCATTTGTTTGAGCGTTTCCCGACACATCAAAAACGTTGTCTTGGCGTTCGTGTCCATCGTGATGTCCCAGCCGTTTTCTGTGCATTCGTGCAAGGGACCATCGCCGAATCTGCGTCCCGAAATGCCTGCGACGTTGAAGAGGGAATCAATGCGCCCGAAACGATGCACACAATTTTGCACCGCGTTAATGGCGGTTGCTTCGTTGACCAAATCGCCTGCATAAAATTCGCACGTGCCACCCGCCGCCCGGATTTCATTGGCTAAAACCGCGCAATCCTCTTCGTGCAAGCTGACGATAAAGATGGACGCGCCCGCCTGTGCCGCTAACTTTGCCGTCGCCGCCGCGATGCCGGTTGCGCCTGTGATGAGTAAATTCATGGTGATTGGTGGCTGGTGACTGGTGGTTGGTGATTGGCTGTTAACCGACCACCAGCCACCAGTCACCGACCACCCTTACTGATACAAATGCGCGAGGCTCTTGCGATAGCCTTCGTAAAATTGTTCGAGTTGTTCCGCCGCGCTCGTGTTGCCGACGAATTGGTGCGATGGCAGCATAATGGGCTTCACGCCGCGTTCCAGCAACAGTTCCGCTGTGCGACTGCGCAGCATATTGATAATCATTCCGCCCGTCACCGTTGACGTTGGCCCCGTGCGCCATTCCAATCCTTCCAGTTCAACGACGGTGTCGCCCGCCGGGCAACAGTTATCAATCAGCACATCGGCGACATCAATCAATTTATGGCCCGACGAATGCGCCGCGACCGATTGTTCGCAGTGCGTGCGCGAGCAAATACCGATCACAGGCAAACCACGCCGCCTCGCCCCCATCGCCATTTCGACGACAACGGGGCGAATGCCGCTCGTCGAAATCACAATCATCGCGTCGTGCTTGCCAAAGCCAAAGCCTTTCAAAATCTCTTCGGCATAGCCTTCGTATTTTTCGAGATGCAGCGGCGCGCGCAATCCGTTCGTGCCGACGATGTTGGCGTGATTCGACAGCGCCAATTCAACCATCGCGACGAAGCCGACAAAGCAGCCTTGTCGCGGCGTCATCTCTTCGCACATCATCCGCGAATGCCCGTTGCCGAAGAGAAAGACCAAGCCTTGGTTGGCGATGCTGTTGGCGCAGATTTGGGCGGCCTGTTCAATGTGGTCGAGTTGCGTGTCTTTGAGTTGTTGTAAAAGGGCGAGCGTTTTTTCAAAATATGTGAGCGATGCTGTCATAAATTATTGAGACTTCTTGCGACGATTATTTTCCGGCAGCCGTTCGCACTCCCATTTTTGTGAAGCTTCCTTCGATGGAAAAGGGCGCACCTTTGATGTCAGCACCCGTAACATTGAACGCGCCAGAGCAGGTTTTTCCGTCATATTCGCTCAGCTTGAACTCACCTTTGGTGGCGATGAGCGATTCCATGGTGGCTTCTGTCAAAAGATCAATGCGTACTTCGCCCGGTTGTGCCGCTTTGCCATCAGCCGCCAGGGGATACGTGCCTGCCTTCGCGGCCTTGAGGTCTATCGTCAGCGTGTGTTTGTTATCAGGGCTGCCCAGCATAATCGTCAGCGTGCCTTCATCCAGCAGCGCAGCAGGGCGAGTCCCTTTGTTGCCGAACGTCGCAACCTCCAGGCCGTTGCGTTTGACCTTGATTTCATAGCCGGCATTTACGTTGGTAGTTTGTTCGGAAGCCGTCGCGACGCTTTTTTCGGTCGGCGTCGAACTGGTCGAAGTGGCGTTGCAAGCCGCAAGCCCCAAGCTGACCATCATAAGCAATATAGTTTTCATATTTCTCTCCATCACGATTATTTGGGAGTTCCGTCCATTCGATCAATTCAGGTTAGCGAATGGGTAACTTCCGAATTAATCCTGGTACTTGCGGCATGCCTTGTGATGCCGAAGCAATCGCCGCGAAACACAACGCTAAGCCGCGTAAGTTATCCCGCGCGCTATTCATCGGTTCGCGCTTCTCTTCAATCGCGCAAAGCAACTCCGCCATCGTGCCGTGAAAGCCTTGCAAAAACCAAGTGCCTTGCAAATCCGGCTTGGCGAAACCTTCGGCAGTGTAAAGTGTGACCGCCTGTTCCGACAAGCTGGGGCCCAGGCTTTCAATCGAACCGCGCGAGCCTGCGATGTAGGTGCGATCCTGCTGGCCGTGCGTGACACTTGCGTTGAAATGCATCGAAGCGAGGCCGCTCTCAAAACCGATGATGACGCTGGCGAGCATAGGCGGACGCGCTTGTTGACGAATGCCGCGTACCGTCAAAGCTTGGACGCGCTTGGCTTCGCGTTGCGTGAAAAAACACGCCGCCAGATCGAACCAATGCACGCCGAAGTCGTACAAAATCAAATCGTGAATGTTTTCAAACGGCGTCCCGATGATCCAGTTGTGATCCCAATGCAGCGAGAAATTCGCGCTGACGACATCGCCGATCAAGCCCGCCTGAATTGCATTGCGCAGGTAGCTGAAATGCGGCGCGTAACGACCGTTTTGATTGACGGCAAGTTTTATCCCGCGTTTGTGCGCCAGTTCAATCAAGCGTTCACCTGTGTCGAGGTCAGTCACGAACGGCTTTTGCGACAGGATATGTTTGCCCGCCGCAATCGCTTCTTCGGTCATTGCCACGCGGTCAGCGGGGTGCGGTGTCAGGTCTACGACTTCGATGTCGTCGCGCTTGAGCACTTCGCGGTAATCGGTTGTGACGAAGGCATCGGGATAAAATTGTTGCTGGCGTTCGCGCGCCTTATGTTCATTGCGATCACACAGCGCGACGACGTTGAAGCCCGCGAGTTTGTAGGCGTTCAGATGCTGCGACGAAATGCCGCCGCAGCCAATCAACCCAATCGGCGGATTGTAGGATTTGGGATTGCGCGGTTGATACGGCAAGTCCGGCGCGGCGATTTGTTGGGTGGCTTCAATTTTGGCTAAGCCGTAATCATCGGCGAGTTCTTCAGGCATTGTCTTTCTCAATATTGCAGACGCTTTGCTCAGTAAAAATTGTACAAAGTGTCTTCTTCGATTTTCAGTAAATCCTCTGGCGTTATTTCAGAGATGATCAGTGATATTGTACCTTTCAACTGAATTTTCTCGTTCTCCACTCCCTTGTTATACCAATGTAACAGTAAGCCAATGTGATCTATGCGACCGGGTTTCAAAATCGCCGTCAAAAAATCAACCCAATAAATCGCCTGCGATTCTTCATGTTCTGTATAGGTTTGTGCTTTGATTTCTGCATTATTTCGGGCGCTTTCTTTTTCTTGCAGCCAACGCTTGATC
>CAZWAK010000059.1:0-40569 GCA_964631865.1 uncultured Heliobacteriaceae bacterium | reverse complement strand
CGGCGCGCGGATCAAATTCAGCCGCGCGAAATAACAACATCCCTGGATTTTTCATTTTCGTGTCGAGGTCTTGCAGTCGTTGCGCGCGTGCCTGTTGTGCCTGCTGCGCGCGCGTGGGAGTTTGCGCCGATTGCACCGTTTGCGAACGAAGCATGACCCAAACGATGAGGATGAGCAGTGAAATCACGAAGGCCGAAAGATAAAGCCAGGCTCTACGAGGATGAATTGTAAGCATAGTAAAATTTCCTGCATTCGCTGCCAGCGTGAGGCAGGGGAAGATGAAGGGAAACACGCGCTAACAGGTCGTTCGATTGTTGAAGTGAGGGAAGATTGGGGCGGCGAGCGGGCAACCAACCGCTCGCGTCCAGATGCTAACCAAAAATTTCGCGGACTTTGTCCGTCAATTTGCGGGCTTGATTTTTCTGTTCTTCCAGCTTGGCCAGTTGCTCGAATAATTTGCGCTGCTCGCGGTTCAATTTGGCAGGCGTTTGGATGGTCACGACCGCAAACAAATCGCCGCGTCCCTGCCCTTGCAGCGAAACAATGCCTTTGCCGCGAATGCGAAAGATCGAGCCGGTTTGTGTGCCTTCGGGAATGCGCAATGCCTCTTCGTCATCAATTAGCGTCGGGACTTTGAGTTCCGCGCCCAATGCGGCTTGCGTGAAACTGATGGGCACATTGACGTACAGATTATTTTCCTGACGCTCGAATAAATCGTGTTCTTTGACTTCGAGGAAGACGTACAAATCGCCGCGCCCTCCACCGCTCGCGCCCGCTTCGCCTTCGTTGCTGATGCGCAACCGCGCGCCCGTGTCTACACCGGCGGGGATTTTGATTTCAATGGTGTGATCTTTTTCGACGCGGCCTTGGCCCTGACAGGCTTTGCAATAATGCGTGATCGTGCGGCCTGTGCCGCGACATTGATGGCAGGTGCGGCTGACGGAAAAGAATCCTTGCTGGAAGCGCACTTGCCCGGAGCCAGCGCACAAATTGCAAACATTGATCGAACTGCCCGGAGCCGCGCCGGAACCGTTGCAGGTGTCGCAATTTTCCAGGCGCGGAATTTGAATTTTGGTTTTGTGTCCGCTGGCTGCTTGTTCGAGTGTCAACTCCAAGTCATAGCGCAAATCGGCACCGCGTTGTGCGCCGCCGCGCCGCGCACGTCGTCCGCCAAACAGGTCGCCGAACAAATCGCCCAGAATGTCTTCAAAGCCGTGAAAATCGCCGCTCGTCCAAGCGCCGCCCGACGAAGCGGCACTGCCCACTCCGGCATGTCCGAAGCGATCATAGCGCGCGCGGTTTTCGGGATTTGACAACACCCCATAAGCTTCCGCGGCGGCTTTGAATTTCTCTTCGGCTTCGGCATTGCCGGGATTGCGATCCGGATGATATTGCATCGCCAATTTGCGGTAGGCGGTTTTCAATTCCTGTTCGCTGGCCGTGCGGCTCACGCCTAATATTTCATAGTAATCACGTTTGCTCAATCGCTCATACCTCATTCAAAGAGTAAAAGTTGAAGCGCAAGGATACCATATCTTGCCCACTTGAAAAGACTTGAAAAGGGCGCGCGGGAAAAGCGTAGCGAAGGAGAAAAGGAATTATCTGCAATATTTGTCGTGCCCCAGAGGCGGATCGGAGTGGTCGCCAGGAACGAGACTCCGATCAGTTCTGACGCTGGCGTGCGCGCGTCGCTACTTCACCCCCGCAGAAGCAGGCGAGGCAAACATAGATTCGGTCAATTTCTGTCCGAAGGCTTCCAATTCATTGAAGGCCAGCGCCAGCTTCTCCATTTCATCACTGCGATGCGCCATCTCGGCGCGCGCGATGGCCTGGCGGGCTTGCACTTGATCGTCCTCGGAAAGCATCGTGCCGAATTCGCTGAACGTGCGCCGCGTGCTTTCGATCAAGCCATCCAGCCGTGTGCGCGCCAGAATCAACTCTTTCATGATTTTGTCGGCTTGTTCGTTGCGCGCGGCTTCTTCGATCAACCGCGAGATTTCATCCGGCCCCAACCCGGAGGACGGCGTGACGCGCACGGTTTGTTCGCGTCCGGTGGCTTTGTCGTGCGCCGAGACATTCACGCAACCATCGGCATCCACATCGAACGACACCAGAATTTGCGCCGAACCGCGCGGCCCCGAAGGAATATCGGTCAATTCAAATTTTGCCAGACTGCGATTGCCGCGCGCCAATTCACGCTCGCCCTGCAAAACGTGGACTTCGACGGTGGTTTGATTGTCGGCAACGGTCGTGAACGTCAACGCTTTTTTGAGCGGAATGCTGGCGTTGCGGTCAATGATTTTGGTGAACAAGCCGCCGCGCGTTTCGATGCCGAGCGACAGCGGCAGCACATCGAGCAGCACCAGTTCTTTGACTTCCCCGGTCATCATCCCGCCTTGAATCGCCGCGCCGATGGCCACGACTTCGTCGGGATTGATTTCTGCTGACGGCTGCTTGCCAAACATCTCGGTAACTTTTTGGCGCACGAGCGGTGTGCGCGTTTGTCCGCCGACGAGCAAGACTTTATCAATGTCCTGCGGCTTGAGCTTCGCGTCCCACAACGCCTTTTCGCACGGTTCGAGCGATTTTTCGACGAGGTCGGCGATCATCTCTTCAAACTGCTGGCGCGTCAGCACCTTATTGAAATGCTTCGGCCCCAGGCTGTCTGAAGCGATAAACGGCAGGTTGATGTTCGTCTCCAACGCGGACGAGAGTTCGCATTTCGCGCGTTCGGCAGCTTCTTTCAGGCGATGCAACGCGGGACGGTCATTGCGCAGATCAAGGCTGGTTTCTTTTTGAAATTCTGTGATGATCCAATCCACGATGCGCAGATCGAAATCTTCGCCGCCCAAAAACGTATCGCCCGACGTCGAGAGCACCTCGAACACGCCGTCGCGCATTTCAAGAATCGAAATATCGAACGTGCCGCCGCCCAAATCGTAGACCACAATCTTCTCGGCCAGCTCGCGGCCTAAGCCATAAGCCAGCGCCGCCGCTGTCGGTTCGTTCAGAATCCGCAACACGTTCAGACCCGCGATCTTGCCCGCGTCTTTCGTCGCCTGCCGCTGCGCATCATCGAAGTAGGCCGGAACCGTGACAATCGCGTCTTCGACCGATTCGCCGAGATAGTCTTCGGCGCTTTGGCGCAGCCGCTGCAAAATGATGGCCGAGAGTTCCGACGGGCTGTAGTCACGACCAAAGAGACGAATGCGCGCGTCGCCGTTGGGACTGTCGGTGATGGTGTACGGCGCGTTGTCTTGCATGCGACGGACTTCGGGCGAATTCAGTTTGCGCCCGATCAATCGCTTGACGGCATAAATCGTGTTGGCAGCATTCGTGGCGGCCTGGCGCTTGGCGATTTGACCGACCAGGCGTTCGCCCGATTCCTGAAAGCCAATGATCGAAGGCGTCGTGCGTCCGCCCTCTTTGTTCGGAATGATTTGTGCCGTGCCGCCTTCCATAATCGAAACGCAGCTATTTGTCGTGCCTAAGTCAATACCAATTACTTTTCCCATAAGCGAGCCTGCATTGATGTGGTTTGCGAGGAAGCAAACCGAAAGAAGTTCTCAGGGCAGAGTGGAAAGGTCAGAGCGATGGGTTGTTCGAGCTGGTTGGTAAAGCGGCGTGGAGAAAGGGCCGTCGGAAATAGGAGAAAAAGTTTCGGCCTTAACTCATCACAGTGGCGGGGGCATCATTCAGCACACGCTCCAGCATGCACGCGACGTAGCTTACCACATTTATCGTGCGGGCGTACTCCATTCTTAACGGCCCGACGACGCCGAGGTTGCCCGTCATCTGGTTGCCGTAGCGGTACGAAGCGGTCACCACGGCGCAGCGTTGCAAACCGGGGACAGTGTTCTCTGAGCCGAGGCGCACGGTGACGGACGATTGGCGTTCGTCCATCGTCACGCATTCGCTGAGCAGACCTATGAGGCGGCGCTTTTCCTCAAAGAGTTGCAGCAATTCGCGCAGCCGTTCCAAATCGGCAAAATCCGCGCGCGAAAGCATATTCGACGCGCCATCCACAAAAACTTCTGGCTCGGCGTCGTCATCCCGACTCAAGCCGCGATGGCACAGCAAAATGGCGTTTTGCAGCAACCGATCATAGAGCGCCTTTTCTTCCGTCATCCGTTGCACCAGACGCGCGTGAATCGCGCGCAAGGTCATGCCGGAAAAATTCGCGTTCAGGTAACGCGCCGTTTTGTCCAACTCATCCTGGTTGAAGTCTTCGGCCACGCGCACCAACCGATCTTGCACCAAACCCGCGCGCGACACGGTGATGACCAGAATGCGGCCATCGCTGATGCGGACAAATTCGATGTGGCGGATGACGTCGCGGCTGATGTTCGGCGAAATCACAATGCCGACGCTTTGCGAAAGCTGCGACAGCAGATGCGAAGCGCGCGACATAATTTGATCCGCGCTCGGCAAATTGTCGCTCAACATTTGCCGCTGAATCGTGTCTTCGTCTGCGGGCGAGAGACGTGTTTGCTCAAGGATGTGATCGAGATAAAACCGATAGCCTAACTCGGTGGGAACGCGCCCGGCGGAGGTGTGCGGTTGTTCCAAATACCCGGCCTCTTCCAGATCGGACATTACGTTGCGGATGGTCGCGGGCGACAAGCCTTCGCTCGAAACTTTGGAAATCGTGCGCGACCCGACGGGTTCCCCCGAAGACAGATGGGTCTTGATGATGAGCGTCAATAGCTCCCGACCGCGTCTGTCATTGATTTCCGAATCTATTCTCATGCGTAATGGCTCAATCTTGATATTGAAGGTTCGTTCATGCACTTAACATCAGCAACCACAAACACTTCAGGCGAAAACTACCATTCCGGGCTTTCGGCTGTCAAGTTTTTCTCTCGGCAGCGGTTTCGCGCCAAAGTCTCATTACGGCCTCGTAGCATTGCCGAATCGTTTCCCGGTTGCCGTCCAGATGCGGCTCCAGCGAAATCGGCCCGGCATAGCCGAAGCGTTGCAACGCGGCCAGATGTCCGCGCCAATCCAACTGCCCCTGTCCCGGCACAACCCAGGTCGGTAACCCGCTGCCGCGCGGCGCATCAAGCTGATCTTTGATGTGAACATTGGAGATATACGGCGCAACCACGTCGAAATCGTCCAACGGATCACGTCGCAGCGTCCACGCATCGTTGCACGGATCGTAGTTGATGCCGAGCGCGGGCGAGTTCACTTGACGCAACAGGTTGACCGTCGCCGCGCCCGTGTCCGCCCAACAAACCGGTTCGGGTTCGATGTAGAGTTTCAGATTCGCGCGTGTCGCGGCTTCGGCAGCAACGGCGAACGCTTCAACTACCCACGACGGCGGATTGCCGCGCGGCAAGGTGTCGGCATTGGCTTCGGTCGCGCCCGGTTTGCAAAAGCCGAACACGAGCAACCCTGCCAATCGCCAGCGCGCCGCCCATTCGACCGCACGCGGAAAGACTTCGGTCATCTCATGCGCGAATTTCGCGGGGCTGTCCGTCCATTTGAAAAGCCCTGGCGAAAGCGCCGTGATCGTTAAGCCTTCGCCGTCGCAGATGCGCTCAACCTCGTGCAATTCGGCTTCGTCACACAGCGGCGCGCGCCCGGTTTGCAAAAAGCGAATTTCGTAGCGCCGCAAGCCAAGCGGCAAACCAATGTTGACAGCCGCGCGAAAATTCCGACTGATTTCGTCCGCCACAATTCCCAGTTGAAGCATGCAAAAAATATAGCTGCCCCGAAACGAAAATGCACGACGCGGCGCAGAAGAAAGCGCGCGCGTTCACTTCGGACACGGTGGCAACTTGATTTCAGAGCTTATTATCCGCATCATACACGCGCGTCACGCACCGATTGTTATCAAGACGAGGTATGAACCACAACGCGATTCTAGTGCCTGTCATGCGTTTGATTTGTGGAGGTCAGCGCGAACCGCGCGGCAACTGCGCCGTTCGCCTGACTTGCACCCAGCCTGCTTCAATCTGAATGAACCCAATTTTCAGTGCGATTTATCAACTTCAGGAAATTACCTTGCTGACCTGGCGAGCCTTACGCTCGTTGGTGCGCCCCCCGGTGTATTGGAGCGAACTGCTACGGCAAATGGATGTATTAGGCGTGGGTTCGTTGGCGATTATTTTGCTGACGGGCACATTCACAGGCGGCGTGCTGGCGCTGAATTCCGCCAACACGTTGCAACGTTTCGGCTTCACGAATCAAACCGGCGAACTCGTCGCGACGAGCCTGATTCGGGAGTTGGGGCCGGTGTTGACTTGCCTGATGCTGGCCGGGCGCGTCGGCTCCGGCATTGCGGCGGAACTAGGCTCGATGATTGTCAGCGAGCAAATTGACGCGATGCGCGCGCTCGGCACCGACCCGATCAAGAAGTTAGTGATTCCGCGCATCATTGCGTTGGTGTTGATGTCGCCGGTCTTAACCGTGATTTGCGATTTAATGGGCATCCTGGGCGGGATGTTCGTGGCCGTGTCGCAAATTTATCAAGCCTCCTCCGTGTTTATGGCCTCGGCACAAAAAGCGATGTCGTTCGAGGAAGTTTTCGGCGGTCTGCTCAAACCGCTGGTCTTCGGCTTCATCATCGCCATTGTCGGTTGTTATATGGGCTTGAGCACGCGCGGCGGTACGGTGGGCGTCGGGCGCTCCACCACGCGCTCCGTTGTCGTGTCTTCGATCCTCGTGATCTTTGTAGATTTTCTGCTGACCAAACTTTTGATCGCGACCATTTTGGGCTATGAATAAATGTTTACCACGAAGAAACGAAGAACACGAAGGAAAATGGAGCGTAGGTCGCGCGGTTGCTGACCACCGACCACCGACCACCACAGTTCGCTATGAGTAGAATTTATTCGCCCCAACCTGCCATCGTGTTTCGCGACGTCACTCTGGCGTTTGGGGAGCGCGTGATTCTGGACAAAGTCAGCTTTGAGGTCGGGCACGGCGAATCGAAAGTCGTGATGGGCGGCTCTGGCACAGGCAAATCTACGATTCTGCGTTTGGCGTTGGGGTTGATCAAACCCGACGAGGGACAAATTTTTATTGATGGCGAAGAGATCACCGATTACACCGAAGAGCAGTTGATGCGCGTGCGGCAGAAGATCGGGATGGTGTTTCAGGAAGGCGCGTTGTTCGACAGTTTGCCCGTGTATGAAAATGTCGCGTATCGCTTGCGCGAGCAAAAAGTGCCCGAAGCGGAAGTCGAAGCCACCGTCACGCAGATGCTGCAATTCGTGGATTTGGAGCACGCGATCTATCAAATGCCCAATGAACTGTCGGGCGGCATGCGGCGGCGCGTCGGCATTGCGCGCGCACTGGTCGGCAGCCCGAAAATCGTGCTCTTCGACGAACCGACCGCCGGGCTTGACCCGATCACCGCGCGCACGATTTGCGAGTTGACGTTGAAATTACGCGATCTCGAAAAGGTCGCTTCGATCTTCGTCACGCATCGTTTGCAGGACATCGAAGTGCTCTCCAGCGAGTTTGCCGTCAAGACAGAAACCGGCGCGATTGAGATTCGCAAAGAGAACGATGAAATGTGCATCATCAATACGCGCTTTATTATGCTGAAAGATGGCAATATTATTTTCAGCGGCTCGGACGAACAGTTGAGCGAAGCCACTGATCCGTACATCAAACGATTTTTGAATCGGCGGGGGTAATGCAACGGAGTAGGCGGTAGACAGTAGCCGGTAGTCGGCATCCTTCGGCTTTCTACAAGGCACTGCGGAGATACTTGAATCTTAACTACCGTCTACCGTCTACCGTCTACCGTCTACCGCCTACCGCCTACCGTCTACTTCTAAGGAGTATTTATGCCACAACCACAAAAGTCATCATTCGCCGGGTTACGGGTTGGATTATTGGTGTTGGCGGCGATTGGAATTCTGATCCTGACGATTTTCGCCGTCAGCGGCGACATCACCTTGTTTCGCCAAAAAACCACTGTGCGCACGTTTATGTCGAACGTAGACGGCTTGCACAAAGGCGCAGAAGTGCGGCTCTCCGGCGTCAAAATCGGCAGCGTCACGGCGATCAATTTCAATTCGCAAATCCCGGCGGAAGAGAAAGCACCCGACCTCATCGAAATCGTGATGGAGATCAACGGCAAGATCAATGGCGTGGACGCCGTGCAACGCATTCGCACCGATTCCATCGCCGTGCTGAAAGGCGCAGGGGTCTTAGGCGACAACATCATTGACATCTCGCCCGGCACAACCAAAGGTCAGGCGATTCAAAACAACGCCATCGTCAAAAGCTATGCGAACAAAAGCGTCGGCGACATCATCAACGCTTCTAAAACGGCGATGGACAATTTGAACGTCATCACCGACAACATCAAAGACGTCACCGCCGACATCAAAGCAGGCGAAGGCAGCATCGGGCGCTTTTTGAAAGACGACACGCTCTATTCCAATCTGAACAAAACCATCTTGCAGGGCGAAGCGTTGGTGACTTCGATTCGCAAAGGCGAAGGCACTGCCGGAAAACTCATCAGCGATCCGGCGTTGTATGATCGCGCCAACGAACTCGTCGCCAGCTTCAAAGAATCCGCCGAACAGGTCAAAACCCTGCTCGCCGAAACGCGCGAAGGCAAAGGCACGGTCGGAAAATTATTCAAGGACGAAGAACTCTACAACCGTGCGAAAAGCCTGATTGCCAAATTTGAGACCACCGCCGACAAGTTGGACAACACGATTGCCAAAGTCAATCGCGGCGAAGGCACGGTCGGCAAGCTGCTGCACGAAGACAAATTGTACGAAGAGTTCCGCGAGTCTTTAGCCAAGATTCGCACGCTGACGGAAGGCGTCGAAAAAGGCGAAGGCACGGCAGGCAAGCTACTGAAAGACGAAGCGCTCTATCGCAACTTGAACGAAACGACAACCGAAATGACCAAACTGCTCTACGATCTGCGCCAGAATCCGAAGCGCTATTTGGACATCAAAGTGCGTGTGTTCTAATTTGGACGGCAAGCGAATCGTCAGCGTCAGCGGCCAGGAAAACAGGGCAGGAGCAAGTCGTTATGAGTTTGATTGAAAGGATTCAGCAAAAAGTCTCTCACTTGCCGCTGCCAGCGCAACAGGAGGTGCTGGCGTTGGTTGAGCAGCTTGAAGCAAGCTATCAAACCAATCAGAAAAGTACGTTGGCTTATCCCTTAGATGTATTAGCGGAAATTACGATTGATGGCCCAACAGACCTTGCCGCGCGGCACGATTTTTACGCGCACAGAAAGGCGGAGGACTAAATCGCCGTGCCTGACATTCCGCTTTTTATTGATACTGGATATGTCTACGCCTTGATAAATGCGCGCGATCAATGGCACGACAAAGCGATGGAGTGGCGGCAAAAAATCAGTGCGGAAAAAAGCCTTTTGCTGACAACTGAATTTATCCTGGCGGAAATCGCTGATGGTCTTGCGGCTGTTACTTTTCGGCAAGCTGCCTTCCAAACGATTCGTGTTTTAGCCACCAGCCCCTTGGTCCAACTCATCCCGGCGAGTTCTGAACTGTTTCAAGCGGGCTTGGCGCTTTATGAAAGCCGTGCAGACAAAGATTGGGGGCTGACAGATTGTATTTCTTTCGTGGTCATGACCGAACACGATTTGACCGATGCCCTAACGACCAATGACCATTTTCGTCAGGCTGGATTTCGCCCACTGTTATTGGAGCCATAGCCTTTTACGAAATCCTTCGGTGCGGGTGCTTTAGTCGAACATATCGGGCTGCTCTTTCGTGATCATCGCGTACATCGGTTGAAATTGAAACCACCCCGCTTCAGTCGAACCGACTTGCCCGCGTGTCAGCCGCGCGTGTTCGGGATCAACACTGATCGGTGTGCCAGCCGCTTCGGCGAGCAATTGCGATTGGCAACAACGCTCCATCGTGATGAACCACCAGACGGCTTCGTCTACCGTTTTGCCCACCGTCAACAAGCCGTGATTGCGCAGGATCGCGGCTTTGTTTTGCCCGACGGCCTTCGCCAGCCGCGCGCCTTCTTCCGGGTCAAAGACGACGCCTGTGTAATCGTCAAACAAGCCGTGATCTTCGTAAAACGCGCAGGCATCTTGCGTGATCGGATCAAGCAAGCGACCGAGCGTTGACCACGATTTGCCGTACATCGAATGCGCGTGCGCAGCGGCGACAACATCAGGACGCGCCGCATGCACTTGGGAGTGAATCGCAAACGCCGCGCGATTGACTTCCGCCTCGCCCTCGACCACATCGCCGTGTTCATTCACCAACACCAGATCAGACATTTTGATTAGCCCAAAATGCACGCCGAATGGATTCACCCAGAAATGATCGGGTCGTTCAGGATCGCGCGCCGTGATGTGTCCGGCGACGCCTTCGTCAAAGCCGAACTTGGCGAAGAGCCGAAACGACGCGGTCAGACGTTCTTTGCGATGCTGCCGTTCTTCTGCAACGGAAGAAAATTTCGGCAGCGTGGGAATGCGCAGTGGATTGTAAGCAGGTTGTGTCATGAAGCGAGTCCTTTCCAAAGAAACAAATCAAAGCGTACGAAACACACGAAAATAACAAAACACACGAAAGCCATCTTCCTCTCTACTGTTTCCGTTTTTTTCGTTATTTCCGTATGTTTCGTAATCTCCCTTGAACTTTTTACGAAAACGCATCGAGTCCGGTCAGATGGCGTCCGATGGCGAGCAAGTGAACTTCGTTCGTGCCTTCGTAGGTGTAGACGGATTCGAGGTTCGCCATGTGCCGCATGATCGGGTACTCGGCCATAATGCCGTTGCCGCCGAGAATGCCGCGCGCCGAACGTGCGACATCGAGCGCCATCGCACAGTTGTTCATCTTCGCCATCGAAACGTGCAGCGGATCCATTAGCCCCTCATCTTTCATTCGACCAAGCCGCAGGCAGAGCAATTGCGCTTTGGTAATCTCCGTCGCCATGTCGGTGAACTTCTTTTGCGTGAGTTGATAGCCCGCAATCGGACGATCAAATTGCACGCGCTGTTTCGCATAATGCAGCGCCGTCGTGAAGCAATCAATCGCTGCGCCAATTGCGCCCCACGCAATGCCGTAGCGCGCTTGCGTCAGGCACATCAACGGACTCTTCAAACCCTTGCTTTCGGGCAGCAAACTGTCTTCGGGCAGCAGGCAATCCTGGAAAAACAATTCCGACGTGACCGACGCGCGCAAACTCATCTTGTGATGCAGTTCGGGCGCAGTAAATCCGGGCGTGCCCTTCTCGACGATGAAGCCGCGAATCGTGTCGTCATCGGTCTTCGCCCAGACAATTGCAATGTCCGCGAGCGTGCCGTTCGTGATCCAGGCTTTGCTGCCGTTGAGCAGCCAACCGTCGGCGACTTTCTTCGCGCGCGTTTTCATGCTCGCCGGATTCGAGCCGGAATTGGCTTCTGTCAAACCGAAACAACCGATGACTTCGCCCGCTGCCATTTGGGGCAGCCATTTCATCCGCTGCTCTTCGCTGCCGAACGCATAAATCGGATACATGCAGAGCGAGCTTTGCACCGAGATAAAGCTGCGCAAGCCGGAATCGCCCGCTTCGAGTTCCTGCGTCGTCAAGCCATAGACCACGCTGTTCGCGCCTGCGCAGCCGTATTTCTCCGGCAAGGTCACGCCGAACAAACCCAGCTCGGCAATCTGCGGTACGAGTTCGAGCGGGAATCTCGCCTGCTCAAAACAATCGGCGATGATCGGGCGAACTTTTTCGTTCACGAAGTCGCGGACGGTTTGTTGCGCCAGCTTTTCTTCGTCGGACAACAAGGTTGAGATGTTATAAAAATCAGTAATGTCTGGTTTCATGAAAACGGACTCCTCAGATTTGATAGAACACGGATGGAACAGATGGTACAGCTCAAACCAGATGATCTGTTCTCATCCGTCGCTTCCGTTTCATCCGTGTTCTATTCAATTCAATCGCATATACGTCAGCAATCCTTTGGCTGCCAACTTGCCCGCCGGATCGAACACATCGCATTCGGCGACGACGATGCGTTTGCCGTCCCGAATCAAGCGCGCTTCGGCAACGACGCGGCCTTCGACCAGCGGTGACAGGTAATTGATTTTCAATTCAATGGTCGTAAACTTCGCGTTCGGCTCCGACGTGCCGACGATGGCAAACGCGACGGCGGTGTCAATCAACGTCGCAATTGCGCCGCCGTGCATGATGCCTTGCAATTGGCGATGCTTTTCGCTGACTTCAAGGCTCAACTTCGCGCGCCCTGGCGTGATGTCGTCAATTTCAATGCCGATCAGTTTCGGGAAATGGTTCAATTCAAACTTCGCGCGAATCTTGTCCAGCACTTCAGGGGTAATTTCCATTCGATAAATCCTTCTGTAAGACTAGGGGCAACCTACCGGTCGGTAGGCTACTTTTCAGGCGTGCGATTGTCAATTGTTGTTGGCTGCCACACAATCGGTGTGACCACAAAGTGAGAAAAAGCGGAAAAAATTGCTATGAATCAACTCTTCCCTCAACCCAAACCCGTTCTCGGAATGATTCACGTCGGCGCGTTGCCCGGCACGCCCGCGAGTCGGCACAGCATCGCTGCATTGATCGCACAAGCCGTTGCCGAAGTGCGGTTGTATCGCGACAGCGGCGTGGACGGCATGGTGATTGAAAACATGCACGACGTGCCATATCTGCGCGGCAGCGTTGGCCCCGAAATTGTCGCGGCGATGACGGTAATCGGCCAAGCCGTCAAAGCCGAAGCGCAGTTGCCCGTTGGCATTCAAATTCTCGCGGGAGCCAACCTCGAAGCGATGGCTGTCGCGCACGCGGCTGGGTTGGATTTTATTCGCGCCGAGGGCTACGTTTTCGCGCACGTCGCGGACGAAGGCTTGATCGAATCGTCTGCCGCGCAGTTGTTACGCTATCGCAAACTGATCGGCGCAGAAGCGGTGCAAGTGTGGGCGGATGTGAAAAAGAAACATTCGTCGCACGCGATCACGGCGGACATCAGCCTGGGCGCGACCGCCGAAGCGGTTGAATTTATGCGCGGCGATGCCGTGATTGTGACGGGCAATGTGACGGGTGATGCGCCGCAGAAAGCGGATGTGGCAGAGGTCAAAGCACATTGTCAGTTGCCGGTGCTGCTCGGCTCTGGCATTGAGGCCGAAAACATCGCGGAGTTTTATGCTGTCGCCGATGGCTTTATTATCGGTTCGTATTTCAAAACCGATGGCGATTGGAAAAATTCGGTTGATCCGCGTCGTATCGAAACGCTGATGACAACCGTGCAAACGCTGCGCCAGGCGAAGTGATTCTCGTTTGCTTCAAAACCCCGGAATGCCTTCGTCCAATTGCACGCCGAGCGTGTTCAGCGCCATCGAAACCAGGTTGTATTGTCCAATCGCAAACACGAGATCAATCAGTTGTTGCGGGTGGTAGCGCGCCGCCAACGCTTGCCACGTCGCGTCAGAGATGAAGGCGTCGTAGTGCAATTCGTCTACCGCGCGCAGCAACGTGGCATCGAACGCATCCCAGCCCTCGGCGTTCGGGCCAAGTTTGATGCGCTGCATTTCGTCGTCGGTTAAGCCGGCCTGTCTGCCGATGATGACGTGTTGCCCCCATTCGTATTCCGCCTGACAAAGCCAGCCGATGCGTAGGATAACGAGTTCGCGTTCGCGCGGCGGCAAGGTCGAGCGAAACAAGACGTGATTGCCGAAGACCATCCAGCGTTTCAGCAGGCGCGGATGATGCGCGAGCGTCTTGAAGATGTTGAGCGTGCGTCCGTGCATCTGCGCGCGCGGCAACAATTCTTTGGCTTCGTCGTCCCAGAGTTCTTCGGGCAACGGTTCAAGGCGTGGTTGCGAGAGCTTCATACGAGTGCATCCTGGTGCAGGTTGATCAATCTGGCGGTTCCTGTGCGCGCCTAAACTTACGTTCCGCAGGGTTCGCTGTCAACACCCTCGACAGGCGTGACAGGCGTCTGCGTAACAGCACAATGAACTTGTGAGGTGTGTTTCCCTTCGATTGACGGCTGGCGCGGCCTTGCTTACACTGCGGAGCTTCAATAGTCACAGGAGAACTCATTCATGACCGCAGCACTCGCAGGCATTCGTGTATTGGATTTTGGGCGCTACATCGCCGGGCCGTATTGCGCGACGGTACTCGCCGATATGGGCGCAGAAGTCATTCGCATCGAACGGCGCGAAGGCGGCGAAGATCGCTACCTCGTGCCCGTCACCGAACAAGGCGAAGGCGCAATGTTCATCGGCCTCAACCGCAACAAAAAAGGCCTCACGCTCGATCCCGCGCATCCCGACGCCGCCGAAATCAAACGTCGTCTGATCGCCAGCGCCGATGTCGTCGTGGCGAATTTGCCGATTGATGTGTTGACGCGAATTGGTCTCGACTACGAATCGCTCAAGGCCATCAAGCCCGACATCATTTTGACGATGATCTCGGCGTTCGGTTCAACGGGGCCGTATGCCAAGCGCGTCGGCTTTGATTCGGTCGTGCAGGCGATGTCGGGCGCGATGAGTTTGACGGGCTTTGCGCCGACGCCGACGCGCGCGATGGTCGCGTTTGAAGATTTTGCGACGGCCTTGCACGCCGCGTTCGGCACGATGGTCGCGCTGTTTGAGCGCGAGCGTTCCGGGCAAGGCCAAATGGTCGAAGGCTCGTTGCTTTCGACCGCCGTGATGTTGATGTCAGGGTTGCTGGCGGAACGTCACGTCACGGGCATCGTACGTGAACAGCGCGGCAACGCCTCGTTTCATACGGCTCCGGCGGATGCGTTTCAAACGAGCGATGGTTGGTTGATGGTGCAGGTCATCAGCAATTCGATCTTTGCGCGCTGGGCGAAGTTGGTCGGCAGGCCGGATTTTATTGACGATCCGCGCTTTGCCGATGATCTGGCGCGCGGCGACAATTATGAACTCATCAACGAAGCGATGAGCGCGTGGGCGAAACAGCGCACGACGGCAGAAGCGATGCAGCAGCTCGAAGCCGCGCGCGTTCCCTGCGGCCCCGTTTATGATTTGGAAGCCACGCTGCACGATCCGCAAATTCGAGCGCGCGAGTTGTTGCAGTATCTGGAGTATCCCGGCAGCCCGAAGCTCGTCCCAGTGCCGGCGCAACCCGTGCAATTATCCGCGACGCCAGCGGAGATTCGTCATCGCGCGCCCACGCTTGGCGAACACACCGACGAGGTTTTATCAGGACTCGGATTTACCGAAGATGAAATCGCCGCCTTCCGTGTGGCAGGCATCATTTGAACCGGAGGTACAGTACGACGAGCGGTAGCGAGTTGGTAGAACGCCGATCCATTTGCTACTGCTCGTTGCGTAATACTTATGGTGGCCCCAACGATAAAGCGCACGTTGCTGCTGTTCATTTGTCTTTTGTTTTCATCGCCTCTTGCAGCGCAAAAAAAGCCCAAAGCAAAGCCCGCGACCTCGCCTCCCGAACCCGTTCAAATTGAGCCGGAACGCGATGTCTTGCCGCGCGCGCAACTGGCGTTGCAACTGGCCGATTTGATTTATCTTCTGCCCGATTTGGACAGCAAAGACAAGGCGCTCAAAGCACGCGATTACTTCGCCTCGTTCAAGCAAAAGATGCCCCTGGATTTGACGCTGGCGCTGTCGGAATCCGATCCGAAAACCGGGTTGCGCGTCGCCGCTTTCAAGCCGAAAGCCCCCCCAGCAAAAGCGGCGTCTGCGTCTGTGCGTGCGAACTTCATCATTGCGATTGCGGGCACGGAAGGCGCGCGCGACGGCATCGCGGATTTCAGCTTTGGGCGCAGCCAGTGCCAACATTTGCTCGCCGTCATTGACCAGCTTTTCACGGCGCACAAGCTGCCACCCAACCCGGAAATCATCGTCACCGGACACAGTCTCGGCGGCGGTTTGGCGCAAGCCGTCGCGTGGTATTTGGAGAAGAATTTGCCCGCCCGCAAAATCACGCCGCGCCTATGGCTCTTCACCTTCAATGCGTTCGGCGCACAGGAATTGATTCGCAAGCAGGAGAAAACCTTCACGCCCGAACAAAGCCATTTGACGTACGCCGCGAACTACTTCGTGCGCGGCGACCCCGTCTCAAAACTCGGCACGCATCTCGGCCCGACGCTGGAACTCGTGCCGGAAGAAGCCGAAAAAAAATCCCGCTTCAAATTGCCCAAATTCGACGGCTTCGGCAAACATCGCATCGAGTATGTCGTCAAGTTGATCGAAGCCGATCCGACGCTGCCCATCAAAGCGCCGGAAGCACGCACCGAACGCAGGTTCTACGCCTCGGTGCTCTCCGGCGTGATGAACAAAACCAGCGGGTTCACGAAGCTCTTGCCGGGCTTTACGTTTTGGATCACGTCGAAAGAATTGCCCAAAGTGATGGCGCAAATGTACCAAAGCATTCTCGGCCAGGAAGCGCCGACACGCGAAGACCGCGAGTATTTCGATTGGCTGGAAACCACGACCGAACGCTTGTTTCCGACGCTCGACACCAAGATGAAAAAGACGCTGAATGAATTGATCGAAGTGAAAGATCAAACGATGCTGCGGTTTTATGAGTTGAAAGTCGTGAAGGCCACGAAGCGGAAAACGACTTCGCTGGTGCGTGTAGTGAAGAAAGAATTCGAGTGATTAGCTGAGCAGTTTCATCAACGCCGGATAATCCACTTTCGCGTTGTGGCGTTTGTCTACGGGAATTTTTTTGATGACGCGAATTTCATCCAGCGCCGCCCACGCCAACGTTTTCTGCAAGCTGTTCAAGCCCGCTCGCGGCGGCTGCAATTCCACCAACAACAACCGTTGCCCATCGTGTTGCAACAACGCCGCCCGCTTCACATTCGGATGATGCGACGCCGCGCATTCGACCGCGAACGGATACAGATTGCCGCGCGCATCTTCGATCTTGGCCGCGCAACGCCCCAACAACCACAGTCGCCCGCGCTCATCCAGATACCCCGCGTCGCCTGTGCGATGCCAAACCTGGCCGTCCACTTGGAACTTGGTTTCCTCATCGCCGCGCCCGTGCAAATACCCGGTCAAAACGTGCTCGCCCGTGACGACAATCTCGCCCGGCTCGTGCGGCGCAAGTTGCAGCTTATCGAATTCAGCCAATGTTAACGGGGGGATCGGCGTTCCCCATTGATCGGCGATGACGCGCAATTGAATTTCCGGCACAGGCGTTCCAGCTAACAAACCACACCCGCGCAACATCGCGGCACGATCTTCGTCGGCGATGTCTTCGTACCGCAATTTGGCTATCGGCTCCGCTTCGGTCGAGCCATAGACGGCGACGACATTCGCATTCGGTGCGATGCAGCGCAGCTTGTCGAGCAAACGCGGAAACACGGGCGCACCGCCTGTGAAGATTTTCTGCCAGCTCGTGAGTCGAATCTGTCGCTGCAAACAGTAATCGGCAATGCGTTCCAGAAACGCGGGCGACGCGGCAGTGCTGGTAAGATTCAATCTGCCAACCTGCTGTACAATCGGCGCAGGATCAATCGCGCCCGGAAAGCGCAGATCAGCCGCGGGAATCACGCTCAGCACACCCGACGCAAGATTCGCAATGACGAAAATAGGCAGCGTGGTCAAATCCATTTCGCCGGGCGTCAACGCCAAACTTTTTTCTAAGACGCGATGTTGCGCTCGCAAAAATCCATGCGTTCGCACCGCCGCTTTCGGCTCGCCCGTGCTGCCGCTCGTGAACGTAATCAACGCCGGATGATCGTCCGCGACAGCCACGATGGGTTTTCGTTGCAGGCTGCATTGCCCCAGGCTTTCAACCGCTTCGGCCTGCATCTCGGCTGCGTATCGTTGCTCTTCTCCCGTCACCCAGACAATGCGCCGACGTCGCGTAAACGGGCTGACCAAATATTTCCCGACAATCAAAGCGAGATAGGCAACGAGCACCGGCAAAGTCATCCAATCCGGCTCACGCCACGCCAACAATTTCGCGCCGGGTACGGGAAGCCCGATGACAAATTTGCGCGGGATGCGGCGCAGCGCAGGCGAGACGAAGCGAAGCCAATGTGCTTTCGTGCTGGCGATCAAAGCTTGCGGCGGATGCAATTCACAACAACGCTCAATGTGTTCTTTGCCTGCGGATGGATCAATGAACATCGCCACCAAACCCAGCCGAAAGATCGCCAACAGCGCGATGTACAGCTCCACCGACATTGGATAAAACACCAACACCGCATCGCCTGTGCGTAAACCTGCCGCTTGTAATTTTTCCGCATAAGCAGCGGAGATGTGCTCTATCGCATACGACGATTCCACACTGCTGCCGCGTTTGCGGAAAGCAATGATCCCGTCGTTACCGGTATGGCGGCTGGCTCTGGCCTGGAAGAGTTCGGCAATGTTCATAGCGGTTTCGCAAACAACGCATACCGCCGCAGCGGCTGCGAGTAATGTTTGCTAATGCTACGCGATTTGTTGCCTTCGTGCATCAAGGCGTGAATGGCGCGACGAAAACCGAGTCGTGCGGCAATCTCGTGACTGCGCGCTACCAACAACGTGCCGAGACCCGCGTAGCCGGGCAACGCCGCGACGGTTTTGACGATGAATGTATCCATCGGTTCGCCGCGTTGCGCCTGCGCCAAATCGGGCAGCGCAAACAAAAACCCAACCGCGCGGCCTTCGTGTTCCGCCAGCAAAATCAATTCGGGCTGAAGGAAGCACAACAGCGGTTCATATTGCGCAATGAATGCAGCCTCGCTGATTGGCGTGTACAAAAAGTTGTTTTGAAACGCGACGGCAGCGACGGAATAAATGCGCCGCAGTTCTGCCACAAAGCAATCGCGTTGCGCCGCACGAATCGAGATATGCGACAGCCGCGCGGTCAGTTCATCCAAACGCGGATGACGCACGTTCAAATCATTCGTAATCGTGGAGAAATATTCGGCGAGGGGCGCGAAGCCTTGCGCTGCCCAAAACTGCGAC
Organism: uncultured Heliobacteriaceae bacterium; assembly: GCA_964631865.1. Lineage (GTDB taxonomy): Bacteria > Acidobacteriota > Blastocatellia > RBC074 > RBC074 > JAFDVL01. The sequence goes on along the minus strand of CAZWAK010000059.1, from coordinate 21,703 downwards.
CATTCGAGCCGGTTGTCCGGCTCCAAGAAAAACGGCGGCGCGTCACCGCGTTCCGTCACGAAGCGATACCGCTGCCACGTGTTGCCATCCATCGGGCCAAGCGCCAACGTGCAATCACGCACGCGCAAGGCTTCGCAAGCCGATGTCAACAACTCGTTCGCCGCGTCTGCATCGCGCGCCGCAAAGTGTCCGATCAAACCAATTCGTTGCGATTCATAGCGCGGCACACGTGACCACCACAACGAACAACGCGCGACCACATCATCTGCGGCGTTCACGAACAACCAATGTTCATCGGCCTGTTGTTGCTGTACCTGCGACAACGACAAGGCCGGTTGTGCCTGACAAAACCGTTCAAGCCGGGTTGGAGTTTCGATACGAATACGTTGTGTCATAGTGCAATTCCTTCCACACAATCATCAGCGAACCGACCAGCCCAAACGCGAACAGCAGGAACGCCAACACCTCCGTCGTTGTGCGATACAACAATTGATCGAGCAACCAATACGCGCCGACCGGCAGCAACAAATTGTCGAGACCGCGCCCCGCCAACGCTTCCAGCAACGTCAGACACAACGCCAATGCCAACGCGATGAGTAGCGCGTGCGAAATCGGCAGCGCCGCGATCCCAACCAATAAAATCAAGGTCGTCGCAGTTGTCACAGCCAAAAATGTCAACGAGCCTTCCACGCTTTTGACGCTGCCGAAACTGGCGAAGCGATGCTGTCCGTAATGCTTGCCCGCGAGCGCCGCCGCCGCATCCGCCAACGTCAAAATCAACAACGGAATCGCGTAGAGCAACAACGAATGCCGCGCGAAGCAGAACAGCGCCGTGATGCCCAACGCAAAATACAATTCGCCGTGCGAACAACGCTGCACCTGGCCCAACACCGCGCCAAATTGCGCCCGCAGCCACGCCACGCGCCGCACGGCACACAACAATCCAACCGCCGCCGCACACAACATCACCGCCTGCCACACGGTCGTGAACAGCAGCGGGAACGACAGCGCAAACAGCCCCATCCCAATGTGCATGAGTTTGCGCACCCATTCAGCAGCCGGTTGCGTGCGGCGTTGCCAGCGAGACAGCCCACTCAACAGTGCGCTCAACACGACGAGCACGACCAACATCGGTAGGATCGCAGTCAGCATAGTTCAGTTCCTCCACCACGAAGGCTTGATAAAAAAACGCTTTGTCCTGTTGGTATAAATTCATCGCCAAATCGCTCAGCGGCCTGATTTCATTGATCATGAACGAGGGTCGGCGTCGCTCTGCCAGCAAATTCCAATAGGCCATTCGCGCGTTCGGACGACTCACGCGCAGCAACTCCTGCAATAAGCCGTGATAGCTCTGCGGCGAGACGTACTCGAAGACATCGCTCAAGTTGCAGCGATCAATTGTGTCGGCTTTTTGTCCGGCGAGAAATTGTTCGAGCGATTGTTGGCGCAGTTCCAACCGATCCAGATTGTTCCGAATCGCGTCGAAGTTTTCCGGGCGCAACGCAAACGGCAGCGCCGTCAAATGCTGCCCGGTCAGAATCCATTGCGCGTACGGATTGTCCGCTGGATTCAGCGCAGTTGCGGCGTAGCGCGTGCGCGCGAGGATGCGTTCGGCGACATTGCCTTCGACATACTTGAAGAATTCGGGATCGCGCCCCAAGCGCCCCATGACGAAGCGTGAGAAGAATAACTTGAACGCTGCGCGCCAACGCCACGTGTCCCACACGTCGTCATAAAACATCTCGCGTTCGACTCGCGCCTTGTCGCGCAGCAGTTCTGCAATGCGCTGCGGCGAATGCAGCAATGGCAACACGCGATGACGAAACAGCGCCAAAAACCGCTCAAACTTCCCTGCCCCGCCGATGCCGCTGGCGATGTCGTCCGCATGCTGATCCCAAAACGCACGTGCTTCCGATGAAAGCAATTTGCGACAGCGCCGATACAATTGTTCGCGCCGCCAACTCGCGCGCGAGCCGATCAATTCGAGCAATTCGGGATGCTCCAATTCCCGATACGCGGCGACGCGCAATTCCAAACACGCAAGCTGTGCGGCGCTCACATCAAGCGCAATCACTCGTTCCGGCGCGCGACTGAGCATCGCCAATGTGTTGTCACCCGCCGAAGCGATGGACAAGCACGTGTGCTGCGGTTGCACATCGAGCGCAGACAGCAACACATCGGCATCTTCCCAACATTGGGCATAACGGATTTCCGAGAAGTTAGCGCGTTTTGCAATGTCCATAGATTTTTGCCACGAATTCCACGAATTTTCACGAATTTTGCGAGAGTGACGGGTTTATCGAAATCATCAGGAAGCCATCGCTGCTTCGTATTCAATGGCCTCCTGCAATTCGTGAAAATTCGTGAAATTTGTGGCGATTTTTCTGACGATCCCCGTGCTGCCATCGAACTCTATTTCGTCGCCATCTTGCAGCCACGCGGTAACGCCGGGGATCGAAACAATGGCTGGAAGCCGCATTTCGCGCGACACAATCGCCGCGTGCGACAACAAGCTGCCGCGTTCGACGAGCAAACCAGCAGCCGAAGCAAACAACAACACCCAGCCGGGATCAGTACGTTCGGCGACCAGAATTTCGCCGCTTTGCAACGCGGCTTGGCGCGGGTCAGTGACGACGCGCACCTTGCCACGAACGATGCCGGGCGAACACGCGAGACCTTGTCGCGTATCGCCGAGCGTGGCGATTGTGCCCGTCGTTATTGGTCGAAATTGATTTCCCTGCGGCACCGTGCCGTGCGTCGAGAACCGATCTGCGGGCGCGTCGGCATTACGATGGCGCGCGAATTCTGCTTGGCGAACTGCGACCAACCCGCGCAAATCGGTCGTTGTCGCTGTGCCTTCGATGAAGCCGAGAACCTCTTCGACTTCGAGGTAAAAAATGTCGCGCGGGTCTTCCAGAATGTTATCGGCATAAAAGCGGTTGCCGATCTCGAGGAACAAACGTCGCGCCCGTCCGAACAATCGTGTGCGCTCAAACCGCAGATTCTCACGCTCGCGCACACGGTCGCGCGCGTGCCGCAACACCCAGCGAAAAATCATTCGGTGCAACGGGTAAGACGCCAACGCCGCATTGACGCGCGCTTCTGCTTCGCCCTGCATTGACGCGGGTGCGCTTGCTGTGTGCGGCAAGCGCGCCGCTTGTCCAATCGCGCGAAATAAGAGCAACGGATCATCGTGCAGCGTCGCGCTTTCCAACTTGAGTTCGTCCAAGCAACGGTCGCCAAACTCTTCGAGATAATGGGAGATTTGAGATTGGAGATTAGAGAGAGACGCGATGCGGGCGTTGATCTCCCATAACGAGCCGTTGCGGAATAACGCAATCAGTTCATCATCGTCTTTGATGGTTTCGGCCATCGCGCGAACCCGTCTGATCGGTTCGGCGCTAATGATGCCGCCGGCATTGCTAATCAAAGCGTTTTGCAAGCTGCCGTTAGCATCGCCGCACCATTTTTCGACTAGCCGTCGCAGCACGCCGTAGAAAATCATCGCAAAGAAATCATTGATGAGCGGCGCGTCCCAGCGGGTCAGAAGTTGCGCTTCGATGCGGCGATAGTAGGCGGCGAGTTCGTCCGTGCGCATTGCTTCGAGCGGCAGATTCGAAGTCTGTAGTGCTTCGTTGAGACGGGCATAAAACGCATCAATTTTCTGCGGCAACTGAAAGTGATTTTTTACGATGCCGCTCATCGTAACCAATAACGACAGGCCATCGCGCAACTTCTCGCCTTTGCTCGCGCTGCCGATTTCAGCGAGCAGCAATTCCGGCAAGCCTTCTTTCACGCCCATCATTTGCTCCATAAACTTTCGATTGAGTTTGAAGCCAGGCAGCATTGCCAGCACGCGATACCAGTTCAGCAGGTTGTAATACACGCGCCCCTGCAACAAACCGAGCATGTGTTTGAAGGTTTGATCGTGCTGCTGAAGCGTCGTTTCCGGCACGAGCATCAAGCGACAGAATTGCCGATAGACTTCTTCATACGCGCGGCGTGCAAACGAAAACGTCAACGGTGTCGTCACACCGCCATAGCTTTCCGCGATGTTCGAGTTATCCCACAAATTCAATGCGCCGTCAGGATCAGCCCGGTTCGCCAACGTCGTGATCGGGCGCGATTGCAGCAAGTACAGTCGGCCCGCTTCAATCGCCCATTCGATGTCTTGCGGGCGATGGAAATGTTGGCTCGTGGTGCGCGCGAGATTGGCGATAGCCTTGATTTGGTCGTCGCGTAAGATTGGTACATCGGTCGTCAGTTTTCGTTCGATGATTTCGCCTGCGCGATTGACGTGATACGTGTCGGCATTGCATTCGCCCGCAACCAACGCATCGCCGAAGCCCTTCACCGCAGAGATCACAGCGACGCTGCGACGACCGGAAATCGGGTCAGCAGCAAACGCGACGCCCGCGACTTCGGCGTTGACCATGTGCTGAATCAACACGGCAGGCGGTTGCGGCAGGAAATTCAAATCGTTTTCACGACGATATGTGAGCAACCGTTCGCTGAAACCGGAGCGCCAGACAGCGATCACTTTATTGACGACATCGCTCGGCGCAACGTGCAAAAAGCTGTCGAGTTGCCCAGCAAACGAATGCTCCGCGCCGTCCTCATCCATTGCCGACGAACGCACGGCGAGCCTGTCGTTATTGGCTGCAATTGATGGCAAGGCTTCTTCGATGGCACGTTGCACAGCGGGCGCGCAGGTCAGATGTTCCAACGCAGCCTGAATCTCTTCCTCGCTTGTGGCAAAGGTTAACGCTTCTATTTGCGCGGGCGAAAGGCTCGCCCAAAATGCAGCGGGTGCGACAACGAACCAGCGCGGAATCGTGACACCTGCGTTGTGCAACGAAGCCAGAGCACGCGCTTTGCCGCCCAATTCACCGCCGAGATCATTGGCCGAAAGAATAAATTTCATTGCCAGCCCTCCATTTTGACCAGCAGCGGAATTGCGCCGAGGCTCAAATACAACCCCAGCGTCCACACGCCGGACATTGCTTCAAACCACTTGGCGCGGTTGGTTTCCGGTTGTTGTAAAAAGCGGAACGCAACGAACGCTGCGACGAGCAACAGCAATGTCAACAACCCGATCACCGGCAGCGCAAACGCGATGTTCACCGCCGCCAGCACGGCGAAGATTGCGGTTGCCAGCATTGCGCCAAACCACACGAATACGGCGCGCGTGCTGCCCCACAACACGGTGTAGGTCTGCACGCCGTCTTCTTCGTCCGCAGGCGCGCGCAGCTTGCGTCCGACTTCAATCACGATGCCGTTGCAAAAGCTGACGAGTAGAAACCACAGCAACCCGCGCGGCTGCGCTTGCCCTTGCGCCAACCAATCGCAGGCCGTCGCGTAATAATCCACGAGCGGCACGATCAGCATGTGCGTCCACAGATAAGTAATCGGACGCGCTTTGAGCCATTCACGCGCACAGAATTCGACGCTCATCAGCGCGAGATACGCCCACGCCAGCATGAGCAAAACGACTAACGACGGCTGCAACGCGAGGGCTAAGCTGAGTTGTGTCGCGGCGGCTAACGCGCCGACGACGCCCAATTCGCGCAACGTCACCAGGCCGCGCGGCACAGGGCGATAGGGACGAAAGCGACTATCTTCCTCGAAGTCTTTGAATTCGTCCGCGATGCGCAGTTGCAGGAAAAATGTGAGGGAAGTCAGGAAAGCAACGGCGATGGCTTGGGCGCTCGGCCATTCGGTTTGGCCACGTAATAACTGCGAATAACTGATTGCGGAAAAGCTGAAGGCGAGCAGCAACGGCGAATGCGCGATGACCGGAAAGCGTTCGCGTTGATACGTCCACCATTTGTGCGCCACTGTGTTTTGCATCGTGGCGCGGACTATAACGAGCGGAAAGCGGCGCGCGAGACGAGGATGTTACACTTTTTGGATTGCAACAGTGACTGGGAGAGGGAGCACAAGAGAGTAAGACAAGGTGATCAGGAACAACGACATTTTTCATTCTTCCTTCTTCCCTCTTCATTGTTCGACGAGGGAACCCTCCGGAAACAATGAAAAAGGAAGAAGGAAGAATGAAGAATCGGTTTCGTGTCGTCCACCGCAGTTTCAAATTGAGAATTGCCGCTCCTTAATGCGGATGCGTCAGCAGGTGTTGGCGCAGCAAATCTTTGCCGTAGTCGTTGCCGTTCGGCGTGCGGACAACGGTGTGAATGTGCTGGCGCGTGGGAATGGGTGAACGAGCCAACGCAATGGGGGTTTGATGATCGAATTCAATCAACAACACAGGGCTGTGAATGCGGTAATAAAACACACCGTTCGGATCGGTGGAACCGACCCACGCGAAATAGGTTTTGTCGAAATGCTGTTTGATTTCCGCCAGCTTCACGCGCACGTGTCCGGCGTCCATGTTGCTGATGTATTCGTTGATGACATTGAGCAATAAATTCCTCTGCGCGGAGTTCAATTGCGCGACGGGCAATCCGGCGTAATCGAGCACGACGTTGTCTTTGTAGGCTTCGGTCAGGTTGTAATTCTTCGTCTTCTCTTTGTTGAGCGTGGCTTTGGCTTGTTGTTCGGGCGTGAGCGCGGCAAAGAACTTGAAGCCTTTGTCCTGCTCGTTTTGCATAATCACTGTGCCTTTGAATTTGCCGCCATCGGCGCGAATCGGTTCGCTGCCCATAAAGGTCGGCGTCATCACGACCTGATCGCCAAGCACAAAGTAGTTGATGATGCAGTGATGCCCGTCGAGTTGCCAGCCCCAGGGCTGCTTGTCCGACGGCGTACCCATTACCGTGATCCAGTACAACCACTCGCCGTACTCGTTGAAGTTGTTCGTCAATTCGGCCAACGTGCCGTTGAGCTTCATGATATCCTGCGTGAGCTTCAAACCCTTCGCGCTCAAACTCGCACCGATGAGTTTGAAGGCAAGTTCGCGTTGCGCTTCGGTCATTTCCTTGAAGCCGACGCCTTGTCGTGGCGGGAAGTGGCGATTGTCCCATCTGCGCCATTCGTCGTCGTTGAAGGCATACATCGTATGCTTGCGCTGATCGTCGTTCAGGCTCTTCAGAAAGGCTTCCGCAGCGACTTTGACGGGCTTCGTCGAGACACCGGTCGAGCGAATTTTGAAGAGGTCGGGCGCGACTGTGCCGTTGGTCGTGATGCCTTTGAAGGGTTCGGCGAGGAACTTCTTCAATTGGTCTTCAAACATCTGCAAGCGATTGTTCGATTGCGTGTAGGCTGACCAGTAAAACGACGCGACGACCGTCAGCAAGCAGCCATACAACGTAGATTGGACGAGTTTTTTCATGACGTAATCTCCTACAAGTAAACAACACAGCCACGCGCTTCCAACTGCGACAGCCAGGCGGGAACTTCTGATAATTTATTCCAGCGTAAATCCAGTTTTTCGAGATTTGGTAAATCCACCAGATTTGTTGGCAAGCTTGTCAGTTTGTTGGCGCGCACATCCAGATACCGCAGTTCGCGCAAATTGCCAAGCGATTCGGGCAAAGTCGTAAGTTGGTTATTACGCAAATCCAGTTCCGTCAGATACAACATTTGTCCGACGCTTTCCGGCAAAGACGTCAGCCGATTCCCTTCCAGGTGCAGCTTGCGCAAGCTCGTCAAACCGCCGATGGACGCAGGCAGCGCCGTCAATTGATTTTTCATCGCGTGCAGTTCGCGCAAGTGTTTCAAGTCGCCCAGTGTTTCCGGCAATGCCGTCAGGCGGCTGTTGTACAACCGCAGTTCGAGCAAGTTCGTGAGCGTGCCGAGGCTGTCAGGCAACGAGGTCAACGGCGTGTCCGTCAGGTTCAGATAAACCAGTGCGCAGAGTTGCGGGAACACGTCCGGCATTGACGTGAGCGGGTTGTCGCCCGCATACAAAAACTTCAGTTTGCGCAAAGCGCCTATCGCTTGGGGCAGTGTCGTCAATCGGTTGTGCGCGAGGTCAAGCATGCGCAACTCGGTCAATGCACCGATGCCTTCCGACACGACCGTCAACCGATTCGCGGACACATTCAATGATTGCAACGTCGTCAATTGCCATAGTGAGGCGGGCAGTGCGGTCAGTTGATTGTCGTAGACGCTGAATGATTGCAGTTGCGTGAATGGATCGAAACAGTCGGGCAGCGCCGTCAATTGATTGCCACTCAAGTCCAATTCGGCGCAGCCCCAATCTGCCTCATTGAATGATGGCAGCGTAGGGAGTTGTTGTCCGCTGAAATCTATGACGGTTTGCATTTTCGCTCCTCTCAGCCTCGGACGGCTCGCTATGATATGATGAGCGCGCAATCGTTACGAGCTTGACCATGACAAATGAACGCAGCAAAAAAGCTCCCTGGGCCTTACTCAGCGTGATCGCGCTGTTGGCTATCATCGCGTCGTTTTTGTTACAACGCGCGCCCCGTCTGCCCGCGCTGGTCAGCAACCAAACCAATATCACACATTCGCTCGTCATCGAGAAGGTGCAGAGCGTCGCCAAACTGGTTTCCAGCGAGACGACTATGCGCGATGTCGTGGTGTTTGAAGACACGTGGTACGGCTCGACCAAACGTTCGCTCGTCGTCGTCACGGGCAAATTGCTGGCTGGTATCAACCTCGAACGCGGCGCAGACGTGAAGATTGATGAGGCAGCGAAGAAGATCAAAATCGCGTTGCCGAATGCGAGCGTGATGGCGGTGGACATCACGGAGATGAAAACCTACGACGAACAGCGCGGTTTGTGGAATGCCTTTCAGCCTGCCGACCGTGACAAAATCTTTCGTCAGGCGCGGCAACAAATTGAAGAAGCAGGACAGCAGGGCAAGTTGCTGGAACACGCCAACCAAAGCGCGATGCAGTTGTTGGAAACCATGTTCACGCGCGACGGCTACACGGCAGAAGTCACGTTCTATGCCACCACGCCGTGAAGGAAAATTTATGAGCAACGAACGGATCTATCAACCAGGGTTTGGCAATGAATTTGCGACCGAAGCCATCGCGGGCGCGTTGCCACAAGGGCAAAACTCGCCGCAAAAACCGCCGCTCGGTTTGTATGCCGAACAATTCAGCGGCACGGCGTTCACCGCGCCGCGCGCGACGAATTGCCGTTCGTGGTTGTATCGCACGCGGCCTTCGGTCGTCCACCAACCCTTTCGACAAATCGGTCACAACCTGCTGCGCACGGCTCCGCTGGACGAAGCGGTTGCGCCGCCGAATCAATTGCGCTGGAACCCGCTGCCCTTCCCGCTCGAACAAACCGATTTTGTGGACGGCTTAGTGACGATGGGCACGTGCGGCAACGCGGCAATGCAGAGCGGCGCGGGCATTCACATGTACGCGGCGAACGTCTCGATGCAGCATCGCTTTTTCTACAACGCCGATGGCGAAATGTTGATCGTGCCGGAACGCGGTCGGCTCGCGCTGCACACCGAGATGGGCGGGCTGGAAGTTGCGCCGGGCGAGATAGGTGTGCTGCCGCGCGGCTTGAAATTCCGTGTCGAATTGCTCGACGAAAAAGCACGCGGTTATGTTTGCGAAAATTACGGCGCGCTGTTGCGTTTGCCGGAATTAGGGCCAATTGGTGCGAATGGCCTGGCGAACGCGCGCGACTTTCTAACGCCGGTCGCCAGCTTTGAAGACCGCGAAGGCAGCTTTCAACTGCTCGCCAAATTTGGCGGTCATCTTTTCACCGCTGAACTCAATCACTCGCCGCTCAACGTCGTCGCGTGGCACGGCAACTACGCGCCGTACAAATACGATCTGGCGCGCTTCAATACGATCAACACGGTGTCCTACGATCATCCTGATCCTTCGATCTTCACGGTGTTGACGTCGCTCTCCGACACGCCCGGCACAGCGAACGTAGATTTCGTCATCTTTCCGCCGCGTTGGATGGTGGCTGAACACACGTTTCGTCCGCCGTATTTTCATCGCAACGTGATGAGCGAATTCATGGGCTTGCTGCGTGGGCAATACGACGCGAAGGCCGCGCAGGACAAGGCCGGTGGGTTTGTGCCCGGCGGCGCGAGTTTGCACAATTGCATGTCCGCGCACGGCCCTGATGCGACGAGTTTCGAGAAAGCGTCTCAGGCCGATTTACAACCACAGTATCTGGCCGATACGTTGGCCTTCATGTTCGAGACACGCTTCGTGATTCGTCCCACCGCATTTGCGCTCAACACCGAAGCTATGCAAAATGACTACTGGCAGTGTTGGCAAGGATTGCAGAAGATTGACATACCGTAGGCATAAGCGGTCTGCGGAGGATCTGAGCGATTCACTTAATCCGCAGGCAACTACGCTTCGGTACACGGCTATGAAGGCAATACGGATTCTGCTTGAGGGGGTGATTGACTATGCCGGCCTCTTTCCCCCTGCTTCACTGGATATGCACACGGCGGTGCGCCACTACGCGACTTATCGCGCCGGCCCACACGCCGCCTTACTCGGACGATTTCTGGTGCCCGTCAAACGATTGGGCGAATTTGAAGACGCGGCGACCGCGCTGCTGCCGCGTGGCAATCCCGTTTACCCCTGGCATCTCAGCGCCATCGGCAGCGGCAATTTGATGACGGATTTGGACGAGATTGTCGAATTCAACCTTTTCCACGCGCGCGACGAAAACGCAGGCGCAGCCGTTGTAGACACGCTCGAACTCAAAGTCGAAACCGTCGAAAACATTCAGCGCGCAATGTACCTGATTCCGCGTTCGCTCTCTGCCTATTTTGAAATCCCCATCGCCACTGATCCCACGGGTTTGCTCAAAGCCATCAGTGCCGCGCGGGCGCGCGCCAAAGTTCGCACGGGCGGCGTGACGCGCACAGCGTTTCCGGCGTTGGAGGCGTTGGCACGTTTTATCAGCCTCTGTGCGGAAATGCGCGTGCAATTCAAAGCTACTGCCGGGCTGCACCATCCGTTGCGCGGCGAGTACCAATTGACCTACGACAAAAATGCGGAAAGCGGCACGATGAACGGCTTCCTCAATCTGCTGCTCGCCACAGCCTTTGCGCGCTTTGACTACGGCGCAGAAGAAGTCCGCGCGCTGTTGGCCGAATCCTCGCCCGCCGCGTTCAGCTTTGACGACGAAGGCGCGCAATGGCGACGACAACGGCTCACGCTGGAGCAATTGGCGCTGGCGCGGCATCAAATTGTGACGGCCATCGGCTCGTGTTCCTTCGACGAACCCATCACGGAGTTGCAGGCGCTGCACTTGTTAAGTAATTGAGCCAACCTATTTGGGTCTGGCGTCGTAACGCGATTTGCTAAATCGCGGCCCTTTCCCGCACCAACGAGCGATTTGGCAAATCGCTTTACACTTACTTATGACCTATTCCCTCAACGAAACGCACGACCCCAATTTGACCAGTTGGGTCGAATCCGCCAACGATCCCACCACCGATTTCCCGCTGCAAAACTTGCCGCTCGGCGTGTTCGCGCTGGACGATGACGAATTGCCGTGCCTCGGCGTGGCGATTGGCGATCAGGTGCTGGATTTGAATGCGACGTCCGAAGCGTTGTGGGCGGACAATGTGACCGATGTCATTGCCGATGCCTGCGCGCTGGAATCGCTGGAAATGCTGATGCTGTGGGAGCCGGAAGTGTGGTCAGATTTACGCGGACGCCTCAGTCGTTTGTTACGCGCGGGCAGTTCCCAACGTGCCCAGGTCGAAGAATTTTTGTATCCCCAAAGCGAAGTACAAATGCAGTTGCCGACCACGATTGGCGATTACACGGACTTTTACTGCAACCTGCATCACGCCACGAATGTCGGCAGTATGTTTCGCCCGGACAATCCGCTGCTGCCGAATTACAAACACGTGCCTATCGGCTATCACGGACGCGCGTCGTCCATCGTCATCAGCGGCACAAACATTCGCCGTCCGTGCGGGCAAACGGCGGGCGACGACAATCAGCCGAGTTTTGGGCCGAGCAAGTGGCTGGATTACGAATTGGAAGTCGGGCTATTCGTCGGGCAAAACAATCCGCTGGGCGAGGCAATCCCGATTGCCAAAGCGGAAGACTATATTTTCGGGTTATGCCTCGTGAACGATTGGTCAGCGCGCGACCTGCAACGGTGGGAATATCAACCGTTGGGGCCGTTTCTGGCCAAGAGTTTTGCCACGACGATTTCGCCCTGGATCATCACGCTCGAAGCTCTCGCGCCGTTTCGTGTCCCGGCTTGTCCGCGTGCGGCAAACGATCCGCAACCGCTGCCGTATTTATTTTCCGCCGCGAATGAAGCGCAGGGCGGCTTTGATTTGCAACTCGAAGTGCTGCTCAGTTCGGCACAAATGCGCGCGCAAAAGATTGCGCCGCTCCAGCTCAGTCACAGCAACTTCAAAGAGATGTATTGGACATTTGCGCAAATGCTGACGCATCACGCGAGCAACGGTTGCAATTTGCGGGCGGGCGATTTGATGGCGAGCGGCACGGTGTCTGGCCCGACGAAAGACGCGCGCGGTTGTTTGCTCGAATTGACGTGGCGCGGCACGGAGCCGATTCAACTGCCCACGGGCGAAACACGGGCGTTTTTGCAGGACGGCGACGAAGTGATTCTGCGCGGCTACTGCGAACGCGAAGGTTTTCGGCGCATCGGCTTCGGCGAATGTCGCGGCGGCGTGTTGCCCGCGCTGCCCTGACCGGACAAAACATCGTGGTTCTTCCACTTCTCCGTAGAATCCAAAATTCCGTATTTCCACCAAACTATCGTTCCTTCATTGACTCGCCCTAGCGCGCAGGCGTATAAATTCGCCCATCCATCAATTCTGACGGCAATCTCTGGAGATTCGCGAGATATGTTGTACCGGCAGAAATTCAAAAGACTGAACTAGCCTTGCTGAGATGAAAGTTTCGATTCGGCGCTGAGACCCAAGTCAGCGGCCTGCGGTCTCAGCCTTTGGTCTTTGCTGTAGGCCAAAGATTCCCTACAACCCAGATTTACTTTTCGGAGGTTACTTTATGCGCAAGATTTTACTTCTCGTGTTTGCGCTTTTGGTGCTGTTCCCCCTTTCCGTCTCTGCTCAAAATTCGCAAGTGTCGGGTACGATCAAAGACTCGACCGGCGCGATCATTGCCGGGGCGGAAATCGAGATGACGGATGCGGCCACCAACCAGTCCCGCAAAGTCACGACCAATGATGCCGGGCAATACACGTTTCCCAGCGTGTTGCCGGGCGAATACAAAATCACCGCCACAATGAAAGGCTTTCGCCAAGCCGTCATTCAAGCCTTCAAAGTGGACATCAGTAAAAACTACGACCTCAACCTGACGCTCGAAGTCGGCAGCGTCGGCGAAGTGGTCGAAGTCACCGCAGGCATCGGCGCGGAATTGCAAAAGACCGATGCAACAGTCGGCAATGTGATTTCGGGCGAAGCCTTGAAACAAATCCCGACGCTGAACCGCGACACGACCTCGCTGATTCTGTTGCAGCCGATGGTGTCGCCCGCTGCCGCAGGCACGGGCGATAACACGGGCGGCCAGGTCGCAGGCGCGCGCGGCGATCAGAACACGTTTATGCTCGACGGCGGCGACGCAACCAGTAACACCGAAGCGACCGGCGGCTACAACTCCGGCTTTGTCGCGACACCGCGCGGCGTTGTGCCTACACCTGCCGAAAGCCTCGAAGAATTCCGCGTGGCAACGAACAACTCCGGCGCGGCGTTCGCCCGTTCTGCCGGAGCGCAAGTCGCCATGGTCACGAAACGTGGCACGAATGAAATACACGGCTCCATCTACTGGTATCATCAAAACGACGCGCTCAATGCGGCGTCGTGGACGAACAAACGCACGCTCGGTCAAACCATCACCGATCCGACCGCGCGCCACAAAGTGCAAGAGCCGGAGTTGAAAGATAACCGCTACGGCTTCTCGCTCGGCGGCCCGATTTGGAAAGACAAGACGTTCATCTTCGGGCACTACGAAGGTCGTCGCTTCCCGCAAACCGGACAGCGGCTGCGCAACGTGCCGACCGACACGTTGCGGCAAGGCATTCTGCGTTTCCGTGATGCGTCGAACAACATCATCAGTTACAACCTGGCGACTTCGACGGCGTGCGTCGGCGGCGCGTGCGATCCGCGCAATCGTGGCATTTCGCCGGTCGTCCGCGCCGTGTGGGATTTGCTCCCGGCGGGCAACGATCCGTCGGCAGGCGATGGGCTGAACTTCATCGGCTATCGCGCTAACATTCCGTTCACGCTGAAAGAAGAATTCGCCGTCGCGCGCCTCGATCACAACTTCAACGAGAAATGGCGCTTTGACGGTGCGTTCCGTTACGGTCGCACGCGCTCCGCCGACTTGTCGCAAATTGACATCACCAAAGGCGCGAACAAAGCGACAGCGCTGCGCCCGCTCGAACCGCGTTACCTGGTCACGGGCGTGACGGGGCAAATCACCTCGACGTTGATCAGCGAAACGCGCTTCAACTACCTGCGCCATTGGTGGGAATGGGCGACCTTCAAACCCGCCGCGCAAGTCACCGGCACGGCGGCGGCGCTGGCGATTGCGGGCGAAGGCGTGAACTCGTTCCTTGACGAGCCGATCAATGTGGACACGCAAAACGCGCGTGGTCGCATCTGGAACGGCAAGGATTACAACTTCTCGCAAAACTTCACCTGGATCAAAGGCAGCCACAATTTCAATTTCGGTGGCAAATATCTGAACCAGAATTTCTTCCATCAACGCGATGACAAAGTCGTGGGCGGCTTGACCTCGTTGGTCTATCAAATCGAAAACGGCAACTTCGCTGTCATTCCGGCGGCGAATCGTCCGGCCACTTGCGGCGCAGGCGTGACCACCAATTGCATCCAGTCGTCCGACATTGCCAATTGGGACAAGTTGTACGCGGCCACGCTCGGCATCATGGATCGCGCCGCCGTGTTGTTGACGCGCGACGGCGATCTGAAACCGCAAGCGCCCGGCACGCCGCTGCGCGAAAACGTCAATGTCAAAGCCTACGAAGCCTACGCCACCGATACGTGGCGCTTCCGCCCGTCGTTGACCTTCAGCTACGGCGTGAACTGGAACATCCAACAACCGCCGACGGAAAACCTGAAAAAGCAAACGCTGCTGACGGCGGATGGAAACATCATCGAGACCAGAGACTTTCTCGCCAGACGCAAAGCGGCGGCGGAAGCCGGCACGGCCTACAATCCGCGTCTCGGCGTGCTGCCGATTGCCCAAACCGGACGTGATTACGTCTACGACCCCGATTACAACAACATCGGCCCGCGCTTTGCCGTAGCCTGGAGTCCGTCGTTCCGCGAAGGACTGATGGGTAAAGTCTTTGGGCAGAACAAGACCGTCGTGCGGGGCGGCTATTCGCTGGCCTATGACCGCATCAACGGCGTCGGCATCGTGATGATTCCGATTCTCGGCATCGGCTACGGCAACGTGTTGAGTTGTACCGGCCCGACTTCGGCAGGCGCTTGCACCGGCGCACAAACCAATCCGGCGAATGCCTTCCGCATCGGGGTGGACGGCAGTTCCGTGCCGCTGCCCGCCGTGGGCACAGCACAAGTGCCGATCATTCCCGGGCTGAGCGGCCCCGGCACAGTCACGGGCGCGAACAGCGTGTTCGAGACGTTGTCGTTCCAGATTGATGCCCGCCGCAAAGTCGCGCACAACCATTCCTTCGACCTGACCTATCAACGCGAACTGGGCGGCGGGATGGTGTTCGAGGCAGGCTATGTGGGACGCGCCGCGCGCGGCTTGTATCAGGGCTTGGACTTGAACCAGGTGCCGATTTTCATGAAAGCGCCGGGCGCGAACCAGACTTTCGCGCAAGCCTACGACGCGGTTGCCGCGTCGGTGCGTGGCGGGACAGCCGTCACCGCGCAACCCTGGTTCGAGAATATGCTCAGAGGCAGCAGCTTCTGCGCCGCGCCGAACACCAGTTGTACGGCAGGCGTGGTCAGCCGCTTCTCTTCGCAGATCAGTCTCGGTCAGGTCTACACGCTGTTTGCCAACCTGAACAATTCGTTCGTGACCGGCCCCGTGCTGTCGCGCAATCAGGTCGAAGTGCTCTACATGATCACCGACCTCGGTCGCTCGAATTACCACGCCGGGTTCATCTCGCTACAAAAACGCTCGAAGAACGTGACGGTCGGGTTCAATTACACGCTGTCGCAATCGCTCGACAATCGCGGCTTCAATCAAAGCAATCTGGGTTCGCTCGTCAACGCCTACGACCCTGATTACGACTACGGCCCGTCGTTGTTTGATCGGCGGCACATTATGAACGCTTACTGGTTCTATCAACTGCCGTTCGGCAAAGGCCAACGCTTCTCGTCAGGAAGCTGGCTGGACAACGTACTCGGCGGCTGGTCAATGTCCGGCATCCTGACGGCATCCAGCGGCTTGCCATTTGAATTCATCCAGGGAACCGGGCAGGAATTCGGCCAGGCTTCGCTGTTCGGCAATCCGGTCGGCTTGATTCAAACCAGCGGCGGCGCGGTCACGTCGGGCATCAATCGCGGCGTCAATGGCTCGAACAACATCGGCACAAACGCGGCTGGCAGCGGCACGGGGCTGAATATCTTCTCGAACCCCGAGCAGGTCTTCAACAGCTTCCGGCGCGTCAGTTTGAGTCAGGACACGCGGCACGGACGTGGCGTCGTGCGTGGCTTGCCGCGTTGGAACGTGGATTTGTCGTTGCAGAAGAAATTCCAGATCACCGAAAAGATCAATTTCGGTCTCTCGGCGGATTTCACCAACGCCTTCAACACCGTGCAATTCACCGATGCCGCCGGCGGCTTGAACATCACCAACCCGCGTGCGTTCGGCGTATTGACACAACAGGCCAATCAACCACGCTTCATCCAATTTGGCGCTCGCATCGGGTTCTAATTGGAAGGAGCAGTTCACCCTTCAGGCGGAGCGACGCACCAGTTGCTCCGCCTGATTTTTATGTGCTTGTTCTCCGGCTAAGGCATTGGTAAGCTTGGCGGGAGGTAAGTTTTATGTCGAAACTCTTAGCGATTCAAGTCGAAGTGCCCGACGCTGTTTCCGAGCAAAGTCTGCGCGTAGCCGAAGCCGTTGCCAGACAATCGTTCGTGCTGGCCTTGCAGCAACAAGGTGATTTGACAGTGCGCGAAGCGGCTGCTGTCTTGGGCGTAACGTATGAACAATATCTGCAATTGCTCGCCGAGAGAGACCTGGGCGTTTCGCGTTTTGAGCAAGACCCGACTGCGCTTCAGAGGTTGCGGCAGACTTTAGCAAGGCGTCCTTTACTTCAGCCATGACCACTCCAACTGTCGCGGTTCTTGATGCTAACGGAATCATCGGCTTGGCTAAAGCTGATTGCTTTGCGCTGCTACAGCAACTCTTCACAGAAGTTTATGTTCCCTCGGCAGTGGTTGCGGAGATTACCGACACGATTTCTCAATCCGCGTTGCAATCTGCCCGGGGAAATTGGTTAACGGAGAGTCAACCCGACGCAGCCACAGAAGCGCGAGTGGCTTTTATCAAACAGGAAGCAGACCGCCACGTCCTCGCGCTGGCATTGGAACAACAAGCAACCACTCCCGACGTTTTTTTACTCACGGGGGATGAAGCTTTATGACGGCGCGCACAGCGGTTTGGCGTCGCTTCGATTGACGCCCCCCACGTCATTCAGCTTCTGGCCGAAGCCGCGCTCATCACTGTTGCCAGACCACACTTGGATCAAATGCGCCAACGTGGGTTTGGGATTCCGCAACAGGTTTATGAAGCGATCTTGCAGCAGTTAGGGGAATGATGTTTCGCGTTTGCAAAATCGCCTGTGCTTTCACTCCCACACGCAAGTGGGCAAACACAATCCAGCCTCTCAACTGAACCCATCGTCAATCTGCTCGGACGATTGACCAGCCGCGAAGGCAAAACTCGTCGTGACGCCGCGAAAGAACTCGAACGTCGCCAAGACGCGAGCGCGCTTCCGGGCTTGGTCGAATTGCTGCGCTTTCCGACCTTCAATCACTACGGCGACGCGGAATTGCTCTTGCGCCAACTCACCAAACAAAACTTCGACAACAATTGGATTCGCTGGCACGGGTGGCTGGCGCTACAATCGAAGCACGCGATTGTATACGCCTTAGCCCTGTTCCGCAGACACTCGTCGCGCGGATTTTTCGCTTGCAATCGGGCAGCGGCTCGGTATAGTTTTTCCTCCGCCAGTCACCCCCTACGCTTCTTTGATGTTGTTAATCGTTAACCTCTGTGCCCGCGAAAAAACTATGATCTATACACTTTCACGCAATGTTTTTCTGCTCGCCCTGTTCGTCACTTTGGGCTGGGCGCAACCCGCCAACAACGAATCGGAATATTTCTTCCTCAACACACAAGCTTCCGGCACGCTGGAAAAAGAGTTGAATCAGCAAGCCGCCCAGGGCTGGCGTTTGTTGCTGCTGCCCAAAGCGTACGGCAGCAGCACGATGGGCGCGTTACTGAAAAAGCCGCTCAACAGCGAAGCGCGCTACGAATACAAAGTCCTGGCCGCCACGCGCATCGGCACGCTTGAAAATGAATTCAAAACGGCGGTCAGCGAAGGCTACGATTTTCGCGGCATCATCGAGACGAGCCGCGTGTTCATTGGCGGCGAAACGTTGATCGTGCTGGAACGCGAAGCCGGGCAGAAAAGCGCGCGCTCCGAATATTTGTTTCTGAACACGAAAAAAGAATCCACGCTGCAAAAAGAAATGGAAGGAGCCGCTTCGCAAGGCTACGTGCCGATGGGCTTCACGCGCAGCGAAGATCGTTCCGTGAAGCAACAAATGTTCGGCATTATGGCGGGTTCGCCCTACGAATTGACGATGATTCTGGGTCGCAATCGTGAAACGCCTGCCGCGCAAATGGGGCGCGAATACAAGGTGCTGACCACTTTCAAACGCGGCACGCTGGAAAAAGAGATGAATCAGGCGGCGAAAGACGGCTATGAATTTTTCTACGCCGCACCGGGGTTGGTCACGCTGATGGTGCGTGATCCGAAAATTAAAACCGCGCAGCACGAATACAAAGTCCTCGGCACGAACCGCGTGAATACGATGGAAAAAGAAATGAACGAGATGAGCGTCGCGGGCTTTGCGTATCGCGCCACCAGCACGGGCGGCGGCGGATTGGCTGCCATTTTTGAAAAGAAGCTCAGTGGCGGAACCGCCTCCAAATACGAAACCAAATTGCTCACGCAACTCACGGACACCGGCACGAACAAACACATTCAGGAGTTGAAGCAGTCCGGGTTCGAGTTGATGGACGTGACGAACCTCGAACGCTTTTTGCTCGTGCTGCAAAAAGCCAGCGATAAATGAGTGGCAGGCAGAAAGAATCCGACGTAAAGCGATTTGGCAAATCGCGGCCCAGCTTGCTCAAGCGCCGCGATTTGCCAAATCGCGCCACAACGAATGACTCATTAACCTATGCTTGACGTTCTCCCCCCATTGAAGCTGCGCGCCGTCTGGATTGGGCTGAGCCTCGTGCTGTTTTGTACGTCCGAAGTGTGGGCGCAATTGAAATTTCCCGAAGAAGAAAATCGCTCGCGCCCCAAAGTTCAGCCCGTGACGCCGACCAACGCCGCGTTCGTGCTGCTTGACGGCACGCCCGTCAAATTGAAGCTGATGCGCGACCTGTCTTCGGCCAGCGAACAGCTTGGGGCAACGGTAGATTTTGAAGTGCTCGAAGATGTCGAACTGCACGAAAAAGTGATCATTCCGCAAGGCGCAGTGGCCATAGGAACTGTGACCGAAGCCGTGCCAAAACGACGGATGGGACGCACGGGCAAGCTGGAAGTGCAATTGACTGCGGTGTTGCTCGCGGACGGCACACGAGTTCCGTTGCGCTCCGTCAATACCGCCGTTGACGGCAGCCGCGTCGGGACAGTCACGACGGCAGCAACTGCCGTGAGTATGGTGTTCCTGCCTGCGGCTCCATTGGTGCTCTTAATCAAAGGCAAAGACCTCACGATTCCCAAAGGCACGTTTGTGACGGCGTACGTCAACGGCGATCTGCCGCTGGACGCGGAAAAATTCCAAATCTCTTCGCGCAAAAACAGCACGCAGGTGAATTTCAAAGTAGATGTCGAAGAAGCTGAAATCTGGATCGAAGCCAAGTTCGTCGGTCACGCTCCCGCGACCATTCGCCTGCCCGAAGGCGAGTATGAAGTGGTCATCAAGAAGCCCGGCTATCAACGCTGGCGACGGATGGTGGCCGTGCCTGCGGGCAGTTTGATGAATCTGACCATCTCGCTGACCAAACAGCCATAACTGCGGGTGGTCGGCGGTTGGTGGTCGGTGGCTGGCAGCAACGAACCACCAACCACCGACCACCGACCACCAACGGGTTATTTGTCTTTGATAACGACTTTGCTTTTGGGGTACTTCATTTTCATGCCGCTTTTCTCTACGATCCAACTGCCGTCGTCTTTGTCGTTGGCGACGATCACGCCGAGAAAATTCCCCGAATTCACGCCGTACGCGAATTTGCCGATGTTCGGATCGGGGCGCGTGGAGTCAGGCCGATACCACAACAGCGCGACGGTCACGCCCAAAACGATGGCGAAGATAAAGTGCTTGAGCAGGCGCGTGAAGAATTTGAAAATCACCCACCCAACGATGAGCAACACAACTGCGCCAACGACGAGGTAAAGCGAAGAGTCCATAAGCGAAGGGTTAGGCCAGATACCGAATCAGCAACGTGGCCAGGCCGAGGAACGAAAGAAAGCCGCCGACATCCGTACACGCGGTGACAAACACGGTTGAGGCTAAGGCCGGATCCGCTTTCAGCCGCTTGAGAATAATCGGAACCAGCGTGCCGACCACGCCTGCGATCAAGACGTTGTTGAGCATCGCCAGCGCGATGATGCCGCCGATCAGCGCCATCTTCATCGTCGGGCCATACCAGAGCCACACGATCACTGCCGCCACCATCCCGGTCATCAACCCATTGGCGAGGCCGACCATCGCCTCTTTGAAAATCACGCGACGACTGTTGTCCCACGTCACTTCGCCGAGCGCCAAGCCGCGCACGATGACGGCCAGCGTTTGCGTCGCTGCATTGCCGCCCAGCCCCGCGACAATCGGCATCAGCGCCGCCAGCACAGTCACTTCCTTGATCGTCCCCACAAACAAATTGACGACGGTCGAAACCAGAATCGCGGTTGCCAAATTGATGAGCAACCAGGGCAAGCGCAGCCGCACGGAACGAATCGGCGCGCTCAACGCATTGTCATCGGAACTGACACCGGCCAACGCATAAATATCTTCGGTCGCTTCTTCGCGGATCACGTCCAGCACGTCGTCCACCGTCACGACGCCGACCAGTTTGTTTTCTTCATCTACGACGGGGACGCCGAGCAAATTGTAGCGCGCAACGATGCGGGCCACTTCTTCCTGGTCGGTTTCGGTGCGCACGCTGATGACGTCGGTGTGCATGATTTTTTTGAGCGGCGTCGTGGGCGGCACGAGCAACAATTGCCGCAGACTGACCACGCCGACCAAGTGGCTGCGCTCGTCCACGATATACAAATAAAACACCAACTCAATATCGCTGCTCGCCTTTTGAATCGCCGAGACGGCCTCGCCCACGCTCAGTTCTTCATTGAGCGCGAACACGTCGGGCGTCATGATGCGACCCGCCGTGTATTCGGCAAAGCTCAAGAGTTCCTGCACGTCGGTCGAGGCTTCGATCTTCATCAAATCGAGCAACCGTTCGCGCACGTCATCGGGAAATTTTTCGAGGAACAGTGCCGCGTCGTCCGAAGGCAATTCCTGCAAGA
>CAZWAK010000058.1:0-41128 GCA_964631865.1 uncultured Heliobacteriaceae bacterium | reverse complement strand
GCGCAAAAATTTGCCCGATAAAGCCGACATTACGATGGTTTCCGATCAGGATCATTTCCTCTTCAAACCCAACACGATTTACATTCCGTTCGGTCTCGATCCGAACGAATTGAAGATAGATTTACACGCGCCAACCGCACGCAAAAACATCGCGTTCGTACAAGCGCGCGCCCGCGAGATTGATCCCGTCAACAAAAAGGTCAAAGCGGATTCCAACGAGTTCAGCTACGACTATCTGGTCGTTGCGACAGGCGCGGGAATGCGGCCTGAAGAGGTTCCGGGCTTGACCGAATATGCCGAAACTATCTGGACGCCTGCCGCGATGCTGCGGCTGCAAAAGGCATACGGCAAATTGGTGGAAGATGCGAAAGCCGGGCAAACGCGCAAGGTGCTGTTCCTCGTGCCGCCGAACAACAAATGCTCTGGCCCGTTGTATGAAATGGTGATGATGCTCGACACCTGGTTGAGACGCGCGAAAGGCGTGCGCAACAACATAGACATCACCTGGTCAACGTACGAAAACAGCTTTATTCAAGCCTTCGGCCCGCGGTTGCACGACGTTGTGACCGACGAGTTTGAGCGCCGCAAAATCAAAGGCTACACGCAGTTCGCCGTCGAGAAAGTGGAAGCGAATCAAGTCGTCTATCGCAACGGCGCGACCTTGCCGTATGACTTGCTGGTGTCGTTCCCGCCGTACATCGCTTCGACGCCGTTCCCCGGTTTGCCGAGCGATGATCGTGGTTTCCTCAAGACCGATCTGGTCAGCCGCCAAGTCATCGGGCATCCCGAAATTTATGCCGTTGGCGACGCGGGCGATTTCCCCGTCAAACAAGCGTTCCTCGCGTTCCTGCAATCCGATGCGGCAGCCGATCATCTGTCCGCAGCAATCTTAGGCAAGAAGCCGACCGTGGATTTCGACCCCGTCAGCATGTGCGTGATGGAGCAATTCGACAAAGCGACGTTCGCGCAAGTGCCGCTGCGCTTGACGGGCAATCCTGACAAGCCGATTGAGGTTCGCCCCGACGCACAGAATTTGTACAAAGTCGGTTCGTCGCCGCTCTGGCGCATCGGCAAGAAGTTGCTCGGCGTTTATTTGCCGTGGCGTTTCGGCGCGGGCAATGCCTTTCACGCGGGCTTGCCGTGGAAGGGGATGGAAGTCGGCTTGAAGGTGATGTCCGGGTTGATGGCGAAATAATTGGGAAAACTACCATGAAAACCAAACTTTCCATCATCGTGATGATTGCGCTTCTGGTGTTGAGCGCGGCCTCTTGCGAAAAGAAACAAGAGGCCGCGACCGAAAAGCCGACGGCGGTGTCTGGCATTCAAACCGAAGTCGTTAACACTTCGTCTACGTCAGATTATTACGAAGCCGTCGGCACAGTGCGCGCGAAAACAAGCACTATCTTGTCGGCGAAAATCGTGGGCAGCATCACCGCTCTGCACGCGCGCGAAGGCGACCGTGTCCGCGCGGGGCAAACGCTGATCGAAATTGACAACCGTGATGCACGAACGCAAGTCAGTCGCGCGCAAGCAGGCGTGCGTGAAGCCCAAACCGGAACGGATGAAGTAGACAAAAACATCCGCGCCGCCGAGTCCGCCAAAGCTGCCGCCGAGGCGAACAAAGCTCTGGCCGAATCCACGCTCAAACGCTATCAGGTTTTGCGCGACCGCAGATCCATCAGCCCGCAGGAATTCGATGAAGTCGAAACGAAATACAAAGTCGCCGTCGTTGAAGTCGAACGCGCCGACCGCATGTTGCAATCGCTTGTCGCCCGGAAAAATATGGTCTTGGCGCGCATAGATTCCGCGCAAGCCGATGTCGCTGTCGCGCAGGTGCAAATCGGATTCGCACGCATCACTGCGCCGATCAATGGCGTCGTCATCGCCAAACACACCGAAGTCGGTTCGCTCGCCGCGCCGGGTACGCCGCTCCTGACGATTGAAGACAGCAACTATCGGTTAGAAGCGGCAGTCGAAGAATCGCAACTGCGCAACATTCGATTGGGCGCGAACGCGCTCGTCACGATTGATGCGTTGGGGCAGGAAGAAATGAGCGGGCGTGTGGTTGAGATTGTTCCGATGGCTGATCCGGCGAGCCGCAGTTATACGGTCAAAATTGAGTTGTTGGGCAAGTCATTGTTGCGGTCAGGATTGTTTGGCAAAGCGCGATTTGTGTCTGGTGAACGAGAAGTGTTGGCGATTCCAAACAAAGCTATCGTGCAGCGCGGGCAGTTGAGTTACGTTTATGTTGTGGACGCTTCCGGCGTCGCGCGGATGCGCTTGATTACACTTGGGAAGCAAACAGGCGAGCGCGTCGAAGTCTTGTCTGGTTTGAGCAATGGCGAGCGAATTATTTCCGACGGCACAACACTCAACCGAGAAGGAGTAAAGGTGCAATGAAAGAAATTGGCCTGGCCGGAAAACTCGCGCGCGCTTTCATTGACTCGAAGCTCACGCCGCTGGTCATCGTCGCTTCGATCCTGCTTGGCCTCGGCGCAGTCGTGATGCTCCCGCGCGAAGAGGAGCCACAGATCATCGTGCCGATGATTGACGTGTTTGTCGAGATGCCCGGCGCTTCGGCGAAAGAGGTCGAAGAGCGCGTCACGAAGCCGATGGAAAAGCTGTTGTGGGAAGTTCCCGGCGTTGAGTATTTGTATTCGACTTCGATGCCGGGGCAGGCGATGGTGATTGTGCGCTTTCTGGTCGGGCAAAACGAAGAAGACGCGATTGTGCGGCTGAATCAAAAGATGCTGGCGAACTTTGATTTGATTCCGCCGGGCGCTTCGCAACCACTCGTCAAGCCGCGTTCGATTGACGATGTGCCGATTCTGGCGCTGACGTTGTCGAGCGAACGCTACGATCATTTCACGCTGCGCCGCATTGCTGCGCAACTCCACGATCAAATCAAAGAAATCAACGATGTCTCTGAAATCACGATTATCGGCGGGCAACGTCGTCAATTGAAAGTCACGCTCGACGAAGCGCGGATGGCTGCGTTCAGCGTTGCGCCTGCGACGATTGTGCCGATGTTGCAGCAATCGAATCAACAACTGCAAGCGGGCGCATTTTCCTCCGGCAACCGGGAAATGCTGGTCGAAAGCGGCGGCTTCCTGAAAAATGCCGAAGATGTTGGCAACGTGGTCGTCGGCGTTTTCAATGGTCGCCCGACGTACCTGCGCGATGTCGCCAAAATCACGGACGGGCCGGAAGAGCCTGCGGATTATGTGATGATGGGTTTTGGCGATGCGGCGAAGAACCAGCCACCAGCTACCAGCCACCAGCCACCGGCCCCTGCGGTTACGCTTTCCATCGCCAAACGCAAAGGCACGAATGCGATTGCGATTGCCGACAGCGTGCTGGACAAAGTCGAGCATTTGAAAGGTACGTTGATTCCGTCGGATGTGACGATCACAACGACGCGCAATTACGGTGAAACGGCGAGCGAGAAGTCGAATGAATTGTTGCTGCACATGCTGATTGCGATTTTCTCGGTCGCAGTGTTGATCTGGTTGACGCTTGGCTGGCGCGAATCGGGGATTGTGGCGATTGCGATTCCGGTAACGTTGGCGCTGACGCTGGCGGTGTTTTATTTCTACGGCTACACGCTGAATCGCATCACGCTGTTCGCGCTGATTTTTTCCATCGGCATTTTGGTAGACGACGCGATTGTCGTCGTCGAAAACATGGCGCGGCATTATCATTTGCCCCAAAACAAAGGCCGTTCGCTCGTTGACATTGCGATTGAATCGGTGGACGAAGTCGGCAACCCGACAATTCTGGCGACGTTCGCGGTGGTCGCTGCGATCCTGCCGATGGCGTTTGTCGGCGGCTTGATGGGGCCGTACATGAAGCCGATTCCGATTGGCGCGACGGCGGCGATGATCTTTTCACTGCTGGTGGCATTTATCGTCACGCCTTGGGCTTCGTTGCGATTGCTCAAACGCGACAGCGGCGATCATCACGGAGGACACGAAGGCGGCGAAGAAGGCCGGATGACAAAGCTGTATCGCGTGGTGATGGGCAAGCTGATTCGCGTGCCGAAATGGCGTTATGGATTCTTGCTCGGCGTTGTCGTGTTGCTGCTGGCTTCGATGGCGCTGGTCGGATTAAAACTCGTGCGCGTGAAGATGCTGCCGTTCGATAACAAGAGCGAGTTTCAAGTCATCGTAGACATGCCCGAAGGCACGCCACTTGAACAAACGGCGGCGGTCACGCGCGAAATCGGCGAAACCATTCGCACCGTTCCCGAAGTCGTGAATTATCAAATGTACGTCGGCACAGCCTCGCCGTATAACTTCAACGGCCTCGTGCGGCATTACTTCATGCGACGTGGCGCGAATATGGCCGACATTCAAGTCAACCTCGTCGGCAAAGACGAACGCGATGCGCAAAGCCACGACATCGCCAAGCGCGTGCGTCCCCAAATTCAAACGATTGCGAAGAAATACAACGCGCGCATCAAAGTTGCCGAAGTCCCGCCGGGGCCGCCTGTGCTGCAAACGTTGGTCGCTGAAATTTACGGCCCTGACTATGCGCGCCAACTGCAAATCGCCAAACAGATTCAAGACATCTTCGATAAAACCGATGGCGTCGTAGATGTGGATTCGTACGTCGAAGACGATCAAACCAAATTTCAATTTGTCGTAGACAAGCAAAAAGCCGCGCTCAACGGCGTGTCCGAAGAACAGGTGGCGAATACGTTGCGCCTCGCGGTTGCCGGGATGGATGTCGGCCTCGCGCATCAGCCGCGCGAAAAAGAAGATGTGCCGATCACGCTGCGATTGCCGCGCGCGGAACGTTCGAGCCTTGACGATTTGAAGCAAATCAAAGTGCAGGGGCGCGGCGGCAATCTGGTTCCGCTTGGTGAACTCGTGAGCATTGAGCAAATGACCGCCGACAAAAACATCTACCACAAAAATCTGATGCCGGTGACGTACGTGACGGCAGACATTGCGGGCAGCGTCGAAAGTCCTGTTTATGCGGTGTTGGGCTTGAATGACGCGATTGAAAAAATGAAGTTGCCGGAAGGTTACGCGCTCGAACGCTACGTTGCCTCGCAGCCGTTTCTGACCGACAAATACGCGATGAAATGGGACGGCGAATGGCACATCACGTATGAAGTCTTTCGCGATCTTGGCTTGGCGTTCGCGGCAGTGCTGGTGCTGATTTACATTTTGGTCGTCGGCTGGTTTCAGTCGTTCAAGACGCCGTTCACGATTATGGCGGCGATTCCGTTTTCGCTCGTCGGCATCTTGCCTGCGCACGGAATGATGGGCGCGTTTTTCACGGCGACTTCGATGATCGGTTTCATCGCAGGCGCAGGCATCGTCGTGCGCAATTCGATTATCCTCGTGGACTTCGTTGAGTTGCGCATTGCAGAAGGAATGCCACTGGCCGAAGCCGTGATTGACGCGGGCGCGGTGCGATTTCGCCCCATGATGTTGACGGCGGCGGCGGTGGTCGTGGGCGCAGTTGTGATTTTGTTTGATCCGATCTTTCAAGGCTTGGCGATTTCGTTGATGGCGGGCGAAATTGCTTCGTTGTTGTTGTCGCGCATGACCGTACCGATTTTGTATTATCTGAGCGAGCGCAAGAAGCATGAACCGTCGGCAACGGAATTGCCCGCGATCAACCCGACGGAATTGCCGGAGGAAGAATCCGCGATCAGTTCGGCAAGCTGAAGAAATGTTTTAGAGTCAAGAGTGGTATGGCAGAAACGTTATTGATTCCGTGTCCTGAATGTGACGCAACCAATCGCGTCTTAGCAGAAAAAGCCAGACAAGGTGATGCTGTGTGCGGTCGTTGCAAAACGCGACTCTCACTTTCGGCTGCGCCTTTGACGGTGACGGATGCAAATTTCGTAGCAGCAGTCGAACATTCGCCGTTGCCCGTGTTGGTGGATTTGTGGGCGGCTTGGTGCGGGCCTTGTCGGATGATTGCGCCGATCATCGAACAACTCGCGCAGGCATTGGCCGGGCGCGTGCGCGTGGCGAAGTTGAATATTGACGAAAACCCGGTGACGGCGGCACGCTACCACGTGCAGAGTATTCCGACCTTGCTGATTTTCCAAAATGGCGAGGTCAAAGACCGCATCGTCGGCGCGGCTCCCAAAGCGGAAATCGTGCGACGGTTGCACGCCGCGCTCGGTTAGGTCATTGGGACAAACAGAAAGGCAATTTTTATGATTCACAAAACCAGAAGCAGGATTGTCCATGTGGCTTCGTTGTTGTTCGTAATCGCGCTTGGAATCGCTGCTGACGCGCAGGATCACAGCCAGCATCAAGGACAAGGCAAAGGCAAAATGGGCGGCATGATGGGCGAAGGTCGGCAGCAGGATATGCAAACGATTCACGCGCTGTTTACCGAACATAAGAAGATCACGCGCACCATCAGGAACATTGACAAGGGCGTCGAGACGCGCACCGAATCTGACGATCCGAAAGTGCAGGCGATGATCAAAGAACACGTTGCCGCAATGTACAAACGGCTGGCGAACAAACAACCGATTCGGATGTGGGACCCGCTGTTTGCCGAGCTATTCAAACACGCCGACAAAATCAAAATGGAGCTGACGACGACGGCGAAAGGCATCCAGGTCGTCGAGACTTCGGATGATCCGTATGTCGTCAAATTGATTCAAGCGCACGCGGTCGGTGTTTCGGAATTTGTCAAAGAGGGAATGCCTTCGATGCACAAAGAACATCCGCTGCCCGATGCTAAGGCTGAGCCGAAAAAATTCTTGGGCAAAGGCGATGGTGTGACGACTTGTCCGGTGACGGGCGAAGCGGTGGACAAGAACATCAGCGCCGAAATCAACGGCAAGACCGTGTATTTCTGCTGTGCGAGTTGCCGCGAGGCCGTAAAGAAAAATCCGGAACTGTATTTGAAAGAGAAGTGAGCGATGTACTTCAAGCAATTCTATCTCGGTTGTCTGGCACACGCTTCGTATTTGATCGGTTCGGAAGGCGAAGCGGTCGTGGTTGATCCGCAGCGCGATGTTGAGCAATACATCACGGAAGCCAATGCCAATGGGCTGAAAATCAAATATGTCATCGAAACCCATCTGCACGCGGATTTTGTGAGCGGGCATCAGGAGTTAGCTGCGCGCACCGGAGCCACGATCATCTTCGGGCAAAAAGCGAACGCGGCGTTTGTGCATTTGCCTGCGAAGGACGGCGATGAATTCAAGGTTGGCGCGATCACGTTGCGCGTATGGGAAACGCCGGGTCACACACCCGAAAGCATTTCCATTCTGGTCGAAGAAGCGGGACAGATCACGAAAGTTTTGACGGGTGACACGCTGTTTATCGGCGATGTCGGACGCCCGGATTTGGTCGGCTCGAAAGGCTTCACGGCGGAGCAGATGGCCGGGATGTTGTATGACAGTTTGCACGGCAAATTGATGACGTTGGACGATGCTGTCGAAGTGTGGCCGGCGCACGGTGCGGGCAGTTTGTGCGGACGCAATATGTCAAAAGAAACGTCGTCCACGATGGGGCAGCAACGCCAATTCAACTACGCGATCAAGCCGATGCCGCAAGACGAATTCGTTAAGATGATGACGACCGATTTGCCCGAAGTTCCGGCGTATTTTCCGCAAGATGTCGAGATCAATCGCACAGGCGCAGCCGAGTTGGAAGCCTTGCCACGACCGGCGGCGTTAACGCCTGCGGATGTGCAACAAACGATGCAGCAAGGCGCGATGATATTGGACGTGCGTTCGTCCGCTGCGTTTGGCAATGGGCATATTCCGGGCGCATTGAATATCGGCTTGGGCGGACAATTCGCTTCGTGGGCCGGAACGTTGCTCGCGCTCGGCACGCCGCTCGTGCTTGTGGCCGACGATCACGATCAGGTGGATGAAGCCGTGACGCGGTTGGCGCGCGTTGGCATCGAAACCGTCAGCGGCTATTTGGACGGCGGCATGTATGCGTGGGATCAAGCGGGCTTGCCTGTGGCTTGCATCGCGCAAATGCCGGTGGATGAATTGCAGCATCAGTTAGAAGAACACGCCGAGCTGCAAATCATAGACGTGCGCCGCCCGGCAGAATTTGCGACAGGCCACGTACACGGCGCGATCAATGCCCAACTCGCGCATTTAGAAGAATCATTGTCACCATTCGATCCGCAACGTCCGACCGCCGTGATTTGCGCGGGCGGCTATCGTTCGACGGCAGCGACGAGCGTGTTGGCGCGACAAGGCTTCACCGCGCTGTTCAATGTCGTCGGCGGCACAAGCGCGTGGATCAATGCGGGCTATGAAGTGGAAGGCGATCCTTCCACGACGTGCCAACGCTCGGCTTGAATAAACTGGGTCATTGATTCTCCCTCGCAACTCTTGGGCTTCATGTCACGTATCAGAATGGTATGGATGACCTACTCGCAGCCCGGTCGCAAATGGCAATGTCACTGGCCTTTCATATCCTTTTCGCTGCGGCGGGCGTGGCGATGCCGTTATTGATGGTGCTCTCCGAATGGCGCTGGCAGCGCACGGGCGATGCTTCTTATCTTTCCCTCACCAAACGATGGTCAAAAGGCACAGCGATTTTGTTCGCGGTCGGCGCGGTGTCGGGCACGGTGCTGTCGTTTGAACTCGGCTTGTTGTGGCCGGGGTTTATGAAATGGGCGGGCGCGATCATCGGAATGCCGTTTTCGCTCGAAGGCTTTGCGTTTTTTACGGAAGCGATTTTTCTCGGCATTTATTTATACGGCTGGAATCGCGTCTCGCCGCGCATGCATTTGTTTGCGGGCGTCGTCGTCGCAGCCAGCGGCGCGGCTTCGGCGTTGTTTGTCGTCATCGCCAATGGTTGGATGAACACGCCGACGGGCTTTCGGTTGGAGAACGGACAGCCGGTTGAGATTGACCCCATCGCCGCGATGATGAATCCGGCGGCGTTTGGGCAAACGGTTCACATGCTGCTCGCGGCATACGCGGCAACGGGCTTCGCGGTCGCGGGCATTCATGCGTTTTTGTTGCTGCGCAATTATCGCAGCAGCTTTCATCGCCACGCGCTCGAAATCGCGTTGCTGGTCGGCGGCATCGCAGCGATTTTGCAGCCGATCAGCGGCGACATTGTTGGGCAGGTCGTAGCGAAATATCAGCCCGCGAAACTTGCCGCCATGGAAGGACAATTCAAAACGGAAAAGAGCGCGCCGCTGCGGCTCGGCGGTTGGCCGGACGAGGCGACACAAACGACAAGGTATGCGATTGAGATTCCATACGCCCTGAGTTTGCTGGCCTTTCACGATCCGCACGCCACAGTCAAAGGGCTGGAAGAATTTCCGCGCGAGCATTGGCCGCCGGTTGCGATTGTTCACATTGCGTTTCAAATCATGGTCGCAGCAGGCACGGCGATGATGTTCGTCGCGTTGTGGGCCGCGTGGCTGCGCTGGCGTAAACGTTCCTTGTGTAATTCACGTTGGTTTTTATGGGCAGTTGTGCTGGCTGCGCCGCTCGGCTTTGTGGCAATTGAAACGGGCTGGACGGTCACGGAAGTCGGACGCCAACCCTGGATCATTTACGGCATCGTGAAAACGGCGGACGCGGTGACGCCGATGCCCGGCCTGCAAATTCCGTTTGTGACGTTCACGCTGCTCTATGTGTTTTTGTCCGTGATCGTCGTGTGGCTGCTGTTCCGCCAAGTCCGCGAAACTGCGATGCCCGAAGGAACTGACGAACAGCAACGCGCGGAGCGTTTGGAGTGCGATGGCTCGACATCGCTTTTGAATTCGTAGCCCTACCAAAGCTACCTCAAGCCGCAGCACTCCAAACGCTTCGCGTAATCAAAACTATGCCTTCCCTCGAAATTATTCTGGCGGGTGTGATGCTGGTTGCGTTGACGTTTTATGCGTTGATGGGCGGCGCGGATTATGGCGGCGGCGTGTGGGATTTGTTGGCGTGGGGGCCGCGCAAAAAAGCGCAGCGCGAACTCATCGCCGACGCCATCGGGCCGATTTGGGAAGCGAATCACGTGTGGTTGATTTTGGTGATCGTCATTTTGTTTACGGCGTTTCCGTCTGCATTTGCGGCGATCTCGACGGCCTTGCACATTCCGTTGACGGCGATGTTGATTGGCATTGTGTTGCGCGGCTCGGCGTTCACGTTTCGCAGCTATGACAAGAAAACCGATGACGTGCAGCGACGCTGGGGCAGCGTGTTTGCGATGGCGAGTGTGATTACGCCGATTTGGCTCGGCATCACCGTCGGTGCGTTATCGTCCGGCGCGATTCAATTCCGCGATGGTGTGTTGACGTCCGGGTTTGTAATGTCGTGGTTCGCGCCGTTTTCGTTGGCGGTCGGCGTGTTCGCGTTGGTGTTGTTCGCGTTTTTGGCGGCGGTGTATTTGACGGTCGAAGCGCCTGACACCGCGTTGCAAGATGATTTTCGTGCGCGGGCGTTGGTGGCTGCCGGAGCGGCGGGCGTGATGGCGTTGCTTGTGTATTTGCTTTCGGGCACGGGCGCACCCGTAATCCGGCAAGAGTTGAGCCGCAATTGGTGGACATGGCCGCTGCAAATCGCTACGGCGGGCGCGGCAGTCGGAGCCATCGTGAAGTTGTGGCAACGTCGCTTTCGTGCCGCGCGCATCTATGCCGCATTGCAAGTGACATTGATTTTATGGGGCTGGGGCTATGCGCAATTTCCGTATTTGGTCGTTGCGGATTTCACGATTCACAATGCCGCTGCGCCGGTCGTGACATTGCGATTGGTGTGGATCGCGCTGCTCGCGGGGACAGTGTTGCTGTTTCCGTCGTTTTATTACCTCTATCGCGTCTTCAAAACGAGCGAGCCGAAATCGCCGTGATACGATTGCTTTACAGTCTTTTTTTGCTACGATGATAGCCGTTTGAAGGAGCGTTTTATGAATGCCGTTGAATTCCACACCATCGTCGAAAATGGCAGCATCGCAATTCCGCCCGAACTGCAAGGGCAGATTCTCGGCCCGGTTCGCGTCATTGTCCTGACCGAAGACAAGCCCAAAAAACCACAGGGAAGGGTTGACGATGCAATCGGCAAATTGCTTGCGAACCCAATTCAATTGGAAGATTTTGAGCCTATGACGCGAGACGAGATTTATGACCGCCCCTAGTTCACCACTGTATTTCGTTGATACGAATATCTGGCTTTATGCTTTTATGGCTAAGCAAGATGCGGTGAAGGCGGCCAAAGCGCAAGCAGTCATCAACCAGTATGCCAATGACATTCTCATTAGCACACAGGTTATCAATGAGGTTTGCGTCAACCTATTGAAAAAGGCGAAGCTCCCGGAAGCTGACATCAAACCAATTATCGAATCGTTTTACGCCAGGTATCAAGTCGCAGAACTCACTCAGGATGTTTTACTGAAAGCATCTGATCTGCGCGATAAATACAGGTTTTCGTATTGGGACAGCATACTTGTTGCAACAGCTTTGTTGTCTGGCGCGTCTACACTTTTCAGTGAAGATATGGACACATCACTTATCGTTGAGCAAACACTACAAATCGCAAACCCGCTCTAGCCGAGGTTGCAAAGAGCGGCTTTACACATTACGGAGGTCACAGTTTATGGCAGAGCAAAATTCTCGCAGGTCGTTCATCAAACAAGCTGGCGCGGCAGGCGCGCTCACGGCGGCTTCCTATTCGCGTGTACTGGGCGCGAATGATCGCATTCAAATGGGCATCATCGGCTCCGGCGGACGCGGGCGCAGCGTGATGGGTACCTTCAATAGCGTCGGCAAAGACAAGGTCGAATTCATTCACGTCTGTGATGTGTATGAACCGTATCAAGCTGCGGCGTTGAAGCTTTCCCGCGAAGGCGCGAAGGCGACGTTCGATCACCGCGAACTGCTTGCCAACAAAGACATCGTCGCCATCCTGAACGCGACGCCCGATCACTGGCACATGCAAATGGTGCTGGATGCGGTCGCGGCGGGCAAGGACGTGTACACGGAGAAACCCTTTGCGCTCACGATTGAGCAGGGGCAAAAAATTGTCAAAGGCGTGCGCGGCACGAAGCAAATCGTGCAGGTTGGCATGCAACGCCGGAGTTCGGAAATGGTGCGCGCGGCGAAGAAATTGGTGGATGACGGCGTGCTCGGCGAAGTGGCGATTGCCCGTGCGCAGTGGTATTGGAATCGTCCGTCAGACCCGACCCGCTGGTCATTCAAGGGCAAGCTCGATTGGGAGCGG
The DNA here is from genome assembly GCA_964631865.1 of uncultured Heliobacteriaceae bacterium. Classification (GTDB taxonomy): domain Bacteria; phylum Acidobacteriota; class Blastocatellia; order RBC074; family RBC074; genus JAFDVL01. The sequence continues at coordinate 28,959 of CAZWAK010000058.1, read as the reverse complement.
TTTCAAGGCCCAGCGAAGAAACGCTATGCCCAACCGGAGCCGCCGCGCTTCTTCTCGTGGCGCAGCTTCTTCGATTACAACGGCGGTCACATGACCGATCAAGGCACGCATTTGATGGACGTGATTCAATGGCTCTGCAACGATGGCAAGCCGCCGAAATCCGCTGTCTGTCAGGGCATGAACACGATTCACATGTTCGGCGATGTGCCCGACACGTTCAGCGCGGTGTTCGAGTATCCGAAGTTCATGGCGACGTGGACGCTGTGCTACGCGAATTCGTACGAAGATGCGTGGAAGATTACGATTCAAGGCAAGAAAGCGACGATGGTGCTCGACGACGACGGCTATCGGGTATACCCGGAAGTCTGGAAACGTCCGAGCATTCCGCCCGCAACGACGCACGATTTCAAAGGCGGCATCCCGACCGATCCGCACGTGGCGAATTTCCTCGATTGCATCCGCTCGCGCAAAGAACCGAACGCGCCCGTCGAAGTCGGTCACAACGCCGTGACGGGGCCGCATCTGGCCAACCTCGCGCTCAAGAGCAAAACGCGCGTGACGTTGAGCGATGATGGCGTGATTGCGATGAAGTAGCGGATTCTGTGGCGGGTGGAAGAAGCGTGCGTTTTCTTCCACCCGTTTTGTCTTTAACCTTCACCCCAGCGAGACAAAATCAAATGACCAAGAATTCCTGAGCGGCTTGCAAACACTCCGGCGCGCGTGCCAGCAGTTCGGACAACTGCGCGATATTCAATCCCAGGTGTTTGTTGGCCGGAGCCAACACGAGTTCCTCGGTCATCGCATGCATTGCGTCATCGTCTGCTTGCAGCGTGGCGATTTCCTCCTCTGTCAAATTTCCTAACTTGAGGGCCATGACGTCGCTCAGGTTCGCAATGGCCGCATAGAGCAGCGCTTCTCCCTGCGTACTGAGCGAGCGGTGATACGCCATCGCGGCCACGACCTGCGAAGGCAGCGCCCATTTTTCTCCCACCAGACTTCCGACCATCGGATGATAGGTGTCCAGAATCTTTTCCACCGTCTCCTCCGAAAGCAGGTCGGTTCTCGCCTCCTGCGCGGCGACTTCCTGGATCACCGACAGCAGCACGATTTTCCCGAAGTCCTGCATCAGGCCACAAAGGAAAGCGAGATTGTGATCCATTTTGAGCGGCAGCGCGATGAAGCGCGCAAACAAAGCGCAGGCGGAAGAATGCTTCCAGAGCATTTTCTTTTGGCTGAGAAAAATATCGTTTTCGCTGCGCAGCCCTTGCAGGGAAAGCGCGAAGACGAGTTTCGTCACTGTGTCAGAGCCAATGCGCTGAATGGCCAGGGGCAACGTTTTGATCTCACGCTCGCCTCCGAAGAGTGCGGAATTGGCTTGTTTGAGCACATGGGCCGCAATCACCTGATCGGTCAAAATCACTTTGCTCAAATCGTTCAGCGAGTAGTTTTCGCGGCGGGTGATTTGCAAGACTTTGGTGGCGATAGTCGGGAGCAGCGGAATCTTGAATTTCCCGCTCATGACGCGATCAATAATGACCGAGCGTAAATTGGTTGCCGACGACATCGCGGGCTGAAGCGCTGTTCCGGAGGCGGAGGCGGTGCGGCTGGGGTCTACAGTTCTGACCGCGTCTGCCACTTCTCCGCTTTCCTGGGTGAGAAACGGGCTGATCGCCAACTGAAGATTTGTGGCGGCTACGCTATCGGGCAGCGGCGTCTCCACAAATTCAAAGCTCCCGGTTTTCCAGACGAGCAGGTCTTTGAGGACTAATGTGACTTGCGCCTCTCCCTCCGCTACGAACTCGACATTCGTGCGCGCGCCAGCGATTCTTCCCTGGCTGAAATAAATCACATGATCCACGATCTCTCCGGCGAGCGATAAGCTGCCCGTTTTGCGCTGGTGTTCAATCCACTGAAAGAGATCGGTCAATTGTGTCGTATGGATTTCACCCTTTACCTTCATAGTTTCTTCTCGATTCCTGACGATTACTAAATGCGGCCATCTCCGAACGAAGGCACGCCGCGACCCAATTCAACTTTTTGATTCCGGGGAACAGGGCAGAAAATGCTGGCGGTAAGCCGAGGTTGTAAGGGCGTCAAATATACCTATCCCGGCAGGGCTGGTCAATCATCTTTTCATTTGGTGAAAAGGAATTCTGCCCTCAATCTCGCGGGACAAACCGAGAGCGGAACAGCCAGACGATTGGGGCGAAGGACAAAGGAAAAATCAATGTGGGGAGCGGCGTACTACTTGGCGTCTGCCGTTGCCGCTCCTTCCAATTTCTTCAGCCGGTAGCGCAATTGATCGCGCGAGATGCGTAACAATTCAGCGGCACGCGTTTGATTGCCGCCGCTGCGTTGCAAGGCTTGTTCGACCAACGACATTTCGACGGCTTCCAACTCGACGCCCTGCGGCGGCAACGTGAACGGATGCGGCGACGCGACTGGCTCCGGCACGGGCGGCGGCGGGCTGACGACGACGGGCGGCGCGGCTTCCGGCGCGGCGGCTGGGGCCACGAATTCGGTTGGCCCTTTGCCTTCGACCCCGCGCGGCAACCACATGGTCGTAATCACATCGCTGTCTTCCAAAATCATCACGCGCTCGATCACATTGCGCAGTTCGCGCACGTTGCCCGGCCACGCATATTGGCGAAAGATCGCCGCGACTTCCGCCGAGAGGCCGCGAATTTGTTTGCGCAGGGACTTGTTGAATTGCTGAAGGTAGAAATCCGCCAGCACCAGCGCATCGTCGCCGCGTTCGCGCAGCGGCGGAATGTCAATCTGAATCACCGACAGCCGATAGTACAAATCCAAGCGAAAGCGCCCGGCTTCGCTCTCGGTTTTCAAATCGCGATTGGACGCCGCGATGATGCGCACGTCGAGCGGGATGTCTTTCAAACCGCCCACGCGCCGAAACGCGCCTTCTTCCAACACGCGCAGCAGCTTTGCCTGCAAGCCGAGTTCGAGTTCACCGATTTCGTCTAAAAACAACGTGCCGCCTTCGGCCTGCTCGAACAAACCTTCCTTGCGGCCTTTGGCATCGGTGAACGCGCCTTTTTCGTAGCCGAACAATTCGCTTTCGATCAGCGTGCCGGGAATCGCGGCGCAGTTGATGGCGACGAACGGGCTTTCGGAGCGGCGCGAGGAATAGTGAATCGCTTTCGCCACGAGGTCTTTGCCTGTGCCGCTTTCGCCTTGCAACAGCACAGACGACGCTTCGCTTTCGGCGACTTTGCGGGCGAGCGCAATCATTTTTTGCATCGCAGGCGATTGGCCGATGATTTGCTCGAAGTTGAATTCGCGCGTTTGCTCGCGACGCATGCGGCTGACTTCTTTGCGCAGGCGTCCGGCTTCGAGCGCATTGCGAATTGTGACGTGCAATTCGTTGAGTTGCGGCGGCTTGGCGATGAAATCGTACGCGCCGCCGCGCAAGGCCAGGATCGTGTCTTCGACCATCACGTTCGCCGTAATCATAATGACGACGGCGTGCGGCTGTTTGCGTTTGATTTCCGTCAGGACGTCGAGACCGGAACCATCGGGCAAGTTGATGTCGAGCAACACCGCGGCAGGACGCTCCGCCTCGAAGGAAAACAACGCGCCTGCGACCGTGCCGGCTTCAATCGGCTCATAGCCCCACGTGCGCAAGGCTTCGGTCAGCGTCCAGCGAATCATGGGTTCATCGTCAACGACTAAAATTTTTTCTTTGGCCATAGCGGTTTCCTCCGAGAGCAATTGGCTTGCCACAAAGGTTGCGGCTTATTTTCCGCGCGCAATAACACAAGTACAAGCCGCTGGCATTGAGCGGCTGCGAAAAATTCCACAGCGGCTGCGGAAAATGCCTCAATCGCTTAATAGACCCGCAGGCGCAAATAGAAAAACAACGCCACGCCAAACAGAATCGCGGCGGCCACCAGCCACCAATGGTACGGTTGCGGTTTGAGAATCGGTTGTTTCATAGGTTTCCTTTCGGTGGTGCGTACATTTTGAGAAATAGATATGTCAACGTCGCGCCGACGATGCTGCCGAGCAAGCCCCATTGCAAATCGTTCGACGTATCGTGCAGCGTCCATATCCGTTGGCCGTGAAAGAACAATTCATCCCACAATTCAATGACTTCGTAAAAGCCGGAGAGAAAGAAGTTGATCGTCACGGAAAAGAAGCTGATGACGCCGAGCGGCAAGCGGTACTGAAACTGTTCGATGCCGGTGGCAAAGAGCCAAATGATGACCGGCGCGCTCAACATCGGAATCGCGAAATGCGCGAACACGTCGTAGGGCAGTGGCTCCTTCATCGTTTTGTACAAGCTCAGATAATTGCCCAGCGCATCAATTTGCACCGACAAAAACACAAACAATAAAATCACGAACGGCGTTGTGATGCCGTAGCGCCATTGGACGTACAGCCGCAGCAGCGCCAATAAAATCAAGCTCGCTGTCGTAATCAGCCAATACGATTCGTAGGGCAAATTGATGGCGACCACGATGAACAGCAACGTCAGCACAGGCAGTTCCACATAACTGAGCCAGGCTTGCGGTTGTTTGAGTGTTGCGGTTTTCATCGTTTAGGTTGAGTGCAAATTCTGTACCGAGTCGCGGCGCTAAAATTTTCCCAGCGGCATACGATTTGCGCTCTAACTTGACGGGAACGAAAAGGTGGGGGAAATTACACAACTGGGAGGGAATATGAAAATCTTATTAGCCGTTGATGGTTCGGAATGCAGCGATGCCGCTGTGCAATCAGTCGCCAACCGACCCTGGCCCGCAGGCACGGTCATCAAAGTGTTCTCGGCAGTCGAACTGCCGTTTGTGCCGACAACCGAGACGTGGGCGCTGCCGGATAGTTATTACGCCGAGTTGGAGAAATCCGGCGAAGAGAAAGCCAAAGCCGCGCTCAACAAGGCCGTCAACACGTTGCGCGAACGGCAGGGGCTGGTTTTTGAGATCACGACCGACATGCACGTCGGGCAGGCACAAAGCTTGATTTTGGATGAAGCCGAAAAATGGGGCGCGGATTTGATCGTGCTCGGTTCGCACGGCTATCGCGGCTTCAAGCGGTTCCTGCTCGGCTCCGTGTCGCAAGCCGTCGCCGCGCACGCGAAATGCTCGGTCGAGATTGTGCGCAATCGAGAAGTGACGGCGTGAATCAGGTTCGATCAGTGGCGCAACTCTGAAAAGAAATGTACCCGCTGGAAAAGAGGCGTCATGAGTTCAAGCTTTAGCTTGTTTCCAGCCGGAAAAGCCAAACTAAAGTTTGTACTCTTGACGCCTGTTTTTGAGGAGGCATTATGGCCAACGTACTGATTTTAGGCGGTGGTTTTGCTGGTGTCGTGGCGGCGGAATCGTTAGCCAAACGACTGGGCAGCGAACATCAAATCACACTGCTGTCGCGGCATAAAGAATTCATCTTTTACCCGTCGCTGGTGAAGCTGGCGTTCGGGCAAGTCGAAGTCAGCGACATCACGTACAATTTACGCGAAGCCATGTTGGATCGCCGCGTCAAGTTCATCGAAGCCGAAGTGGCGTACCCCGATCCCGACAACAGTTGCGTCGTTGTGCCGCACGGCGAAGTGCAGGGCAAAGTGCCGTACGATTATTTGCTCTTTGCGCTGGGGCGACGTTTGGCGACCGAAGAGGTGCGCGGTTTTTACGAGCACGGGCATCATTTGCTGACGGTCAACGCTGCGCTCAAGTTTCGGGAAGCCCTGAAAAACTTTCACGCGGGGCACGCCGTGCTGGGCTATTGCCAGGACGCGCGGTTGGCCGTGCCGGTGTACGAAGCCGCCTTTGCGTTGGATCGAATGCTGAAAGAACGCGGTGAGCGCGAGCAGGTGCAGATTACGATTGTCGCGCCTGAACAACTCAGCGGACAACTTGGCGGCGAAGATGTTGTGCCGGCCTTGCAGACGGCACTGGCTGATCACAACGTCGCTTTCGTGCCCGAATTTCCGGTCAATCACATCACGGAAAAAACGATTTTCTCCGCGACGGGCAAGCAAATGGATTACGACTTGTTGATGCTGATTCCGCCGTTCACCGGCCCCGGCGAAGCGCAGTACACAGGCATCACCGATCCCAACGGTTATGTGCGCGTAGATCGTCACATGCGGGTCGGCGGCGCATATCGAATGTATGCGGCGGGCGATTGCGTGAACTTTCTCGGCCCGAAAATGGGGCACATGGCCGTGTTGCAGGGGATGGTCGCGGCGGCGAATATCGCGGCGGAAATCGAAGGCCACGAACCCTCGGCACGCTACAATCACGAATTGATGTTAGTGATTGACGAGGGCGGCAAAGATTCGATCTACCTGCAAAAACCGTTGTGGGAAGAAGGCGCAGCCAGCCTCAAACAAGGCCGCTTCTGGGGTTGGGCGAAACAGGTGCATCAGAAATATTGGCAGAAGATTCACGCGTGAAGAGCTTGGGGAAGTCTGGACAAGTCTAGGGAAGTCGAACTACCGACCACCGATCACCAGCCACCGGCCACTGCTCAAGTGGTGTTCATTTTTTCTTTGACGAAGGCTTCATAGGTTTTGCGGTCTTCGGGCGGCATCGCGGTGATTTTCAGCCCGACGATAAATTTGCCGTTTTCTTTGTTGCGTTCGTAGCGCAGCGGCAAGCCTTTCAACTGAATGCCTTTTTCCGGCAGCGCCACCTCCAGTTCGAGCAGTTTGTAAATATTGGCATCCGGGCTGACCGAAACATGCAGTCCGTCAATTTGAATGGAATTGGTCTCGAACGAAAGCCCGTTTTTACTGACGTCTACGGTGCGCGCGGAGATGCTGCGGGATTTGCCGATGACGACGCCTTTTTGCTGACAGACGATGGCGAATTTGATGGGCAAAGAAACGGGAATGCGGCGTGTGCCGCGCCGATTGGCAAAAGCCACACGCACCAAAGTGGATAACCGTTGGCCGAGATTTTGATTGCTCATGTTTGTTTCTCACTCTCCGTTCAGTTTTTGTCTGGAACATACGGAGCCGCCGCGGCGGAAGCGGGGCGTCCCTGTTTGTCCTCGGCGCGAATCAAATTGGTTTGGTCGGCGAAAAAGCTCAAACGTCCGGTGCGTCCGTACGCGACGGGCACAGCCGTCACCGCAAAGCTCTGTCCATTGGTGTTGAGCGTGACGGCAAAGCGATAGCCATTCGCAACGCCATCGGTCAGTTCTGCCGAAATCCCGCCGAGTTTGATGAGTTCGTCCAGCGGGGCGTACCGTTGTTTGGCTTTGAAGTAGATCAACTGCGCGCCCAGAATTTCCTGCAACCATTCGTTGGCTTCGGCTTCCGAGATGCGGATGCGTTCGTTGAAGAAGTAGCTGCGCCCCTGATTTTTCAGCAGTTTTTGCGTCTCGCGGTCGCCGATCATCCATTGCCCGTCCGACTTGATGAGCACGACTTCCTGCGCTTTGGCTTCCTGCGGCAACTTGACGAACACAATGGCTTTGTCGCCGCTGATTTCTTCGCCGCGAATTTCGACTTGCTCCGGCAACGTCGCGGCCAGCCGCTCAAAATCTGGTTCCAACTCGCGCAATTCGTCCGCCGTCAACCCTTCCAGCGCCAAGCTGTAGATCGAAAGCCGAAACCCTTCGGCATATCGCTTGGCGCGCAGGAGCTTGTAAAACTGTTGCACGACAAACGACGGCGAACCGACTTTGAGGTCTTGGGCGAACAAGCTCTGCCCGGTCGTGAGGCAAAGCACAAACAGGAGTACACCGACTTTTACTCGTAGGCGCATCATTCGTTTGAATTCCAAAGGGGCTTATGCAGGTTGGGTTGGTGAGGAGCGGCGTGGTAGGTCGCCCTTCCGAAGGCGCGCGTATCGTAAAGGAATTGCCGGGCAAAGTAAAGAATTGGTTTTGGTCAAATTTCGGCCAAATGATGCAAAATGACTTGTGCTGCGCGCGCAGAAGCATTGGCATCGCCGAGTTTGACGCGCACGGCAGCCAAATCCGCGCGTGCCATCTGCAAGCGTTGCGCATTGCCCAGCATCTCGGCGATTGCTTGCGCCAAATGTGTGCCCGTCAAATTGCCTTGCAGCAGTTCGGGTGCGACTTCGCGACCGGCAATCAAGTTCGGCATCCCGACAAACGGCACGCGGATGAACGGCGTGAAGAGCCGCCAATTCAACTCCGACGCGCGATAACACACGATGAGCGGCGTGCCGATGATCGCCGTTTCGAGCGTCGCCGTACCGCTCGCCACGACCGCCAAATCCGCTGCGGCGACCGCGTTGTAGGTCTCGTTTTCGACGACGGTCAGCGCGGGCAGGGAAGCGGCTGCAATTTGCGAGCGCGCAATCGTCGGCGCAAGCGCGAGCACGAATTGCAAGGCGGGATTCGTTTGCTTCAATGCGCGCACCGCATCGAGCATCGGCGGCCAAATGTACACAACTTCTTTGCGCCGACTGCCCGGTAACAACGCGACGATTGGCCGCGCCGGATCAAGATTATGTTTCCGACAAAACTCTTCGCGCGCAGCCGTCACGCGCACGCTGTCGAGCAGCGGATGGCCGACGTACTCCACTTCGACGCCGTGCTGTTCATAAAACTCTTTTTCAAATGGCAGAATCACGAGCATCTTGTCCACATCGCGTTTGATTTGCCGCACGCGATAACTGCGCCACGCCCAGACCTGCGGGCTGATGTAGTAAAACACGCGCTGCCCGTCGCGCTTGAGCGTTTTCGCCAAGCGTAAATTGAACTCCGGCCAATCCACCAAAATCACCGCATCGGGTTTGCGCGTGTTCGCCGCCTCACGCAATCGTCGAAACACACGCAAAAATTTCGGCAACGCCGCCGCGACTTCGAGCGCGCCCATAATCGCCAGTTCGCGCACATCCACGAGCGTTTCGACGCCTGCCGCGCGCATCTCATCGCCACCGGAACCGAAGAAGGTGAATTGTGTTTCAGGTTGCAACGCTCGGAGCGCCGAAGCCAAATGCGCCGCGTGTTTGTCGCCCGACGCTTCGCCCGCGACGAGCATTAGTTGGATTGCGGAATTTGGATTGCGGATTGCGAATTGCATCAATAAAGCTCGGCCTCGCCTTCCGGCCTCGTTTTCCAGCGGCGATGAATCCAGAGCCATTGATCGGGATGGCGGCGAATCACGGCTTCCAGCACTTTCGTGTAGCGCGCCGTGTTCGTGACGACATCGTCTTTCGGATTGCCGGTATTGATCGTGGCGACGGGCGGCTCGAAGTGCAAACGATGAATCTGCTTCGCTTCGTCCCACAAAATGTAGCCGGGCAAGACGACGGCTCCGGTGCGCAGGGCGAGCGTCGCTACGCCTGCGGTTGTGCAGGCTGGATGGCCGAAGAAATCCACGAAGACGCCTTCTTCGCGCGCGCTGTTCAGATCGGCGAGGATGCCGACGACACCGCCTGTTTTCAGGGTTTTCAGCACTTCGCGCAAAGAACCTTTTTTGTCAATGCTGCGATTGCCGAAACGCGCGCGATTGGTTTCGGCAAGGCGTTCGACGAGCGGATTGTCCACGCGCCGCGCCAAAAATGACATTGGGTAGCCGTAAATCGAATGCGCGAACACCGACAGTTCCCACGCGCCGATGTGACCCGTGAGCAAAATCACGCCGCGCCCCTGTGCAACGGCTTGCTGGTAATTCTCCAAGCCTTCGTATTCGACGATGGCTTCGATGTTCGCGCGATGGAGTTTGGGAAACTGCGTGACTTCGCCGAGCGCACGACCGAGATTGCGAAACGTGCCGCGTTCGATTTGGTCGCGGGCTTGATTGTCGAGGGACGGAAACGCGAGTTGCAGATTCGCCTGCGCGTGTCGCCGCAGATGTGGCAGCACGATGCGCGCGACCGCACCCAGCCCTTTGCCAACAGCCAACGCCACGCGACGCGGCAAGGTGCGCAAGCCATTGAAGACCGTCCACGCGACCGCGAATTCGATGTACGTGCGCACTGCGCCGCGCGATTTTGTCGTGGTGGCAGCGGGGCGTGACGAGGCGATTTCCTTGTTGACGACTTCGTGTTGCAAGCACCGCAACCTAGCACGCGCTTTGACGCACTGTCAATTTGGGGCGCTCGCTTGACAGTTCCTATTGTGATCTGTAGTATGACGGCTCTTGTGAGGCAGGCACGTACTGTCAATGGTAGACGGTCTCGTTTACACCGAGAAGGTTGGGGGTTCGAGTCCCTCCGTGCCTACCAAAATCGCAAGAGTTGAAACCACCCGTTTCAAGGATTCTTTGAGAGAATGCGGAGTCGTAGTTCAGTTGGTTAGAACGCCGGCCTGTCACGTCGGAGGTCGCGGGTTCGAGTCCCGTCGGCTCCGCCATTACTTTTAAGCGTCACTCATAAGTCTTCTTTTTTTAGAGCCGCCTGCTTTTTTCGTCGGGCGGCTTTTCTATTGGATGTTGCCACGAATTACACGGATTCTCACGAATGAAGAAACGGTTGGACTTTTGACTTCCTTTCTCACAGCGTCTTTAATTCGTGTTGCTTCGTGAAATTCGTGGCTGAATAAAATTATGCTCCGCATTGAAGACGCGCTCAACCTCATCCTCGAACAGACGCCTGCGGCGACGCACAACAAAGAAGAAGTGCCGCTGGCGGATGCGCTCGGTCGCGTGCTCCGGCAAGACGTGATTTCCGATCTCGATATGCCGCCGTTTGATCGCGCGCGGATGGATGGCTATGCCGTGCGTTCGGTGGACATCAGCAGCGCGACGCCGGACAACCCTGCCCTGTTGATGGAGATTGGCCAAGCCGCCGCCGGGCAAGCCTTCAGCGGTTTTGTCGGCCTCAACGAAGCGGTGCGAATTATGACCGGCGCACCCGTTCCGCGCGGCGCAGATTCCGTGCAAAAGATCGAAGTCATTACTGTCAACGCCGACACCGTGGCGATTCAGGGGCCGACCAAACCACAGCAAAACATCACGCCGCGCGGCATCGAAGCGAAAGCCGGAACCTTGATGCTCGCAGCGGGCGCGATCATCACGCCCGCTGCCGCCGCCGTGTTGGCAAGCTTCGGCTACGCGATGATCGAAGTCGCGCATCGTCCAAAATTGGTGTTGCTTTCGACGGGCGACGAGTTGGTCGAGGTGTGGGAGAAGCCGCAAGCCGCGCAAATTCGCAACTCGAACACCTTTTCGCTTGCGGGCTATGCCCAAGCCGCCGGAGCCGAAGTCTTGAGCGCAGGCATCGTGCGCGATGACTTCACCGAAACGAAATTAGCGATTGCCGAAGCCGCTGCGATGGCAGATGTCGTGATGTTGTCGGGCGGCGTTTCGATGGGCGATTACGATTTGGTCAAGCCTGCACTGACGGAATTGGGCGCGGAAATCTTCGTCGAAAAAGTCGCCATGCATCCCGGCAAACCGACCGTGTTTGCGAAGCTCGGCGAGACGTTAATTTTCGGCTTGCCCGGCAATCCCGTGTCAGTCGCTGTCGCATTTCATATCTTCGCGCGCCCGGCGTTGCTCAAGATGCAAGGCGCGACGGACATTCACTTGCTGCGTGTGCAAGCGTTGGCTGCCGCGAATGTCAAAGGCGCACCGCCGCGTCGCAGCCATCAACCCGCACGCTTGGCGATTCGCAACGGCGTCGCCGAAGTCGAACCCTTGAAATGGGCAGGCTCGTCCGATGTCGTCGCGTTTATGCAAGCCGATGCGCTGATCGTCGTGCCCGAAGAGCGCAAAGGATATGAAGCAGGCGAGTTGGTCGAAGTGATTTTGTTGCCCTAAAACAATGAGCCAAGAGTTATCACACCTAGATTCCGAAGGCCGCATCACGATGGTGGATGTGAGCGCGAAGGCCACGACCACGCGCACGGCGGAAGCCAGTGGTTTTGTAGCGATGTCACCGACTACGATTGCCGCGATTCGAGAACGCCGCACGCCGAAAGGCGATCCGCTCGAAACAGCGCGATTAGCCGGAATTATGGGCGCGAAACGAACTGCCGAATTGATTCCGCTCTGTCATTCCCTGGCGCTCGCGCACGCCGATGTAAACATTGAATTGACGGACGACGGCGCAAAGATCACCGCAACTGCGACGACCAGTGCGCAAACCGGCGTCGAGATGGAAGCGTTGACCGCCGTGTCCATCGCGGCCTTGACGCTCTACGATATGTGCAAAGCGATAGATCGCGCGATGACGATTGACGCGATTCGTCTGGAACGCAAAGTCGGCGGCAAATCCGGCGAATGGAAAAGGAGTGATTAGTTTCGGGTTGCTTAACAAACACTATTCTCCTCGAAACTCAAAACCCGAAACTCCCCCACGTGGAAGACAAAGCAACCCTGAAAAAATTGGAAGACGCGCTGACCGAGCATTACGGTTGGGCGATGCACGTCGGCACGCGCGAAAAGATTGCCGCCGCCGTGGCGATTAAAGCCCGACGCTTGCACGTTCCGACCGATCAATATTGCTCGCTCGCCGCTTCGAGCAGCAGCGAATTACTTTCCTTAGTCGAAGAAATCGCTGTCAGCGACACGTTCTTTTTCCGCGAGCCGCAGCAATACGCCTTCCTGCGCACGACGGTCTTGCCCGAACTCTTCGCCAAACACGCCGCGAGTGAAGCCGTTTCGCGCGACAATCGGTTGCGCTTGTGGAGCGCGGCGTGTTCGACCGGCGAAGAAGCGTTTTCGCTCGCCATCACCTGTCATCAAGCCAATCCGAAAGCCGATCCGTCGAACGTCGAAGTCTTTGCGACCGACGTGCGCAATCGCGCCTTGCTCGAAGCGAGTCGCGCCCGCTACAAGCCGCCCACGTTGCGGATGTGTGATGCCGATCTGCGCGCGACGTATTTCGAGAATTACTACAACCCGCCCGAAGCACCGCTCGACCGTCGCTACACGGTGGCGGCAAACGTGCGACGGCTCGTGATTTTTCGTCGCGCGAATTTGATGGACGGAACGTTTTGGAAAGGGATCAATAATCGCTTCGAGTTGATTTTATGCGCGAACGTGCCGATGTATTTGCACAGCGTCGCGCTGCGCCAAATGATCGAACGGCTGAGTCGTTCGTTGCGCGAAGGCGGCTACCTGATGGTCGCACCCGCCGAAACCTCGTTGGTCGAACACGCCCGCCTGAAGCGCGTTCCGGCGTGTGACGGATTTTTTCAGAAAGTCTGAAGAAGTAGAAAGTAGTCGGCTGTTTACTTTCCACTTTCCACTCTTACTGCCTCGTTTGCAGCGCGATTTCCAATGCCCGCGCCGCCACATCGCGCGTGCGCGTGCTCCAACCCATTTCTTCGCGGTTTTGTTCGTAATCGCGCAGCACGCGCTCTTTCAGCTTTTCGATGAAAGCCGCTTGATCCGGCGCTTCGCGGATCGCGTCATCCACTTCGCGGAAGGCGTTGTTGATGGTGATGAGCCAGTTGGAGGCCGTATATTCGGGGGTTCCGGGGTCGTGCGTAAATTTAGCAGTGGGCATTAACGAGTCTCTCCTGATGATTTTTGCCACGAATTCCACGAATGTTCACGAATTTATTTGGGGACTGGAGAATTTGGCTTCGACAAGAAATTACGTCCCAAAACCAAAGACCAGAGTTTAATTCGTGTCAATTTGTGGAATTCGTGGCCAATAACTTTTTCGCCATCGCGGTGTATGTCTCGACCGCGTTGACCAAATCTTCTTTCGCAATGAATTCGTGCGACGTGTGCGCATCGTGAATCGAACCGGGGCCAAACAGCAGCGGCGTGCCCCAATTCGTCAGACAAGGAATGTCTGTGCCAAAGCGCATCACTTCGCTCGTGACTTCTCGTCCACACTCGACGGTGTGGCAATGCACGGGCACAATCGAAAAGCCGCGCTTGACCGTCGCGCGATTGCCAACCCGCTCGCAAATCAATTTGTACAATTCATCCGGGTGCTGCACCGTGCGAAACATCAACTCGGATGAAGCGAGGTCAGGCACGACATTCGCTCTGCGCCCGCCCGTGATGGTTCCGATGTTGTACGTCGTCGCGCCGAGCAGCGCATCCGTTGGCCAATCGGCGTATCGAATCTCCTGCAAAATATCCATCAGCTTTTCAATCGCCGATTCGCCGAGTTCGGGATACGCCGCGTGCGCGGTTTTGCCGTGTGCTTCAATCACGACGCGCAGCGCGCCTTTCGTCGCCATCGCCTGCTTGCTTTCGGTCGGTTCGCCGTTGATTAAGAAGCGATTGCGCGTCGGCAATTCGTTGGCTTTGAGCGCGCCATCGCTGCCGTCTTCTTCGCCGACGACATAGAGCATTCCAAAATTGTTGTGGCCTTCGTCGCGCAATTTCTGAGCGGCAAAGACCTGCGCCGCAATCACGCCTTTCGCATCGCACGCGCCGCGTCCGTAAATATTTTGGTCGTCTTCGCGGAAGCCAATGTACGGCGGTACGGTATCCATGTGCGAAGAGAACGTCACAACCGGATCACCTAGCTTTGCCGACACATTGAAGCGCCCTTCGCCAACCTCTTGCGTCGAAACCGCAAAGCCCTGATCGGACAAATAATCGCGCAGCCAACGCCCCGCCCCGCCTTCGTTCCAGGTCGTAGATTCGACTTCGATGAGTTCGCGTGTGAATTGAAAAATGTCCATTTGGTTATTCAGGCTTGTTTGCCGTTGCCCATTCACGAATCGCGCGGCGTGCTTTGGTGTGCCCTTCCTCTTCGCCCAGCTTCAGAAACTGCGTCATTACTTCGGGCGTCAAAAACGGGAACGCATCGCTTGTGGGAATCTGTAAATACGAGTCGCCGACAAGGCGATAGAATTCTACGCGCTTGCCATCATAACGCCAGACTTCAGGCACGCCTAATCCGGCATAAATCGGGAATTTGCTGAGCGAGCCGTGTGTGATGTCTACTTCGAGCGCCAAGTCAGGCGGCGGGTCATAGTTAACATCAATCCTTTCCCCTCTTTTCTCCAGAGCCAGTAAATGCGGGGCATTTTTGATGTAGTAAGAATTATCCGGCTCAACGCCTTTTTGATTGCGCCTCTTTCGCATTGTAGTTGAACCAAATGATTCCAGTTCAAGATCGAGCGCATCACACATTGCAACGATCAGGTCGTTCCATAGCCGATTCGGTTGCTCGTGCTTTTGCGATAGGGGCATAACCTGCATTCTCCCGTCGTTGTAGCAAATTCGATAAGGGTAGTTTTCGCCTAATTCTTCGACGAATTCATCGTAGTCCTCCCAACTCACATCATCGAAGATGCGGAAGCCCCCGTCGGGAATCTGTTCTACTTGTTCGAGAAAATTTATTTTGGTCGCAATCATAAACCGCCTCCAGTGCGGGATTATTTCACGTGGATGTTGACCAATGCAATATGCGCGCGGTCATCCTCGCCGCACAGATCACGCCTATTTGATAGAGAGCGCAGATTGAGCCGCACGGAAAGAAATGCGACAATGAGCGCCTAAGCTGTTTTAGAAAGGTACGAATTATGAGTGCAACGATTACGATTACCCTGCCGCCAGATTTGGAGCTACTGGTGTTAGAAAAAGCCGCTGCCAATGGAAAAGGGTTGGAAGAATATACCCTTGCTGTGCTGAGAAAAGATGCCGCCTTGCCAGACTTGCGTGATTTGTTCGCGGATGTGCGCGTGGACATCCAGGCCAGAGGCATAACGGATGAAGAGGTCGAGCAGGATATTGAAGCCGCACTGGCTGAGGTGAGAGCGCATCATTGTGCGCGCGGGTCAAGCCAGAACGCTCGGCCATTCGGCCAGCGCCGCCGCTTCAAAGGAACGAATTAGAGCAGGAGGAAGCGGGCGGCCAATGTGGGTGCGGATGGACTGGAAAATCTTTCCGCCCTCGACGGCGTTTTCTACGATCACATCATTTTCACGATAGCCTGCATAATCAATCAACTCCCGAAAATTCTCGTCGGAAAATACCTGCTGAATCTGACTGGCAAGAAATTCGAGGCGGTCTGCATCACGGTTCTCTTTGGCTTGTTCATACGCCCAGAGCCAAATATCCGCAAACTGCTGCAAATATTGGTAGCCCAAATGCCCCATCTCTCCGATATTGATAAATGAATCCACCATGTAATCCATGGCATCGGGAGTAAATGTGCGCTCAATGGGAAATTTCCCCTGCTTTACCAGCGTTGCGAATAACTCAAAGAACGCTTCCTTTCCCCGACCATAACGGGAAATGCTGCTTAAGAGGCTTCCGTTTTTAGTATCAAACACCTGGTCCAACTCAATCTGGTCACTTTTCAGCACTTCCCCAAAAAACGCTTTGATATCTCGCTGGATTGCTGGCTCAATCTCCTCACCGGGGTAAATTTTCCAGCGAATCGCCGGATTCACGTCCTTGGCCCGAAAAGCCAAAATCAACATCTCCGCATCCACCCACGTGGCTACCTCAATCAAACCGGCTTTTACCAGAGCTACATAATGCTTGAAAAAATAATAAGCCTGCACCCGTTCCGCCTGGGAAAAGTACCGCGCAAGCGGATTAGCATTCTCGCTATTATACTGCTCTCCCACATACGGATTGCGGCGCAGAGAATAAGCAGAGTTTTTCCACTCCGGCAAAAGGCCAGGTTCTGTTAGGTGATTTTCCAGGTTCAGTGTGGCCAGAATACGAATAAAAAAATCCCGGGTCTTGTAGTGCGGGTACTTTGCAAAAAAAGATTCTACTTCCACTTTCTTTCCTTCTTTTGCCGCTACCAGAGCCTCTTGCATTTCCCAGATTTCACGCGCATCACTCAACTCAACAATAATGGTCCCTGCGTCAGCCTTCACCGTTGGCTGCCGTAATTTCATTTTTTCAAATCTCTCCGGAATCATTGTGTTTGGAAGAGGTAATTCCAGTGCTGCAATATCCACCCAGCGATCTTGTCCGTCCTTCCACTGGCCTTGTTTCCAGTTATACTTCCCTCCTTTAAAACCCGATCCCGGCGCCTCTTGGGCATTTGCCGCAAGAAATAGTTTTGCAACTTTGGCGGCGTTGCCCCAAATATCATCGGCTTTGGCCTTATGAGTCTTTCGGATTTCACTCGGGTAAATTTCTTCAAAAATATTCCGGTTAAGACGCAAGAGCTGGTTTAGCGGCAGAGGGTTCTCAGCTTTCTCTTTCTCTTTGGCCATTCGTGTGAGCTGCACGCGCAACCAAAAATCTAATTTACCTTTAAAATCAGCTACTTCGGCTAACTCAGGCAAGGCGAGTGCCTCGTTAAATACCGCCATGAGCATCTCTTCTGTTGCCAAATCAACTTCTTCCTCGGTTAAGTGATATTTTTCCATGAGTCGATTGCGCATAAAAACATCCACATTCCTTTTTCCCTTTTTTAGCGAGCTTCGCATCGCCATGACTTCCATGTCCCCCTCATGAAACTTGAAAGAACCCTTATCCAGGGCCAGGCTAAGCACTTCATCCAGTATCTGGCGTGCCTCAGGATTTGTTGTGAGAAAAGCCTCCCTGGCGCCGTGGTCATAAAAAAGCTGCGTGTATTCGGCCGCATAATGCGCCAGGGGTGCGCTGTAGAGAAACTTTTTCACAACATGACCCAGGTTGCGTACAGGAAAAATCCTGTCCACAGGCAAGCCAAGGCTCAGGTAATACAAGAGCCAGTCTTGCTTGTTATACGCAATGCTCAAGATCGCTTTTACCGGCTTACCTCCCTGCACCAGCACCTCTTCGGTATCAACCAATCCTTTTTTCTGCATCAGGGAAATAAGCTCCCGCAAGCGGGATACCACATCCAAATCTTCCTGTGTCCAGCGCACCCTGAGATCAAGCCCTACCCGTTCCCGAAGATCAAGCCTCGTCGGTAATTCCCTGTCCGGATCCCCGGCAATGGCAAGTGCGGTGGTACGCGCGAGATTGCTCGCCCGGAAGCTGCGCCGCAAAAGGCGCTGCATACCGTTTGCAGAAAAACGCTTAAAAAGATCCGGTCTTTTTTCAAGAATGCTCACGACCTCACGCAAAGCCAGAGATATTCCAAAGGCCTCTGCCGCATTGGCATTATCCAAAAATGCCAGCAAAGTTAGCAGATTTTCTTCGGTTATGTACTGGTCAGGATCCACGGCCATGAACTGGCCAACCAGCGCAAGAGCAAACGCAAGACCGCGCGGATCCAGGTGCGAAGCCGGGTAAATGTTAGGTGCGCGCCATACCCAATCACCGCGTCCATTAAGTAAATCCGTCGTCTGCTCAACCGTGTCCTGGCGCGCTGTACCGGAAAGAATACCCAGCAACTTGTTAAATGCCCTTTGGCTAAAAATTTTTTTAAGATCAAGGGACAAATCCTGTTGGCCGCGCGCACGCAAGCGCGCAAGCACAGCATAATATTCTGCCGGATCGGGCTCTTTGTAGAACCGATAATCATCAGGCCTTGCGCCATCCGGAATATACAAATAATCCATCAAAGTTAAAACCATCTGTTCAAGCGCCTGATGATCCGTGGTTAGCTCCATAAGCATGGCAAGTTCCTGGTCTGGTAAACCGTTCTTAATCCGGAATTCGGCAAGATTTGTATAATTTTCAAGCCGAGATCTATCATGAATCATGTTGCGCTTTTTATCATGCCAGGCCAGTGTTTTTTGCAAAATCTCGCCACGGATAGCTTTTCGCTCGTTGTAAAAATTAGGCAAATGGTCGCCAAAATGAGCAGGATCCCGGATTAGTTGCGCCATGATGGTGTCCAGAACCTCTTCCCGAAGAAATTGTTCTGGATTTTGCTTTTCAAGCAAATCCAGTACGTTTGAACTCCTTCTATCATAAAATCCTTTTAGATCTGCATGCGCATAGGCATAAATCAGCTCACCTGCCTCGCCCTGGGCATACGGACTCAAACTCATCGTATGATAAGTTTTATCCCCAATTAATAACCGCTTAAATACTTCGAGTATTACCATAACATTATCCGATGTATAGTTTTCCAATAAATGCCGGATGGTCTCAGCAGCACTCAAACGCTTCCAATTAAGAAAACCCTTACGCAGCTTAAGCAGCTCCGCTTCAATTTCCTTGGCGCGCTTTCTTCTGTCATCTACATTCATCGTCGCATTCACTTCCTCAAACTTCTGGCCGGAGGTGAGAAAGTCGCGGATCAGGGCGTCGCGCGCGTTGCGCTTTTGGGCAAGGCCGCGCAAGGGGCCCTCGCTGGCCAGGTGGATATCATCCGCATCAAAACCCGTCACTTGCTGAAAAGCAGCCAGCACCCTTTGTTCGTCCTCTGTAAGGGTTTGGCCAAGGTGCTTTTTCAGGCGATATTCCATGACGCGGGAGAGAAAGTGATTCATGGCTAACTCCGCCAGACTCAGCCCGAATTCATTTCTCTCCCGCTTGGCAAATCGTTGATAAGGGAAATTGTCTAGCGCCGCCCATTCTCGGCGCGGTTGTCCGCCAGCATCCAGCCAGCCGCGCCGCAGTTTCTCGTACTCCTCTGGTTGCAGATAGGCCAGCGCCTGCAACCAGGCTTCCGTCAGTTCATGCTCTACTCTGGCCACGACCGACAATGGATTCGCAACGTCCGCCGCAGATGCTTCGGCGGTGTAACGCGATTTGGCAAATCGCGCTACAGCTTCCGGGTTGTAACGCGATTTGGCAAATCGCGCTACAGTTTCCGCAGCCAGATGGAGCACAGGTCTGCCATCCGAAGCCAGGTACGCGGCAGGATGCTCCGCGCCATATCGTTTCCGCAGATCGCTGTACTCCGCCAGGAACGGCAGCGCAGGCAGGTTCTCGTGCTGTGGCAACGCCTCATCATTGCCTGCCGCCAGCATTTCGGCCATCAACGCCCGGATGCGCCGCTCCCGCTCGGTGACATCCTGTGTCGCAGCTATCGCCTGCACGGCTTGATCGGTCTTCACCTGTTCTGTCAGCCCCAGAAAGAATTCCTGCAAGACCGGAAGCATCGTAGCGCGCCGCAACAAAGGCGCAGCTTCGTAGTCCAGACAGGCCGCCGCCAGCGATACGACCTGCGCGCCGTTGCCCCCGCGCAGCACCCAATCCGTCAGATTCAGCAAGTGCGGACTGGCCAGCATCTGCACGAGTTGTGCTGGTTGAAGTTTGTTTTCTGCCGCTGGCATAGGTGGCGGCACATCTTTGACGACGGATCTGGCTGGGCTGGGCATAGGCAATCCTCCCGTGAGCAGCAGGACTCAGGCTTTGGTGTAAAGCGATTTGGCAAATCGCGGCGTGTTCATTGGGAGATGGCAGCGATTTGGCAAATCGCTTTACATCGCAATGCCCGAGTATTTATGACAGCGGAAGCCGGATTATAGAGGGCGAGAACTGAAAGGACAACAGACGAAGCTACCAGATCACATTCAATCCATAGGCGGCAAACTTGGTATCGTTGCTCAGCAAGGGAAAGCCTTCCGTCATGGCCTGTGACAGCAACATGCGATCAAACGGGTCTTTGTGATGAAACGGCAATTGGCTCAAGTTGTAGACGTGTTGTGGAGAGATCGAAAGCAACTGCATCGCGTTCACTCGTTGCTGCTCTTCGACCACAACCGAAAGGTCGTTCACCAATTTGAGCTTGCCAATTTGCACTTTGATTTGCATTTCCCAAATGCTGGCAAGACTCAAAAAGATGGTGTTGCTTTTGTCGGCAATGGTCGTGAATGCAGTCGGAGAAAGAGCCGCGCTGTTGTTTTCGATCCAGTAAATAAAGCTGTGCGTATCCAACAGCACATTCATACGCGGCCCCCCCAGAACTCATCCGGCAATTCGTCATCGAAATCATCGCTCACCCAGACTTTGCCTTGCTGAAGCCCTGGGATGCGTTGGTCAGTGGCGGAAGCCGCTCTCTCTGGCATCACGCCCAATTTGCTAATGAGAACTTGCAGCAACTCTTTTTGCTTCTGCAATGAGAGCTTTTGAAATTCGGTCTCGATCAGATTAAAAACAAGATCACTTTCGGCTTGCATAACTTGTTACCTCCGCCGCGCATTATATCACCGCAGGAAATCTTCCAACTGCACCGACGCTTCGGTCTTTTCATCTCGATACTTAATGATAATCGGCGTGTAGACCGACAAACCCCAATCCTTCGCCGGGCCAACATTGATCGCGCGCGAACCCGCAACAACCACCGCGCCCGCCGGGATTTCGAGCGGCTTGTCTTCGGTGCGGCGATAGACTGCACCGCGCACGGCATCGTAGACCGGCGTGCCGCCTGTCAAAATCACACCCGACGCCAGAATCACTTTTTCGCGCACGATTGTGCCTTCGTACACGCCACAATTGCCGCCGACCAGGACTTCGTCTTCGATGATGACGGGCAATGCGCCGACGGGTTCGAGCACTCCACCGATTTGCGCGGCAGCGGAGACGTGACACCGCTTGCCGACTTGTGCGCAAGAGCCGATGAGCGCGTGCGAATCTACCATCGTGCCGTCGTCTACGAACGCGCCGACGTTGATGTAGGCGGGTGGCATGATCGTCACGCCTTTGCCCAGGTACGCGCCGTCGCGCACAGACGAACCGCCGGGAACGACACGCACGCCGTCGTTCGCGGTGATGGCTTTCAGCGGATAGGTTTCTTTGTCGAAGTAACGGAAGTTGTCGTTGATGGAGCAATCCACAATCCCGCCCAAGCGAAAGCCGAGCAGGATGCCGCGTTTGACCCATTGATGCACCGTCCATTTGCCCACGTCATCACGGCTTGCGGCGCGCACTTCACCGCGATTTAAGGCGGCTTTGAATTCCGTGAACGCAGCGAGCGCGGTGGGTTTGTGGTTGGATAAAAGTTGATCTACGGGGAGCGAAAAGAAGTGGTCAATTTGTGGTTCGAGTTCGATAGACATAGATAAGGAGAGAGATTACGAAACACACGAAAATAACGAAACAAACGAAGGGCAGCGAGGAAGGAAAGCCGTATGAAATCAGAGATGAATTAAACCTTAGCTTTTTTGTATGTTTCGTTATTTTCGTGTGTTTCGTAATCTCAAAAAATTATGCAGCTTGTGCTGTTACTTGAAACGGCGCAAGCACTTCCATCAATTTGGCGCGGCTCGCATCGCTGATCGGAACCATCGGCAAGCGCATTGTTTCGCCGATCAAGCCTGCGGCGGCCATCGCGGCTTTGACGGGCGCGGGATTGCTTTCAATGAACATCGTCTTGAAGACCGGCGTCAATTGGCGTTGCAGCTTGCGCGCCCTGTCCCAATCGCCATCCAAACAGGCGTGCGAAAGGTCGCTTACGAGCTTTGGCATCAGGTTCGACGCGACCGAAATCACGCCCACGCCGCCGAGTGCGATGGTTGGCAATGCAACGCTGTCATCGCCTGCGAAGACGAGGAACGATTCATCCGTTGCCGCGATTACTTCGCTGATTTGCGAGATGTTGCCCGACGCTTCTTTTGTGCCGATGATGTTCGGCAATTGCGCGATGCGCACCGTCGTCGGCGTTTCCATATTCACCACCGAGCGTCCAGGGATGTTGTACAGGATGATCGGCAATTCGGTGTTTTCTGCAATCGCGCGAAAATGCTGGTATATGCCTTCCTGCGTCGGTTTGTTGTAGTACGGCACGACCGACAAAATCGCGTCTGCACCCAAGTCGGTGAAGCGATGAATGCGTTCGATGATTTCGCGCGTGTTGTAGCCGCCTGCGCCCGCGACAATCGGCACACGACCTTTGGCGGTTTGCACGCAGAGTTCGACGACGCGCGATTGTTCTTCTTCGCTCATCGTGACGCTTTCGCCCGTCGTGCCGCACGCGACGATGAAATCCACGCCGCCTGTGATTTGAAATTCGACCAGGCGTTTCAATCCGAGTTCGTCAACGGATTCGTCTTGATTGAACGGCGTGACGATAGCCGTGCCACAGCCGCGCAGTTGATTTAAGTTTGCCATAATTGCTCCTAACGGTAGCGAGATTTTTGCCACGAATTCCACGAATTTTCACGAATAGACTTATAACCAATACTGGGGACATTTTTTTAGGTTGATAGCCCTTGTGTCATCAATAGCTTACAAAATCAAAAATGAATTAACTGCAAGTTGGCTCCGATACCTGACTTTCATTTAATTCGTGCGACTATGTAGAATCAACAACTTACGAAAAATTAAGCCTCAAAAAATGTCCATAGTATTGTTATAACGTGAAAGCCATAAAAGTAATTCGTGTCCATTCGTGTAATTCGTGGCTATTTCTCTTCAAATAACAATTCAGGAAATTCGTAGCATCCCTTTCGTCCTTGCAGCAATTCTGCCGCGATCACAGCGCCAACCGCGAAGCCTTGCCGCGAGCGCGCTGTGTGCGAAAAGCTCAGGTGATCGGCTTCGGAATCAAAGCCGACTTCGTGCATGCCGGGCGCGTAACCGGCGCGAAGGCTCAACGAACGCGGCGTGCGCTCGCCATAACTTTCGCGCATCAATCGTTCGAGCACTAATGCTGTGCCCGACGGCGCGTCGAGCTTGAATTTGTGATGATGCTCAATCAGAAACGGATCGTATTGCTCGAAGCGCGCGAACAATTCCGACGCATAACGAATCGTCTGGAAGAACAAATTCATCCCGATGGAAAAGTTTGCACCCCACACGAGCGCGCCGTTGTGTTCGGCAACGAGTTGCTTGACCGCATCAAGTTTTTCATACCAACCCGTCGCGCCGACAACAGTTGAGATGCCGAGTTGCATGAGCTTTTCAATGTTCGGCAACACGGCTTCGGGGATCGAAAAATCAATTGCGCAACCCACGCCCGCCAGACTTGCTTGCGTCAATCCATTGCCATTGACGTTGTTGTCAATGTCGAACTTCGCCACGATCTCGTGCCCGCGCGCGAGGGCCGCTTGCTCGACCATCTTGCCCATTTTGCCGTAGCCGATGAGTGCTATGTTCATGCTGTTTGGTGGTTGGTGGTCGGTGGTCGGTGGTCGGTGCTGAAAACCAGCAACCAATCACCAGCCACTAGCCACCAAAAACAAAAGGCCAACGAGTAGACGCTCGTTAGCCTTGATTTTATTCACAAAAAATCCAGGGTCACTGTAGCGCTCCACCGCTCATCTCGGCGGTGACAATTGCCGGGATTTGACCCGCACAACCAATCGGTCAAAGGGCGAAGTCTTTGACCGATTTCGGCGACGCTCCCCTTTTGCTCGTGCTTCTCAAAACCTTCGCGTTTTCCGCACCAGCTACTCTTGAAGGCCGCGCCTCTACTCGAACTTTCAAATAATTCCGAAGCGGCATTGTGCCGAACGCCCCCCAAACGTGTCAAGCGCCTGTCAAGGTAGCAACACGACTTTGCCCGTTGTTTGACGGCCTTCCAATTGCCGATGCGCTTCGGCGGCTTCGGCGAGCGGAAATGTCTTTTCGATGCGCAGATTCAATTTGCCTGCGCCGATCCAGTCGAAGACTTCACCCGCGCGCCACAACAATTCTTCGCGCGTCGCAGCGTAATGCGCCAAGCTCGGTCGCGTCAAAAACAGCGAGCCTTTTTGCGCCAACAAGCCCGGATCAAACGGCGGCACAGAGCCGGACGATTGCCCGAACAACGCCATCATCCCGCGCGGCGCAAGACAATTCAGGCTCTGCAAAAACGTGTCCTTGCCCACCGAGTCGTACACAACCTGCACGCCTTTGCCCTCGGTCAAACGGCGCGTCTCGGCTTCAAAGTCTTGCGCGGTGTAGCGAATGATTTCGTCGGCTCCGGCGGCGCGTGCGAGTTCCGCTTTCGCTTCCGTCGAAACCGTGCCGATCACGCGCGCGCCAATGTTTTTTGCCATCTGAATCAACAGCAAGCCCACGCCGCCCGCCGCCGCGTGAATCAACGCGGTTTCGCCTGCTTTCAATGGGTGTACGGACGTGACGAGATAATGCGCGGTCATTCCCTGTAACATCGCGGCGGCGGCTTGTTGGGCACTGACGCCCGTTGGCACTTGCACCAATCGCCACGCAGGCACGACGGCGTATTCGGCATACGCGCCCGGCGTCATCGCGTAGGCGACGCGGTCGCCGACGGCTACTTCGGTAACGCCCTCGCCGACGGCTGCGACCGTGCCCGCCGCTTCCATGCCCGGAATGAATGGGCGCGGCAGCGGGTACAGCCCGGTGCGATGATAGACGTCAATGAAATTCACGCCGATGGCTTCGAGCTTGACCAACGCTTCGCCCGGTTTGGGCGCAGGCGGTTCAGCGTCGCGGTACACCAGCACATCGGGCGCACCACAGGTTTCGACAACAATGGCTTTCATACGGTTCCTTCCAATCAAATCAGTCAATGGAATTCAGGTCAGAAAAACAAGTCAGACGGTAGCCGAATGTTCCGGCAATGTAAAGTTGGGGCAGGCGCAGAAAAATCGCTTCCGCCACGTCCTCATTGACAATCAACTTCGTCCCGGCGCAGACGCTTCGCGCGCCGATGCCGAATAGGCGCGACAACAACATCACCACGCGATGCAAGCCGCGCTGGAAGCTGCTTCGACGCGCTTGCGCCCAATCCTGATGACGACATTCGCAATGATTGCGGGAATGATTCCGATGGCGTTGGCATTGGGCGGCGAACAAACCGCGCTGCTCGGACGCGCGGTGATTGGCGAGTTGCTGGCTTCGAGGATGGCAGTGTTGTTTGTGCTGCCGTTGTTGTTTGCGATTGCGCAGCGTAAAGCAAAAACGGGCGCGGCGTCGTTGCCTCCGGCAGACAAATTGCTCGCAGGCTGATTACATCACGGGCGGAGCAGGCGCGTTTTGCGTAAGCCAGGTTTGCAAATCTTCCGGTGTCGTGAAATCCAGCAATGCCTCGCCCAACGCTTCCAGCTTGTCATTGGGCAACGCCTGAATTTGTGTTTGTGTGAATTCGTCCAGCGGCCCTACCACCCGCTGCAACAGGCGCAACGTGAGCGAGTACAATCCTTTATGCTCTCCGAGTTGCAGTCCTTCTTCGCGCCCTTCTGCCATCCATTCCTGAATGAACAGCGCGGATTTGTCGAACTCGATTTCATTTGTCCCAAAGGTTTCTTGCATAGCAGTTTTGACAACCTCCTTTTTGACTTTGCGCCCGGCGCTGGACAAATACGCCAGCAGCGAGCGCGCATATTCTAACGCATCTTTGCGTGGCATTTCACGTAAGTGGCGAAAGATTTCGGACAATCGCTGCGGTAACTCTTCGCTGAAGATGTAGCGTAGCATTTGCAACCCGGCGCGCAAACGCGGTTGCCCCTTGATTTCGGCTCCACCGCTCGGCGACAAATCGCGCAGATCGTATTCAAAATCGGGCGCATACTTTTGCAAGTTCGTCATCCCGGTCATCTCAATCAACGCGCTCAGCCGTCGCCCGACCGTCCAGCGATCCTGCCCGTGATAAAACGCGATGGGGACGATCAACGGCAACCGCTCGACGCCGTTGGCCTGCATCCGTTCCCAGAATTGCACGATGTAGCGCAGCAGTTGAAACGCCACCCATTTTTCGGGTGCGCTTTTGTGTTCGAGCAACAGGTAAATGAACACCGCTTCGCCCGTCGTCGTCTGCACGCGAAAGAGCAAATCGGAAAACGATTCGCGCAGTGACGGGTCTACAAAACTTTCCTTTTCGAGCGTGAGCGTGCTGAGATCAAGGTGAACAAGGATTTCCGACGGCAAATAGTTGCGCAGAAAATCCGCCGCGATTTCCAGATTGCCAAACAGTCGTTTGAAGAAGCTGTCGTGGGGCGATTTGATGTCCGCCATCGTTTCGAGATTCCTTTTGCTTTTTCGGGTTCGTACCGCGCACGAGAGATACGTTTGTTTGATTGGAATGTCAACTCTTGCGCCTTTCCTTTTGCACGCGCCGCCGAGTAATGGCAAGCTATCGTCGTCCATTGAGCGGTATCCAACTTTCAACGACAGAGCGATCCGATGAATCTTGCGCGACGACAATTTCTTCTCGCCTGCTGGCTGTGCTGGTGGCTGTGCGGTATGAGTGTGTTTGCGCTTGACCCGACAAAAGCGATCACGCAATACGTGCACGATGTGTGGACGGTGAACAACGGCTTGCCGCAAAATACTATTGGCGGCATTGCGCAAACGCCGGATGGATATTTGTGGTTTGGGACACAGCGCGGGCTGGTGCGGTTTGATGGCCTTCGCTTTACCGTTTTCAACTCGACCAATACGGATGCGTTTGTATACGACAATATTTATACGTTGTTTGTTGACCGGGAAGGGGCGCTCTGGATTGGGCCGGACGGCGGCGGCTTAGTGCGCTATCGGAACGGCGAGTTCAAACGATACGCCGAACAAGACGGATTCACTTCGCTTAACATCCGTGTTATCCGTCAGGATCGCGCGGGGAATATTTGGATTGGCGGGAGGGGCGGTCTTTACCGGTTCAAGGACGGAAAATTCACGCACTGGGGAGTCGAGGAGGGATTATCGCATACGTCTGCCACTTCAATTCTGGAAGACAAGGCAGGCCGGTTGTGGATTGGGACGTCAAGAGGACTTGATTTATTTCAGGACGGGAAGTTTATCCATTACTCAACCGAACAAGGGCTGGCATCGGGACGAGTCTGGGCCATCCACGAAGACTGGCAAGGGAATCTTTGGATTGGCAGCGCCGAAGGAATGGCCTGGAATCCCGTCAACCGAGGGGGCTTGTCATTATTCAAAGACGGAAAGTTCACTGTCTATTCAACGCAGAATGGCCTGCCACACAATGCCGTGAACGCTATCACTGAAGATCAGGAGGGCAATTTGTGGATTGCCACTTCCGGTGGCTTATGCCGTTATCGCGATGGGCGGTTTACCTCTTCGCCGCCCAAAGATTTTCTCTCCGACAGCAACATTAGCTCCTTGTTCGTTGATCGTGAAGGAAGCTTATGGCTGGGTACAGTGATGGGCGGCCTGAACCGGTTACGCGATGGCAAGTTCACCACGATAACCAAAGCGGATGGCTTACCCACCGACGCCATCAACTCCGTGTACGAAGACCGGGCTGGGGCTTTGTGGATCGGGACACGCGATCAGGGACTGGTACGCTTGCGCAACAATCAGATCACCAATTTTTCTTTGCGCCAGGGACTCGCCGATAATTTCGTCAACCTCGTTCATGAAGAAACAGCAGACAGTCTTCTAGTTGCCACCGAACATGGCTTGAGCCGCATTCGTGGCGAGCAAGTCCGCACCTTTCACAATTATGATGGCAGCCTGGGCGGAGACCGGATGTATTACATCACGAAAGATGCGGCAGGCCGTACGTTTCTGGGCACAGGCAGTGGCGTCTATGAATTCAAGGAGGGGCGCTTTACGCCTGTCCCTATTGATATAAAAGGGAACTATGAAGTCTATGTGATCTGGCCGAGTCGGTTAGGCGGCCTCTGGGTACCCTCATCCGAAGGACTTATTTATTATCACGAAGGAAAGACCACTCAATACACGACTTCTCCAATCACCACGTTTTACGAAGACGCCGCCGGAGCCTTCTGGTATGGGGTTGATAGTAACGGCATAGTTCGCTTCAAGGACGGTCAATTCACGACTTACACGACGAAGATGGGGATACCGAACAGCCAAATCTCAGTCATCCTGGAAGATCAAAATAAAAACATGTGGATTGGCGGAATCGGTGGTCTTATCCGCATCTCCAAACAAGAGTTGGAGGATTACGCGGCTGGAAAAATCAAAGCCATTGCTCCAATTACATTTGACCGTTCGGATGGGCTGCGAAGCACAGAGAGTAATTACAGTTGCAAGACCAGAGATGGTCGCTTGCTTTTTGCGACGATGAAAGGCGTAGCGATGATTGATCCCGCCAACATTCGCTACAACAAACTGCCGCCGCCCGTCGTTATCGAACAAGCCATTGCCGATAACACAAGCTTCTCGCTCACGCAACCGCAACAACTCGCCGCAGGCACGCAGAATCTTGAATTTCATTACGCCGGCCTGAGCCTCGTCGCGGCGGAGAAGAATCAATACAAATACCAACTCGTCGGCTACGACAAAACCTGGATTGAGGCGGGCAATCGGCGCACGGCGTACTACACCAACCTGCGGCCCGGCAATTACACCTTCCGCGTCATTGCGTCCAACAACGACGGTGTGTGGAATGAAACCGGGGCGGCGTATTCGTTTTATCTGAA
>CAZWAK010000057.1:0-41278 GCA_964631865.1 uncultured Heliobacteriaceae bacterium | reverse complement strand
TCCTGCGCCGGAATGTAGACCAAGCCGGTGTTCGGATTGAACGACATCGGCTGCCAATTATGCGCGCCGAGCGGCCCCGGTTTCAGCAACGCGAAGTTGTTTTTATAACGCGCGTTCTCGGCTTCCATCGGGCGTCCGGTTTTCTTGTCCACGCCTTTCGCCCACGTCACTTGCACAAACGGTTCTGCCGAAAGCAATTCACCCGTCGCGCGATCCAGCACATAAAAGAAGCCGTTCTTCGGCGCTTGCATCAACACCTTGCGCGTTTGCCCGTTGAGGTTCAGATCAGCGAGCAAAATATGCTGCGTCGCGGTGAAGTCCCACGAATCGCCGGGTGTGGTTTGATAGTGCCAGACGTATTCGCCGCTGTCAGGACGCAGCGCGATGATCGAAGACAGATACAAATTGTCGCCGCCGTTTGGGCTGCGCACGTCGCGGTTCCAGGGCGAGCCGTTGCCTGTGCCAATGTAGAGCAAATCCAAATCGGGATCATACGCGACCGCATCCCACACCGTGCCGCCGCCGCCCGCGCGCCACCATTCGCCCGTCCAGGTTTTTGCGGCGGTCTCGATGGCCTTCGATTCAAACGGACGTGCGGGATTGCCGGGCACGGTGTAGAAGCGCCAGACCTGTTTGCCCGATTCGGCATCGTACGCCGAGACATACCCGCGCACGCCGAATTCCGCGCCGCCGTTGCCGATGATGACTTTGCCTTTGACGACGCGCGGCGCACCCGTGATCGTGTACGCCTGGTTTTGATCTACGGTAATCGCGCTCCATTTTTCTTTGCCTGTTTCCGCATCGAGCGCGACCAAACGCCCGTCAATTGTGCCGACGTAGACTTTGCCTTTGTACACGGCGACACCGCGATTCACGACATCGCAGCACGCCTTTGCGCCGTAAGCTTTCGGCACGTTCGGATCGTATTTCCAAAGCTGTTGCCCCGTTTTCGCATCCAGCGCAAACACGACGCTCCACGAACCAGTCGTGTACATCACGCCGTCCACGACGATGGGCGTGGCTTCGAGACCGCGATTCGTGTTGGTTTCATACGACCACGCGAGGCCGAGTTGCTTGACGTTCGCCGCAGTGATTTTATTGAGCGGGCTGTAGCGCGTTTCGGCGTAATTACGCCCGTAACTCAACCAATCGCCGGGACGCGATTCGACTTGTTTGAGAACTTTGTCGTCAATTTTTTTGGTAGTCGCCGTGCCTTTTTTCTGCGCGTAGTAGGTGGGGAGCAGAATCGTGCAACTGATGAGTAAGGCGATTAGGACAAGCTTGAGGAGGTGGTTTTTCTGGTGCATAGGGGGCTCCTGTCAATGTTCACGAACCAGCGGATTGATTCAAGGTTTCGTGTTTTGTATAGCAACTCGTTAGGTACATTTTTGTTGATGACTAAAAAACAGTTTCGCTTCCTGACGTATTCCCTGAGATTGAGTTTCGTCATTCATTGTCTTTTCCAGCACTGATATTAAATCAATTCCATCTATGGTTTTAATGTCGGCGTTGAGCAACCGATTAACCATCAAGAGAGTGAAATCTGCTGGCTGACGATTCACCGATTGAACAAGTTCCATTTCATAGCCTTTGATTGCTTCCAAGAGATGAAGAATAGACCAACAAACACCATAACCATCTTCTTCGGGAAATCGCTCGTACAAATGAAACAAAGCCGTCAACGCTGGTTCTTTGTTTGTGGAAAACGATAATTGTTGCAAGCAGTCATCCAGCCGGGAAAGTTGATCATTGTCTTCAAGTGACGTGATCGCATTGAGAGTTTGAATGATTTCCTGCATTGTCAATCCGCTTCACCTCGGTTTACGAATTTGGACATGACTACGATTATGCAGTTTGTATAACTTCTTGTACCCCATTTTCGCGCTCTTTCATCAAACGATCAAATTCGATGGCGACCTCTTCATCATTTTTCGCCAGCGCCTCCAAATCCACGTTGGCAAACTCCAGCACATTCATATCCGCAAACGCCTTTTGAATGCGCGGCCCCCACAAACCAATGTCTTTCAGCGACGGCACGATGCGCGTGAACAATCGGCTCTGGAATTGCACCATGATTTCGGAGTTTTGCAGGAACGTCAGCACTTCCTGCCAATCAATGCCGAGCCGTTCCCACACTTCCTCGGCTAAGAAACGATCCCGCATCAGGTAACAGGCTTCGACGCAAAACTCTTCACGCTCGTCGCGTTCTTTCTCGGTCAAGTGTGGATAGTAATCGCGCAACGCCAAACGCCCGAACGCGACGTGGCGCGCTTCGTCCTGCATTACATACGCATTGATCGCGCGTCCCAGCGGGTCTTTCGCCAAATCCCGAATCGTATTGAAGGCCGCGAGCGCGAGTCCTTCGATGATGATTTGCATCGCCAGATACGTCATATCCCAACGCGAGTCGCTGATCGCCTGGTTGAGCAGCGTCTTCAGATGCACGTTGATCGGATAGGCCATTTCCAGCTTTTCGTGCAGGTAGCGCGAATAGACTTCGACGTGGCGAGCTTCGTCAATCACCTGCGTCGCCGCATAAAACTTGGAGTCCATGTCCGGCACGGTTTGCACAATCTTCGCCGTACAAATCAACGCGCCCTGTTCGCCGTGCAGGAATTGGGAAAAGCGCCACGCTTCCATGTGATAGCGCACTTCATTGCGCCGCTCGAGGCCGAGCTTGTCCCAAATGGCGGAGCCATGAATCGGCACGAATTCATCGGGAAAGCCCATCGGGTTGTCGAGGTCAACGCCCAGCGACCAATCAATGCGGTGGGTGGCGTTCCATTGATTGTTCTTGCCCTTTTCGTAGAGGTGCAACAATTTGTCGCGGCCTTCGTCGTATTCCCAATTGAAGACGGTCTCCGCGCCGCAGCCGGGCACGTGCCATTGTGTTTGTTCGAGCGGTAAGGTGTATGCGCGTGTGCTCATAGAAAACGAACTCCTTGGTTGAGGGAAAAGAGATTACGAAACACACGAAAATAACGAAACATACGAAAAAGGGCTTGGGTGTAAAGTTGATTGTAGAAAATATATCAGTACGTCCAACCAGCCTTTCGATTGTTTCGTTATTTTCGTGTGTTTCGTAATCTCAAAATCATTTCGTTTTGACCGGAGCCGCCGGGCGCTTCGGCCACGTCGTTGGTTTCACTTTCAGCTTGTTCATCACTTCGGTGACGGCGCGTTCGAGTTGCGCGTCTTTGCCTGCAATGACGGACTTCGGATCGTTTTCGACTTCGAGGTCGGGATCAACGCCGTAGCCTTCAATGATCCATTCGCCTTTCGGATTGGCAAAGCCAAATTCCGGCACGCTCACATTGCCGCCATCAATTAGGGGGCCGCGATTCGAGATGCCGACCACGCCGCCCCAGGAACGTTTGCCGATCAACGGGCCAAGACCGGACTCGCGGAACATCGCCGGAAAGATGTCCCCGTCTGAAGCCGAATGCTCATTCAGCAAACACGCCATCGGGCCAATAAAGACGCCATCGGGATAGGTCGTCGCATCGTCGTTCGTGCGCGAGAACCCGGTTGCCAACAGCTTGCGCCGCAACCGTTCAATCAACATCCGCGACACGTTGCCGCCGCCATTCGCACGGGCATCCACAATCAAACCTTCTTTGCGAAGTTGTGGGTAATACCACTTGATGAATTCGCGGATGCCGTTCGCGCCCATATCGGGGATGTGCATGTAGCCGACTTTGCCGCCCGACAATTTGTCTACCAGCGCCATTCGTGAAGTCACCCAATCGAGATAGATCAGGTTTTGCTCGTCGGTCACAGGCCGGAACGAAACGACGCGCGCGCCGTCCAGCGAAGGTTTGCTGTTCACGGTCAATTGCACAGGCGCATCGGCTTTGTTGCGCAGCAAACGATATGGGTCGTCATCGCCTTTCAATTCCTGCCCATTGATCGCCAGCACATAATCGCCGACTTTCGCGTCCACGCCGATTTCCGTCAGCGGCGAACGATAGATGTCTTCTTCGTTTTGCCCGGCGAAAATCTTGGTGATTTTGTAACGTCCGGCTTCACGGTCAAGGCCGAAGCGTGCGCCCGGCAAGGCCACACGCGGACGCGGCGGCAGTTGGAAATCACCGCCTTCGATGTAGGCGTGTTGCACGGTCAATTCCGCAATCATTTCGCCGATGACGTAATTCAAATCCGAACGATGCGCGACGTGTTGCAGCATGGGTTCATACTGCTTGCGCAACGCTTCCCAATCGTAGCCGTGCATATTCGGCACATAAAACCAATCGCGGTAACGCCGCCACACGGCATTGAAAATCTGCGCCCATTCTTCCGCCGGTATGCGATCTACAAACAGGTTCGCGGTCGAAACAGCTTTGCGCGTTTTGTCGCCCATCGGTGTCGCGTCGAACAACGCAAAGCCGGGGCCTTGTCGCACGAGAAGCTTTGCGCCATCCGCTGAAATCGAATAGCCACCGATGCCGTCCGCGAGGTTTGTTTCCTTGCGATCCTTCAGCGAATAAATCTTCAGCGACGGCGGCGCGTCCGCCTGCCTACCGTAGTAAAACGATGGCCCGATCCCATAAATCAAATGCCCCGTCTTCGCGCTCAGACCCCCATAATTATTGGGTTCCAACGGCACACGCGCCGCACGCGACTCGATGCCGTCGAAGTCAATTACGAGGTCAGTCGCGGGCTTGGATTCTTCTTTCTTTGCCTCAGTCGTGATCGTGACTTCATCGCTTTCGGCGGGGAACGGATGCTTCACGTCTTTGCGCAGTGACAGCACGAAGATGCCTGTGTCTTTGTTCGTCGCAAAGTTGAACTCCGCACCCGACACGAGCGGCGCAAATTCGCGCGTGCTGAAGTAGTACAGATAATTGCCTTGCGGGTCCCACGCCGGATTTGATTCGTTGAAGGTTTCGCCCGTCACGCGACGCAATTGGTTGTCTTTCGATGACCAAATGTAAATGGACGATTGGCCGTTGTCGTCAGCCAATGTAAACGCCAGGTAATTGCCGCGCGGCGACCAGCGATAATCGCGCGTTTGACCGCGCTTGTTGTCGGCGACTTCGACGAACGTTTTGTCCGCGACGGTCAGCACGAAAACCTTGCCGTCTTTATCGCTGAACGCGATGTATTTGCCATCGGGCGACCAATCGGGGTTATAGCGCATCGCCTTGCCGCCCGTCGTCAATTGCTCGGCAGGTTTCGAGCCGTCCTGCGCCACGACCCAGACTTCTTCTTCGCCGCTCTTGTCGGAGATGAATGCGATCTTGGAACCATCGGGCGACCACGACGGAAACTTGTCGTGCGCGCCCGAAGAATTCGTCAGATTGCGCACTGATCCCTTTTCAATCGGAGCCGTGAAGATGTCGCCGCGCGCTTCAAACACGGCGCGTTCGCCTTTCGGACTCAAGCCCGTGCTGAAGATCATGTTGCCCGCAAACACGCGGCTCGGACGACGATTCAATCCATCATCCGGCACGGTGATTGAAATCGGTGTTGCTTTCTTCGCTTTCACATCGAACAACTGCAATTCGCCATTCAGTTCGTACACAATGCGACCTTGATTGTCGCTTGAAGGCCAGCGCACATCCCAGACCTTGTTCATCGTCAACTGAGCAGTTGTATTTTTACCTGTGTCGTAGGCGTACAAATTGAAATGCCCATCGCGGTCAGAGTTGAAATAAATCGCGTTGCCAATCCACATGGGATCACGGTCGGCACGCGCGTCGGTGGTGATGCGTTTGGCGTCGTTGGTTTTCAAATCGTAAATGTACAAATCGTTCGCCGTGCCGCCGCTGTAGCGTTTTTCGCTGCGAAAATCCCGCGCGACCGGCGAATAGACCATCCGCGCGCCATCGGGCGCATAATCGCCTGCGCCCGATTCCGGCATCGGCAACATTTCTGCTGCGCCGCCCGTCACGGCGACGGTGTAGAGGTGTGTTATGCCGAGCGTCCACGAATCCCGATGCGAACGAAACAGCACGGCCTTGCCGTCATTCGTCCAACCATAAACCTGATTGTCATAACCCCAACGCGGCGTGAATGGCCCACGCGCCGGATAGAACGTCAATTGCTTTGGCTCGCCGCCCGTGGCAGGAACGACGTAGACCTGTTCGTCGCCGTCGTATTGCCCGGTGAAAGCAATCCATTTGCCGTCGGGCGAAAACTTGGCGAAGAGTTCCAACCCCGGATGCGCGGTCAAGCGTGTGGCCGTGCCGCCGGACGTTGACGCCGTCCACAAATCGCCGCCATACGTGAACACGACTTTGTCGCCGTGAATGTCGGGAAAGCGCAGCAATTTGGTTTGCGCGAAAGTGGCGAAGGAGAGCAGCGTTAAGAAAGCTGTCGTGAAGAAAGAGCGAGCGATAGATCGTGATCTCAACATAATAAAACTCCTGATTGAACGTGGCGCGGTTGCCGCTAAAATCGCGCTTTCGTTATTTTTTTGCCCCGCAGGAGGAGGTGTCAAGAGTTCAAGCTTTAGCTTGTTTTCACTGATGGGGTTTCATCATCACAACAAGCTAAAGCTTGAACTCTTGACACCTCTTTTCCACGGTCATTCTTTTCTCTGAGACAATTCTCACCAGAAAGAATTCAACGAATCGTAAGTTGGGGCGCTTCCGTTGGGGGCGGATCAAAGAAGCTATTGAAGCGCGCAAGCGTGGCTACATTGCCTTCAGCTTTGATCTCGCCCGCTTGCAGCATCTGTGCGAATGTTGTTTGCCGCGCCATCACGCGATGCAAATGCGGTGTCGTCAACACCAGCGTCGCATCCACTTTTTTCGGCATCGTCTCGTGAACCTGCGCAATGCCGCGTCGCACTTCGACGGCGTAAACCTTGCCCGTGTCGGTGAAGCGAAAGGCCATTGTGATTTGCGCATCAGCGCTTTTCACAGGATCGAGCCGCACCGTCATGGATTCAAAAAATTTGCTGACCGGCAACGCCTTCAAAATATCCGGCGCAGCCAACCTGTCCAATACGGCAGCGCCCGCCGCTTTGTTCAGCGAACCATCCAACTCACGTGCCGACGTGATGTACCAGTTGCGCCAATTCGTGTTTTCGGTTTTGTACGCGAGTTGGCGCAACGCATCGGCTTTCAACTTGCGCGCTTCTGAATCGTCTTTTTTCACACGAATCAGATGCGTCAACAACTCCGCTGTCCATTGATGCTCGCCCGCGTCAAAAGCCTTTTTCGCGGCTTTGAAAACAGCCTCACGCCCGCCCATCAGTTCGACATATCGCTTCGATTCTTCAGCGCGTGGCAGCGGATCGAGCGCGGTTGGGTCGCCTTCAAACCAGCCCAAATAGCCGACGTAAATCTGCCGCACCGAATGCTTGACCGTGCCGTAAAATTCGCCGAGCCAGGGATGCTGCGCCAGATGCGCGGGCAGATGCGCGACCTGCTCGACAATCTCATCCGGCGTCAGCCCTTTGTTCAGCAGCCGAATCGTTTGGTCATGCACATACTGAATCGCATCGCGGTAGGCTGTGAGCATCTCTTCGATTTTGTCTTGGCCCGACATCGGACGCCCGTGCGACGGCACAAGGTGTTCGGCTTGCAGGCCGCGCATCATATCAATCGTCTTGTACCATGCGACGGGATCACGATAGCGCGTGCCGCGAAGCGTGTGGACGTTCGGGAACGTCTCGCCCTGAATCACTTCCGCTGATTGCAGCAATTTTTGCTCCGGCAACCACACAACGATTTCATCATCGGTTTCGCTCGGCGCATAGAGCAACTGCATTTTCACGCCCGCAATCGTCACATCCAATTTGTCCTTGAAGGTTTTCGTTGGTGCAATGAAGCCCGTGCCGCCGCGAATGTATGCCGGACCTAAGCCCTGATTCACCCAACCTTCCGGCCCGCGTTCGAGCAGGATGCCGAACGTGTACGCCGCGCGAATGCCGAGCGCAGGCGCAACGATGCTGGCATTGTTGATGACCGTGTCCATCATCGTTTCGTGCGCGTAAATTTGGACTTTGCCTGCTTTGACATCCTCTTCGGTCGTGAACGCTTTGACGCCCATCGTGTGATCGGAATGGTTGTGCGTGTAGATGATCGCTTTGACGGGCTTGTCGGTGATCTTGCGAAATTCGGCGAAGATGGCTTGGGCGGCAATGGTGGATTCCGTCGTGTCTACGATGATGATGCCGTCATTGCCGACAATCAATGTGGAATTCGCCACGCCAAAGCCGACCGCGTTATAAACGTTGTCGGTGACTTTGTAGACGCGCTGTTCCATCTTGCGCGAATGCTCGGTCAGGCGCGGGTGGATTTTGGGTGATGGTTGGTCGTCGGCGAGATTCTTCGATTGCGCCCAGACCGCAGCGGCACAGCACAGCGCCAGACCAATCAACCATACCGAGGCAGTTCTTGGGAAAAGAGATGAGCCGTTCATGTGGTTGTTCCTTGTTCGAGCGTAATGACCAGACGCCGTGCATCTTACGCCAGGTGCGCTCGCTTTTGAAGAAGGCATGGCGTGAGTTTGTTGTGGCGCAGCCTTTCCGCCTGCAATCCCTGCGCAAATGAAGTAGAATACGCCGTGCCCTCGCCCCCCGAAGTTTGGAATGCATGACACTCGAACGTTACTTCAGACTTTCTT
The DNA here is from genome assembly GCA_964631865.1 of uncultured Heliobacteriaceae bacterium. Taxonomy (GTDB): domain Bacteria; phylum Acidobacteriota; class Blastocatellia; order RBC074; family RBC074; genus JAFDVL01. The sequence goes on along the minus strand of CAZWAK010000057.1, from coordinate 32,701 downwards.
CCTACGCGCTCGTGACGACCAGCTTTTTGATGCTCGTGGCGACGCGGCAATTGGACTGGCCTTCGACTCTGCTGTTCAGCGGCGTGTTGTTGTTCGGCTGGCAAGTAGATGCGGGGCGCATCAAGTGGCATCTGCCGACAACGCTCGTGAGCGTGTTGATGTTGGTGTTTTTGCCGTTTCCGTTTATTGATTGGTTGGTGCTGCAAACCTCGCCGATTGTGGCGCTGATTCATTTCATCTTCTTTGCCTCGGCGATGAAGTTGCTACAAGCGAAACGCAGCCGCGATTGGCTCTGGCTCTATGTCGTCGCGTTTTTCCAGATGCTGCTGGCCGCCGGGATGATGATTGATACGACGTTCTTTGTACTGCTGGTCGTGTTTTTGTTCAGCGCGATTTCGACGCTCATAAGTTTTGAGATGCGGCGCGCACAACAAGCCCTCGACGAAGTGCGACAAGCACAGGAAGTCAGTGAAATGGAGTTCTGGCGCGAGACACCAACGTTGCGGAAAACGCTGACCCCGCCGCGCTGGCGCAGCATCGCCTTCTTCGCCGCCTGCTCTCTCATCATCATTTTGTTCCTGGCGACGCCGTTGTTTTTGGCGATGCCACGACTCGCACTGCGTCAATCCGGTGCGGGTTGGATGCAGGGCGCGTCGTTGTCCGGCTTCAGCGACACGGTGCGGCTGGGCGATGTCGGGCAACTCAAGCTGAATCCCAAACTCGTGATGCGTGTGCGCGTCAATCAACCGCCCGATCAGTACCGTTCGAGCTTGCGTTGGCGCGGCGTGACGTTGGATTTTTATGACGGCAGCAGTTGGCGCGATTCGTTGAGCGTGCGCAGCGCTTCTTCAACAGGGCGCCGCCTCGGCGCGCGTCCCGTCACCAAACGCGGCAGCACATTTTGGGTAGACGAATCCGCGTCCTTGCGCCGCGCCGAACAACTGACTTCCCTCACGCGACAAACGTTTTATGTGGAACCGCTCGACACGCCGACGATCTTTGCCGCGCCGAAGCCGGTGTGGATCGAAGGAGTGCCCTCGCTCTGGCGCGACGAAAGCGATGGCTTGTGGACGAGCAATCACGCGCTGAATCGCCTCATCTATCAAGTCGAATCCGACGCGCGCCAACCAAACGACAAAGAACTGCGTGAGAGCAATTCGACCGATTATTCGGTAGACATTCACGTGCGCTACACGCAATTGCCGCGCGGCTTCGATGCGCGCGTCGGGCAATTGGCGGCGAGCGTGGCACAAGGCGCAACCGCGACGATTGACATTGCCCGCCGTATCGAAAGCCATCTGCGCAGCAGCTACAGTTACTCGCTCAATTTGAAACGCACGAACGACGGCGAGCCGGTCGCGGATTTTCTCTTCAATGTGCGCGCCGGGCATTGCGAATATTTTGCCTCGGCGATGACGTTGATGTTGCGCACGCAAGGTGTCCCGGCGCGCCTCGTCAATGGCTTTCAGATGGGCGAATACAGCGAGATTTCAGACTTTTACACCGTGCGCCAATCCGACGCGCATTCGTGGGTGGAAGTCTATTTTCCTGCGCACGGCTGGCTCGCGTTTGATCCCACGCCGGCTGCGGGCTTGAGCCAATACGACAACAATTGGCTCGCCACGCTGCGGCATTTCAGCGAGTCGGTCGAGATGTTCTGGCTCGAAAACGTCATCGGCTTCAGCGCGAACGAACAAGCCTCAATGGCGTTTCGCGTGCAGCGGATGGTGTCGGATTCGCAGACCGAATTTTCGGCGAAAGTCGCGGAATGGAAGCTGCGCTTGCTGGACGCGCTGCGCTCGTTGCGCGACGGCGTGCCCGAGCGCAGCACCAGCGAATGGACGCGCGAAATTCTCACGCATCCGCTGATGCTCACGCTGTTCGCAGTTGGCGCGCTGCTCAGCGGCTTCATCTTCTATCGCAAACGCGCCACCTCGTGGCGGCGGCGCATCCAGCAGGAACCGATTACTTCCGCGATTGCGTTTTATCAGGAGATGCTCGACGCGCTTGCCCGTGCCGGACATCATCGTTTGCCACAGCAAACACCGCAGGAATTTGCGCAACACGTCGGCTGGGCGAGCGTGCGGGAAATTACGACGTTGTATCAGCAAGTGCGCTTTGGCGGGCGGCACTTGCAGGAAGCTGACGTCGCGCGCATCGAAACTGCGCTCAAAGAATTGCAGGCGCTCCAACCTCGCAAGCCGTAGCGGGCGTTCCCAGCGCGAGGAGAAATCGCATCAGCCCGACACGCCGCTTGACTTTTGCTGACCGGAGTCAATAATTAAGGCGTCTTTGCTGACCAACATACAATCAACTTTTGAGGTGAACACAATGTCCGAAGAGAAACAGGGTCTGAATCGCCGCGACGCTTTGAAAGGAATCGCCACCGGCCTCGGCGTCGGGGCCAGCTTGCCGATTCTGGGGCAAAACGTGCTGGCGCAACACGAAGGGCACGGCGCAGCCAAAGCTGCCCCCGCGAAAAAAGCGCCTGCGAAATTGAAGTTTTTCACTGCTGCTGAATTCGCTGCCATCGGCGAAATCTCCGAACTCATTATTCCTGCTGATGAACGTTCGGGCGGCGCAAAAGCTGCCGAGGTTCCCGCCTTCATTGATTTGATGGTCAGCGAATCGCCGCAGGAAACCAAAGACCTGTGGCGCAAAGGACTCGCCGCGATGGACACGAAAGCCAGCGGCTCGTTCGTCAAAGCTGCCAAAGACAAGCAAATCGCGGTGTTGACCGAGGTCAGCAAAAACGAAATGAAACCTGCGACGTTGGAAGAACGCTTCTTCAAAGCCATCAAGAATCTGACGATTGACGGCTACTACACCTCGAAGATTGGCATTCACGACGAGTTGAAATACAAGGGCAACACGTACCTCAGAGAGTTCAAAGGATGTACGCATCCTGAGCATCAGTCGTAGCATTCACTACCACACGCTTTGCCCCTGAAAGAAAGCCCCGCGAGTGTGAGCGTGGGAACTACATTTCCAAGCCTCGCATCACTGAAAAGAAGGTGCGAGGCTTTTCTTTGATTAGCTGTTAGCCGTCAGCCTTTAGCCGTTAGCGGGTCTTGGTTTGGGGCTGATGGCTGATAGCTAATCGCTGACAGCATTTATTAGGAGAACGAAACGACAATGAGCATGACCTTTGCAATGATTAAGCCTGACGCGGTGCGCGCGGGCAATGTTGGCAACATTATCCAACGCATCACCGACAACGGCTTCACGATTCGCGCGATGAAGCTGATTCACATGACCAAACCCATCGCTGAAGGCTTTTACGCGGTTCACAAAGAGCGTCCGTTCTTTGGCGAGCTGGTCGAATTTATGACGAGCGGCCCGACCGTCGTTCTCGCGCTCGAAAAAGAAAACGCGATGCAGGCGTGGCGCGATCTGATGGGGCCGACCGATTCGACCAAAGCGCCAAAGGGAACGATTCGCGGCGATTTCGGCACGACGATGGGCGAAAACGCTTCGCACGGTTCGGACTCCGAAGAAAACGCGAAGATCGAGTTGAGCTACTTCTTCAACGCGACGGAATTTTGTTAAGAGTAGACGGTAGACAGTAGAAAACCGAAGGCTACCGTCTACTGTCTACCGCCTACTCCTCATGTATGCCGATCCTCGAAGCCGACAACGTCACCAAAGAATACCCAATGGGCAGCGAAGAAGTTCACGCGCTCAACGGCGTGACGGTCGCCATCGAACCCGGCGAATTCGTCGCGATTCTCGGCACGAGCGGTTCCGGCAAATCTACGTTGCTGAATTTGTTTGGCGGGTTAGACCATCCAACGAGCGGCGACATTCGCTTCAACGGAAACAGCCTTGCACCGCTGTCTTCACGGGAGATGTCGCGCTATCGCCTGCGCAGCATCGGCATGATTTTTCAGAGCTTCAATCTGATCCCGACCATGACCGCGCGCCAAAACGTTTCGCTCGCATTGGCGTTCGCGGGAATGAAGCAGGCAGAGCGACAACAAAAATCGAAAGAATTGCTCGAACGAGTCGGCTTAGGTGCGCGCGTAGATCATCGGCCTTCAGAGTTATCAGGCGGTGAACAACAGCGCGTTTCGATTGCGCGCGCGTTGGCGAACGAGCCGCAAGTGTTGCTGGCCGATGAACCGACCGGCAACTTAGACAGCGCGCGCGCGACCGAGTTGCTGGAATTGCTCAAGACGATGCAGCGCGACGGCAAAACCATCGTGATGGTCACGCACGATCAGGAATTGGCCAGCAAGTTCGCAGATCGCATTATCAAATTGAAAGATGGGAAACTGGCGTAATCATTTGGAGCGACCGATGGTTTATCTTGTGTCTTTCATCATTGCTGCTCTTGTGATTTTCAATCTTTACGCTTCCTGGAAAGTGCTACGAGATAGTTTTAGCACGCGAACACAAAAGCTCATGCAATTGGGCGTTGTTTGGTTCTTGCCAATCGTTGGCCCTGTAATTGCCACGAGCCTTGTTGGTGGAACTGGGCATCCTACAGTTGATTTAGCTGAAAGTCGGATAATGAGGGGCGAAAGCTATTGGTCATATACTTTAGACGATTGCGATCCCTCCGACCACTCCGCTTCTGATGATTGTGATTGAATTATGAATCTCACCGATTTGCTCGCCCTCGCCCTCCGCAATCTTCGGCAAGCCAAATTGCGCACCGCGTTGACGGTGATGGGCGTGATTGTGGGTGTTGCGGCGATCATCACGATGGTCAGTTTCGGCTTGGGCTTGCAAAACAACATCATCACGCAGGCGCTCGCACGGCTGGAAGTGTTTACGACGATCACCGTCTCCGGCATCAACGTAGACGCGCTGCTGGAAATGAACGAAGCGCGCCCGCCGTTCGATGACGAAGAAGACAAGCAGGCTTCACCGACGCCGACGCCATCCCCAAGCGCAACCCCCAGCCCTACGCCCGAACCGCGACGGTTGCTGGACGATGAGGCAATAGCCGAAATCGAAAAGATTCCCGGCGTCAAATACGCCGTCCCGCAAGTCAATTTTTCCTGCTACCTGCGTTTTGAGAATCGCACGCGACGACGCACCCTCGGCGGGGCTGCGGCGAATACCGAACGCATCCCCGGCTTCAAAAAATTCCTCGCCGGACAAGGCTTCAGCAGCGACGATGCCGAAGAAATCATCGTGACCGAAAACTTCGCGGAAGGCTTCACGCAGCCGCGTCGTCAAACGCGGCGCGGGCCATTTGCTGCGCTGGAAAAACCGGAGAAAAGTGATGAAGAACGCGCCGCTGCTGCGCAACCATTGATCGGTAAAGAAGTCACGCTGCTCACCCTGAAAGGCAGCGAGGTTGCGCCTTCGAGTGTCTTCGGCATTCCGCTGATGAATGCGCCAACGCAAGCTGACCAAAAGCCCGCGACGGAACTCGATCAAAAATTCGACCGCCATGTTTTCAAAATCGTCGGTGTATTGCCGAATGAACAACGCGGCTTCAATCCGTTCAGTGGCACAGCGAACTTGCTGATTCCGGTCGAACAAGCGAAACGCTTTGCTGAAACGAATCAGGACACGATGTCGCAGATGGGCGAAGCACTGGTTGGGGGTTCCGGCTATCGCCAAGTGAGTGTCCAAGTCGTTGATCCGACCAAGACACAAGCCGTGCATGCCGAATTGAAAAAGCGCGGCTTCAACGTGTTTCCGCTGCCCAACCTCGACGAAATCAAGCGCGTGTTTTTATTCGTGAACGGTGCGCTGGCCTTGATTGGCGGCATCGCGCTGCTCGTGGCGTCGTTCGGGATTTCCAACACGATGATCATGTCCATCCGCGAACGCACGCGCGAAATCGGCATTATGAAAGCCATTGGCGGATCAGACGCCGAGATCATGAAAATCTTCTTTTTTGAAGCCTGCCTGATCGGATTTATGGGTGGGTTCTTCGGCGTACTGATCGGATGGGCCGTCACGAGCATTGCGAACCCCATTGTCAACAAATACGTTGTCCAATCACCAACGACCTACATTCAGTTCTTCTCGATTCCCTGGTATTTATGGGGCGGTGCGATCTTATTTGCGATGCTGATTGCGCTGCTCGCCGCGCTTTACCCGGCCTCGCAAGCCGCGCGCGTTGATCCAATCAAAGCCTTACGACACGATTGAGCGGAGGATGCCACCCGCGTTTTATTCGCCTTGTCGCCCCCTTGCCGCGTTGCCTTCAAGGTCGGCCAGGTTGTCCTAGATTTATATCAAATTTTCCGCTACTATTTGCCCGCATCGAAAACTACGAATCATTGGTTCCCCTAAGCATTTTTTATGGCGGCAACGGCTTCATCATCGTTGGTCTTTGGCGGCCTGTCGGGTGCGGGTGACTTGCTTGCGCGCAACGCACAGCTTTACGGGCGCGAGACCGGGATCGTTTTTGGTGATGTCCGTTTGACGTGGCAAGCAGTCAATGCACGCGCCAATCGCTTTGCGACTGCAATGCAGAAGTTAGGCTTGCAACGCGGCGACCGCGTCGCGTTGTACGCGCGCAATTCGCATCAATGGGTCGAAGCGTTGTTTGGCTTGATGAAGCTCGGCGCAGTCGTCGTGACAATCAACTATCGTTTGACCGCCGCCGAAGCCGGATACATCGCCGACAACTGCGGCGCACGCGCGATTGTTTGCGGCGCAACCGAAGTGGAGAACGCGCGCAAAGTCGCTTCGCAAATCTCCAATCTCAAATTTCTGATTGGCATTGGTGCTGAAGCGGATGACGTAGCCAAAGACATTGAAAGCTACGAAACCCTTGTCAATACAGGCGACGAACGCGAGCCAAGCTTGGATAAACCGCTTGGCTATAACGAACCCGCGATGTTGCTTTACACGAGCGGCACGACCGGCTTTCCGAAAGGCGCGATTTACACGCACGGCAGTTTGCTGGTCGGCATGCTGGTTCACGTTCACGCGATTGGTTCGCGCCACACGAATCGCGTGATGCTGCCATCGCCGTTGTATTCGGCGGCGGGCATCGCCGGAATCTTTTGCGCCGTGTACGTCGGCTCGCCGATTGCGTTGATTAACTTCGAGCCGAAGCTCGCGCTCGAAACCATTCAGCGCGAACGCATCAAGTTTACGAACTTTGTGCCAACGACGATTCAGATGTTGATGGCGCGTGCAGACATCGGCGATTACGATTTGTCTTCGCTCGAAACGCTGTTGTATGGCGGCTCGCCGATTCCTGAACCCGTGCTGCGCAACGCGATGTCGAAGCTGCCGAATTGCGGCTTTCGGCAAACGTTTGCGATGACCGAGACGGGTTGCGCAGGTACGGTGCTGGAACCGAGCGAGCATCGGGAAGCATTGGAAAATCCGGCTCTCGCGCATCGTTTGTTGTCGTGCGGACGCCCGCAAATCAACGTAGATGTGCGCATCGCCGACGAACAAGGCAACACGCTGCCGCCCAATGAAATCGGCGAAATTGCTGTGCGCACCGAAGCCAACATGCTGGGTTATTGGAACAACGCGGAAGCCACCGCAGAGACCTTGCGCGAGGGTTGGCTCTACACGGGCGATATGGCGCGGATGGACGAGGACGGCTATTTTTATTTGGTAGATCGCAAGCACGACATGATCGTGTCCGGCGCGCTGAACGTCTATCCGTCCGAAGTTGAGCGCGTGTTGCAGGAACATCCGGCAGTCTACGAAGTCGCTGTCATCGGCGTGCCGAGCGAACGCTGGGGCGAAGAGGTCAAAGCCATCGTCGCCTTGAAAACCGGCGCGAATGCTACGGCAGACGAATTGATCGCGCATTGCGGCGCGCAGTTGGCGGGCTTCAAGAAACCGAAGACCGTTGAGTTTGTCGAGAAGCTGCCACGCAATTTGACGGGCAAAATCCTGCGCCGCGAATTGCGCGACAAGTGTTGGGAAGGACACGAGCGGAAAGTATAATTTTTATGACCCGTGCCATAGACATCGTCGTCAATTTGTGGACGAAAGAGATCACCGAGAATTATCCGCCGGAACTCGATCAATTCTGGGATTTGGTGAAGATTCTGGAAATGACGAAAGCGGGTGTGCCAGTTGAAACCGAACTGGCGATGATGAGCGAGGCGGGCATTGATAAGGGCTTGCTGGTGGCGACGACGGGCGCGGCTGTAGGTTCCAGCATCTTTTTTGAAAAGCCGTTTGAGAGAATCGCCGAAGTTTGCGCGGCGCATCCTGACCGCTTCAAAGGCATCATTGGCATGAATCCGTCGCGGATTATGAGGTGGGTGAAGAAGCTGGATGTCGCGGTCAAAGACTACGGCTTCGTCGGCGCGCACCTCTATCCGCATTGGTTCGACGCGCCGCCGGATGATCGGATGTACTATCCGTTTTATGCGAAGTGTGCGGAACTCGGCGTGCCGATTCAGATTCAAGTCGGGCATTCGGCGCAGTGGTTTTTGCGCACCGTCGCGCAGCCGATCACGCTCGACCGCGTAGCGATTGACTTCCCGGAACTCAAGATCATCGGCATTCACATCGGGCATCCCTGGACGGAAGAGATGATTTCGATGGCGTGGAAGCATCCGAACGTGTTCATCGGCACGGACGCGCATTTGCCGAAATATTGGGACCAAACGCTGATCAAATTCATCAACTCGCGCGGCCAGGACAAAGTGATGTTCGGCACGGATTGGCCGGTCATAGATTTCAAACGCGCGATGGAAGAACTCGATAAACTGGAATTACGCGAAGGCCCGAAGCACAAGCTGCTCGTCGAAAACGCGGCGCGCGTGTATGGGTTGGAAGACTGGATTTGAGATTTGACATTGGAGATTTGAGAACTGCGGAACAGTACCGCGACCAGTAGGGAGCGACAAATTGATTATGCCAAAAATTGCACGACCCCAACGAACAAAAGCTGTGGAGAAATGGCTCCAAGCAGAAGCGAAAGAGCAAAAAGCGCGTTACAAAATCATCGAGCGCGAAATGAACGTGACGATTGCGCCGCAACGCGAAGCATGGATTCGCGCCTTTGAGCAACGCATCCAAACGCGCGGCTTCAATATCCACGCGGACATGCTGCGCAAGATCAAACCCGAAGAAATTTACCCGAAACCCAAGCGGAAATCGAAAGTAGTGTTCTAACGGGTGGCCGGTGGTCGGTGGTCGGTAAGAAGAACTTTGCCGATTGCCAGCCACCAGCCACTAGCCACCAACCACCAATAAAACCTATGGCACGTCCACATATCGAACCCTTCGTAGATCGTGATGTTGATTTCAAGAAAATGACTTTGCCTGGCTTTGGCCCCGGCATGAATTACAAGATGCTGAGCCTTGACACCGACTCCGGCGCTTGCACGATGACCGTGCAATTTGATGGCGGCTACGAACAACCGCCGTCCGTTTGTCGCTCGGATTACGAGCTGCTGATTATGGAAGGCGGCTTGCAAATCGGCGAGATGAATTGCGGCCCCGGCTATTATTTCTTCGTGCCGAAAGGCGTAGCGATGCCTGGGTTTTCGACGCAACAAGGCTGTCTGGCGTTGATGATGTACAACGACACCGAGCCGAACATCGAAGAATCCGATCAGGACATCGAAGGCGCAGACCGCAGCGGTTTGGTGCAGGTCAATTCTTACGACAACATGCCCTGGGTGACGGGGCTGAACATCTTCCCGGCGACCGCTCCGGGCTGTTTGCTGAAGCTGCTGCATTACGATCAGCGCACGCACGCGATGTCGTTTTTGTATTGCATGGTTCCCGGCTTCTGGCAGGACAACATTTCGTATCACGATTGCGCCGAAGAGGCGTATCACATCTGGGGCACGTCGTGGATGATGCAGTTTGGCGATCTGCCGACGGGCGGGTATTTCTGGCGTCCGGCGTTCATCAATCATGGCGCGTTTGCCAGCGAACTTGGCATCCTCGCGTTCGGGCGCACCGACGGACATTTGCACAATCACTTTCACTGGAACCCGTATTCGACGCCCGAAGAAAACGCGGATCGGGCGGCATCGCGGTTGATTCGAGAAAAACCCGAACTGCACAAATGGATGTGGTCGCGCGATCACAACCACATCGATTTTGAATATCCGGGCGAGGAGTATTCGCCGACGTCCGAGGACGACCGCATTCACAGTCACATTCATCCGTTCGGCGAACACGAACATTCGCACACAGACAACAAAGGACGAAAGTTGAAACACAAGCATTAGTTGTCGGTTGTCGGTTGCCGGTTGTCAGTTGTTTCGCTGCAAAGGAAACTGACAACTGATAACTGACAACTGACAACCAACGATTTATGCCTAAGCCCAAGCCCACCTTCATCACCAATCGCGTGCCGCTGTATTACCAGTTGGAACATATGTTGCGCGAAAAGATTGCTGCGGGCGCGTACGCTCCGGGAGATCGCTTGCCGACCGAAAGCGAATTGATTGAGCAGTACAACGTCAGCCGCATCACTGTGCGACAGGCGTTGGCGACGCTCGCGGACGAAGGCTTGATCGAACGACGGCAAGGGCGCGGCACCTTCGTCGCCGAACGACGCACACGCAAGAAAACCTTCGAAGGCACGATTCATTTGACCGGCAGCCTGGACGAATTGATTGAGATGGGCGTGAACACGCCCGTGAAGCTGTTGGAAATGAATCAAGTCAAAGCCAGCGCACACGAAGCCGAATTATTGCAACTCAAACCCGGCACGCCGATCTATCACCTGAAACGATTGCGCGTGCGCGATGGCAAACCGTTCAGCCTGATCGTGAACAAATTGCCCGAAGACATCGGCGCGCAACTCACGCGCGAAGAATTGGAGCGTGGCGCGTTGCTACAAACGCTCGAAACCAAGCTCGGCATCAAGCTGCGCGATGCACGACAAATGATTCGCGCGGAGTTGGCTGATCCGTATGTCGCCAGCTTATTGGAAGTCCGCATCGGTTCGCCGTTGCTTTCGATTGAGCGCACCGTGTACGCCGAAGATGGTCGCCCAGTCGAATATGTTCACACACTCTATCGCAGCGATTTGTACAGCTACAGCGTGTACCTGACGCGCGATGGCGAGAAGAAGAAAGGAAAGAAGTCGCAGTAGTTTTTCAGCAAATATTTCTACCACGAAGAGCACGAAGAACACGAAGAGATAGAGAGTTTCGAGTTCCGTGTTTTGGGTTCAGCGATCATCGTTCCCACTTCTGACTTTTCTTCGTGATCTTCGTGGTGAATGGATTTTTAGATGTCGCAAATGCCTTCACAAATCATCGGGCGCGCGCATCGGCTCGGAGATGACGTCAATACGGACGTGATTTTTCCGGGGCGATATTTGGTGCTGCGCGAACCGGCGGAGTTGGCGGCGCATGTGCTCGAAGATTACGGCGCAGGCTTTCCCCACAAAATTCAGCGCGGCGACATCCTCGTCGCGGGGCGCAATTTCGGCTCCGGCTCTTCGCGCGAACAGGCGGCGACGGCGTTGAAATACGCGGGCGTCGCCGCCGTCATCGCGCCTTCGTTCAGCCGCATCTTCTTTCGCAATGCGATCAATCAGGGCTTGCTCGTGATTGAATGCGCCGAGGCCGAACGCATTGTCAACGACGGCAACACAATCGAAATTGATTTCGCGGCAGGCGCGCTTCGTACTGCCAACGGCGCGGCAACGTTTCATCCGCTGCCAGAATTCCTGATGAAGATTTTGCAGGCGGGCGGGATCATCAATTATGCGAAAGCGGAAGTGGTGGCAATCAATGACGCGGGGATTCAGCGACGCGCGGACGCGGTGCAGTTGAGTAAACAGCCGATGACGATTGCGGAGAAGATTCTGGCGTTGAAGGCGGGGCGCGATCACGTTGCCCCCGGCGAACTCATTGACGTGCAGCCGGACGCGGTGATGAGCGCGAGCGCGACTTCGGCGATTGTGATGAAATACTTTGCCGAACTTGGCGCACGCAAGGTTTGGGATGCGGACAAAATCATTTTGATGCTCGATCACGAAACACCTGCGTTTTCGGTCGCGTCGGCGAATCAACACGTCATCGTGCGCAAGTTTGCCCGACAGCACGGCATCGCGCGCTTTCACGATGTCGGCGAAGGCATCTGTCATCAAGTGATGTTCGAGCGCGGCTACACTGTGCCGGGTTCGTTGATCTTCGGCAAAGATTCGCATTCGACTTCGTATGGCGTGACGGGCGCGCTCGGCATTCCGATTGGCGCGTCGGAAATGGCGTACGTGTTTGCGACGGGGCATCTGTGGCTGCGCGTGCCGACGACGATTCGCGTAAGAGCGAAGGGCACGTTGCAGCCGGGCGTGTACGCGAAGGATGTGATTCTGGCGATAGCGAAGCAGCTTCGTGCCGATGGCGCGCAGTATCGTTCGATTGAATATGGCGGCTCGGCGGTAGAACGAATGACGATGAGTGAACGATTCACGCTGGCGAACTTCGGCGTCGAAATGGGCGCGAAATGTGCCGTCGTGGAATTCGACGAAACTACGCGCGCGTGGTGCGAATCGGTTGGCCTGCACGACTACGCCGAAATCAAAGCCGATGCCGACGCGCACTACGAACGCACCATCGAAATCAACGTGGACGAATTGCAACCGCAGATCGCCAAGCCGCACAACATTGACAACGTCTTCGATCTCGCCGAAGTCGCAGGCACAAGAGTGCAACAAGCATTTTTAGGCTCCTGCACGAACGCGCGCACGGATGATTTGCGCATCGCGGCGGAACTGCTGAACGGTCATCACATTCATCCAAGCGTGCGATTGATCGTTGGCCCCGCGTCGCGGCAAGTGCTGCTCGACGCAATGAACGCGGGCTACATTCAAACGTTTGTCGCTGCTGGCGCGACGGTGATTCCGCCGGGTTGCGGTCCTTGTTATGGCGGACATCAAGGCATTTTGGGCGATGGCGAAGTGTGCATCTCGGCCTCGAATCGCAACTTCAAAGGCCGCATGGGAAATCCGAAAGCGGAGATTTATCTGGCCTCTCCGGCGGCAGTGATTGCAGCAGCGATCACGGGAGAAATTACTGATCCGCGCACGCTGCCAGGATTTGAAATCTGAGATTTGAAATTTGAGATGAAACGCCTTCTTCTGCTTCTTGCCGTTTGATTTTATGACGATTTCACCTGCTTCACGATTACGCGCATTGCTGGCTCAGCCCGGAGCGATTCTGGTGCTGGGCGCGAGCGATGCGTTGTCGGCGAAGTTAATTGAACAGGCTGGCTTCCCTGCGATTTATGTGTCGGGTGCGGCAGTGTCGGCAACCGTCTTAGCTGCGCCGGACATCGGTTTGATCTCGTTTGGCGAAGTCTTGCAACAAGTGCAACGCATCGCTGCCGCCGTTACGATTCCGTTGATCGTGGATGCCGACACCGGCTATGGCAACGCGCTCAATGCGATGCGCACGGTGCAGGAATTGGAACGCTGCGGCGTCGCGGCGATTCAACTCGAAGACCAGGTGATGCCGAAAAAATGCGGGCATCTGAGCGGCAAAGAAGTGATCGAAGCTGATGAGATGGCGAAGAAAATCAAAGCCGCTTGTGCTGCGCGCGCGAACCCGGACACGGTCATCATTGCCCGCACCGACGCGCGTGCGACACACGATTTCGACGAAGCGTTGCGCCGTTGCAAGCTCTATCGAGACGCGGGCGCAGACGTGATTTTCTTTGAAGCCTTGCACGGCAACGATGAAGTCGAACGCGTGCCAAAAGAATTGGACGCGCCATTGCTGCTGAACATGGGCGGCGGCGGATTGACGCCGATGCGGCCTTTGGCGGAGTTTGCGGAGCTTGGCTACAAGTTCGTGATCTATCCCGGCGACTTGCAAAAAGCTGCGATCAAAGCGATGCAGCGCGTGTTGGACGAACTGAAAGCGGAAGGCCATTCAGCGAACATTGCCGATGCGATGGTCGGCTTCCAAGAACGGTTTGAATTGCTCGGCATGAGCAAATACGAAGAACTGGAAAACCGATTCGCGTAAGTTGCGCACGAAGGAGTCCCCGATGAAACAAGTTGCTGTCATCCTGCTTTTCCTCGTCATACACCTCTTGAGGGCAAGCGGGCAACCGAACGCTGATGTCTATCCTATCGGCGGCATCCACGAAATCTGCATCGGCGTGACGGAGCCGCAAGCGCAAATCGCGTACTGGGAACAGCTCGGCTATCGCGTGGGCCCGAGCGGCGAACTCAGCGCGGCGGACGCGAAAAAGCTTTACCACGTAGATTCCAAACTGACTTCGATGCGCCTGTTGCATCAGGATTCGGATCACGGTCTGATTCGGTTGATGGTGTGGGAAAAGCCTCTCAATGAAGGCTTGGGACTCGTGCGCTTGATTGCGCCGGGCAGCCGTTGGACTTCGACGTTGACGCGCGATGTGCTGAATCTCTTCAATCACGCCGAAGCTGCCGAACGCGCGAAAATGCCAATAAAATTAGTGCCGCCGCAATGGTCGGAAATTTACAAGCTCGCACAAAGCGCGCCGTTCACGGGCGAAATCGTTGGCGTGCGCGAATTGATCGTGCTGCAACCGCTGACGCGCCAAATGTTCTTCGAGCGGTTTGGTTACAGTGCGCCGACCTACGGCAAAATCAACGAAGACGCGAAATTCAAAACGTCGCAAGTCACGCATTCCGGCCTCGTGTTTGCAAGCGACGATGCAAGCGCGGTGCAATTTTATGGCGACGTGCTGGGCTTGAAGTTGACGGTTGTCGAAAAGAAAACCAGCTACGACGACCTCGATCAATCGTCGCGCAATTTGTACGACCTGCAGCCGCACGAAATTTATTACGGCACAACAGTGGACGATCCGCGCGCAGGCGCGACGCCCGATAAAGCCGTGTCGGGGCGGATGCTCGTGCGCCGCATTCCGAAAGGCGTGGCGAAAGAGAATTTGATTGCGCGCGCGCAGCCCGGCTCGTTGGGCTTGTCGTTGTACACCTACCGCGTCAAAGGCATCGAAAGCGTTCACGCGAAAGTGAAAGCGAGCCGGGCGACGAACGTCACGGTGATGCTAAAAAACGAATTCGGCGAGAAAAGCTTTTCGTTCGTCGCGCCGGACGGACACACGTTCACGCTGGTTGAGTGATGAAAATATTGCGGCTTGCATCGGCAGAGCACCCGGCGGAGGTTGCCTTTGGAAACATGAACGTGATACAGGATTAGGTGGGTAGGCACGCATCCTGCGTGCAATTTGCGGAGTCTTCAGAGCAGTACATCGGTGACAAACGTTTTAGTACGGAAACGGCGTGCGTATCCGGCAACTACGCCATTGCAGCGGGCGCGATGGTCGAGAGTTCTTTCATCCCGCACAACTCTTTTCCACCCAACAAAGGAGGCATCTCAATTATGGCAACCAATCGCGGCGTGGCCTATCTGGGGCCAGGCAAAGTCGAAGTCCAAAGCATCCCCTATCCCAAACTCGTCAATCCCAACAAAAAAGGCAAGGCCGAACACGGGGTCATTCTCAAGGTGGTGACCACCAATATTTGCGGCAGCGATCAACACATGGTGCGCGGTCGCACGACGGCCCCGACCGGCCTCATCCTCGGTCACGAAATCACGGGCGAAGTCATCGAAAAAGGGCGCGATGTCGAATTCATCAACATCGGCGATATTGTCACTGTGCCGTTCAATGTGGCCTGCGGGCGCTGTCGCAATTGCCGCGCGCAACAAACCGGGATTTGTCTGACCGTGAATCCGGCGCGCGCGGGCGGAGCGTATGGTTACGTGGATATGGGCGGCTGGGTCGGTGGACAAGCGGAATACGTGATGATTCCGTACGCGGATTTCAACTTGATCAAATTCCCGAACAAAGATCAGGCGATGGAAAAGATCAAAGACCTGACCTGTTTGTCCGACATCTTGCCAACGGGCTATCACGGCTGTGTTTCGGCAGGCGTTGGCCCCGGCACGATTGTTTACATCGCAGGCGCAGGCCCGGTGGGATTGGCTGCGGCAGCGTCGGCGCATTTGCTCGGCGCGGCGTGCGTGATCGTGGGCGATATGATTCCGGCGCGCTTGAAACAGGCGAAATCGTTCGGCTGCGAAGTGGTGGACTTGAAAAAATCTGCCACGCTGGCCGAACAAATCGAACAAATCGTCGGCGTGCCCGAAGTGGATTGCGCGGTGGATGCGGTCGGGTTTGAAGCGCGCGGACACGGCTCCGAAGCGGGCGTCGAACGTCCGGCGACGGTGTTGAATTCGATTATGGAAGTCACGCGCGCGGGCGGCTCGCTGGGCATCCCCGGTTTGTATGTCACGGGCGATCCGGGCGGCGTGGACGAAGCCGCGAAGATCGGCAGTTTGAGCATTCGCCTCGGCTTAGGCTGGGCGAAGAGTCATGCGTTCTTCACCGGCCAAACGCCTGTGCTGAAGTACAATCGTCAACTGATGAACGCGATTTTGTACAATAAAATCAAGGTCGCCAAAGCGGTCAACGTCACCATGATTTCATTGGACGAAGCGCCGAAAGGCTACTCTGATTTTGACAAAGGCGCAGCGCGGAAGTTCGTGATTGATCCACACGGGAGTGTGAAATAGGAAAAGATTTTCACCGCAGAGACACACCGAGGCGACGCAGAGTCGCGCGGCGAGGAGGACTCTCTGCGAGCCTCTGCGAAACCTCTGCGCCTCTGCGGTGAGAAAAATTCTGCCCAAGCAATGGACCCAAGCAAAGTTGCGCACACGTTAGCGGTTGGCACGAAAGCCTTCGGACATTTCCGGCACGGACTGGCGAAAGGCGAATGGCAAGCGTTTCTCGATTTGCTGACCGACGATTTCACTTTTCACTTTCCGCAAGGCAAATATCAAGGCGAACACAAAGGCAAAGACAAAGCGCAAGAGTTTTTCAGCTATGTCAGCAGCGTGTTCAGCACCGGCATCACCATCACCGAAGTGCTGCGCGTGAGTGCGAGCGAAACGAATGTGGTGTTTGAATTCCGCGACGAAGGCGTGTTGCGCGATCAACCCTACAAAAATCGCGTCGCCGTGTCGTTCGATGTGCGCGGCGATAAAATCAGCGGCTATCGCGAATATTTTGGCAGCGATGGGCAGTCGAATTAGGTGTTGCATGCACTGTCAGGTTGCCTTGTTTCCCGTGCTGCCCGCGAAAGAAACGGTTTAGCGAGTGCAGCAACAACATACAGAACTACTATTCTTCATTCTCAATTCTTCATTCTTCATTGTTTGGCCGAGAAGATGCTTTCAATACTTTCCCCTCCGCAAAAGAATGAAGCGTGAAAAAGGAAGAAGGAAGAATGGCGCTCAAGAAAGGTAGATCAACAATGAAACCGAAACTTGGATGGGTAGCATTTCTGCTTCTTTTTTGCCTCACAACTTCACTGGCGCAAGAGAACAAAGTCCGCGTGATTGTGTTTGGCGCGCATCCCGATGATCCTGAAATTGGTGCGGCAGGCACGGCGGCGCTGTGGGCGGCGAAAGGCCACGTCGTCAAATTCGTCTCTTGCACGAACGGCGACATCGGGCATTGGAAAGAGGCCGGCGGGCAACTCTATCGCCGTCGCAAAGCCGAAGTCGAAAGTATGGCGAAAGCGTTGGGCTACACGGTCGAGCAAATGGACAATCACGATGGCGAACTGGAGCCGACGCTGGAAAATCGCAAGAAGGTCACGCGGTTGATTCGCCAGTGGAAAGCCGACATCGTCATCAGCCATCGCCCGAACGATTATCACCCCGATCATCGCTACACGGGCGTGCTCGTGCAAGACGCGGCGTATATGGTGACGGTTCCGAACTTCTGCCCCGAAGTCCCGCACCTGACGAAGAACCCGATCTTTCTGTATTCGTCAGATCGCTTCGATAAACCAAATCCGTTTTCAGCGGACATCATCGTGGACATCGGCTCCGTGATGGAAAAGAAGCTGGAGGGCTTGCTGGGGATGAGGTCGCAATTTTACGAAGGCGGCGCGAATGGCGATGAATCGCTGATGAACCAAGACCCGGAATTCGTGAAGAAACGTTGGGCTGAAGTGCGCGCGCGTTTTGTCGAACGACAACAAGGCATTGCCAATCGCTATCGCAAGAACCTCGAAGAATATTACGGCGCAGCGCGGGCGGCGAAAGTGCAATACGCCGAAGCCTTCGAGATTTGCGAATACGGTCGCCGTCCTGACAAGGCCGAGATCAAGAAGCTGTTTCCGTTTTACGATTAAATTCAGAAAGATTACGAAACATACGAAATAAACGAAACACACGAAACTCCCAATCTTTTCGTCTGTTTCGTTATTTTCGTATGTTTCGTAATCTCTCATTACTTTGTCTGTTTGTCCCTTGCAAGAAACTGATGCCGCTCATTCGCCCGGAACAACTCGCAGACCTCACCGTGATTCACCACGTCGTCGCACAAGCGTTTCAGCAAGCGTTCGGCAGCACGGCGGAAGCTGATCTCGTAGACACGCTGCGCGCGAACGGCAAAGCGATTGTCTCGCTCGTTGCGGTGGAGAATGACCAAATCGTCGGCCACATTTTGTTCAGCGAAGTCACGCTAGGCGAGGCGACGATCATCGGCCTCGCGCCGTTGGCTGTGTTGCCGAGTCATCAAAAACAAGGCATCGGCGCATTGCTCACAAACGCAGGCATCGCCGCCTGTCGCAACGCGGGCTACACAGCGATGGTTGTGCTGGGGCATCCCGAATATTACCCGCGCTTCGGCTTTGTGCCTGCGAGCCGATTCGGGATCAAGAGCGAATACGATGTGAGTGACGAAACGTTTATGGCGCTGGAATTGCATCCGGGCGCGCTGGCAAACTGCGCGGGCGTGGCCAAGTATCAACCAGAGTTTAGTGAAGTATGAGCGACAAACAGATCAGTTGGTTTCCTGTGCCGGACGAAGAAACTTTGCCGGACAATTTGCGCGGGCTGTTTATGAAAGTGCGGCAAAGGCTTGGCTTCGTCCCGAACGTGTTTCGGGTGATGAGCTTTCGACCGGAACGATTGAGCGCGTGGTTTGCGCATTACAAGCAATTGCACGAGCCGACGGAAAACCTCAATGCAGCCGAACGCGAAATGATTGCGGTCGCGGTTTCGATGGCGAACGGTTGTTTGTACTGCCTCGTCTCGCACGGTGCGGCGTTGCGCGAAGCATTGGGCGATTCTGTCCAGGGCGACCGCATCACGCTGGATTACAAACGCGCCGACTTGAGTCCGAAGATGATGGCGGTGTTGGATTATGCGGTGAAGCTCACGGTCGAGCCGCGCGAATGCTCAGCGTTGGATATTGCGCATTTGCAGAGCTTCGGCCTGACGACGGAAGAAGTGTGGGACGTGATCGAAATTGCCGCGATGTACAATTTCACAAATCGTATGGCGCACGCGACGGGGATGATGCCAAACCCGGAATATCATTCTTTGGCGCGATGATTTATTTTCGCCACGAATTACACGAATTGGCACGAAAGTTGGTTTCGGGGATGAGCGTTTGAGGTGACTTCAAGCTTGTTACATATATCAATAATTTGTGCCAATTCGTGTAATTCGTGGCAAAACACAGAGGTCTTCAATGAAATACGATTTACTCATCAAAGGCGGCAGCGCCGTGATGCCGTTTCACGGAACGGTTCAATGCGACATCGGCGTGCGCGGCGGCAAGATTGTTGCGATTGCGGATGAGATCGCTGCGAGCGATGCAAACGATGTTGTTGATGCGCGCGGCAAACACGTTTTCCCTGGCGCGGTGGATTCGCATTTTCACGTCGGCATCTATCGTCCGCATTCGGAAGACGCCGAAAGCGAATCGCGGTCGGCGTTGGTCGGCGGCGTCTCGACGATCATCAGTTACTTTCGCACCGGGCATCATTACCTGAACAAAACCGGTTCGTACCAAGACATCGTGCCGGAAGTGCTGGCGCTGTCGAACGGGCATTTTTACACGGACTATTGCTATCACATCGCGGTGATGACGGCGGCGCAATTGGACGAGGTGGATTGGCTGGTCGAACACGCGGGCGTCGGTTCGTTCAAGTTTTATATGTTCTACAAGGCGCTGACGCTCGCCGCCGATTCGGCCAAAGGCAGCGATTACACGATGGCTGAAAATTACGACCTCGGTCATTTGTACGAACTGATGACGCGCGTGGCGAGCATCGCGGCGAAGCACAAAGGCGTCGCAAATAGTGGGGCGCGGATTTCATTGAGTCTGCATTGCGAGAATCCCGAATTGATTCGTGTCTTCATCGAACGCACAAAGAAGCAGGGATTGACGGGACTGAAAGCCTACAGCGAAGGCCGTCCGCCGCTCACCGAACGATTGTCGGTTCACGAAGCGGCGATTCTGGCGGATGCGACGGGTTGTCCGATCAACTTGCTGCATCTGTCGAGCCGCGATGCGTTGCAGGCGGGGATTGACGTGCGGCGGCAATATCCTTCGCACGACATCAAGCTCGAAACGACGTTGCATCACCTCGCGCTCGATCACGAAGAGTTGGATCGCAACGGCATCCGGATTCGCGGTAAGGTCAATCCGCCGATTCGCACGCGCGAGCATTCGGAATTCTTGTGGCAAGGCATTGCGAACGGCGCGGTGGACACGGTCGTCAGCGATCACGCCTGCTGCGGCGAAGAGCACAAGCACGAAGATGATTTGTGGGGCAGTTTGCCGGGCTTTGGCGGGGCTTCGATTTTGTATCCCGTGCTGCTGAGCGAAGGTTGTCACAAACGCGGCATCGCGTTGCATCGGGTGGCGGAGTTGGTGAGCGCAAATCCGGCGCGTGCGTTCGGATTGTTCCCGCGCAAAGGCGCGATTGCAATTGGCTGCGATGCGGATTTTGCGGTCGTGGATATGAACAAAGAACAACTGATCACAACCGAGCTTTGTCAATCGGCGCAGGATCACACGCCGTTTGAAGGCGCGATGACGAAAGGTTGGCCGACGCAAACGATTGTGCGCGGTGTGGTGATGTTTGATGACGGCAAAGTGAACGATGAGAAAATCGGCGAATTCATCAAACGCCCGACGGCATTGCACGAAAGCCAACAATAACTATGGACAACACCATGACAGCAACGAAACGCGGCGTCTTTTATGGCTGGTGGATCGTAGCGGTTTCGACGCTGGCGATGATGATTACCAACGGGCTGTCCATCGGCGGCTTGCCGGTGTTTTTCAAGCCGCTGCTGACTGATTTGAAGATCAGCGATCCATCGGTCATCGGCGGCGCGGCGGCGTTGACGTTTGTGATTTCGGGGTTGCTCGCGCCGTTGGTCGGCAGTCTGATTGGCCGAGTGAATCTGCGCGTGTTGATGAGCGTAGGCTGTGTGTGTTTGGGCGTGGGGTTGTTCATTTATTCGCGCGCGACGGCTCCGACGCACATTTACATCGCGCATGTGTTTCTCGGCTTGACGTTGTGTTTTGCCAGCTTGATTCCCAACACGGTGCTCGTGTCGAACTGGTTTCGGCGCAAGCGTGGTTTGGCAATGGGCATTGTGATTACGGGGACGAGTTTGGGCGGCGCGTTGATTCCGCAAATCGCGCGTCCATTGATTGAAGCGTACGGCTGGCGCACGGCGATGCTCGCAGTCAGCACGATTGTGTGGGTTGTGCTTCTGCCTGCAATTTGGTTGGTTGTGCGCATTCATCCAACCGAAAAAGGATTGCACCCGGATGCCGATGCGGCGACGACGAACGCGCAGCAAACTTCGCAAGTGGCTTTGACCGGGATGACGCTCGGTGAGGCGTTGCGCACGCCGATGTTTTATATCTTTTCGCTTTGTGCGGCGTTGTTGTTTTATGCGATTCTGGCGACGGTGCAGCAACTCAATTTGTATTTGCAAAGCCCGGCCATCGGGATGACGCTCGGCGCGGCGGCAGGCATTCAATCCACGATGGCAGTATCAAGCATCGGCGGCAAATTCTTTTTCGGCTGGCTCAGTGATCGCGTCTCGAAAACGTGGGTCAATGCGATGTGTTGTGTATTGCTGTGCGGTGCGGCGGCGTTGTTGTTACAGCTTTCGCCGGGACTCGCGCTGGCATTTGCGATTCCGTTTGGGCTGGGCTACGGCGGCGCGTTTGTGTTGGTGCAGTTGCTTGTTGCAGAATGTTTCGGCTTGAAACACTTGGGACGAATTTTAGGCGTCATCACGGTCGTCGAAACGATTGGCGGCGCGCTCGGCAATTACCTGACCGGCAAGCTGGCAAAGGCTGGCGATTATTCGCTCGCGTTCAATTGGGTGTTTATTGCGACGGTGGTCGCGCTGGTTTGTTCAGCGGTGCTGATTCGCTTAGTGCCGCGCAAACAAGCATAAAAACTGAAGACTGTGGGTGGGAAAAAGCAGCGGACTGCCACGCTATTCTTCCTTCTTCATTCTTTCTTGCGGGTAGTGGAAGAGTCTTTCCTGCGCTCGAAAAAGAATGAAGAAGGAAGAATGAAAAGTGAAGAATGAGGCTAACGAATACACCCGGTCTTCATCGGAATTGCGATTAGCAAAGCTCTCACGAAATTCAAACTCATCACACAGGAGGCTTCATGAAAAAACTCACTCATCATCTTTTCGCCGTTTGGTTGGCGCTCGTGCCGCTGACCTTGCTGGCACAAACGACGCAAGCGCCGCCCGAAAAAATTGACGCCGACGTCAACGCGAAGATTCGGCAGGAAGGCATGACGAATTCGCAAATTATGCGCACAATGCACTTCTTCACGGATGTCTACGGCCCGCGCTTGACTGGCTCGCCGAATCACGAAAACGCGGCGAAATGGGCGGTCAAACAAATGACCGCGTGGGGCTTTGCGAATGCGAAGCTGGAGCCGTGGGATTTCGGGCGTCCGGGCTGGCTCAACGAACGGTTTTCGGCGCACGTTACCGCGCCCTTCAAAGATCAATTGACCTGCGAAGTGCTGGCGTGGACGCCCAGCACGAACGGCACGGTCACGGCGCAGGCTGTGCAATTGACCTTGCCGGAAGGACGACCGACGCAGGAAGAATTGACGGCCTATTTCAATAGCATCAAAGAGAAAATCAAAGGCAAGATCGTGTTGATGGGCAGACCCACACCTGCTTTTGTGACCATCAATCCTCCGCCAAAGCGGATGGACGACAAGGCGGCGAAAGACCGCTTCAGCTTTACGGGCAGCCTCGGCGATGGCCCTCCTGGCAGCCGACAAGGGCAAGGACAGCCGCAAGCACAACCTGATCCGACGAAGCTGACGATGATCCAGGTCATGGAGCAAGTGGATAAATTCCTGCTCGACAGCGGCGTTCCCGTCAGAGTCAATGATGCCGGACGCGATCACGGGCAAATTCGCGCCTTCAATAATCGCACGTTCGACCTTACGAAAGTCGTGCCGACTGTGATTATGCGCAACGAAGATTACGGACGCATCTGGCGCATTCTGAACGACGGCACGCCCGTCGAACTCGAATTCAATATCGTGAACCGCAGCTATCCCGAAGGCAAAACGTCGTACAACGTGATCGCTGAAATCCCTGGCACAGATAAAGCCGACGAAGTGATTATGCTCGGCGGGCATTTGGATTCGTGGCACGCGGCGACGGGCGCGACCGACAATGCGATTGGCTGCGCCGTGATGATGGAAGCCGCGCGCATCATCAAAGCCCTTGGTCTCAAACCGCGTCGCACGATTCGCGTCGCGTTGTGGAGCGGCGAAGAACAAGGCTTGCTTGGCTCGCTGGCCTACGTGAAAGAACATTTCGGCTCGGCGGAAAATCCGAAGCCGGAGTTTGCCAAGTTCGGCGGCTACTTCAACATTGATACGGGTACGGGACGCGCGCGCGGTTTCATGGTGTTTGGTCCGACCGAAGGGGCATTGATCTTGCGCCAGATTCTCGCGCCGTTTGAAGACATTGGCGTAATGGGCGCGGTGGCTGGCCGCAGCCGCAGCACGGGCGGTTCCGATCACACGTCATTCAGCGCCGCCGGGTTGCCGGGCATCGGCGTGATGCAAGACCCGATTGAATACGGCACGGCGACGTGGCACACGAACCTCGACACCTACGAACGCATCATCGAAGACGATGCGAAGAAGTCGGCGATTGCGATTGCGTCGGCGGTCTATCATTTGGCGATGCGCGACGAACAGTTGCCGCGCTTTACCAAAGAAACCATGCCGCCGTTGCCGCCGCCGCCACCGCCCAGACCCTTTTAATTTTTCATTCTCCATTTTCCAGTTGTCATTTCTCATTTGTCATTGATTGTGTTGGTCACGAGCCGATGAAAAATGAAAAATGAAAGACGACAACTGGAAAATGAACTGAAAGGAGTTTTATGGCAGAACCACGCAACCCAGAGTTCCCCGTTTTCTCGCGTCATCACGGCGTGTGGGAAGGCACATACACTTTGATGGATGCGAAGACGGGACAGATTCTCGACACGCACAAAAGTCGTCTAACCTGCGAAGTCGGCGGCCCGCACGGCTATTATCAACGCAACGAATACACGTGGGCCGATGGTCGCACGGAGGTCAAAGAATTTCCCGGCACGTTCGACAACGGCTGGCTGAAATTCAAAACGCCGCGCCTGATTGGCGCATCGCGCGAAGTGGACGCGAATACGATTTACCTGACCTGGACGTACACGCATGAGCCGGACAATTCATACAGCGAATTGATTACGCTGGTGGACGACAACCATCGTTCGCGCATCTGGCAGCATTTTGAAAACGGCGCGTATGCCAAGATCACCGTGATTGACGAACGCCGCGTCAGCGATACCGTCTAGTCGTGCGCAAACCGAGCGCCTCAGCAACAGCCAAACGCCGGGGCGCTGCTTCTCCGCCTGCCGCCTTGCCACATCGTCCCTCCTCTGTTTACAATGCGTGCATTCATTCGTTAACTCTCATCTGCGGGAGCGGCGGTAATCGCTGACAAGCAATTTGACTACTCCTCATCGGCGATTCCCTGGGTTCATTTGAGCTTGCCACCGGCAGCGGTAAGCAGAGAGAAGTTTGGAGCGAAGACGTTTGCCCTGATAGATGAAGCATTGTGCAAAGTAGCGCCACGAGTTCGCCACAACAATTAGTCGCTTTAATCGAAGCCGGTCAACAGGCCGCCGAAGAATTTCGCCACGACGAAGCCGTCGCGCAATTCGAGTTGGCCGTCAAAAGCCCGCTGCTCAATGCCGAACAGCGCGCGAAGGTGCGTTGTGCCTGGGCCGAATCGCTCGAATATCTGGCGCGGTATCGTGAAGCCTTGAGCGTCATCGAAGAGTACGAAGCGGCTTCGATTCGCGCGCAACTCGCGCCGTCGTCGCAGTTTCAGGTGTGGCTGCGGCTCGGTTCGCTGCAAGGCTATCTCGGCGATCATCCGCGCGCGATTTCGTACGTCAAATCGGCGTTGGCCTTGGCCGAAAAAAGTCAGGATGGCGAAGAACTCGGCGCGTGCCACATGGTGCTGGGGCGCATTTATCGTGGCATCGGCGAAGCGCAATTTGCGCGCGATCATCTGCGCATGGCGCTCCGGCACAATCGTCAAGTCGGACATTGGGTCGCGCTCGCGCAAAATTATTTTCTGCTCGGCAACGTCTATCTCAACGAAGGCGAGATGAACGCCGCGCGCGAGAACTTCGAGCAGGCCATCAAAATCATCGGCGAACGCCGCGCGCCGTTGCTGCTCGGCAGCATTTACACGAGCCTTTCCAACCTCATCCTGTTGCAGGAATATCGCCAAGCGACCGAAGGCGTTGAGACGCTGGAAAAAGCGATCTACTACCTCAACGAAGCCAAGAATGATCGCTTGCTCGCCTACGCCTACAGCAATCTCGGCTTTGTGCTCACGAACATCGGCGAGTGGGAGCGCGCCAAACAGGCCTTGCATTACGCGATTGAAGTCGGCGAGCGAATGGACAATCGGGCGGTGCAGGGAACGGCGCTCGACACGCTCGGCGAGTTGATGATGATGCAGGGCAATTTGCCGGAAGCGGAACGCTTGCTGAAGCGGTCGTTGCATCATTTGCAAGCCGTGAAGTTCACGTACGGCGAAGTGCAGGCCGTGCAAACACAAGGACGTTGCTTCCTGGCGCAAGGGCAATACAAACAGGCCGCCGAAACCTTCGCGCGGCAATTGGCGCTGGCCGAACGCATTCAGGATCGGCGCAGCCAGCATTCGGCGCGATTGTATTTGGCGCAGACGCAGGTTGAAATGCAAAACCTCGCGGCGGCGCAAGCCTTGCTGGATCAGGCTGCCGAAGAGATTGATACGTCGGCGAACATTTCGTTGCTGGGACATTTCCGCGCGGTCAATGGGCGCTTGCAACATCAACTCGGTCATTACGAAGCCGCGCGGCATGAATTTGGACAAGCCATCACGATTTTCTCGATGGTCGCAGATCGTTACCGCGAAGCCGCCTCGCATTACCATCTCGGTCAGACCTGGGCGGCGCTGGGCGATAGAGCACAAGCGCGCGCGGAGTTGCAGTTGGCGCGCACCACCAGTCAACAGTTAGGCGCGTTCCCGCTGTTGCAAAAAATTGACGAGGCGCGCGCGAAGCTCGGTGCGCAGGAAAAATTGTCGCCCGGTTTCGCAACGGTTGTGCCAACAGACGCGGGTGGGCTGAGCAATGCCGTCATCCTGCGGCTCCTGCGGGCGTCTTCTTCGCGCGAGTTGTTGTTGCACGAACTCGCGGTTTTGTTGAGCGAGATGACAGCTTGCGCGCCCATCATCGTGTTTGAAGAGCGGCGCGGACAAGTGATTCCGCTCGTGCTCAGGAACGGCGCTTGGAACGAAGCCGAAACGATTCGTTTGCGCGCGGAAGAGCAACTGCGCGCGGCTTCGTCGGACATCGGCGCGATGTTGCAGGGCGCGCAAAAAGGTGCGGCGCTCTACAAACTGCGTGTGAACGGTGCGCGCTTGGTGTTATATCTCGGTCACACCAAACTGTTGCCGCGCGAACGTCTCGAACCCTTGCTGCGGCTGGTGGAGCTGGGGTTGGAGTTGACCGAGAAAAACGAGCGGACGCAGAGCGAAGCCGATCCCGATGCGTCCCCCCACGATTCGCAAATCACTGCCGATGGCTTCGTCTTTGCCAGCCCGCCGATGCGCGCGTTGCTGGCCGACATTCACAAAATTCGCAGCAGCCGCGTCACGGCTTTGATTACGGGCGAATCGGGTACGGGCAAAGAAGTCGTGGCGCGCACGATTCACAATCTGAGCGACCGCCGCGACAAACCGTTCGTCGCGTTCAACTGCACGATTGCCGCGCCGGAGGTAGTGAATTCGCAACTGTTCGGGCACAAGAAAGGTTCGTTCACGGGCGCGGTGGCGGACACGACGGGCGTGATTCAAAGCGCACACGGCGGCACGTTGTTTCTGGATGAAATCGGCGATCTGGCGTTGGACGTGCAACCGAAGCTGCTGCGGTTTTTGCAGGACGGCGAAGTGCATCGGCTCGGCGAAACGACCCCGACGCAAGTGGATGTGCGCGTAGTGGCGGCGACGAATGCGGATTTGGAAGCGATGGTGGCCGAAGGCCGATTCCGCGAAGATTTGTATTATCGCCTGAACATCATTCGCTTGCATCTGCCGCCGCTGCGTGACCGCCGCGAAGAAATCCCGTTGTTGCTGGATCATTTTCTGCAACTCTACAGCCAGCAATCGCTCAAAGAAAACATCACCATTTCCCAGCACACGCGGGATTTGTTGATGGTGTACAACTGGCCGGGCAATGTGCGGCAATTGGCCAATGAAATGCAGCGGCTCATCGCGTACAAAGATTCGGGCGAGAGCATCACCGAACGCGATCTGTCGGCGCAGGTCTATCAGCATCGCGCCGAAACAGACAGCAAAGATTTGACCTCCGTCACGGAAGCGCTGCTGCACACGGCGACGACGGCAGTCCCCGCGAGCGAAACGCCGCCGCCTGAAGCGTTGCGCGGAGCGGCCTTGCCGCTGCGCTACCAAACCAATGGACGCAAGCTGAGCGAGATTGTGGACGAAGTCGAAGCGCAGGTCATCCGCGATGCCATGCGTCGGCATCGCGGTCATCGCGAGTTGGTGAGCGAAGAATTGGGCATCACGCGCAAAGGCTTGTACCTGAAACTGCGTCGCCTGCCCGGCATTGATTTGGCGGAGTTTGAGTGAAAACGCCAGACTGGTGCAGCGAATCACGCAGGCCAAATTTTGTGCCAAATTTTGTGATTGACACGTGGGGCACACCTCTGTAGATTGGCGGCTCTGATTGGGCTGCTATACCGGCAAGTAAGCTCATCCCAATCGCATAACTCGCAACTCTCCCTCCCGAGAATTGCTCGCGTCTCAGCGCAAAAAGAGTTATGCCCTTCCAAGTGATCTACTAACAAAGCACTCTCGATCCCGCTCATCACCGTTCGCGAAGTTTTGTCCGGGCCTTGGACATCAGCTTCGCACGAGAACAACCCACCTAACAGACGGCACGACTGTCCGCACTGACGACCGGCTCACTGGCTTTCGTCAGAGATGGCAGTGTTGTGCTTACCGGCTGATGCTTTCCTGGGGGCTTCCGGCCAAAGCGTCAGATTTTTCTCCCAATGGCAACAACCCAGCAAGGAGATCAATCATAATGCGAACATCGAACACATTGTTTCTTGCACCAACACACAACACCTTCACGCCAAAGAGCAACTTTTTCCGGCCATTCCTTTCTCTGCTCAGCAGTCTGCTCGTGCTGTTGAGTGTCTTCAACCTGTCAACCTTAGCGCAAGTGGATTGCGTTGATCCCGGTGGCATCGCTACCGTGAATGTGAGTGCAACTGCGGGAGCGGCTGGACCTTATGACTTCACGGCTACTCTTCCGCTTGGCGCTGGTCATACGATCATTCCCAATTCATGTACGGCGACAGTTGGTGGCGTTGCGACTCCTACTTGCACCGTCGCCCCCAATGGGCAGAGTGTGACGTGGAGCGGCACGATTCCCGCAGGCTCAATTCTCGACATTACTTATCGAGTTCAAGTGTCTGCAACGGCGACGAATGGTCCAGTAACGATCACGAATTCAGCCACAAGTTTTACGTTCCCGGCTACCAGCGGCTTTGTCGTCGGGTGTGCTGTCCTGACAGCGACGTCCATTCCCAGCGCTCGTGTGTCGGATCAGAAACCGGGATCGGTGCTGGCTTTCCCGTATTACACTTCGGGCGCTCCGGTTCCTATGGTGAGTCCGAATGACACGCGCATTTCCATTACCCACTCCAGTGCTCCGGGGGCAAGAGTCTATGATGCGTTTGTTCATGTCTTTTTGATAGAAGGAACATCTTGTGCGCAGCTTGATTTCTTTGTCTGTCTTACGCGTGGGGCAAGCTTTGTCTTCAATACATCAGCCATGGATCCCGATATGACGGGATACATCATCGCGGTGGCGGTTAATGGGATGGGACTGCCAATACAAAACAATGTTTTGATCGGCAATGCCTTCGTGAACACCCCCGACTATTACGGAAATTACGGTGCCGAGAGCTTTGCCGCCAACTCGGCGAATCTCTACACCGATTACGGCCCGACCGCTAGGCTGTACTTCGATGGCATTGGCTATGACGCGGTTCCGAAAGAATTTACAGTCGAAATCCAAAGCCCGGTAGATGTCCCCTCGCCCTTCCAGAAGATTGTCGTAGCGGGAATGATTGGTGATCTTTCGACCAGCACGATGAGCGGGGCAGCGCAGGTCATGGCAGCACAGGTCATTAACGATACTGAACGGGCAGTCGCTAGCTTCAGTAGAGTTGTTTCTGGTGGGTGTCAGACGATGGGAAATATTACGGCGACAACTCCTCGTGTGGGTGGGGGAATGGCAGCGTTGATTCCGGCCGGGCGGTCTGGAACCATTAAATTCAAGGTCGGTGGTGGAGTGGGCTTATTGCTGACACCGAGAAATACGACTTGGGGCGGCATTCGCACGCTTCATAAGACGGCAACGGTGGCGACCTCGTTGACGATTCCGATCTTCATGCCGACTTGTCCGCCACTATAAGAATTCCTTGACGGAGTGGGAGCCATTGGGGTTCCACCAATCCATACACATTGAAACTGAAGGGCGAGCGCTTCACTCGCCCTTCCCTTTATTTCGCAGCCACGCGCCGGGCGGCAAAGCGAACGAGTCCGTACAAGCCCCACAACAATGCGACCGTGTACAGTCCGGCGTTCACCCATTGCACCGTTGTGAACGGGCGCTCCTGCACCACGCCGACCAAGCTCCACAGCAGGTAGCCGCTGAAGAGCACAACCTCAAGCCAAAATAACCACAGCCAAATCATAGTCAAAACCAGTTGCCGCGCGTCTGCGCGAGGAAGATCATCACGATGATGCACAGATGTAAACCCAAAGCGTAAGGAGCCATCCCGATCACGTTTTGTCGCAGCTTGCCTTCGAGCGTTTCCATTTCGCCTGCGCCTGCGACCATTTGTTTCAGCGTGTTCGTTGTCCCGGCTGCACCCGTCAAAATGCGAATCGCCAGCAGAATAATCACGCCGAAGAACATCAGCTTCAGTCCCAGCCAGGGCGTCGCCGCCACCGACCAGCCACGCAAATACGCCAGCAGCACGCCGAGCGGCATCGTGGCCAAAAACGCGATCAGCACATATTTGTCAATCACCTCCGCCAAATGTGCGCGTTCCAAACGAATCGTTGGAGACAACTCGCGTTTGAGCAAACTCAGACTCAGCGCAAACACGACGAAATCAAACCCCAACCACACGACAATCAACAACACGTGCAACAAAATCAGTAGGTCGGTGAGCAGTGCCATAACGGAGCGAATGGTAACAGATCGAAGACGGTCTGTAGAGTCCAGGAAGTCTGGGGAGTCCATTGCCTTTTGACTCTCAAGACTCCAAGACCCTTCAGACTTTCCTTGCCATCGCGCGGGGCGGGATTTAGACTCAGGTTCTGTACTTCAACAATGGCTCAATAATTCAACAGGAGGATCATCCCTATGTTTCGTCGTAGAATCACGGCTCCGCTGATTGCGCTCTTGGTCTTCAGCCTGGCCGTTCCCGCCCAAGTTCCCGCGCCCGCTGCGGTCGAAAAAGTGGACGCGGAGATGATGAGTAAAATCCGCAAAGAAGGCATGGACAATTCCAAAGTCATGGACACGCTGAGTTGGATGACGGATGTCGTCGGCCCGCGGCTGACCGGTTCGCCGCAAATGAAGCACGCCAACGAATGGACGAAAACCAAGCTCACCGAATGGGGCTTGGAAAATGCTCAGGTCGAACCCTGGGGCACGTTCGGACGTGGCTGGTCGCTGGATAAATTTTCGGCGAACGTCATCGAACCTGTGCCGTTCCCGCTCATCGGCTATCCGAAAGCCTGGACGCCCGGCACGAACGGCGCGATTACGGGCGAAGTGGTTTATCTCGACATCAAGACCGAGGCCGATTTTGAAAAATATCGGGGCAAGTTGAAAGGCGCGATTGTGTTGAGCGTGCCGATGCGCGAAGTCAAAGCGTGGTTCAATCCGCCGGGCACGCGCTTCACGGACACAGAGTTGCTGACGATGTCCAACGCTGCGCCTCCGGGAGCGGGCGGCCCGCGACAAGGCGGCCCCGCTGCTGGTGCGCCGAATTCGGAGCAGATGCAACGCTTCCGCGAACTGCAAGCTGTCGCGCAAAAACGCGCGGAATTCTTGCGCAGTGAAGGCGCTGCCGTGTTGGTGGACATCGGGCGCGTCGGCGATGGCGGCACGTTGTTTGTTTCCAGCGGCGGCCCACGCGACAAGAACGCGCCGCAAGCTCTGCCTTCAATCACCGTCACGGTCGAGCATTACGGGCGCATCATTCGGATGCTGGAAAAAGGCGTCAAAGTCAAAATGGAAGTGAATATTCAGGCCAAATTTCACGATGACGATATGATGGCTTACAACACCATTGCCGAAATTCCCGGCACCGATTTGAAAGACGAAGTTGTGATGCTCGGCGGTCATTTGGATTCGTGGCACAGCGGCACGGGCGCGACCGACAACGCGGCGGGTTGTGCGGTCGGCATGGAAGCTGTGCGCATCCTGAAAGCTCTCGGCGTCAAACCGCGTCGCACGATTCGCATTGCGCTCTGGAGCGGCGAAGAACAAGGTCTGCTCGGCTCGCGCGGGTATGTGAACAAACATTTCGCCGAACGCAAAACCGCGCCTGGGCAAGCGCCCACGGGCCAGCCCGGCGGCGGCGGCGGATTTGGCGCGCAAGGCCCTATCGCGCTGAAACCGGCACACGATAAATTCTCGGCATACTTCAACCTCGACAACGGCACGGGCAAGATTCGCGGTGTGTATTTGCAGGGCAACGAAGCCGTGCGCCCAATCTTCCGCGCGTGGTTGGAACCGTTCCGCGATCTCGGCGCATCAACGTTGACGATTAGCAACACAGGCGGTACGGATCACTTGGCATTTGATGCTGTTGGCTTGCCCGGCTTCCAATTCATTCAGGACGAAGTCGAATACGACACGCGCACGCACCACTCGAATATGGACGTGTACGAACGGTTGCAAGCCGACGATATGAAACAAGCGTCGGTGATTATGGCCGCGTTTGTCTACAACGCCGCGATGCGCGACGAAAAGCTGCCGCGCAAACCGCTGCCGCCGAATGTCGAGCGTCCGGCTCCGCCCGCTGCTGCCGCTGCACCAACGACAGACGCAGCAAAAGCGGCTCCCGGCAAAGCGACCAAAGTCACGAGCGACAAAAAGAAAACCACGAATAAATAATTGCTTCGGGCGCGCAGGCCAGTGGTTTGCGCGCCTTTCCTGCCCGCCAGTTTGTTCTCCTCCACCAACGTCTGCGCTGTCCTTGCGTGTTATAATCGCAGGGCATTTTACAATACCTTCGCCAAAAAGAAGGGGAGAGCATGAAAGAAAAGATGGCAGTCCG
>CAZWAK010000056.1:0-41458 GCA_964631865.1 uncultured Heliobacteriaceae bacterium | reverse complement strand
CCTTTGTGTCGGTGACTTCGACACAAAGGGCGCGACCGTCGTGTTCCAAACCGCGCTCGACGATTACGCCGAAGTGTGGGTAGACGGCGAACTCACGCGGCATCTCGGTCAAATGGGCGGCTCGGTGATTTCAGGATGGAACGCACCGAATCGTTTGGTGATTGGCCGCGACGTGCAGCCGGGACAGCAAATTCAACTCGCCGTCTTCGGCATCAACGGTCCGATTTCCAATCCGCCGACCAACTTTATTTGGGTGCGCGAAGCGAAGCTCGAATTTTATCGGGAAACGACGAAAGGCGCGTATTCATTGACTCCGAGCGAGGTCAACGTCCAGATCATCAAGCACGACGCTGAAGCGATGGAAAAAATTGTCGGCGCGAATCCGAAGATTTTCAAATTGGCCGAAGGCTTCCAATTCACCGAAGGCCCGGTGTGGATTCCAAGTGAAAAGCATCTGCTCTTCAGCGATCCGAACAGCAATGTGATTTACCAATACACGCCCGCGGGCAACGGAGAGCTTGAAGTCTTTCGCGCTCGCAGCGGCTACAGCGGCGCGGACATTGCCGCATACAAACAACCCGGCTCGAACGGCTTGACGCTTGATCCACAAGGCCGCTTGACGATCAATCAACACGGCAATCGCCGCGTGATTCGCCTCGAAAAAGACGGCAGCGAAACCGTGCTCGCGGACAAGTTCGAGGGCAAGCGGCTGAACAGTCCGAACGATCTCGTGTACCGTTCCGACGGCACATTGTTCTTCACCGATCCGCCGTTTGGCTTGCCGAAATTCTTCGACGATCCGCGCAAGGAATTGAACTTTAGCGGCGTCTATTCGCTCAAGAACGGCAAGCTGCAAGTCGTGAGTAAAGGCTTCACTGGCCCGAACGGCCTCGCGTTTTCGCCCGATGAAAAATATTTGTACGTCGGCAATTGGGATGAGCAGAAAAAAGTCGTGATGCGCTACGAAGTCAATCACGACGGGACGCTGCGCAATGGTCAGTTGTTCTTCGATATGACGAATGCGAAAGGCGAAGACGCGCTTGACGGCATCAAAGTGGATCAGGCAGGCAATGTCTATGTCTCCGGCCCCGGTGGCTTGTGGGTGTTGTCGGCGGAAGGCAAACACCTCGGCACGATCATCGCGCCGAAGCACATTCACAATATGGCGTGGGGCGACGATGACGGCAAGACGCTGTATTTATGCGCGCGCAGTGGGTTGTATCGAATGCGGCTGAATGTGCCAGGTGCAGGCTTGGCAAAGAGCGTGGCAAGGCTGAACTGAGAGAAGAGATTACGAAACATACGAAAATAACAAAACAGACGGAAACAAACAGAAAGTCACAAGCAAGCATTCGTTTGTTTCGTTATTTTCGTGTGTTTCGTGATCTCGAAAAAAGTTAGGGTGCAACAGTCGCAACAATGCGGCGCGGATCGAGTCGCCACACATTGCCTTCGCGCAAATTCGAGAGCCACACGGAACCCAAGCCCACACGAATCGCATCGCCGCCCGCGCCCGCAAATTGCTGCACGACTTTGTTCGTCGTCGCGTCAATGCGCGTGATGGGGAATTCAAATGAAGTGACCCACACCGAACCTTCGCCAAACGAAATCTCGCCACCACCGCCCGGCACGCCGAGTTCGATGGTTTCGACGACTTTGTTCGTTTTCACATCCACCTTCGACACATCGCCGTTGGTTTGATTCAGCGTCCAAACGAAGCCGCCACCAATCGTGAAAAAGCGCGGCGCTTTGCCGACCGGAATCGTTTCGACAATCAAATTGGTCTCCGGGTTGATGCGCGTCAGCACATGGGTTTCTGTGCCTGTCACCCAAACCGAACCTTCGCCAAACGCAACCGTGTACGAACCGGGCGGCACTTGAATTTCGGCGACGACTTTATTCGTCATCGGATCAAGGCGCGCGAGCGTTCCTTTCTTGTCGGTCATCAGCCACACGCTGCCTGCGCCCGTTGCCAATCCACCTTCCGAACTCGCAATGCCAATCGGAATCGTCGCGGTGACTTTGCCTTCCTTCAGATCAACGCGCGCCAAGGCTTGATCGCCGCACAACGGAACCCACACGCTGCCGAAGCCGACCGCAATCCCGGAGCAAGGATTTTTGCCGACGGGAATCATTGCCAAGACTTTGTTCGTTTTCGGATCGAGCCGCGCGACAGTGTTTTTGGGGTAATTGGAAATCCAAACCGATTCATCAATCACAATCCAATCCGGCGCACCGGGAATTTCAAACACGGCTTCCGGTTTTAATTCTGTCATCGGAATGCGCACGCCCGGTGTTTTCACGCCCGGTCGCGGCGACGGTTTGGGTTTCGGCGTTTGTGCAGGCGATTGGGTTTGCGTCTGGAACGACAACAGCAGCGGCAGAATTAGGAGAAGTGATAGCATAGCGCGCATCTTAACAAAAATTTGCGAACACAGCACAGGAAGCCGCAGCAACCTGAGCGGGCGATAGTTTTTTGCACGAGAGAGTACGAATAACGCAGGTGGAACGGATTGCGCTGGTTTGATCTGTGTGATTCCGCGGAAGCCGCATACTGTACCGTTGCGCCGATTTTGTGCCTGCACTAAAATCCGTTCGCCATCGCTTCGACGTAGAAGACTTTTGCTGGGTGTCGAGCTTGACGATAAAAACTGAATAAAATCGCCCGTGTTTGAGGCGGTTATGTCCATCGGAGCCTTTATGAAGTATCAGCGTTTCCTGCTCAGCCTCGCGCTGCTGGCCTTGCTTGCCTACACCGCGCTTCCTCAAAACAAAGAAGATTTTTTCGAGACGAAAATTCGTCCTATCCTCGCCACTGAATGCTTCTCTTGCCACACCGATTCGCAAATGGGCGGCTTGCGCATGGATTCGCGCGAGGCGTTGCTGAAAGGCGGCAAATCCGGCCCCGCGATTGTGCCGGGCGAGCCTGACAAAAGCTTGTTGATTCAAGCCGTGCGACACACGGGCGAAGTGAAAATGCCGAAGGGCGGCAAGCTTCCGCAAGCGCAAATTGATGCGCTCGTCGAATGGGTCAAAGCGGGTGCGATATGGCCGACGGTAAACAAGCCCGTGCCGGTTGCGAAAGGCGAAATGACGATTGATCCCGCGCGCCGTGCCTTCTGGTCATTTCAGCCGTTGCGCGTGGTTGCTGCGCCTGCCGTGAAAGATGTTCGTTGGGCGAAGACAGAGATTGATCGTTTCATTCTTGCGCGGCTGGAAAAAGAAGGTCTCGCGCCGGTTGCGCCTGCGGATCGTCGCACGTTGATTCGACGCGCAACGCTGGATTTGACGGGCTTGCCGCCGACTGCCGAAGAGATTGAAGCGTTCGAGAAAGACAAGTCCGCCGATGCCTTCGCAAAGGTGATTGATCGCTTGCTCGCCTCGCCCCAATACGGCGAACGTTGGGGGCGTTTGTGGCTCGACGTCGCGCGGTATGGCGAAGACGATTATCGCAGTCTTGATCCGATGGGACGTGGCTTTGCGCCGTATCCGCATGCGTATTTGTATCGTGATTGGGTCGTCAAAGCTTTCAATGACGATTTGCCTTACGATCAGTTTGTGCGGGCGCAGTTGGCAGGCGATTTGATGGACGAAAAGACGCGCGTGCGCACCTTGCCCGCGCTTGGTTTTCTTGGGCAGGGGCCTTGGTACTACGACAACGGCGCAGTCGAAGTCACACGCGCTGATGAACGCCACGACCGCATTGATGTCGTCAGTCGCGGCTTTCTCGGCTTGACCGTTGGTTGCGCGCGCTGCCACGATCACAAATACGATCCAATCCCGACGAAAGATTACTACGCGATGGCCGGCGTCTTTGCCAGCACGACCTACAAAGAATATCCGCAGGTTCCAACCAGCGTTGTGGACGACTACACCAAGCTCGAAAAGAAGCTGAAGAGCAAGCAGAAGATGATGGGCGAGTTTATGCAGAACGAAGGCAAACAACTCGCGGAAAGTTTGGTGCTGCAAGCCGCGAAATATATGCAAGCGGTGTGGAGTGTGAAGGGCGAACCCAAAACAGACCTCAACGACGCCATCGAACGCAACAAGCTGGATTACGAATTGATGCAACGCTGGATACGCTTTCTGGAACGGCCTCCGCGTCATTATCCGTTTCTGAAAGACTGGCAGGCGATGATGGCAAAAGGCGGCACGGCGGCAGAAGCGAAAAAATTAGCAGAGGACTTCCAATCGCTCTTGCTGGATGTGCTGGCCGAACGCAAAGCCTTAGATGAAGAAAACGAAATCATCATGGCGAAAGCAAATCCTACGACGAAGAAAAAAGAGCCGCTTTTCAAACCGCACGAATTCGTGACGAACGATGATTTCTGCCCCGGCTGTGGCGTCGAAGTCAAAGCGATGCCCGTCGAGCGCACGAATCTCTGGATGG
Source organism: uncultured Heliobacteriaceae bacterium (assembly GCA_964631865.1). Taxonomy (GTDB): domain Bacteria; phylum Acidobacteriota; class Blastocatellia; order RBC074; family RBC074; genus JAFDVL01. Next base: position 37,068 of record CAZWAK010000056.1, on the reverse strand, counting down.
ATGTTTTCATGCGCGATTTGGATGAGCCGGATTTGCCCGGCGCGGCGAACAGGTTTCGCCCCGGTCTGCTGCGGTTCACCGGCTGGGGGCTGGAGCGGCAGTTGAGCGCAGAACGTCGCGCGTACTTAGTCGCGTTGCGCGAAGACATCACGAATTTCCAAAAAGCCATGCCTGCGCAATATCCGTATGTTCACGGCGTCGCGGATCGTGAGAAGCCTGTAGACTTGCCCGTCAGCTTGCGCGGCAGCCCGACCAACCTGGGCGATGTCGTGCCGCGCGGCTTTTTGTCCGTGCTGTCGAAAGAGGATCGCTTGTGCTTCAGCAGTGGCAGCGGACGGCTTGAAATGGCGAATGAAATTCTGCGCCAACCCATCGCGATGCGCGTCATCGTGAATCGTATCTGGAAAGGCCATTTCGGCACGGGCATTGTGGACACGCCGAGCAATTTCGGCTTCAACGGCGAACGTCCGCTGCACCCTGAATTGCTCGAATATCTCGCCGATTCTTTTCAGAAAAACGGACTGTCCATCAAGAAGCTGCACCGCGAAATGATGCTGAGCGCGGTCTATCAACTCAGCAGCGAACACGTGCAGGCGAATCACGACAAAGACTCCGGCAATCGTTTGTACTGGCGCGCGAATCGGCGACGGATGGATGCGGAGCAGATTCGTGATTCATTGCTCGCGGCTTCGGGCGCGCTCGAAAAGAAAATGGGTGGGCCTTCGGAGGCGTTGACGCCCCAATTCAATCGGCGCACGTTGTACGGCAAAGTCAGCCGTTACAAGTTGGATGATTATTTGCAACTCTTCGATTTTCCGAGTCCGAACATTTCTGCCGAACAACGCTACGCGACGAATGTGCCGTTGCAGCGGCTGTTTTTTATGAACAGCGATTTCGTGCAGCAACAAGCCGAATTGCTGGCGCAAAAACTCGAAAAGGAACCGACCCGCGAAGCTCGCATTCAAAAAGCCTATCGTTTGATCTTCGGTCGCACCGCCACGCCCGAAGAAATCAAACTCGGCCTCGAATACGTGCGCAGCGAACCGATGAAAGAATACGAAGAGCGCAAGAAGGCCGACGAAGAGAAGAAGAAAGAAAAAGAAAAAGCTGACGAAGAGAAAAAGAAAGACGCCGACAAGAAAGACGACAAGATGGCCGACAAGAAAGACGACAAGCCGAAAGAAGCTTCCGTCATCGCGCCGCTCAAACCGGAAATGATGGGAATGGATCCCAATGGAATGATGGCAGGCGTGATGCCGCCTCCGCCGGGAGCCAAGCCCGATGACAAGAAGCCGATTTTGCCCGTGACGATTTGGGGGCGCTGCATCAAAGTCTTGCTGAGTTCGACGGAGTTTATGTTCATTAACTGATCATTTTCCATTTGAGATTTGTCATTTGTCATTTGTCATTGGCTCGAACCTCCGTTTCCAACAATGAGAAATGAAAAATGAAAAATGAAAAATGGGAAATGAAGAGGAAGTACCATGACCCACAAAGCACCGCAACCAATCACGCGCCGTGAAGCTCTTTGCCGCATGGGCGGCGGCTTCGGAATGATGGCGTTTGCCGGAATGATCGGCGAATCGCTCGCCCGCGCACAAGCTGCGCCTAATGCCCAATCCAACAAATGGCCGAAGGGCGGATTGCATCACGCGGCGCGCGCGAAGCACGTGATCTTTTTGTATATGAACGGCGGGCTTTCGCAAGTGGACAGCTTTGATCCGAAACCGATGCTCGACAAATATCACGGGCAAGCGCTGCCCGGCGGAACGATTGCGACTGAGCGCAAGACGGGCGCGTTGCTGCGCTCGCCGTTCACGTTCAAGAAGTACGGGCAATGCGGGATGGATGTCAGCGAATTGTTTCCGCACGTTGGCGAACTCGCAGACAGTATTTGCTGGGTGCGGTCGGTGCATACGGACATTCCGAATCACGAGCCTTCGATGCTGATGATGAACACGGGTTTTAGCCAAGCGGGGCGGCCTTCGCTCGGCGCGTGGATCACCTATGGCCTGGGCGTGGAGAATAAAAATCTGCCGGGCTTTGTCGTGCTGTGCCCCGATGTGCCGACGACGGTTGGCCCGCCGCTGTGGAGCAATGCGTTTTTGCCTGCGATTCATCAGGGCACGTTTATTGCCGACCGACCGGGCGCGAAACAAACTGCCGAGTTGTTGGTGGAGCCGGACTTCGATCCAAACAAACTGATCGGCTATATCAACAACAAAAAATTCGCGCTGCCGGAACAACGTCGTGAACTTGATCTGCTGACAAAGCTCAACCGCATGCAGATGGAGCGCGAACGAACCAACGATCCACAAATCGAAGCCACGATTCAAACGATGGAAACCGCCTATCGCATGCAGACCGAAGCACCGGACGTGTTCGATCTGCGCAAGGAAACGCCCGCAACGTTGAAGTTGTATGGCCCCGGCAGCACGGCGCGCGGTTGCTTGCTGGCGGTGCGTTTGGTCGAACGTGGCGTGCGGATGGTGCAGGTGTATTACGGCAAAGGCGATCCGTGGGATGCGCACGGCGATATTCTGCAACATCGCAAGAATGCCAAAGACTCCGATCAACCGTTCGCCGCCGTCATCAAAGACTTGAAATCGCGCGGGCTGTTTGAAGACACACTGGTCGTTTGTGGTTCGGAATTCGGGCGCACGCCAGTCGTGGAAGTGGGCGGCAACGGCGGCTTTCAAAATGGCCGCGACCACAACCCGCATGCGTTCACGATGTGGCTGGCGGGCGGCGGCGTCAAAGGCGGAACGATCTATGGCGCAACCGATGATTTCGGCTTCAAGGTCGTAGACAAACCGGTTCACGTTCACGATATGCACGCGACGATTTTGCACTTGCTCGGCATTGACCACACGCGGCTTACCTATCAATACAGCGGGCGCGATTTTCGTTTGACCGATGTTGAGGGCAAGGTCATCCACGATCTCATCGCGTGAAAAAGCAGCGTTCAGAGTTCACGCTTCAGCGTGCTCGTTAAGCCGCCCACAGGCTGAAGCGTGAACGCTGCGCTGTCTCTCCTCTCCCGCTCCCACGCAAATTTTTCCGCGCTGGATTATTGGCTTCTATCACGAGGATTACGGCGGGCAAGAAAAGCTCCCTGTAACAGGCGATGGCAATGGGAGCGAAGTCGGCTCGACACTTCACACGGGTTGGCGGTTATGCGAGCATTGATCGCACAGGATTGAATGCTGACCGTTTTGTGGAAGGTCGGTGACTCTCGCTGAACAGCCCCGTCACAATCACGTCTGAATTCAGTTTCACCAGAGGCGTGATGCAGGCAGTCGGGCAGTGGCCGGGGCATTTGCCGCGTACGCGCCTGGACATGGGCATCAATGACAACCTGCTGCACCGTTGGAAAAAAGCGGGCTTTTTCTGAGGAAATCAAAATGAACGCCAAAAATCGCATCAACCCACTACACTTGGCACTGGCCCTAAGCTTCGTCTTTGGGGTCAGCGTTATCACGGTTTTTAGCGCCCAACTACCGACCGCCGATGAAGTCATCGCCCTCCTGACCAAAGGCAATGAACGGTTTGCAAACGATCATCCAACCTATCCCCACGAAGGGACAGCGCGCCGCGCCGAGGTCGTCACGGAACAGCATCCCATTGCGACCGTGATCTCGTGTTCAGATTCGCGCGTGCCGCCGGAATTGCTCTTTGACGAAGGCATCGGCGATCTGTTCATCGTGCGTGTGATCGGCAACATCGGCGGCGCGGATGAAACCGGCTCGGCGGAATACGGCGTCGAGCATTTAGGCACGCCGCTGCTCGTTGTGTTGGGGCACACAAGCTGCGGCGCGGTGACAGCAGCAGTCACGCACGCCGAAGTGCATGGCAGCATTCCGCCGCTGCTGGCACATATCACCCCGGCGGTGCAAACCGCGCGCAAAGCTCATCCCGAATGGAAGGGAAATGCGCTGGTTCCCGCCGCCGTCGAGGCCAACGTGCTTCATTCGATACAAGAACTGTTCGCGCGCAGCGAAGTCATTCGAGATCGAGTACGGGCGGGCAAACTCAAAGTCGTCGGCGCGATTTATAATCTCCAATCAGGCTGGGTTAATTGGTTGGGCACGCACCCGCGTCAATCGGCATTTCTCGTGCCTTCACACAAACGAAAAGCAAAAGTGCGGGAATAAAGCCGCCGCCTGCGATCCTTATGCAGGTGAAGGCGCGGCAATGACCGTCGGAGCAATCACGCGCAGCGGAGGGGTCGCGCAACGTTTTCAAGGCTTGGTAATCGGTTATGAAACGAATGTTCCGGCTCGCTGTTTTTCTACTGCTCACGCAGCCGCTCTGCGCTTCGTCTTCGGTCGCCGTCGTCGTTGATCCGCGCATCGAGTTGATGACGATTGTGCAACGACTCAGCGGTTATGCGGTGTTGACGAAAGTGGATTCAGACTATCGCCGCGCAGTGGACGAATACTTTGCGCCGTACAAAGAGCATCGCGCGGTGAAGCTGTTCGGCGCAATGAGCAAGGCGCGCTTTGCGTATGATGCCGTGCCGAAAGCGATGCTGGCCTTCACCGCGCCGCCCGCCTTGCAGCCGCGCGTTGCGCCGCCAATGGATGCCGTGCGCCGTGCGGGCGGCAAACAGAAACTCGACGAATTCATCGTGGCGCTGCGAGACTTCGCCGCACAAAGCCGCTTCGACCAATTCTTCGCCGCGCAGCAACCCACCTACGACCGCGCGTTGACCGCGTTGCGTGCGGATGTCGAAACCGCGCTCACGCCGCTGCGGCAGTACACGAATCTGGAACTGCAAAACTGCACGCTCATCGCTGGGATGCTGATTCACAATGGCGGTTTTCAAGCCACGCTGGAAGGCAAAGGCGGCCAGGAAATTTACGCCATCATCGGCGCGTTCGGGATGAATGAGGGCGTGCCGGTCTTCAGTTCCGGCGGCTCGGTCGCGTATCTCGTGCAACACGAATTCAGCCATTCGTATGTCAATCCCTGGGTCGAAAAGAATGACGGCAAATTGCAGCAATACGCGGCGCTTTATGAACCGATCAAGGAGGCCATGCAAAAGCAAGCCTACGGCAATTGGCTCACCGCAATTCACGAACATATTGTCCGCGCCATCACGTTGCGGCTTGCCTATCAACGCAGCCAGGAGGCAGGCGACCGTGTGCTGCAAAACGAAGAGGCGCGCGGCTTCAAATACGTGCGCGCGCTGGCAGAGAAATTGAAGGATTACGAAGCGGCGCGGGATCGCTATGCCACCATCACGGCGTTCTTTCCTGAACTGCTCAAGGTTTTCCAAGCGGCAGGAGGTTCCTGACATGACTTCAACAACGCTGATTCGTCTCGGCGGTTTGGCGGCGCTCCTGGCGGGCGTGTTGCGCACCATTGCGTCGTTCATCCCGTACTCGCAGCCCGGCGTCGCAGCGGAGTTGTTTTACCTGCTGATTGATGTGCTGCTGTTGTTGGGGCTGCTCGGCATCTACGCTTATCAACACGAAGCAGTCGGCGTCGTGGGCTTTCTTGGATTCCTCGCCGCATTGATCGGCACGGCAAGCATCGTGGGGCCGGATGGCGAGCTGAGCGGCGTGCCAGTGTATGTCGTCGGGTCGCTGCTGATTTCGGTTGGACTGTCGTTGTTGGCCATTGGCACGTGGCAGGCGCAACGCTTGCCGCGCGCCGTGCCGGTGTTGTGGGTGCTGTCAACGGTGATCGGCATCGGCGGCTTTGTCGCGGGCGGGATGGCCATCACTTTCCTGCTGGCAGGCGTAATGTTTGGCGTCGCGTCCATTGTTGCCGGAGCGAAGATTTGGACAGCGCCTCGTTCCGCTGCCTGAGAGAACTTCGCACAAATGACAGCGATTATTGCGGGCGCTGGATGCCGAGTTTTTTCATGCGGCTGCGCAGCGTGTTGGGATGCAGGTTGAGCTTTTGCGCCGCGCCTTTTGCGCCTTCAATCACCCAATGGGTTTGTTCCAGCACGGTCAGAATATGTTGCCGCGCGATGTCATCCAGACTGGTCGCTGCGGGACTGGCAGGCGATGCGGCAGGCGGTGGCGATGCAAACGAGACTGGCGCACTGGCGGAAGCGCGCAACGGTTCGGGCGTTTGCACTACCGGCAACAGGCTGCGCTCCAACGTCAGAATTCTGCCCGTCGCCAACACCACGCCGCGTTCGATCAGGTTCTGCAATTCGCGCACATTGCCCGGCCAGGAATAATTCCGCAACGCTTCCATCGTCTCTTGCGCGATGCCGTCCAATTGCTTGCCGAAGCGTTTGGCGTAACGCGACAGGAAAAACATCGCCAATTGCGGAATGTCTTCGCGGCGCTCGCGCAACGGCGGATTGCGCAGTGGCAACACGTTCAGGCGATAAAACAAATCGGCGCGAAACCTGCCCGCTTGGACTTCGGCTTCCAAATGGCGATTCGTGGCGGCGATGATGCGGACGTTCACTTTCACGGTCTTGCTGCTGCCGACCGGCTCGAATTCGCCTTCCTGCAACACGCGCAGCAATTTCACCTGCGTGTCGAGCGGCAGTTCGCCGACTTCGTCCAGAAACAACGTGCCGCCGTCCGCGAGTTCAAAGCGTCCCGTGCGCTTGTCAATCGCGCCTGTGAACGCGCCGCGTGTATGCCCGAACAATTCGCTTTCGACCAGGCCTGCCGAAATCGCGCCGCAATTCACCTTCACCAACGGACGCTGGCGGCGCGGGCTGCGGTTGTGAATGGCGCGCGCGATCAATTCCTTGCCCGTGCCCGTTTCGCCCAGAAGCAGCACCGTCACATCCGTCGGCGCGAGTTGCTCGACTTGTTGCAACACGTGCAGCAGCGCCGGACTGCTGCCCACGATTTCTTCAAAGTTGTGTTCGCGGCGAATTTCTTCTTGCAGGTAAACGTTCTCCGCGTGCAATTGATTTTTGAGCCGTTCGACTTCCGCCAACGCTCTGCGTAATTCGTCTTCCGCACGTTTGCGTTCGAGTTCCGCACCAGCACGCGCCGCAAAGATTTTCAGCACATCCAAGCCGCGCGGCTCGTCCATCGCCGCTGTGTCAATGACGGCCAAATGCCCCATAAATTCGCCCATCGCATTGCGCAGCGGTAAGCCGATGTAGCTTTCGCCGCCCAAATCCACGAGCGCTGTTTCTGCCGGAAAAAGCTTTTGAATCTCGCGCTGATAAAAACACAGTTCACCCGCATACACTTGTTCGCAAGTGGTTTTGGCAACTTCATACTCGAACTCCTCAGCCAAGGCTGCGCCATTCCAAAAGGCCAGCACGCGGGCGCGGGTGCGTTCGGCATTCGCGCATTCCGTTACAAAGGCATAGCGCACGGGAATCGCTGCGGCCAGATGCTTGACCATCGAACGGAAGAAATCCTTGCCCACGACGGCAGCCGTGCCTTCGACCATAGCCCGCAACATGATTTCCGCCTGCTTGCGTTCGGTGATGTCGCGCGAGAGCGCCAACAACTTTTCTGGCCTGCCCTGGGCATCGCAAATCGGATTGACAACCACATCCCACCACATCGGAGTGCCGAGCATCGTCGGGCAGAAGCCTACGAAATGCCCGACACCGCCCGCCCGTGCCGCTGCGACAGCGGCTTCCGCCGAGGCGCGATGTTCGCCTTGCCAAAACTCCACCCACTGGCTGTTGCACAACGGATTGAAGTCGCAGATTTCCAGAATCTTCATGCCGCCCGCGTTCATGGACAGCAATCGTCCTTCCAAATCCAGCACCTTGATGCAATCGTGACTGCCTTCGATCAAGCGGGTTTTGAATTCTTCACTGGCGCGCAACGACTCTTCGACTTTCCGCAGTCGCTCAATTTCAGCGCGGAGTTTTTCAGCCGTAAGTTCAGAATCAGCCATGACTGTTTGATAGTTAGCGGGGGAGGTTGACTCTTGTTGATGCGAACACGACATTGCTTTTCCACCAGGCGGCGGAATTATACCGCAGCCGTCGGCGAAGCCCAATGCACACGTGAATGCGGGAAAAACGTTGTAACGGGGAATAGGCTCAGGCGGGAGGATAATATTTGCGCCCTAACCTGACAAGCCGCCGCAACGTTCGGAATAAACGGTTCTTCATGCGGGATTTGAAAGAAGGCGAAAGGCACGGCATATTTATTCACTTCATGGGAACAAGCACCATCGTGAACACCAGGCTCCATCCATTACTCATCCTGCTCGTCTACTGTGGCTTCGTCAGCATTGGCTTGCCCGATGGTTTGCTCGGCGTGGCGTGGCCGGCGATGCGCGCGTCGTTTGGCTTGCCGCTCGATGCGCTCGGCAGTTTGTTGGTGATGTACACGGCGGGGTATCTGATTTCCAGTTTTAGTTCGGGGCGCTTGCTGCGACACATCAGTGTCGGTTCGTTGCTGGCGTTGAGTTGTGCGGCGACGGGCATCAGCTTGCTCGGCTATGCGGTGACGGTGTGGTGGTGGAGCGTGTTGTTGCTTGGCACGCTCGCTGGCCTGGGAGCAGGCGCGATTGATGCGGGGTTGAATACTTACGCCGCGACGCATTTCAGCACGCGGATGGTGAACGGGCTGCATGCCTTTTACGGCCTCGGCGCGTTGAGCGGGCCGCTGATGATGACCCAAGTCATGGCGACCGGGCATGCGTGGCAATGGGGCTATGCGATTGTTGCCGTCGGGCAATTGGCGTTGGCCGCGTGCTTCGGCGGAACGCGCAGGCAGTGGAATGACGCGAGTCGCACTGAAGTTGAAGCGGACAAACCAACCGCAACAAATCAGAGCACGCTGCGCTTGCCGGTTGTGTGGTGCAGCGTGGCGAGCTTCTTCGTGTACACCGGCACGGAAGCTGTCGCGGGCGCGTGGGCGTACAGTTTGCTCACCGAAGCGCGCGCCGTGCCGATGAGGACGGCGGGCGTGTGGGTCAGCGTGTATTGGGGCGGCTTGACGGCGGGGCGCATTTTATCAGCCTTGCTCGCCGGGCGAATCACGGCGACATGGTTGCTGCGCGGTTGCATTGTTGGGCAAATCGTCGGCGCAGTGTTGTTGTGGCGCGGCTTCTCATTCGGCCTGGCGGTGCTCGGCTTGGCGTGCGCGCCGATCTTTCCGACGTTGATTGCCAGCACGCCGCAGCGCCTGGCGAAAGCCCACGTCGCCAATGCCGTTGGCTTTCAAATCGCCGCCGCCGTGTTGGGGCAATCGTTATTGCCTGCCTTGGTCGGCGTGGGGGCGCGCAACTTCGGATTGGAACTCGTCGCGCCCGCAATATTATGTGCGGCGATGTTGCTGTTTGGTTTGCACGAAGCCTTGCTCGCCGCGAGCCTGAAAACACTGCGTGAAGCGCCTGCACCAACTTAGCGCACGCTACGTTCGACTGACAACCGACCACCGATAACTGACGACTGCAAGCCCATACAAATAAAAATGCAGCTCTGGCAAAGGCTGCAACCAAGTGGTCGGTACAGCCGTACTGACAGCAGGACAAACACCATCACCAAAGGAGAATCCACATGCACTCAACCGAAACGACTGACGCACCGACGCCGGATCGTATCTTTCAAACCATGTTTGCTTATCAAGCCTCCGCCGCACTCAAGGGCGCAATTGAACTGGGGGTATTTACTGCCATTGCCGACGGCGCGACGACGGCAACAGCGATTGCCGCTCAATGCCAGGCCTCCGAGCGCGGCATCCGCATTCTGTGCGATTACCTGGGAGCGACGGGCTTTCTCACGAAAGACAGTAACAATTACGGCTTGGCACCCGATGTAGCAGTGTTTCTGAACCAGCATTCGCCTGCCTATCTCGGCTCTCTGACGCATTTTTTGAATTCGGCACATGTGATGAGTGGCTTTCAAGACATGGCCGAAACCGTGCGGCGTGGCACGACAATCTGGGGCGGCTCCGGTTCAATGGAACCCGATCATCCGATGTGGGTGGAATTTGCGCGCGCGATGGTTCCGATGATGTTTCCGGCTGCCGAGGAAATCGCGCAGATTGTCGGTGCGGATCAAGGTCAGCCGTGTCGCGTGCTGGACATCGCGGCGGGGCACGGCATCTTTGGTATCGTGCTGGCCAAACACAATCCCAACGCCGAAATTACTGCTGTGGATTGGCAAGCCGTGCTCGCCGTTGCGGAGGAAAATGCACAACATTTCGGCGTCGCGGATCGCTTTCACACGTTGCCGGGCAGTGCCTTTGACGTGGATTACGGCACAGGCTATGACCTTGTGCTGTTCACGAACTTCTTCCACCACTTCAACGAGCCGACTTGTGAAATGTTGATGAAAAAGGCCCTGACCGCGCTGAACGAAGGTGGGCGCGCGGTGACGTTGGAATTTGCGCCGAATGAAGACCGCATCTCGCCGCCGCCGCTGGCTACGTTTGGTCTGACGATGCTGGCGACAACCGGGTCTGGCGAAGCTTACACAGTCGGTGATTATGACCGGATGTTTCGCAGCGCAGGTTATGCCCGCACCGAAATGCACCAACTGACGCGGTCGCCACAACGTGTGATTGTTAGCTACAAATAACCGTGCCCATCGCGCAGCTTGCGCCCGCAACAACAACGCAAGCTGCGCGTCTTTCCAACCAGGTTTTCCCCTCCCTGCTCAACGCGACGGAATAATTGCCAGCCTCGTTGCGATATAAAAACCGAACAACTGAAACCAGGAGTGAGGGAGAACTATGAAACTTTTGCTAACCGTCCTTTTTCTGCTCGCAACGGCGAGCCTTTCTTTTGCACAAGACACCAAAAACGAAGTCGGCTTATTGCTCGGCGCACTTGCGACGGGCAGCCGCGAAATTCAATTGCCCACGCTGAGTCGCGCCGACATCGGCAGCGGCCTGACCTATCAAGTCAATTACGCGCGCCGTCTCGTGGATGCCAAAGTCGCGTCGTTGTACGTTGAAGTGCTGTTGGCCGCGACGCCCTTGCAAGAAGTCACATCCACCAACACGACCATCCCGCGCGACTACGCCTCGTTGTTTTTGACGCCCGGACTCAAAGTGAAATTCCTGCCACGCTGGCGCGTGTCGCCATACGTGGCAGCGGGCGGCGGCTATGCGCGGTTTCGCGAAAGCGATTTCCGCACGAACAATCAAGCCAACACCGGACGCATCGGCACGAACACGGGCGTCTTCGATTACGGCGGTGGCGTGGACATTCGGGTGTTTCGCTATTTGAGTTTGCGCGGCGAAGTGCGCGACTTCGTGACAGGAAATCCAAACTTTAATGCACCTTTCTTGACCAATCGCCAGCACAATGTCCTCACCTCCGGTGGCATCGTTTTGCATTTTTGAGGGAGAAGGAACTATGAAATCTGTTTGGCAAACAACGCTTGTTGCGGGCGTCGTGTGTATCACGGCGCTGGGGATTGGTGCGCCCGCCGTGCCGCCAAAAAATGTAAGGGCGGCTGTCACGCCTGCTGTCAAAACGTACACCATTGTGCCTGCCGAAAGTAGCTTCACGGTGTTTGTCGGCAAAGCCGGCGCGCTCAGCTTTCTCGCGCACGATCATAACATTGCGGTGAAATCGTTTGCCGGGCGCGTCGTCGTGCCGAATGCAGGCGCAGCACAAGGTTCGCTGGAATTGGAAGTAGATGCGAGATCGTTGGTCGTGCTCGACAAAGTCAGCGAAAAAGATCGCGCCGAGATCACGAAGTCTATGAATGAGGCCGTGCTCGAATCCGCCAGGTTTCCCAAGATCATGTTTCGTTCCGTCGGCATCAGCAACGTCAATGGCGCGAATCTGACGGTCAATGGCGACCTCACGTTGCACGGCGTCACCAAGCGCATCGCTGTGCCCGTGACGGTCACCGCCACGCCGCAATTGCTGCGCGCGACGGGCAAATATGTGTTGAAGCAAACCGATTTCGGCATCACGCCGTATTCTGCTGCCGCCGGTTCGATCAAAGTGAAAAATGAAGTTATACTGAGCTTTAATCTCGTAGCGAAATAATCTCGAAAGAATGCTCACATGTCTTATTACGAAGAAGACGACCTCGCCCGCTTTGGTGACATCGGCCAACATCGCCCCGACCTGTTCGCCAAGTTTATGGACTGGTATCAGGCGTGTCAGGAAGACGGCGCGCTGTCGAAACGTGAAAAAGCCTTGATTGGCCTGGCCGTCGCGCACGCCTTGCAATGCCCGTACTGCATTGATGCCTACTCGCAATCGTGTTTGGAAGCGGGATCGAATCTGGATCAGATGACCGAAGCGATTCACATGGCGTCCGCGATTCGCGGCGGCGCGGCGTTGATTCACGGCTTGCAGGCACATAATGCAGTGCATAAGGTTTCAATGTGATGACCTTTGACTTCCAGCAAAAACTCGCCGCACACGGTTTGGAATTGCGCGCGACGACGGTCGAAACGTTGCAGGTCAATGTCGGCAAGCTGTGCAATCAAGCCTGCCAACATTGCCACGTAGATGCCAGCCCGAAGCGCACCGAAAGCATGTCGCACGAAACCGCCGAACAAGTGCTGGCGGCGCTCGAACGCTTTCGCATTCCGACGCTCGACCTCACAGGCGGTGCGCCGGAATTGAACCCGTCGTTTCGCTGGCTCGTCGCGGAAGCGCGCAAGCTCGGCACACACGTGATCGTGCGGCATAACCTGACCGTGATGTTCGAGCCGGAGCAGGAAGATTTGCCCGAGTTCTTTCGCGCACAGCAGGTCGAAGTCATCTCTTCCCTGCCCTATTTTCAGGAGCAACAAACCGACGCCCAACGCGGCAATGGCGTCTTCACAAAATCTATTGCGGCGCTGCGCCAACTCAATGCCGTCGGCTATGGCACGGCGGACAGCGGCTTGCTTTTGCACCTGGTCTACAACCCGGTCGGCGCGTTTTTGCCGCCCGCGCAAAGCTCGATTGAAGCCGATTTCAAACGCGAATTGTGGACGCGCTACGGTTTGACGTTCAATCATCTCTACACGATCACGAACATGCCGATCAAACGGTTCCTCGACTATTTGCGTCGCTCCGGCAACGAAGAACGATACATGCGTAAACTCGTCGAAGCGTTCAATCCTGCTGCGGTTGCAGGCGTGATGTGTCGCAGTTTGGTGAGCGTGGATTGGACGGGCAAGCTCTACGATTGCGACTTCAATCAAATGCTGGAATTAGGCGTCGCGGACGAAATGCCGCAAACCATCGCGGCGTTTGATCCTGCCCCCTTGGCCGAACGTCGCATCGTGACGGGCGCGCATTGTTTCGGCTGCACGGCAGGCGCAGGTTCGAGTTGTGGCGGCGTGGTCACCTAACCTTTCCCAAACACCGGCAAGGCAGTTCCGTGCAAGGCCCGCGCGGCCTCCGAAGCCAAAAACAAAATCACATCGGTCAACGCTTCGGGCGCGACCCAGCGGCTGTAATCCGCATCGGGCATCGCCTGCCGATTCGGCGGCGTGTCAATCATGCCGGGCAGAATGCAATTGACATTGATGTTGTGGTCTTTGAGTTCAGCGGCCATGCTTTCGGTCAGGCGCACGACGGCGGTTTTGGAAACGCTGTAGGCTGCCGCATTCGCTTCGCCCTGCAAGGCGGCACGTGACGCAATGTTGATGATCTTGCCCGCGTTCTGTTGGAGCAGGTGCGGAATGACAGCACGACAGGCAATCAACACTGATTTGGCATTGAGGTTCAGCAGAAAATCCCAGTCTTCGAGCGGCGCTTCGTGCAGCGGCAAGCCCGCGCGATAGCCGCCTGCCGTGTTGACCAGCACATCAATTTTGCCCAACCGATGCACGGCTTCTTGCGCCATCGTTTCAACCGCCGCAACGTCGCCCAAATCCACTGAAGTCGCCAGAAAATGGAGCGGCGCATCCGCGAGTTCAGGAAACAGTTTGGGCAAGCGATCCGGCGAGCGATCCACGAGCACGAGACTCGCGCCCGCTGCTTGAAACGCCCGCGCGGTCACAACGCCCAGATTGCCCGCTGCGCCGGTAATGACAACAACACGATTGGTAAAGTCGAACATGATTGGCCTTTCTCTTGCAGTAAAAATTCTTCCTTTTTCATTCTTCCCTCTTCATTGTTTCCCAGGGTGAAAGCCGCTGCAATGCTCCCCTGAATGAAGAAGGAAAAATGAAGAAGGAAGAATGTTGCCGTCAAGGCGCGCGCCGATATGTTTTCGGATCGGCTTGGAGCAACAGTTGCTCGCCCGTGCGAACGACTTGCCCGGTGATTTGCACGGGTTCAGCGACGAGGTCGAGCACGTCTTGATTCACGGATGCACCGGTTGCCGAAACCAATTGCAACGCGATCTTGTTGCCAGCGACATCGCGCGCAATCAACATCGGCGGGATGCCGCCGCTGATGCAGCGTACTGCACACTCCCGATGCACTTTCGTCTCGCCCGGGTTCATCACGCCCAGATAACATTTGCTGTCCACGATTTCGCCGACGAGCGTGAACGTGCCCAACTCCTGCGTCGGCACATTTGTGCTCATCGCGTCGTTCACAGTTTGTAGCGAACCGGCGGCGACTTCAATCATTGTCATGCCGTCGCGGTAAATGCGCGTGCCTTGCAGCTTGACGGTTTTGCCTGCGAAGCCGGTCACATCCGCGCCGCGCTTGCCTTCGGCCACGAGCAAATATTGCGCGAGCGCGTTGCCATCGCGCACAAGCAGCGTCGGATACGGCTGCGCTTGAATGATGCCCGTAAAATCCTGCACGTTTCCAAACTCAAACACGCTGCGCGGCAGCTTTTGCAGGCCGAACACTAACGTAATCGCGACAAGCGCCGCGATGCCCAACAACGCGATGCAAACGTTGCGAATCAACTTGCCCAAACTGCGCGGCGCATTCGGCAAATAGCCCACATAAAACTCTTCGCGTTCGTTCATACGGCAACCTCCTGTGTATTCTCGATGCGCGCTGGTTCGACGCGCGTGCCGGGCGGATTGGGCTGCGGATGCACAAAGACTTTGCCGTTGATAACTTTCACATTGAACGTCGGCACTTTCTCCGTGAACGGCGCAGGCGACGCACCCGATTCCGGCAAATATTGAAAGCCGTGCCAGGGACAGGTGACGCAGCCGTCAATGATTTTGCCTTCGCCGAGCGGGCCGTTTTGATGCTGACACACATTGGAGAGCGCCGCGACTTTGCCGTCGTATTTGAAGACCGCCACGCGCTCGCCCGCGAGCGAAACAATGCGCGCGCGATGGTTCGGGATTTCATCCACGCGGCAAACTTCGACGAAATCATCGCGCGTTTGCTCGACATCCAACGCGCGTTCTTGCAAGGCCGCGAGCAAATGCAAGCCCAACACGACCACCATTCCGATGCCGAGCGTCGTCGCCAAAATCCAACTCGTTTCCGCTTGCAACACGCCGAGCGTAACGTGCGCGATCAGCAAGGCATACGCGCCGTACACAAGCATGTGCAGCGCCTTCCACACGGGCGCAGTCAAGTTGGCGAGCCAAAAATCGTGGCTCGTCGCCGCCATCAAAAACAGAATCAGCAACGCGACAAAACCGAGCGGCTGAAACGGAAAGTTCGCCAGGCTGTCATAGCGCGTGTTGCTCACGAACAAACTCACGAGCGGGTTCACATTGCCGAGCGCGTGAAATTGAATCAACGCAAACACACCGTGTATCGCGCCGAGCAAAAACGTCGTCACGCCCAAATGTCGCCGGTTGTAGAGCAGCGGCAGAAACCGCGCATCCAACCGGCACAACGGCCCGATGCACAACACCACGTGCAACAACAACAACGCACAAGTGCCGAAGCCGCGAATCAACAATGTCTCAATCGTCGCATGCGGGTTCACGACCGCGCTGAGACCAATGAACAAACCGAGATACACGACGACGCCCGCGACCAGCACGAGATCGTAGATTCGTTTCTGGCGATTCCAACTGACGGCCTTGTAGCCCACACTCATCGCGGCGCTCCTTTGGTGACGGGCGGCAATTGTGAATTCACGGGCGCAGGTTTGCGCACGAGCAATCCGGCCAGAAAAATCGCGGGCACAAGCACAGCTAACACGATGATGATGATGCGATGGCGTTGTCGCAGCGAGTGAATCATTGCGTCGCCTCCCGATGTGCGTTTTTCTCCATTGGCGGATGCTGCTCCCCGCGCAGCCAACGCCACGCCAACAACGGCCAGAGCGCTATTGCGCCCGGCACAATCATCACGCGAAAGCCGCGCGTAGATTGCTGCACCGACGCATCCATGCGCCCCGCGCCCATCGTGACGAAGAAGAGCGCGAACACAATGCCGACAGCGACATACAGGCCAAGCAACCACGTGATGATTTGTGCGATGAACATTGGCTCAAGCTCCCGTTCATTTTCCATTTTTCATTTGATATTTATCATTTGTCATTGACTGAGCGCGTCGCTGACGAGCAATGAGAAATGAAAACTGACAAATGAAAAATGGAAAATGCTACTGTTCCTGGTAATTCCACGTCAGCCCGCCGTCCACGTAATAGGTCGCGCCCGTCACATAATCCGCATCGTCCGACGCCAGGAACACCGCCAAGCCCGACACATCGCCCGGTTGTCCCAAACGACCCAGCGGAATCTGCCCCAGCAAAGCATTCAACTTCATCGGATCATTCAAGAGCTTCGTATTGATGGGCGTTTCAATCGCGCCGGGTGCAATGTTGTTGATTGTGATGCCGAGCGGCCCTAGCTCTACACTCAGATTGCGCGTCAGCATTTTCACGCCGCCTTTGCTCGCGCAGTAGGCCGTGAAATTGGGAAACGGTAATTCTTCGTGAACCGAACTGATGTTGACGATTTTGCCGCGCCGATTCGTGTGTCTCAGATGCCGCACGAATTCCTGTGTGGCGAAAAATACGCCTTTCAAATTCACGCCCAGCACTTTGTCGTAATCGCTTTCGGTCACATCCCAAAACGGCGCGTGCGTTTCGACGCCCGCGTTGTTGACTAAAATATCCAGTCGCCCGAAATGTTCGAGCGCGATGGCGAAGAGCATTTTGATGTCGTCCGTTTTGGACACATCGGCTTGGACCATCAAACCGCGTTGCCCCGTTGCTTCGACGGCTTTGAGCGTGTCCTGCGCGCGCGCGGCGTTGCCGGAATAGTTGATAACGACGTCCGCGCCTTCGGCAGCAAAGCGTTCCGCGATGCCGCGTCCGATGCCCTGGCTGCTGCCGGTGATGAGTGCCACTTTGTCTTTGAGTTTCATAGGTTCTCCTTGCGTAATTGGGCTTTCGTTAGGCTAAATCCCAAAGGCCAGGAGAATTATTCCCGACGATAAAGTAGGCGGAGCGGAAAAGAGATTACGAAACAAACGAAAATAACGAAACAATCGAAAAAAGCTTTGGGCAATGATCGCTTAGCCCAAGAACAAACCTTTTTGTGCGAGGAAAATTTTCGTCTGTTCCGTTATTTTCGTGTGTTTCCTAATCTCTCCGATCTGACTTCACAAAACGCAAATTTCACTTGGAAACAGCCGCCAGCCGCACGATGCCGGGCTTGACGAGCGGCATCGCAGGCCGCGACAGCAGTTCGACAAAGTCGTTCACATACGCCGGAATGAAATCATGGCGCAGCATCGCCGCGCTCCATTGCCGCAGCAAGCCTTTTTTCGTGACGGGTCGCGCGACGAGCGTTCCGGCGCTCAGTTGTTCCTGCACCGCCCAACGTGCCAGCACGCTGATGCCCATGTCGGCTTTGACCATTTCGATGATCGCTTCGGTCAATTGCATCACTGACAATTTCGCCGGAGTCACGCCTGCGGGAACCAGCACCCATTGATACAAATCGCTGTCTTTCGGCCCGACGTAGAGGATCAAATGCTGGTCGGCAAAATCGCGCGCGCGCAAATACGGTCGCGCCGTCAAGGGATGCGCGGGCGGCAGAATCGCTACGAGTTCATCTTCGAAGAGCGGCTTGTAGAGCAGCCGTTTGTCGCGCGAGGTCGTGGACACGATGGCCAAATCCAGTTTGCCGTTCAGCAGTGCAGGCAACGGATGATGCGTGGTCTCCGCCAGCACATTCACTTCGACTTTCGGGTATTGCTGATTGAATTCGCGCAGCAGTTCCGGCAACCAGTGATAACACGTGTAACATTCCGTGCTGAGCCGCAATGTTCCGTGATCATTGTCCGCCATTTGCTTCAAGTCGTCTTCCGCGCGTCGCAATTCCTCCAGAATTTGCCGCGCCGAATGCAGCAACCGTTCGCCCGCCTGTGTCAGCACCATCTTCTTATTGAGCCGCAAAAACAGCGGCGTGCCGAGCCGTTCTTCCAGGTCGCGCAGTTGATGACTGAGCGCCGATTGCGTTAGATGCAACCGCTCGCCCGCCTTCGTGACGCTCTTTTCTTCGCTCACGGCGATGATGAGTTTGAGATGACGAATGTCCAAATGCATGAATGAAGCCTCCTGTAGGGTGGATGAGAATAGTTCATCGTCTTGATGAAAACAATGAGTTTTCCTAATTGATGAAAACTGCGTATGATGCCGGAGCAGTTGATGCCGGAACCGTACCGCGAGCGGTAGCGAGCTTGGTTTTACTCGCTACGCCGCTTGAGGCAGCTTGGCTCGCTACCGCTCGCAGTACGGTTCCCCGTCGTGCTGCACTCAACATCACAAGGAGAATTTACCCATGTCTGATTTGCGCTATCCCGTTGGCGAATTTGTTCCCCGCCCAACGATCACCCAAATCGAACGTCAAGAGCTGATCGCCAGCCTCGATACAGTGCCCGCACGTTTGCGCGCCGCCATCGCGGGGCTGTCGGAACAGCAATTAGAAACGCCGTATCGGCCTGACGGCTGGACGGTGCGGCAAACCGTGCATCACGTCGCGGACAGTCACATGAATGCGTATGTGCGCTTCAAACTTGGCTTGACGGAAGACGTGCCAACGATCAAGCCCTACCAGGAAAAGCTCTGGGCACAACTCGAAGACGGACGCGCGGCTGCCCCGGGAGTCTCGCTGCGCTTGCTGGACGCACTGCACGAACGCTGGACGATTGCGTTGCGTTCGTTGCCGCCGGAGGTGTTTGCGCAGACGCTCCATCACCCGGAATCGGGCGTGATGTCGTTGGATGTCGCGTTACAAATGTACGAATGGCATGGACGGCATCACGTTGCGCATATCACGTCATTGCGCGAACGAATGGGATGGTGACGCGGCAGGGGCATTGAATGAAATTCCTCTCGGCTTTCATTCAATGCCCCTGTCACGGCGACAAGCCACGCGCTCCTTGCCCGCCCACGAAATCCTGTGGCCTGCCCACGAAACTTCGTAGCCACGAAGCCACCACGCCCACAAACGCCCACGAAGCCTTCCTCTCACACCATCCGGCATGACGCGCTGAACCCTTTGTTCTCCAATTGCTTACACCTGAATCGCCTGCCCCGCGAACGTCGTGGCATCGCAGTTGCCACTGCTTAGGACTGCAAGGTTGAGCACAAGGAGAGACATTGATGTTACGCATATCCGAAAACAACGCTTCCCCCGAACTCGTGACGCTGCTGTTGGAAGGCCAGGTCAGCCAGCATTGGGTCGAAGTCACGCGCGAAGTTTGTGAGCAGGCGTTGGAAAAAAGCGAACAACTAACTCTTGATCTCGCGGGTGTGACATTTGCAGATCGCAGCGGCGTCGCGTTGCTGCGCGAATTGCAACGGCGTCAGGTCAAGTTGATTAACGGCTCGCCGTTTCTGCGCGAACAATTGAAAGACACTGCATCGGTCGAAAGGGGGGAACCAATATGTTAGCGGCACTACCAACAGAAAACCTCGCAGCCTTTGATTCGTTTGAAGCCATCGCTTTGCCGCACCTGAACGATTTGTTTCGCGCCGCACGGCACACGCTCGGCGACGCCAGCGAAGCCGAAGACATCGTGCAGGAAACGTATTTGCAAGCGTGGAAGTCATTTCATCGCTTCGAGCCGGGCACGAACATTCGCGGCTGGCTCTTCAAGATTATGTTTCACGTCATGGATCACCATCGGCGCAAATGGCTGCGGCTGAAATGGAAGTCGGACAGCGACGAAGTGTTGCTGGAAACGCTGACGTACGAACCCGAAACGCCGCAACGATTGACGGACGAAGACGTGATCGCGGCGTTGGACAAGCTGCCGCAGAACTTTCGCGCTGTCGTGCTGCTTGCCGATGTCGAAGAGTTTTCCTACAAAGAAATCGCCGAGATGCTGGATGTGCCGATTGGCACAGTGATGTCGCGGCTGAATCGCGGCAGGAAACTGCTGCGCACGGAATTGGCCGACTATGCCGCCGCGTGCGGCCTTCAATCTCGACGTACTGAAGCCGCTGCAATGTAGCGGGAATATTTTTCGCCGCCAGCGCGATTCAACCAACGCAAGGAGAATCACTATGGAACTCGCCAATACTTCAATGATGACGCGCAAAGTCAATTACGTCAGCATCGCGCTGCAACTGATCGTCGCCGCCATTTTGCTGCAAACGCTTTTCTTCAAATTCACGGGCGCGGAAGAATCCGTGTACATCTTCACGACGCTCGGCGCAGAACCCTGGGGGCGCATCGGCTCCGGCCTCGTGGAGTTGATCGCGTCCGCATTGTTATTGCTTCCGCGCACCGTGACGCTCGGCGCAATTCTTTCGCTCGGCACAATCAGCGGCGCGCTGCTAAGCCATTTGACGAAGCTCGGCATTGTGGTGCAGGACGATGGCGGGTTGTTGTTCGGCTTGGCTTTGGTGGTGTTCGTGAGCAGCGCCGCGATTTTGTGGCTGCGGCGGCGTGAGATTCCGGTGCTTGGGAATTGGTTTTGAAAGGCAGGAGATTACGAAACACACGAAAAGAACGAAACAGACGAAAACAGGACTGAAAATGAGAACTCAGCGAGATGACATTTGACGATTGGCATTTGTCTCTAGCCTTTCAGACTACCGTTTCTTATTTCGTCTATTTCGTTCTTTTCGTGTGTTTCGTAATCTCGTTCTTGTCTTATTCATCTACAAACCGCAACGCCCGATTGCGTTCCACCAAGCCGCATTCGTGCGCCAGCCGAAAATATTCGCGCAAGCCGGCAAGGTTCTCTTCGTCCAAATCGAAGTTCACGTTGTCGCGCAAATAATCCAGCAATTCCGGCAAGGGTCGCCGCAACGTTTCCGCGTATCGCGCCGCAATGGCCGGGATGCGGTCAATGCCTTCGCGCTTGGCCATCTCGAAGTCCAGCCGCACGCGGCGATATTCGTCCAGCGCATCTTCGCGCACGGCCCACACCGCAAACACAAATGGCAGCCCCGTCAGCGCGCGCCACTCTTCCGCCAAGTCATAAATCGTCAGCCCCATCGCGTCCGCCTTCGCTTTCAAATCAAACGTCGGATCGCCAATCAACAACGCGGCGTCTGTGCCCTCGAACATATTCGCGCAGCCGTACGCGATCTCCGGCGTGCGTTCCCAGTAGACGGGCTGATTGTGATAGCGCCGCGCGAGCAGAATTTTCACCAGCGTTTGCGACGTGCGCGACGAACCATCCAACGCGACTTTGGTGACGTTTTCCAGCGGACAACGCGCGGCAAGAATCACGCTGCCGACCCGCTGTTTGCTGGCGACAGCAACGTTCGGCACGAGGCGCAGGTTCGGAATTCGCAAATATTCAATCACTGGAATCAACGCGATTTCGCATAGCCCCGCCGCGAGCATCTGCGCACAACGCGACGGTGCGGTGTCGCCGAGAAAAATCACGCGCTGCCGCTGCATCCCCGCCGTGAAGCTGTGAACCAGCGGAGCCGAATTCAAATAGGTCGAAGCCGCGATGCGCATGTCGTTTTCAGCCATATTCCCACTATTAAGCAGGAATTCAGTTTCTGTCAAATGTAACCTTTCCCATTCTTCAGACGTGAAGAATCGTGTACAGTCGAGAGCGTAATCGGAAATGTTCCGCAAAGTGTCGAGATTATGTTGATAGATTCACACGCTCATTTGGACACGCCCGCGTTCGATGCCGACCGCGCTGAAGTCATTGCGCGCGCGCGCGCCGCAGGCGTCGAACTGTTTTTGGAAATCGCTGGCAGCGACGTTGCTGAAGGCTCGCTCACAAAAGGCATCGCGCTCGCCGAACAACACGACTTTATTTACGCCGCCGTCGGTTTGCATCCGCACGAAGCGAGTTTGTACGACGAAGCGTTGGAGCAGCAATTCCTGCAACTCAGCGCACATCCGAAAGTCATCGGCTGGGGCGAAATCGGTTTGGATTATTACTACGACCACAGCCCGCGCGACGTGCAACGACGAGTGTTTGAGCGTCAGTTGGAATTGGCAATTGAAGCGCAGAAACCCGTCATCATTCACACGCGCGACGCCGAAGACGACACGATTCAAATTCTGCGCGAGTCGTGGTTCGCACGCGGTGGCGGTCAATTCGGCGGCATCATTCATTGCTTCACCGGCACGCAAACATTGGCGGACGCAGCATTGGCGATGGGCTTCCACATTTCGTTTTCCGGCGTGGTCACGTTCAAGAATGCGCACGAATTGCGCGCGGTCGCGGCTTCGGTTCCGCTCGCGCAATTGCTGGTCGAAACCGATTGCCCGTACCTTGCGCCCGTGCCCTATCGCGGCAAGCGCAACGAACCGGCGTTTGTGAAAGAGACGGCGGCGTTTTTGGCAAACTTGCGCGGCGTCAGTTTTGAGGAGCTGGCGAGTGTGACGAGCACGAATTTCAAACGACTATTTCGGCTCAATTGATCCCTCTCAATCACACTGCTAAGATGAAAATATGAGTAAGGAAAATACCGCCATGATCGGCCATCAAACTGTTACGGCAATCAAAGCACGCGCCCGCGTGAATCGGTTTTTATTTTCTCAGGTAGGAACACAATTCAGCGCCGGAGAGGCGGAGTTAGATACGACCGAAAACCTATGGCGGATGCCAATTCTGCTAATAACTCCGGGCTTTGTTGCAGGGCAGGTTGGGGAAGCTGCGGTGTCATTGAACACACCCGAAATCATCGCCCATACTGAGATTGAAAAGATGCGGAAAGCAGCAGTAAGACTCCGTAAAAAATATGATTCGGAAATTAAGGCCGCCTTTCTACGCGCAAGAAGAACTTAATTCCTGTCTGCCCGCTTGCTTGCGGATGGTCGTCGCGGCGCACGGAATAGAAATACCGGAAAAGCGATTGCGTGACCTTTGCGGATGGACGCCTCACAGTGATATTTCGTCCACGACGATAGTCGCAGTGGCGCAGGCGTTAGGGTTCATTCATTCTCGCGAAGATTATGGCTTACGGCTACACGATCTGCGGGATGAAATCCGGTCAGGCGTGTTTCCCGTCGTCGGTGTTGATTTGTCCTTTTATGGCAACGTCGGAAAACATGCGCAGGTAGTGGTCTCCGTTTCCAGTCGCGGAGTCACATTGCAAGACCCGTTGCTCGGACAATTTGTTTCCAGTCCCATTGTATTTGAAGAAGCCTGGAGCATCACTGAATACCTCACCATCCTGATTGAGTAACGCGAAATCGTGAACCGCGCGAAAAGAAGCTGTGACGTTTGCTGTTCATCATTTCCGCGAGGTTAGGTTATGACCATTCTCCATGTTGTCATCATCGGCGGCGGCTTCGGCGGCTTGGCGGCAGCGCGTGCATTGAAGCGTGCGCCCGTGCGCATCACGCTCGTAGACCGCACAAATCATCATCTGTTCCAGCCGCTGCTCTATCAAGTCGCGATGGCGGGGCTTTCTCCAGCGGACATCGCTGCGCCGATTCGTTCGGTGCTGCACAAACAAAAAAATGTGACGGTCTTGCTTGCCGAAGCGATTGGCGTAGATTTCGCCAGCAACACGGTGCAACTCGCCGATGGCAGCTTGCAGTATGACTATTTGATTTTGGCAACGGGCGGGCGCACCAGCTATTTCGGCCATGAGCATTGGGAGCAGTTCGCGCCGGGCTTGAAAGATTTGGATGATGCGGTGGAGATTCGTCGCCGCGTGCTGCTTGCATTTGAAGCGGCGGAGAAAGAAACCAAGGCGGAACGGCGTGAGCAACTGCTGACGTTTGTGGTCGTAGGCGGCGGGCCAACCGGTGTCGAATTGGCAGGTGCGATTGCGGAGTTGGCGCGCTTCGTGCTGGCGCGTGACTTTCGCAACATCAATCCACAGGAAGCGCGCGTCATCCTGCTCGAAGGCGGCCCGCGCATTTTGCCGAGTTTCACGCCCGATTTGAGCGACAGCGCGACCAAGCAATTGAACCACCTCGGCGTCAACGTGCGCGTCAACACCAAAGTCACGAATATTGACGAACGCGGCGCGCATCTGGGCGACAAACTCATTGAAGCCGCAACCGTCATCTGGGGCGCAGGCGTGCAAGCCACGGCGTTTGCTGCCAAACTTGGCGTCCCGCACGACCGCGCCGGGCGCGTGATCCTCGAACCCGATTTGACGCTGCCCAATCACAAGAACGTCTTTGCGATTGGCGATATGACCTCGTTCACACATCAGGATGGCAAGCCACTACCCGGCGTTTCTCCAGTAGCGATGCAAATGGGACGCACGGCGGCGAACAACATTCTGCACGCGCTCAAAGGCGAGCCATACGAACAATTCCAGTATTTCGACAAAGGCAACATGGCGACGATTGGTCGTCACGCCGCGATTGCCGACCTCGGCAAGCTGCATTTGTCCGGCTTCGCGGCCTGGCTCACGTGGTTGTTTGTGCATTTGATTTTCCTGATCGGCTTTCGCAATCGCGTGGCGGCGCTCTTCAATTGGGCGTGGTCGTATTTCACCTATCAGCGCGGCTCGCGGTTGATTACGGGGCGACGCTTGAGTTTGTTGCCGCGCCGAGTGATGCGGGCGCAAGTGGGATTGGGCGAGGAACAAGCGACGAGTGAGAAGAGTGAATATTCAGCGCGCTGACATCGCAGTAACTACGGCAATTCCCGAATGCGAATGTTCTTGAACTCCACGGGCGAGCCTTCCGCCTCTAAACACAAATAACCCGTGCGCGGCTCACAGTTATTCCCGCCTGACACTTCTTCGCCGTTCACCCACAATCGAATCTCGCCGTTGATGGCGCGCACGTAGTAGTGATTCCATTCGCCGACGCCCTTACTCAGGTTTTTGCGCGGAAAGCTGCGCGAGCCGTTCGGAGAAAGCGGTGGGAATGGTGTCATCTTCGATTGGCCGACCGCGAAGACATCGCCGTTCGTCGTGAAGAACTCGCCTTTTTTGCCCGTGCGTTTTTCATACAACTCCGCATAGCCGTGATCCAACGCTTGAATTTCAATGCCGTAATTCGGCAATTTGTCGGGCGGCAAATCTTTCAGCGCCTCGTCAGGAACCCACGCGAAGATGCCGGAGTTGCCGCCTTTTTCCAAGTGCCGCCATTCGGCGACTAACTCGAAGTTCGTGAATTTCTGCGCGGTGCGAAACACGCCGATGGGCTTGCCCGTGCTGTGCCACATTTCATCTTGCCAAACCCAGGTGTCGGGTTTGCCATTGACGGGCGCAAAATCTTTTTCGCCGAGCGTGCGCCAGCCCGGCCCTGTGCCGTCAATGAAGGCTTTGCGTGCGGGCTGCGGTTGTTGTGCTGTGCCGGGGCGGAAGTAACACGCGAGCGCCAGCAAGACGAGGCTCAGACACAAGGGTTTGAGAAGCGATGAACTGGAACGAAACAGCGAGAAGTTCAGGGGCGACATAATTCCTCCGGGAGTGAAAACGGCGGCATCCTAACAGGCAGAATCGCTTCAAAGCAATGGCAACCGCACGGTAAACTTCGTGCCTTTGCCGGGCCTGCTTTCGACGCTGATCTTGCCGCTGTGCGAATGCACGATCCAACGCACGATGGACAAGCCGAGACCGACGCCGGGCGCAGTTTTGTCGCTCGTGCTGCGCGAATGCCGAAAGAAGCGGTCGAAGATATGCGGCAAATCTTCTTCCGGGATGCCGCGCCCGGTGTCTGCAACAACCAGCACTGCTTCGTCGTTTTCAGCGGCGAGCGTCAACGTGATCGTCCCGCGCGGCGGCGTGTATTTGAGCGCGTTGTCCAACAGGTTCAGCAGCATTTGCTTGATGCGTTGCGCGTCGGCCTTCACGGTCAGCGGTTTGGTTTCGGGCGGACGATACAACAACTGCTGTTCTTTTTCTTCCGCCAGCGGCGCAAGGTATTCGACCATTTGCGCGCACAAAGCTTCCAAGTCCATCGGCTCGCATTGCAGCACGGCTTGGCCCGCATCCGCGCGCGCGAGCATCAAGAGGTCTTCCACGAGCCGCGAGAGCCGGATGATTTCTTCGAGGTTGGAGGTGAGAACGCTGCGATAGTCTTGCGGCGTGCGTTCGCGCCGCAGCGCGATTTCAATGTCGCCGCGCATCACGGCGAGCGGCGTGCGCAGTTCGTGCGAAGCATCGGCGGTGAATTGCCGCTGTCGCTCGAACGCCGCTTGCAACCGCGCGATCATACGATTGAACGTCGCGGCCAGGCGTCCGAGTTCATCCATTTTCGGCGGCACTTGCACACGTTTGGACAAATCGCCGGCTTCGATTTCTTCCGCCGCGCGCGTCAAACGATCTACCGGATTGAGCGCCTGATTCGCTAACAACAGCCCGCCATAGCTGCCGAGCAACAACGCGACCGGCCCGGCAATTGCGAGCAGAGTCAACAACTGCCGCCGCGCCTTTTGCAACGGGCTGAGCGATTGTCCGACGCGGATGAAAAAGACTTGCCCTTCGTGATCGCGCGTGCGTTGCAGCGCGATACGCACCTGCTCTCCGCTGGGCAATTTCAGCGTCGAGAAATGCACTTGATCGTCGTTGAGGCCGCGCAGTTCCTCGACACTGACTTGCAACTGATGGGTTTTGTCCGGGATCGGTTCGTCGGTGATCGTTCCGTCTTCGCTGATGAGTTGCACGACTTGCGGCGCGACGAGCATCGGCGCGTCCTGCTCCGGCGCGTAGCTGTCTTCGCCAATGTCTTCGGAGCGCATGCGCCGCTCAATGCTCTGCGTCGTGGCAGCCAACGAATCATCAATAATCGTGACCAGACTGCGCGCGAGGTAGGTATAAATCGCCACGCCAAAAAACACCAACACGGCGGTCAAGAGGGCTAGATAGTAGAGGGTTAGTTTGACCCGCATAAGCTACATCAATCACGAGCCTTTCAATGTAGAGGCTTTTGTGATCGAACTCAACCGCACCACAACAATTCTCCATTTGAAAAAAAGCTGGCCTCGCTGCCATGGTTCCAAATTGAGAATTGCTGACCGCAACAACCAATGCCATTGCGCCATGGCAGACACAGCGTTGGTAGCTTCGGCGGATTCGCAAACGAATCGCTCCACGCACGGTCTCTTTTTACTTCCGCAACCAAACGCTCACGCGATTCGCGACCACGCCGTTCAGGGCCACGACCACTTCCAGACGGCTCAGCACGCCCGACAACTGCGCGGCCAATGCCGCAGGCAATTCGATGTTGAGTTGATCCAAACCGACGTATTGGCCTTGCGCACCCGCATACAACACCTTCGCGGCAACGCCGCCAATCGTGACGGAAACCGCTTCGGCAATGCCGTTCGCATCGTCGGCGTTGGCGTTCGCCGCACGACGCAAGCCCGTGCCGAACAGCAGCAAATAATTCGGCTGGCCATTGATGGTCAATGCGAACGGGGATTGTTGATAGGTAATGCCGTCCGCTGTCGCCACCGCTGCCGCATCACCGCGTCCGCTCGCATCCGCCGTGAAAATCGCAGGCGCAGCGTCGGCAATCGTGATGTGACCGAGCGCGAACGTGCCGAGCGAATTGTTCACGACGACGCTCGCAATGCCGGGTTTTATTTCCGCAGGAACCACGAAGTTGATTTGATGGTCGGAGACATACAACAACTGCGCGGGCAAGCCGTTCACGGTGACGGACGTACCTGCCATTGCGAGCGGCAGGGGAATCGCTTGCGCGGCTTCAGTACGCAGCGCGAGGCGTGCGCCGAACGCAGTTGCAATTGAATTTGCTGCGATTGCCCCGCCGTAATAACTCGCCGCATTCACGACCGCGAGCGAATCTGCCGCGACGACGCGCAACGTAGTCGTGCGCGCATCTTCAAGCTGTCCATCGCTGACGGTAAAGGTGATGCGCCAGGTTTTGCCCGCGTCCGTTGCGGTGGGCGTCCAGCGGAACAAGCCGCGCGTGCTGTTGTTGGTTTCGTGCGTCACGTTGAATTCCGCCGTCGCGGGCAAGCCTTCGGCTTTGAGGTCAAGTCGAACGCCGGAGCCGAGATCATTCGCGGTCACGACAAACGTACTCTCGTTATTGATGAGCGCCACCGCAGCAGTCGGCGCAGCCAATGCAGGTGGTTGATCGGGCGTCGTGAGCGTGGTGGTGTTGACGTTGAGCGTCTCAACCGTTGGGCTGATGACATACGCGCGCCCGTCCTGGGACAACACTGCGCCGCCCATCGCATAGAGCTTGCCATTCAACGTGACGCTTGCCATTTGCGTGCGGGCTTGGCGCAAGCGAAACGAATCGTCGAGCGGCAACTAACGATCATTGCGCACGTCGTAGACCTCGCCGTCGTCCAGCGGGATGCCCGTGTTCGGATCATCGCCGCCAAACAAAAACCAGAGCGGATTGCCTTTGTCATCCGTCCCCAATGCCGATGCCGCAAAGCGCCGCGCTTTGTTCAGACTGGCAATCTGCGTCCAGAAATCCGTCGCCGGATCATAGCGCCAACCAATGCGCTTGCCTGTATTGCGATCTGCCCCGCCCGCCACATAGAGTTTGCCGTCTATCAGCACGGCGTCGTGCCCGTAACGCGCCTCTGGGATGGGCGAGAGTTCTGTCCATTGATTCGCTTGCGGCGCGTAGACCAACAACTCCGGGCTGACCGTCGTGGAAGAGCTGGAGCGTCTGCCGCCCACGCGGTAGTACGCATTGTTTTTCGCATCGGCGACCAGCGCCGTATCTTGTACCGAGGAAGGCGGCTCCAACACTTCTGTCCAAGCGTTCGTGACAAGGTCATACACTTGATGATTCGTGATGACCAGCCCTGAAGCCAATACGCCGCCCGGCACATAAATCTTCCCGTTTAGATACACGGCATCGTTGCTGCTGACGGTGCGCTTCATCGGCGCGAGTGTCGTCCAGGTGTTGTTGCTCGGATCAAAACGAGAGAGCGTATTGACCGTCGTCCCCGCCGCGCCCGTCAAACCGCCGAGCGCAAACAAACGCTGTCCATCCGTTACCGCTGGAAATTGCCAGAGCGCGGTGGGCAGCGGTGTTCCCGTTTGCCACCGCTTCACAAGGGTGAAGTCTTGTGTGGACGTGATCGCTGCGGCACTACCTTCATCATCTATCGCCGTCAAACGCACGCGCGCGACTCCGGCGGGCAACGACGAAGGTAATGTCCAAACGAGCGACTGCTGTGCGCCGCTGATGTCATTCGCAATCGGGCTGAGCAGCGTGCCATCTGCGCGCACCAACTCCAACCGATGTTGCGCCACGGCGCGATCATCGCTCGAACGCCAACGAATCGTCGTCGTGCTGCCGGCATAAAGAATCTCGCCGCCGTTCGGATGCAGCAGTTGCGCTTGTGGCGGCGTGGCGGCGGTGTAAGTGAAAGCGTTTTCCTGAACGTTCATGAAATTGCCGTTGCTGACGAGCAACCGGACGGCTTCCGGTGTTGCGCTGCCGGGGCTGCTGACGCGCAGTTCCTGCGGATTGATGAACGTGGGCGTGACCAGTTGAGCGCCAAAGGTCAATGTCGTTGCGGGCGTGAAATCGCTGCCCGTGATCGTCACGAGCGTACCGCCGCGCAGCGACCCGGCATTCGGCGTCACGCGCGTAATCGTGGGACGTTTCAAGAGCGGTTCGCCTGACCAGTAAGTGAAGCCCTGATTGAGCGACGAACCGCCATTGCGATTGAGTACGCGCACAGCCACTGTTCCGGCCACGTGCGGCGGTGTGGTCGCGGTGATCGTGTTGTGACTGACCACTTGCACATTGGTGGCGGGGAGGTCAGCAAACGTGATAATCGTGTCGGCAGTATCCGTGAAGTTCGCCCCGTGAATGGTCACGCGCGTGCCGCCTGGCAATGGCCCGTAGGCCGGACTTAGCCCTGCCAGCGTGGGCGCAGGATTGCTGCCCGGCGCGATGACCTCCGCCTCGGCAGAGCGTCCCAGCAGACGAATATCATCCAAATACCAACCATCGCCGTTGACCGCCAGATCGCTGAACAGCCGAAAGCGAAAACGGGCGCGCGACTGTCCCGCCAAGCCCGCCAGTTTGACGCTCGCCGGAGCGAAACTCGTTTGTGTGCCGGTAAACGCCGCCGCGAAATTCCACGTTGCGCCATCATCCGTTGAGTAATCCAGCACGCCGTAATCATAGCGATTCTCGAATTCGTGGCGGTGCGCGAATTGCACCTGGATGTCACAGGCTACACGCAATCGAGTGATTTCCCCACGAACAGCGCCTTTGATAACACGATCACCGGCTCTGCGCCCGTAGATGCATTTGTGGCGAAACTTGATCCGGCAGGTGGCGGTTCGGGGCTGACCTATTCGACCTATTTGGGCGGGAATTTTTGGGGCGGGAATTTCTGCGGCAAAATCCGGTTGACCCGCGCTGACAATTTGTGGCACTCTCGCGCGCGGACGTAGGGTTTTCCTCACAATCCGGCAAGATTTTCGCGTAGAGAACGCTACTTCCTCACGATCACGAATTCACGGATGAACCGCGCGCTGTTCCTCACCAGCGGCTCGGATTTCTGCACGCCCGTTTCCCTTTCACTGGACAAATTCACGGCAACTCTGCCCCCAAGCGGTTCACACCGCTCAGCAATCGTTTTTGAAAACTATGAACAATCCGGCAAGTTCTCCACAACTCTGTTTGCACTCTTTCGTTCGTGCGCTTTTGCTTGGCATCGTTGGCAGCGCCGTATCAGCGCAAGCGCCCAGCCAATCCACGCCCATTCTCAGTTATGCGACTTATCTCGGCACTGATTTGACTTCGCAGATCGCCGTGACGGTGGATAAGGAAGGCTACACCTACATCGCGCGCAATCACGGGCTGGCGGCGACGCCGGGCGCGTATCAAAACGGCGCGGCGATTTCCGTCACGAAGCTCAATCGAACCGGGACGAGCGTTGTCTACACGGCGACGTTTGGCCAGGGCGAATTGGATCGCGTCAACGCGATGACCGTAGACAACAACGGCAATTTGTATCTGGTCGGGCAGGCGAGTTCGTCTGCGTTTCCGACGACGGCAGGCGCGTTTCAAACCGACTTCGGCTTGACGGGCGAGGGGTTTCTCAATGCGTTTGTGATGAAGCTGAATGCGCAGGGCAGCGCGCTCGTGTACACGACGTTTCTCAAAGGCGACACGACATATCGGTCGGAAAAGAAAGGCTCGGTCGGGCGCGCAATTGCGGTGGATGCGAGCGGCCATGCGTATGTCATCGGCCACACGAACGCGCTGGACTTTCCGGTGTCCGCGGGCGCGCGGCAAACGACGATTGCGTCGTACAACCGCTTGCCGCCCGTTGATGTGTTTGTGACGAAGCTGAATCCACAGGGCAGCGCGCTCGTGTATTCGACCTATCTCGGCAGCGCGAGCAACACCGAAACCGGCTCCGGAATTGCGGTGGATGCGCAAGGCAATGCGTATGTCACAGGCTACACGGGCGATGGCTGGGTGGGCATCACGCAGCCGCAAGGCACGAAGTTTCCGACGACTACCGCCGCGTACAAAGTGCAAGACAACTACGGTCTCGGTCAGTTTCTGCCGACGTATGCGTTCGTCAGTAAACTCAATCCGACGGGCACGACGCTGGTCTATTCGACGTTGGTGGGAACTGTTCCGGGCACATTGGTGCTGCCGAGCGTGGCGCTCGATGCAGCGAACTGCGCGTATGTCACGGGCTGGACGAAATCCCCCACGTTTCCGACCACGATGGGCGCGCACAAAACGCGACTGAACGCCGAATATGGCAACGCCTTCGTGACGAAGCTGAAAGCGGACGGCAGCGATTTGGTCTACTCGACATTTCTCGGCGGCAGCACGGCGGATTACGCCACGAGTCTCGGCGTAGACGCGGCGGGCAATGCGGTGGTCACAGGCTTCACGAATTCGAGCGACTTTCCGCAAAGCAGCGCGACGCCCGAAACCATTCAATTCGGCGGCTTCCTGACGAAGTTGAATGCGACAGGCAGCGCGCTGGTGCATTCGCTGTTTTTGCGCGGCACACGCGATCCGCAATTGGCGCTGGATGCGGCGGGCAATTGTTATGTGGCGGGCGGCACGACGGAAGGCTTTGCGCCAACGCCCGGGGCGTTGCAAACCGAGGCTGGCACATCGTTCCTGCTCAAGCTCAGCCAACCGCGCGCCGCCGTGACCGTGTCAGCGGCGAGTTATGTGGGCGAGGCGCAAGCCTGCGAAGCGATTGTTTCCGCGTTCGGTTCCGGCCTGGCAACTGCGACGCGGATGGCGGCGAGCACACCTTTGCCGACGAATATGGCGGGCACAACGATCAAGGTCAAAGACAGCGCAGGCGTTGAGCGCGAAGCCCCGTTGTTCTTCGTTTCGCCGACACAAGTGAACTTTCAAATCCCGCCCGGCACAGCCAACGGCGCAGCGTTGATTACGATTACCGGCAGCGACGGCACGGTCTCGCAATCCGCCACGGAAATCGTGAACGTCGCGCCGATTTGTTTTCTGCCGATGCAACGGGGCGCGGCTTGGCTGCCGCACAAATTCAACGCGCGGGTTCCAGCACGATGGAGCCGACCGCCGTCTTCGATCCGCTGCAAGGACAAGTTGTCGCCGTGCCGATTGATTTGAGCACGACGACGCAGGATGTCTATTTGGTGCTGTATGCGACAGGCGTGCGAATGAATACGGATTTGGGTTTGGTCAGCGCAAAGATCGGCGGGCAAACGGCGCAAGTGAGTTACGCCAGCGCGCAGGGCAGTTTCGTCGGTCTCGATCAAATCAACGTCAAGCTGCCGCGCAGTTTGATCGGCAGAGGAATGGTGGACGTTGCGCTCAGCATCAATGGCAAGGCGGCGAACACGGTGAAGGTGATGATTAAGTGATTGGAGATTTGAAATTGAGGATTTGAAAAAACGGCTCATCAGACACAAATCTGATGAGCCGTTTGCCGGTGAGAAGGCATGGGGTGAGTTAGGGCGATATGCGGGCGATGAAGCAGTCTGTTGCTCCCAGATTGCCGCCAGCCAGATTTTCCTGATAGGGAATCGGAGGCGCAATCGGGAAGGTACCGCCTGAAGCGCTCGAAGTGGAGTTGGTGAAACCCGCGATGTAGAGTTCGGTTCCGGCCAGTGCGATGCCACGCGCGCTGTCGGTGGAATCCAGGGAATCCAGATCGCCGCCGCCAAAGTAAGTCGAAAAGACCAATCCCGGCAGATTTGCTACGCTGGTATCCAGACGCAGGACAAACGCATCCGTGCCCGGTTGATCGTCCTGTAGGCGATTCACCGTCGGAAACGGATTGCCCGCGTTGGAAGAATCAGTTTCGCCCACGAGATAAACGGTCGTGCCGATGATTTGAATCCCCCACGCAGTATCTGCGTCTGACCCGCCGAGGAGCGTCGAATACAGCAGCGTTGAGCCCGCGGCATCGAAGCGTGTCAGAAACACATCGCCAAAGCCGCCTTGCAGCGACTGATAAGCAGTAGAGGTGACCGGAAATCCTGTCGTGCGCGAAGTGGTGTCGTAGCTAGCCAGACTGGTGCCTTGCGCGTGGCTGCGCCCGGTGATGTAAAACTGTCCTTGATTCGGCCCGACAGATTTGTCCACCGCAATGCCATAAGCATATTCGCGCCCGTTGCCGCCGAGGAACGTGGAGTATTGCAACTCGGTCAGCATCGGCAGCGCGGGATCGAGTTTCGCGACAAACGCATCCACGGGGGCCGTGCCTGCAATGAATCGGTCAAAGCCATTGGTCGTCGTGGGGAAATTCGACGACTGGGTGCTGCCCGTGACGTAGATCAGGCCATTGAAGACATCAATGGCATTGCCGTAGTCCATGTTGGCCCCCCCGATAAACGTGGAGTAGTTGAGTGCGCCTAAATTCGCGTTGAGGCGACTGACGAACACATCAAACCCGCCATTCCAAAGCGTATCGTGAACCCCGCCCGTCGTCGGAAAATTGGAGGAATACGTCTGCCCGGTCACACAGACATTGTCATTGAGGTCGTTGAAGGCGATGGCATTGGCTTGATCGAAGCCGCTGCCGCCCAAATAGGTAAAGCGCGTCAGTGCGCCCGCCGCGCTAAACCGCGCGACAAAAGCATCCTCATTGTTCAGATTCGTATCGTTTGGCTGAAGTCCTAGTACGCCAGCATTGAAATTCGACCCCATCACACCGACGACATAGCTGATGCCGCTCGCGTTGGTTACGATGCCGCGCCCGTGTTCATTGCCGCTGCCGCCGAGATAGGTAAAGAACACGGGGTTCAGCGGGTCCACGCCCGTGCCTGGGGCGTCCATCTTGGCGATGAACACATCTTTGCCCCCGGCCCAAGTGCTGCCAAGGTTCGTATCGGGGAAGGTCAACGAAGCGGCTTCGCCCGTGATGTAAGAATCGCAAGCGCCTGTGCAACCGGTCTTGACGGCCACTGCGTAGGCTTTTTCATCGCCTTCAAATCCGCCGAAATAGGTTGAGTAGGTCAGCGTCGGATCAATCACCAATTCTTTCGTCCGGTCGTATGCCCCAACGGCAAAGTGCACGCGGTTCTGCTCGACGATGAAATGTCCCGCGACTTCCTGGCGCATGCCGTTGCTGGTTTGATAGAGAATTGGTTTGTGTTGGCGCAACTCGCCGCCTTTGGTGTTGATGACCAGATCGCCGTTGTCCGCGAGACGGAGTTTGCGCGCGCCGACGAACTTCATCTGGATTACGTTGGGGTCAGCACCGGGCGCAACGATGAAGTCATATTCGAGTTCCTGCTGCTGACCGTAGTACACGAGGTCAATGCCGGGATAGACCTGCGCATATTTGACTTTGGCAAAATGCGGGACGTTCTCGCGAAACTGGCTGGGGTCGTCGCCGAGGTAGTAATTGCTGACCATCGGCAATTTGTCGAGGCCGGAGATGACAGGATTGTCGTTCGCCTGAAGCAATCGCATCCGCAGAGCCGTTGAACCCAGTGAATTGGCTCGACGGAGCGATAACACTGCTTCCGTGGGTGTCAAAAACAAGCTGTATCCCCGGCCTCGTGCCGTGAACTTCACACGTGCATCGGTTTGCCCTTGATTCAGTGTGAAGTTCATGGGCATCTGGTTGAGACGCTGCCGGACGCGCGCTTCGTCGGTCGGGCGTTGCTCGAAAAATCGGGTCACGACATTGCTGTCGGAATGAAGCGTAAAATCGGGCCAAGCCGTTTGGGTAGCAGCCATTCCCGGTGCCAGCAATTGCAGCACCAGCGCCAGCACCAAAACGCGGCTCAAACTTGATCGGGAGAGGCCCATCGCATTGACGCGGCCTCCAAGTACACGTAAGGTTTGCATAGTCATTTTCGTCCTTTCCCAGGAAGAAAGTGATCTTCCAGACGGGTCAGTTTGTGACAAGTTCGCCAACTTTCGCGCAGACTGGCCCGTCGTCTTCCCAGTGATAAATTATCAGAGTTTCGGCACAAGGCTCCCGTCCGGCAGTGCGGTTCTCATCGTTCGCACACGCCCGGCGTGAGACCTTTTTCCGCACACTCAATGGTAGTGATGCATCAACGTTATCAGTGCTGCCAGACCGCGCTCACCATTGCCTAGCCGCTCTGCAAATGATGAGATGAGACAGCCGCCTGGCGAACCAGTACCCACACGGGTACGCCGCACAAAATCTCCGGCAAAGAGAGGTTGTCAAAATCCACAGGAGATACACACTGGCTTTCATCTCGCAATTAAAAGCACACCGGAACCAAGGTACTCCTCCGGCACATAAAATTATCAAGTTGCGAAGCCAGGGTTGATGTTTGGTGTGTGGCCAAGAACTACCCACTGGCAAGGCCGTCACACGCGCTGATTCTCCGCTCTACTCTTGAAGGGGCACTTCAATCGGAATCAGAGGACGTAACAGCTTTGTGAGGTATCTAAAAGATCAAAGTGAAATTACCCTAGCACGAGGCTGCGGCGGCTGTCTACAGAAATTTTTGGAGGCGGGAGCGGAGGTCGAGGGAAGTCTAGGAAAGTCTGGAGAAGTCCATAGAAGCCCAACTTTTCCAGACTTCACGAGACTTTCCCAGACTCGTTGTGCTCAATTTTCCGGCTGTTGTTGCCAGAAGAACTCAATCAATTCTTCGGCAGAATTGTGCATTTCAATCGCAAAGCTGTTCACGCGGTTGGTGAAGTAATTGAACATCCACACCGCCGGAATCGCGACGACCAAACCGAACGCTGTGGCAATCAAGGCTTCGGCAATCGCGCCGGAAATCACGGCGATGCCCGCCGTCTGCGCTTCGTTCATTTTCGTGAACGCATTGATGATGCCGATGACTGTGCCAAACAGGCCGACGAAGGGCGCGGTCGAACCGACAGTCGCCAAACTCGAAAGCCCGCGTTGCAACTCCGCCGTCTTCATCGCCGTCGCGCGTTTGACGGCGCGTTTGGCTTTGCGCAGCGGATTTCTCACATTCGTGGCCGTGAGTTCCTGCAAGCCGGAATTGACGACAACGGCGAGATGGCTTTTTTTGTAATCGCGCGAGAGTTGCAAGGCTTCGTTGAGATGCGCGGCCTTGAGCATCACCGACACTTTCGGCACAAAGTCGCGCGATTGATTGGCAGCCGATTTGAACGTCAGATACCGCTCGAACATCACGGCCAACGAATAAATGGACATCAGCAACAACACGACCATCACGGCCAAGCCAATGGCACTGGCGTCGTCGTACCACTTGCGCCACGACAGGCCGCCTTGATCGTCGGTTTGCAAAAGAATCGTCGCCACTGTCACGAGCGGCGAGAGAAAGCTATCGCTCAAGAGCGTCATAGTTATGCCTCCTACAGAAATTGATCCCAGCAGAATGTTCCTTGAGTGAACGAATTCGTCAGCGCGCCTGATGAACGTGTTGTTTTAGACTCCGCGTCGCAAGAAAAGTTCCCTGAACTTTTGCCACGAATTTCACGAATTTGCACGAATGGGGCTTGAGTGCATCGAAGGGCAATGTAATATCTTGGCTGCACTCACGTTTCAGGAACCGAAAAAAATTCG
>CAZWAK010000055.1:30498-41708 GCA_964631865.1 uncultured Heliobacteriaceae bacterium | reverse complement strand
TTCGGTGTCATGGGTTTCGTGCTCCTCTGGTTGGACGTCCTTTGTATCATAGAAGCTCGCGGCGACACAGCCTTCGTGTGCCGCAGGTTTCCTGTTCACCCGTAGATAGCGGGATCACTGCGCGAAATCGCTCACGCCGGAGAAAAATAATTTTGATGGGATGGAACACGGATCGAACGGACGCGACAGATGCGGACGGATGAAATCTGTGTTCATCTGTTACATCCGCAAAATCAGTGTTCTATTGCAGTACGGCAACAGCGAACGGTATGATGGCGACCGCGCAACGTGGTCAAGCGGTATCTCCACTGACAATCAACCGAAAACAGAGCACCTTCATTATGGCCCCACTCTTTTTGCTGCAAGCCGAAACGGCGCGGCTGGTCACGATTGATTACGTCGTGCTGGCGCTGTACTTCCTCGTCATCTTTGCGATTGGCTGGTATTTCTCGCGCCAGGAACGAACCTCCACCGATTACTTTTTGGCCGGGCGCGATGTCGCCTGGTGGGCGATTGGCGCATCGCTGTTTTCGTCGAACATCGGCAGCGAACATTTCATCGGCCTCGCCGGTTCGGGCGCGGCAACGGGGATGGCGGCAGGGCATTTTGAATGGCTGGCTTCGTTTATGGTGCTGATGTTGGGCTGGGTGTTCGTGCCATTTTATTTGCGCTCGAATGTCTACACGATGCCGGAGTTTTTGGAACGCCGCTACAACAGCGCCTGCCGCACGTATCTGGCGAGCATTTCGTTGATCGCGTACATCTTCACGAAAATCGCGGTGGCCGTGTTTGCGGGCGCGATTGTGCTGAAGGCGGTGCTCGGCTGGGATATGGTCACGAGTTCGCTCGCGCTCGTCGTGGCGACGGGGATTTACACGGTCGCGGGCGGACTCGCGGCGGTGATTTATACCGAAGTGATTCAGACGGTGATCCTGGTTGTAGGCGCGCTGGTATTGATGTTTATTGGCTTGGAGCAAGTCGGCGGCTGGGCGGGCTTGCAGGCGAAAGTCCCGGCGGATTTCTTTCACATGATGAAGCCTGCGACGGACAAAGATTTTCCGTGGACGGGGATTTTCTTCGGCGCACCGCTGCTCGGCATTTGGTATTGGTGTACCGATCAAGTCATTGTGCAGCGCGTGTTGTCGGCGAAAGACGTGGCGAACGCGAAAGCGGGAACCGTGCTCGCGGGCTTTTTGAAAATTCTGCCGGTGTTTATGTTGATTGTGCCGGGGATGATTGCGCGGGCGCTCTATCCGCAGGAAATGGCGGCGGATTCCAATTCAGCCTTTCCGACGTTGGTCGTGCGATTGATGCCAGCGGGACTGCAAGGCGTGATGGTCGCGGCAATGTTGGCGGCGCTGATGTCGAGCTTGAGCGCGGTGTTCAATTCGAGTTCGACAATCTTCACGATGGACTTTTACAAGAAGCTTCGGCCTGACGCTTCAGAAAAACAGTTGGTCAACGTCGGGCGCGTGGCGACGATCATCATGGTGATTCTGAGTCTGGCGTGGATTCCGTTTATGAGCCGTGTGAGCGGGCAGCTTTGGATTTACCTGCAAAGCGTGCAGGCGTATGTCTCGCCGCCGATTGCGGTCGTGTTTCTGCTCGGCATCTTCTGGCGGCGCATCAACGGGCAAGGCGCGATTACATCGTTGCTCGTGGGCTTTGTGCTGGGCGCGCTGCGGTTTATTTTGGAAGTTGTGTATGCCGGAAATTTGCCGGGCGGATTTCTGGGCTGGTTCGTCGGGATGAACTTTTTGCACTTTGCGATTTTGATGTTTGTCGTGTGTTTGGTGATTCTGGTCGTGGTGAGTTTGCTGACGCCTGCGCCTGCGCACGACAAGGTGGCTGGGCTGACGTTCCAAACCGTGCAGGAAATGGTTTCGATGCGCGAAGTCGAAAGCGAGAGTATTTTGGCTGCTCCGGCTGAAGTTGAAACGGCGGGGCAGCGGCGATTGAATACCGCTTTGGCCGGCATCCTGATCGTGACGATTATTTCTCTGTGGGTTTATTTTGCATGACGATTGAATGTGTTCCTGCGCAACAAGACTATGACGAAGCCCTCAAGCTTTTCAAAAGCCGCATGCGACGGCTCAAGCTGGGGCCGATGCTCCTGAGTACGGGATTCTTTCTTCCGTATTACCTGTTCGAGGTCGAAATCCTGAATGGCGGAAAATTGACCACGCAATTCCTGGCGATTGATGCGATGACGGGCGAGTTAGACCTCTACAGCTTTGACCAACCGCCTGTCGAATTCGACGAAGTGGAAACCACGCAAATCGGCGAGACCTCACTCAGCGAAAAACAAGCCCTTGCGCTGCTCAAAGACAAAGTCCGCCGCAGGGTCTATTTGCAAGGTTTTTTTCAAACCCGCGACCTCAGCCTCAGCGGCAAGCTGATCCGCCCGATTTACATTCCGTACTGGGTCGGTCTTTTCAAGCAAAAGAATCAAGCCGAGATCGAAGTGATTGATGCGGTGCGCGGACGATTTGAGGGCGCGAAAGTGCGTGATCTGGTGTACGACTGGTTTGCGCGCGAAGCCCAGCGGCGCACGAAAAAGACTTGAACACCACCTCCATTCACTGCGCTATCGTCCCCAATTTTCACAGCTTTCCCACAACCAACACTTTGCCGAGCCGCACGGAACTTGAAGTGCAACTTGAACGGAAGTGTTGCAAGCGACTGGCACAATTATGTACGTTTGAC
This sequence comes from uncultured Heliobacteriaceae bacterium, assembly GCA_964631865.1. GTDB lineage: Bacteria > Acidobacteriota > Blastocatellia > RBC074 > RBC074 > JAFDVL01. The sequence continues at coordinate 39,002 of CAZWAK010000055.1, read as the reverse complement.
CGAAGCTGTTGCCGACCCGTTGCAAAATTATGTTGTCAGGCTTAAAAAAGTCTAGTACCATCCGCCCGATTTTTGTGACCGGCACGCTATTTTCATAACGTTATTCACGAAATTAACTGGCAGGAAATCCCCCAGGCCAACGATTTCCAGCTTCAACCAAAAATTCTGACCGACCCCACCCGACAGGTTGTTTTGCGACACAACCGCTAGTCAGTGCCCTAGAAAGAAAAGAACCTCCATGCGAACCCTCACGTTGCGCCTGATTTTTTGCGTTCTGTTGGTGGTGCAAGCGCACGCCGCGCCGATTCATTACCAACAGATTTCCGCGCAAATCGGGTCACAAACTCAACCGCCTATCACCGATGCCAAAGGCGTCACGGCGCAAGCCTCGCAAACTAAAATTTCAGAAAGCGGTGACCGCCCGGAATTTATCCGTCTCGCGGATGGCCGCATCGTACCGTTCGGCCCCGGCGTCGTTTGCACGGATGATTGTGTGCAAGCGGAAGCCTTTGGGCCGGATGATCCGACCGAATTGCGCGTCCCTGTCGCGCGCGTAAAGCCCTGGCTCTTGACGGCCTCCGGGTTAGCTATTCCTCTGATTCTGCTTTGGAGGGGAGGGGATCGGACAGCCGTTTCGAGTACGGGCGAACCGCCTGTGACTACAACTCCAACGCCGCCGCCGCAAACCGATGTGCCGGAACCGGCGACGTTAGTGTTGCTGGGATTGGGCTTGGCGATGGTGGCGCGGCACGGCTTCGGCAAGAAAAAATCCTCCCGCAAATAACGCCGGTTTTCTCTCCTGCTTTTTTTCTTCTGCGAACCTCTTCGCAACCCAACAGCCATACTTCTTCATCTGACGGGGCATCAATTTCGACTTGCTTTCGGCGGCGCGATTGGTCAGCATGCGCGTGCCGGGAACGAGCATTGAGGGCAAAACATGAAGAAGTTCAGACATCTGTTCGCCGCAAGTTTATTGGTCATTGGTTTGGGCACGGCTTATGCGCAGGAAGACGTGGCCACGTGGGATCGCGCGGTTTCGCTCTACAAGCAAACGCAGTATCGGGAAGCCATCACGGAATTCAAGCGTGTGCTGGAAGAGACGCCCAATCACGCCGATAGTTGGAAGTACATCGGCCTCTCGCATTTTCAACTCAAAGAATACGAACAAGCTCTGGCTCCGCTCGGCAAGGCGCTGGAACTGCGACAAGCGGAAGGGCGCGGCAACGCGGAAATCATCATGGCGTTGGGGCGTTGTCACCTGCAACTCAATCATCCTGACCGCGCGCTGTCGTATTTGGAAACGCTCGTCAAACAACAACCCGATTCTGCCGTAAATTTCTATTTGCTGGGCTTTGCTTACGCCAATCTCAAGCGCACGAATGACGCCGTGCAGGCGTTGAGGACTTCGGTCAAACTCGACCCGAAGGACGCCGACACCTGGTATTACCTCGGCGTCGTGCAGTTCCGCGCGGGCAATATAGACGGCGCGATTGAAGCGTTGCGCGGAGGAACGGCTGCTGCGCCGGACAATTTGGAAATGTTGAAGTTGCTCTCAGAAACATTGGTGCGGCGCGGTTTGGCCGAAGCTGACCCGACGAAAGCCAATGCGTTTTACGACGAAGCGATCAAGGCATCGGTGAAGCTGAAGACGTTGCGCGATGATGCGACCTCGACCGAGTTGCTGGGGCGCACGTATCTGGCCGCGAAAAAATATACGAGCGCCGAACTGACGTTGTCGCGCGCGTTGGCTTTGACCAAAGAGCCTTCGGCCTCGTTGTACTTCAATCTCGGTTTCGCGCACGCGCAAAACAAGTCCTGGACGCGCGCGGCAGATATGTTGTTGCAGGCGAATCGGCTGAATCCGGCAGACGCGAACACGCTGAATTATCTGGGCTTTGTCTACGAAAATCTGCGCAAATACGCGCAGGCACTCAGTGCCTACACGCAAGCGTACGAAGCGAGCGGGCGCACGAATGCCGAAATCAAAGAGGCCATTGACCGTGTCACGCCGATGGTCAAGCCCCAATGAAAAAAGCCAAATCTTGCTTTTTCCCAGTGGCATTGGTAGAGTGACGAACCGTTCGCATCCCCTTTATCCTTCTTTTTTAATCTGTCTCACTATGGTGTTGAAATCTGGGTGGAATTCGCTTTTGGTTGTTCTCGCGCTCGCGGCTTTGCTGAGCGGTTGTCAAAATACGCTGTTGGGCGAAGCGGCGGTGGTGATCCCGGAGAAAATGGAAGTGCGCAGTTCAACCGCACGCGCTTCGCGTCCGATTGGCAATCTCAAACGCGGCGATCAGGTGAAGATCGTCGAACGCACGACCGAAGGCGACGCGAGTTATGTCCGCATACAAGGGCCGGAAGGATTGGATGGCTGGGCCATGGCGGCCAATCTGGCCACGCAAGCGAATCTGGAAAAAGCCCAAACCTTAGCCACCTCCATCGCCGGAATTGCTGTGCAGGCCGAATGCCGCTCCGGCGCTTCGATCAAAGTGCGGCTCACGCCTGACCGCACGAGCGACGACAACGTGCTGGTGATTCTGCCGGTGGACACTGCTTTTGAAATTTATGATCGCGAAACCCGCCCAAAGGTTCCTGATGCCAAGGCTGCTGAAGCCGCCGGAGCCGACGCCGGTAGCGACAGTGAGTCAAAAGGCGCGAATTACGAGATTTGGTACAAAGTGAAGCCCAAGGATAATCCCCTAGTCCCGGCGGGCTATGTTTACGGTGGTTCCGTCAAGCTGGACGTTCCCTACGAGATCACGCATTTTGCTCATCCGCAGCGCCGAATTGTCGGCTGGCAAAGGCTCGGCACGGTCAAAGATGATCGCGGGCAGGACAATTATCATTACGTCGTTTTCCAAAAAGCCTACAATCAACCGGATGAAAAGAGCCACTTCGATTATTTTCAAATCGTCGGGTTTGATGCCAAAAACAAATCTGTGAGTTATCACAACGTGCTGCGCAAGGAAATTCGCGGCACGTTCCCCGTGACAGTGAAAATCGAAGACAAACGCGCCTCGTTTCAATTCCAAGCACTGGACAGCAATAATGCGGAAACGCCCATTGAGTTTGCGGTGTTCACCAACGAACGCGGCCTCTTGCGCGCCGCACCCGACCCGCTCCAGGCCGCGAAGAAATAACCCGCGTGCTCGCCTGACGGCAACAATGCTCCTTTAAGCCAACTTAACTTGACCCGCCGTGCTTCCTGATTTACCCTTGCCTCTGCATCAGCGGAAGACACCTAGATATTGAATGATTGAGCTTGGGAAACCATATATCTTGATAACTTACAACTGATTCAATTGCGTTCGTCCACAAAACGAACGACCTGCTTTGCTAGGATTCACGAGCCAATGTTCACGGGCAATGCTTCAGCAAGTGACTGAAACACGGCTCATTTGAGTAATCCTAATTTCCTCTCAAGAAAGGCAAGAACATGTCGAAACTTACCCCGTATAAATTCTTTTTCGCTTTTGTCTTATTCACTTGTTGTTGCGCCTTCGGCGTCGTCTCCGCCTTCGCGCAATCGCAAGCCAGTACCGGGCAAATCGCCGGGTTGGTGCGTGACAGCAATGGCGCGGCTATTCCTAACGCGACGATCAAAGCCAAGAACGTACAAACCGGATTGGAACGGACGGCCACATCCAGTACGGACGGAAACTATCGGATCGTTTTGTTACCGTCTGGAACCTACACGCTCACGGGATCGGCGAGTGGGTTCACCAATTTGGAAATTCCCAATGTAGTGGTGACGGTCGGGCAGGTGACAGATGCCAATTTGGCGCTGGGCGTCGGCAGCATTGCGGAAGCCGTCACGATTTCGGCGGAAGGTTTGCAAACCACCGTTTCGCAACCCGATGCGCTCATCAACGAGAATGCCATCAACAACCTGCCGATCAATGGTCGTCGCTTCCAGGACTTTGTCACGCTGACGCCGACGGCGCAGGTTGAGCCGTCGCGCGGGCAAATTTCGCTTTCGGGACAACGCGGCATCAACAGCAATATCAACATTGATGGCGTGGACTACAACCAACCGTTTTTTGGCGGGATTCGCGGCGGCGAACGCGCCAACAGTGCCTTCACCATTCCGCAAGAATCCATCAAGGAATTCCAGGTCGTGGCAGCGGGCTATTCCGCAGAATTCGGGCGTTCTTCCGGTGGAGTTATTACGGCGGTGACCAAGTCGGGAACGAACGACTTTCACGGTTCGGCGTTTTATGTCAACCGCGATAAGAAGCTGGCGAAACAGAATGCCTTCGGGCAGGAGGCGGCGTTTTCGCTCCAACAGTTCGGCGGCTCCTTCGGCGGCCCGCTCAAAAAAGATCGGGTCTTTTTCTTTGCCACCTACGAGCAACAAAAAGAAAATACCCCGCGCCAGGTACTATTCACCCGTTTGGCGGGTTTTACCCCGAATGCCGATCAGCAGGCGGCGTTCAATTACTACAAGTCCTTAGAGACTCCGTTTAATCAGACCAACAGCGCGCAGGCCGGTTTGATCAAGTTCGATTTTCAATTTAACCAGGCCCATCGCTTCAACGTGCGCTACAACCAAAGTAATAACGAAGCCCTCAATGCCAACGCTACTGGCAATTCGCTTTTCCCCACCACAGATCGTGCGCTCACGAACAATGGTCAGGAAAACAACAAGACGCGCGGCGTAGTCGGGCAATTGACCAGCTTTTTCTCCAACAGCCTCATTAACGAGTTGCGGGCGCAATATTCGCGCGAAGAGCGTCCACGTCTGGCCAACGCAGAGGGCGTCAACGTGGATAGCGCCATCGGTAACTATGGGACACGGAACTTCTTGCCAACCACACAATTTGATTGGCGCGTGCAGGTCTTTGATAATGTGACGTGGATTCAAGGCAACCACAGCGTCAAGTTTGGCGCAGAGTTCAACCACGTCTTTATTGACCAAACATTTGCGTTCAATCAATTTGGTGCCTTTAGCTTCGGCACCACTGCGGTTGGAACGTTGCTTGATCTACTCTCGCCCGGCGGTTCCATCGCAAATCGCTTCGACACGACTCAAGTGACCTACCGACGCAACATCGGCAACGGGCTTTTGGCGTTTGAGACCGATGAAGCAGCGCTCTACGCACAGGATACTTGGCGGATTCGCCCGAACTTCACGTTCAACTACGGTGTGCGTTGGGAAGGGCAATACAATCCGTCTCCTGATGTCAGCAACACGGCGCTTTACGATAGGGTGCGGAGTTTCCGCTTCCCCTCCGGGCATCAGGTGAACCCCGGCTTTATCCCGAATTTCGCCGATCAGGTAGGGCCGCGACTGGGGCTGGCCTGGGACCCCTTCAATAACGGCAAGACGGTCGTCCGCGCCTACAGCGGCATGTATTATGCGCGCACGCCTGGCTTATTGCTGGCCGGGCCGCTGAATAACTTCCGGCTGCCGGCTGGTGACTTGTCCGTTCAGGTACCGCTGTCCACTTCGAGCCTGCCCACCGGACACCCCAACAAAGGCTGTGTCACGGTCTACTGCCAGTTCAGGCTGATTGGCGTTGACCTGAATACCTTTGCGATTGACAAGTTGCCAGTGTTGACGGTGCAGCAAGTGCAATCCATCGGACAGGCGCTAGGGCTGGCGAATTTCGATCCCTTCTTTGGGGCACAACCGATCACCTTTGCCAATGATTTCAAGAATCCACGTTCTTATCAATTTGGCGGTGGGGTGGAGCATCAGATTGGCAACGGGTTGACGGTCGGAGCGGATTACAGTCAGGTCAATACGATGTATTTGCAGCGGAATCGTGACCTCAATCTGCCCCTGCCGATCATTCGTCCCATTGCGACGGACCCGGCACAACGTCCGTTCTATGGTTTGCGGAGCGGCACCTCGCGTCCGATCAACTCGCTCGGCAGCATCCAGGTGCGCGAATCCACCGCACGTTCGGTCTATCAAGCCCTGACGTTGCGCGCCAACCTGCGACGCAAATGGGGACAATTCAATGCCTTCTACACCCTCTCGCGTTCGCTTTCGAATGATGACAACGAACGCGACGCGGGCGGGGTGGGCTATGAAAACGCCTTCAATTTGGCCCCCGAATTCGGCTACTCACAAATTGATCGCCGCCATCAATTCGTGATGAGTCCGGTCTTCTTCCTGCCAGGGGATTTTGAGGTTTCTGCGGCGATTCGTTTACTTTCAGGGCGGCCCTACGACGCAGTGGTAGGTAACGATCTGAACCAAGATATTGGCGGGGCGGATCGTCCCTACAGCGCTGCCGGTGTGCCCTTCCTACGCAATTCGTTCCGCGATTATGCCACCTACAACTATGACCTGCGCTTGCAAAAGAGCTTCAAGTTTACGGAAAGCGTGCGGCTGGTCTTTTCCGCCGAATTCTTCAATGTCTTTGGGGTGGATAATGTCACGTTGTCTTTCAACAACACCGTGCGGAATTTCTGTTCCTCGACCTCGGCGCTCAATTGCGGTTTTGGCGCGGACCTTAACCCAAACTTCCGGCAGTTGCGGGATAGCAGCGGCAACTACTTGACCGTGAACAACCCTGGACAACCGTTCCAAGCACAGCTTGGCGCTCGCTTCTATTTCTAAGCGAAGAGTTGTTCATAGAAACAAACAGCGGTAGTGAGAGATCATCTCGCTACCGCTGATTTGCGTTTGGTGTGCCTACATCTGGCAGGCATTACACCGTCGGCTGCAACCATTTTAGCCCGTGGATGAATTTGAAGTCGCTGACGTTATACGTGACGAGCGTCAAATCATGTTCCAGACAAACGGCGGCAATCTGTGCGTCGGGCAACAACAGCCCATGCGTGTTGGAGTATCGGTCAATGAGCGCGATAGTTCGCTGGGAGATTTGAGGCGTGTGATAGAGCAGCGGGAAACGCAACAAATAGTTTTTGATGACTTGCTTTTCCCGATTGGATTTCGAGCCTTGCAAACATTCAACGTACACTGTTGTCTCGACCGCACTTTGATAGCCTTCGACCAATGTTTTCAGCGCAGCATTGCCTTTGAAAATGGCGAAGAAAATATTGGTGTCAATCAAATGGTCAATCATTTCGTGCGGCGATTGCGTTGACGGATTTGCCGAGCGAGTTCTTGCGCCGATTCCGTACGATCCGCCCACAGGTTGAGGACTTCCTCATCCGTGACGCTTTGCTTGGAAGGGCTTTTCAGCGCCGACCCCGATTTCTTTTTCGCGGCTTTGGTTTCCAGGACAAAGGTTTGCAGGTACAGATCAATCTGCGGCAAAGCATCCACCGACACACGGCTCAAGGTGCGCAAAATGGATTGATAAGTTTTCTCCGGCGTTGGCATAGCGCAATTTTACGGGATCATAGCTCGGCTGACAATTGGCTTTCTGGTCACGTAGTAGCGAATTCATTCGCTCAACAATCAAGAGCAAATAAATTTGCTACTACGTGAATACTTACAACTCGTCAATGACCTGCAGCACATCGTCACTGTGTGTATCGGTTTTGACCTTGCGAAAGATGTGCGCGATGCGGCCTTGCTCGTCAATCACGAAGGTCGAACGCAGCACGCCGTTTACCGTTTTGCCGTACATCATCTTTTCGCCCCACGCGCCGTATTGTTCCATCACCGTGTGATCGGGGTCAGACAGCAGCGTAAAGGGCAGGTTGTATTTCTCGCTGAATTTTTGATGCGACGCCTGTCCGTCGGGGCTGACGCCGAGGACGATGACGTTGCGTTTGGTGGTTTCGGCATTTGCGTCGCGGAACCCGCACGCTTCTTTCGTTCAGCCCGGCGTGTTGTCTCTCGGGTAAAAGTACAACACGACTTTGTGGCCTTTGAAATCGGACAGTTTGACGGTTTGGCCCGTCGCATCTTTCAAGTTGAAGGCAGGCGCTTTGCTGCCGACTTTGAGTTCTGTGGTCATTCGCTCTCCTGAAGTAGTTTTTTCAATAATACGATTTGTCCGGCGTGATAGAGATTGTGCTGAATCACGCCGTGCAGGTTGTAATACGCCGAATAGCCGCTCGCGCTCGGTGGGTCGTGTTCGGTGCCGAGCCGTCGTTTCAATTGCTCATCCGTCAAGTTGGCCAGCGTGTTGAGCAACGCTTGGTGTCGTTGTTCGAGCAACGTCAATGTCGCTTGCCAGCCGACTTCGCTCGTGTCTGTGATCTGCGGCCAATCGCCGTCCGCCGGTTCGGCGACCGGGCCGTCTTCAATGCGCACGCGCACCGCGTCCATCCACGCCGCGAGGTGCAGCACGAGTTGCCAGATGCTGTGGGCATTCGGAATCGGTTGGGCGAGAGCTTGGGCGGCAGAGACATCGGCTAAGATTTCGCGCAATGCTGGGCCGTGCCAGGCGGGGCCTGCATACGCGCGTTGCAATTGATCGGCGATGCGTTTGGTTTCGGGCATAGTTGGTGGAAATTTTCTTGTACGATTGTGGCGCGATTTGGCAAATCGCGCGGCGTGGTTGTATGGGACACCCGCGTTTAGAAAAAGGCCGAAGAATTACCGAACCGCAAGACAGCGCCCAAGACCCCGC
>CAZWAK010000055.1:0-30488 GCA_964631865.1 uncultured Heliobacteriaceae bacterium | reverse complement strand
TTTTTTTTTGTTGGGGGCGGTTTTTGCCACCCCGCGGGGCTTGTTACCCGGCCCCCCGCTTTTCCCCAAATCGCGCTACGATTTCCCTCACCTCATTCCAGCGCCAAAGACCGCTCCAACTTCAAGCGCACGATTGTGCCCGGCTCCAAGCGTACTTCTTTGCCTTTGGTGAGCAAAACGCCTAGCAACAAACTGCCGCCGATCACGCTCGCCGCCGCTACTGCCGTGCCGCTGCTGACGCCGCCGAAGCCATACGGCAAACCGTTGTTGTTCTGTCCTGCCAGAATGATGATCGTCGCGGCAGAACCTGCGATGCCGCCTGCTGTGCCCACATTGCGCAGCACATCGCCGCCGGATTTGCCGCCTTTCAATGTGCCTTCGCCGTTGCCGCTGATTTTTTCATCGCGCGCAAAGTCGGAGGCCGATTGCACGATGGCGACGAGCTTGCGTTCGTAGCCGTTATTGAAGCGAATGCGATCAAAGCTGAGATGCAGCATTCCGCCTTTCAGCGGGCGTTTGGCGGGCTTCACGAGCGTCACGCGCCCCAGCACTTCCGTGCCTTCGGGCAGCACCGTCGTGCCATCAATGACGACATCTTTCTTGATCGTGGCCAGCACTTCGTCGCCGACTTCGCTGAGTTTGGAACTGACCGGCTCGCGCATGCTGAGTTGCAGCAGCGTGCCTTCGGGGATGATGAATTTCGGTTGTTCTTGCGGGGCGGAAGCGGATTGCGCCGGTTCCCCCGTTTGTGGTGATTGTCCTGATTGTACCGACTGTCCCGTTGGTGCCGATTGTGCCGATTGCGTTTGGGCCGGCAGGTTGGGGACGAGCGACGCAAAGAGAAAGAACCAGACGAAAAATCGTTTTTTCATGGAAACACCTCACGTGGAAATCGAATGTTATCCTGAAAAGGGGGTAGCGAGACGGCGACCATTGTACGCCTGCGCGCCTTCGCGGTACAGTGCCAGCGTTGCCCATTATGCCAAGTACGAAAGATTTGATCGCAGGCGAAGATTTTTACTGGGAAGGCCCGTACCTGGTGTTCACGTCTGACTATCATTTGCGCAAGGGCGAATGCTGCGGTTCCGGCTGTCGGCATTGCCCGTATGAACCGCGCTGGACAAAAGGCACAACGACGCCTGCCGCAGAATTTTTGCCTGATAAATCACCAGCGAATCCAATCCCGCAAACGTCGCGTAGTTAACTAACGAATGGTACCTCCTTCAACAATCGGTCGCGTTCGACTCCCGCTCGTGTTGCTGGGCAATGCGTTGCTGCGGATTGCGGGCGGCGCAGGGGGGATTTTGGTTGGCTTGTACTTGGCGGACTTGGCCAATCGCGGCAGCAAAGTGGACGCGGCAATTGTCGGCACGCTCGGCGCGATTTCATTTTTAGCTGAACTCGTTGGCGCGTTGCCGATGGGCATGTTGTCCGATGCGTTTGCGCCGCGTTGGTTGATGGTCGCGGGCGCGTTGCTCGGCGCACTGGCGACGCAGTTGTTCGGTATGAGCGGGATGGTTTCGATCTTCTTTGTTGCCCGCGCGCTCGAGGGCTTGGCCGCCGCAGCCGGAGCACCTTCAATCCTCGCGCACATCACGGACGTGACGGACGGCGATGACAGTTTGCGCGGCAAGGCGATGAGTTATTTTGAATTGTCGTTGCTCGCGGGCTTGGGCTTGGGCGGATGGCTCGGCAGCAAGTTGTGGGCAACGATGAACACCAGTGCGTTCGCAGCGATTGCCGTTGTGTATGTACTGTGCGCGGTGCTCTTGTGGTTCGGCGCAGTCGGCAGTAAGAAGCACGGCGCGGAGCACGCCATTGCAGGTTTGACGAAAGCCTTGCGCGAACCGTCGTTGCAACGGCTCGCGCCCGCGTGGTTGTGTATGAACACGATTGTCGGTTTGTGGCTCGGCTCGACGTCGCCGTTTTTGATGACGCTCAACGAACGGCGCGGGCAATATTTGACGGGCTTGCTGGCCGATGCGCCGGACGATTTCGGCTTGATTTTATTGGGCTACGTCGTCGTCTTTGCCACGGGCGTGACGACGTGGAGCTTTTTCATCGGGCGCTTTTCGCGGGCTAGGGTGTTGCGCATCGCGCTGATTGCGATGCTGTTCGTGTGCGCGGGATTGTATGTCTACAACCATTCGCAAAGCTGGTCGCCGCTTGCGCGTTGGTTGTGGCTCGGCGCAACGGCGTTGTGCGTGATGGTCGAGAGCGGCTTCACGCCCGCTGCGTTGGCCCTGCTCGCGGATGTCGTCGGCGCACAAGGCGGGCGCGGGGCAGCGATGGGCATTTACTCGGTGCTCCTCAGCGTTGGCGCGTTGGCCGGTTCGTTCCTCGCCGGAATTTTAGGCGACAGGTTTGCGATAGACGGCTTGATTTACGGGACGCTGGCGATGGCTGTGATCGCAATGATCGCCGTGCAATTTCTGCACGAAAAACAAACAACTGACAACTGACAACGAGGAGCAGGCAAATGGCTGACACGACGTATGACTTAATCATCATTGGTGCAGGGTCGGGCGGTTTGACAGCGGCTGGCTTCGCGGCGCAACTCGGCGCGAAAGTCGCGCTCGTCGAAAAGAACCGCGTCGGCGGCGATTGCACGTGGACGGGTTGCGTGCCGAGCAAAGCCTTGCTCAAAGCCGCCAAGATCGCGCACGAAGCCCGCGTCGCCGCGCATTACGGCATTTTGACTGACGCGCCGCAAACCGATATGACCAAAGTGCGCGACTACGTGCGCAGCACGATTCACAGCGTCTATCAACACGAAGCGCCCGACGAGTTGCAGCAGCAGGGCATTGATGTTGTGCTGGCAACGGCGCGCTTTCTCGATGCGAACACGATTCAAGCGGGCGAGCAGATTCTCAAAGCGAAATACTTTTTGCTCTGCACGGGCGCGCATCCGTTCACGCCGCCGATTGCCGGTTTGAGCGATGTGCCGTTCATCACGTATGAGCAAATCTTCGACAACGACAAGCTGCCTGCGACGATGATCGTAATTGGCGCGGGGCCGATTGGCATGGAAATGGCGCAGGCGTATCAACGACTCGGCGCACAAGTCACCGTCGTCGGAGATCGTTTGTTGCCGAAAGAAGAAATCGAAGTGCAGGAAGTGATGAGCAAGGTTTTCGTGCGCGAAGGCATGAAGTTTGTCTGGGGCAAAGCGGTTGCAGCCAATAAAGACGGGGCTGAAATCGTCATCAAGACCGAACAGGGCGGGGAAGCGCGTGGCGAATTGTTGTTCGTCGCTTCAGGGCGCAAGCCGACGGTCAAAGGTCTCGACCTCGAAAAAGCAGGCGTTAATTATTCCGACAAAGGCATTCCCGTTGACGATCAATTGCGCACGAACGTCAAAAACATCTATGCCGCAGGCGACGTAATCGGCGGCTATCAATTCACGCATTTCGCGGGCTGGCAGGCTTTTCAAGCTGTGCGCAATGCGTTGCTGCCGGGATCGAGTTCCGGTTTCACGGACATCGTGCCCTGGGTCACGTTCACCGACCCCGAAGTCGCGCACGTCGGGATGACCGAAGCGCAAGCCCGCGCGAAATTCGGCGACAACATCAAAGTCAATCGCTGGGAGATGAACAAAGCCGACCGCGCGGTGTGCGAAAACGACACCGACGGCTTCATCAAAGTCGTGAGCAAAAAAGACGGCTCGATCCTCGGCGCAACGATGGTCGCCGGACGCGCGGGCGAAGCCATCACCGAATTCATCGTGGCCATCAAGAACAACTTGAAAGTCGCGGACTTGGCAGGCGCGATTCATGCTTATCCAACGTATTCAACGGCGGTGCAACAACTCGCGGCAGGCGTGGCGATTGATAATTTGCTGTCGAGCACGACGGGCAAAGTCATTCGCGGTTTGTCGAAGCTGATTCGTTGAGGCAACGCCCGATGCACCTTCGCAGGCCACGGCGACGCGCACCGCAGCGCGCGCATCAGCGTATGATTTGTTTCCGAGGCAACTGTCAACTAGGAAACAATTGTGCTTACCCCTGCCAGCTTGGATTGAATGTCCTGTCCAACTGCGCCACTTCTGAACGCCGCAGATTCTCGCCTTCGCTCGGCCTCTTACGAAAACAAGCAGCCAGATGCTCCCGCCGCGTGCGACAACTTGCGAAAAATAAATTCTGTCGTCGTGAGTATTTCTCGATTTTTATTCCGCGTGATTGGGTGAGAGCAATGAAATGAAGTTCAGCGTTGCCGGATGGCAAGGCCAGGGACAATTGTACGCAGCGGGGGGCTTGCTGTGAACCGGGCGTGGGTTGTCTTGCTGTCTGTGCTGCTGAACCTGGGATACCACCATCAACACCGAGAGAAGGGAACTACTATGAACTACTCCATCATCAATCTGCGGAAATTCAGCGTCGTGCTGAGCCTGGCCTTGCTCGTTTTGGCCATTGGTCTGCCGCGCTTGATTCGCGCCCAAAACCGGGAATCTGATCAGCGCCGCGATCCCGCTCGTCGGGAACCTATACAACGCAAACTGCGCAAGCACGAGAACGCCATCCCCAATCGCTACATCGTGGTGCTAAAGGACGATGCGGTGAAGTACACGACCCGTGAACAGGCGGTGGCGGAAATCGGCGATTCATTCGCTGCCGAGTTTGGCGCGCGCATCGAACGCAGCTTCAAACACGCGCTCAGCGGCTATGTGATGGACATGACGCCGGAGCAAGCCGAAGCGTTGAGCCGGGACGAGCGTGTCGCTTACGTCGAAGAGGATGCGGAAATCCGCGTCCAACCCATCGTCGAAGAGCATCGTCAGGAGAGCGTGCAGAATGGTGCGACGTGGGGCTTGGATCGCATAGATCAACGTCGCTTGCCGTTGGATCAAAGCTACAATGCCAACGCCACCGGGCGCGGCGTGAATGTGTACGTGATAGACAGTGGAATTCGCCGCACGCATCAGGAATTTCAAGGCCGCGCCGTGCCTGCGTTCGACGCGATCAACGACGGGCAGAATACGAACGATTGCAACGGACACGGCACGCACGTCGCAGGCACAGTGGGCGGTGCGACCTACGGCGTGGCCAAAGACGTGCGTTTGTATTCTGTGCGCGTGCTGAACTGCGAAGGTCGAGGTAGCACTTCCTGGATCGTCGCAGGTGTGGAGTGGGTTACGGCGAATCACGTCAAACCCGCCGTCGCCAACATGAGCCTCGGCGGTGGCGTAAATCAGGCCATAGATGATGCGGTGAAAAACTCCATTGCGGCAGGCGTGACCTACGTGGTGTGCGCGATGAACGATAACGAGGATGCCTGTAACGTTTCGCCCGCGCGCGCCGAAGGCACGATCACGGTTGGCGCGACGACCAGTTCTGACGTTCGCTCCTCATTCTCCAATTACGGCAGTTGCGTCAACATCTTTGCGCCTGGCTCCGACATCACGAGCGCGGGTATCGCGAGTGATTTCGCCACCCGTGTGATGAGCGGCACTTCGATGGCATCGCCCCACGTCGCGGGCGTGGCGGCGCTGTATCTGGAAACCAATCGCAACGCCACGCCTGCGGCAGTGAGCCGCGTCATTCTCGACAATGCGACAGCCAACGTCGTGAGCGAGGTCGGAACCGGCTCGCCCAACGTGATGCTCTTCTCGCCGTTCGGCAACACGGCTCCCTGCACCGTTTGCACGCACTACACCGGCTTGCTTTTCCAGGGACAAGCTGCTTTCGAGCCAGACAACACGTATTACTACAACGCTTCCTGGGGCATTCACAGAGGTTGGTTGCGCGGGCCAGCGGGCGCAGACTTTGATTTGTATTTGTGGCGCTGGAACGGCTGGCAATGGGTGATCGTCGCCAGTTCAGAAAGCCCTACGCCGACAGAGGACATTGCCTACTACGGCGCACCCGGCTATTACAAATGGCGCATCTATGCTTACAGTGGGAACGGCTTCTACAATTTCTGGGCCCAGCAGCCTTAGTTTCCAACCCACTGGCGGAAGTGGTCGGTGCTGCGGTGTAAATAGATAGTCAGCAATTCTCAATTTGGGGTTGAACCCACTACATTCTTCATTTTTCCTTCTTCACTCTTCATTGTTAGACGAGGGAACCCCCTGGAAATAATGAAAAAGGAAGAAGGAAAAAGGAAGAATCGGTTTCGTGCCGTTTCACATTGAGAATTGCTGATAGATAGCGGACGCTTCCGCCTATCCTTCGGCAAACACTTTCTTTTCGGGATCAATGCGCAGGAACAGCAGCGCGCCCAACAAACACAGCCCGCTCGCCACCAAAAACGGCAACTGCCAGTTCAGGTATTGCACCATATACCCCACCGCTATCGAAGCCAACAGCCCGCCCAAATTCCCGCACATATTCATCACGCCCGACACCGAGCCAGCATATTCCGGCCCCACGTCCATCGCCACTGCCCACGACACGCCGACTGTGCATTCGAGGAAGAACAACGCCGCCGTTGTGAACGCGACCGAAAGATAACGATCCGTCGTCAACGTCGCGGGCACGATGAACGCAGCGGCGAGCGCGAAGCCGACAAATGCGACCGAACGTCGGGCAAAGCGCAAATTCTTTTTTTTGTGCGCCAAATAATCCGACAGCCATCCGCCGACCGTGTCGCCAATCGTTGCGGCAATCAACGGAACCATGTGCCAGAAACCCATCTGTTGCAGCGTGAAGCCGCGCGCTTCCTGCAAGTAGGTCGGAAACCACGACAGATAAATCCAGATGCTGTAGGCGTAGCAAAAATACATCGCGCAGAGTAGCCACAAATTGCCGCTGCGCAAAATCTGTCGCCAGGGAATCTGCACTCGTTCGCCAATGGGTTTGGCTTTGCTGCTGGCTTGAATAATCGCCAACTCCGCTTCATTGACCGCTGCGTGTTGACTCGGTTGATCGCGGTAGTACCAGTACCAACTCGCCGCCCACACCGCGCCGAGCGCGCCGAAGATGTAAAAGACGCTGCGCCAGCCGAATGAAGTAATCAAGTACACAGCAATCGGTGGCGTCAACGCGGCTCCGAGTCGCGCGCCCGAATGCGTGATGCCTTGCGCAAAGCCGCGCTCGCTCGCCGGCAGCCACAGCGACAGCGCGCGCGTCGCCGTCGGAAACGCGCCCGCTTCGCCCGCGCCGAACAACAAGCGCACGGCGTACATCGAAACTTTGCCCACCGACAACGCCGTTGCTGCGGTGAACGCCGACCACCACAACACGATTCCGGTCAGCACGCGACGCGGCCCGAACTTATCGCCCAACCAGCCGCCCGGAATTTGCAGCAGCGAATACGACAAATTGAAGGCGCTGAAAATCCAGCCCATCGTCACCGCATCGAAGCCATATTCCTTGCGAATCTCCGGCGCGGCGTGCGAGATGCAGATGCGATCCATGTACGTGATCATGTATACCGCGACCGTCAGCCAAAGCACCGTGTGACGGGTGCGTGTGGGGCGGGGCAAAATTGTAACGGCATGAGCGTCCTGGGGCACGGGGGACTCCTACGATGACAGGAAATAAGCAGCGTGGCGGGAATGCGATCAGGCTGCGCGCAGTTTTTCGCGTACCCACTCCTGCAGCAAATCCGCCGTCTGAAGGCCTTTGGCTTTGGCCAGCGCCTTGACTCGCTCGGTTTCTTGCGGCTCCAAGCGGATCAGGACGGCTGTTTCGCGCTGGAAAACGGGTTCCGCAACGACCTCTAATTGATCGGTAAAATCCGTGATCTCGTGCATGTCCCAAAACTGCGCGAGTTCCTGAATCGAATCGGTTGATGGAATGGTTGGTCTTTTCATCAGCGTTTCCATTGTTTGAAGCGTCGTTTCTCTTTTTCTGTCATGGGCCGCGCCGTCACCGGGTAGCCTTTTCCGTCTGGAAATTGGATTATCACACAAAACAAATAGCTTCCAGCCTGGGTTTGTCCCAACACATAATAGACCGGATTGGTTCCGGTGGCTTTGGCCCGCAAAACCAAGGGCGCACCGAAACAAACTTCTTCCACTTCCTCCGGCGTCACGCCATGACGAGCAATATGTTCAATCCGGTCTTCCGGCCATATCAATTCGTGGATATTCATTTTAGCAACGTTTTCAATATCCACGCGCCTTGTCCACCACATTCAGCAGCGGCAAGCCGTGCGAGTAACGACGCACATTCTCGGCGACCAAGCCCATCAAGCGCACTTGCCGAATCGGCGCTGCGCCGGAGTTGTGCGGCGTGATGACGAGGTTCGGGCAATCCCAGAGCGGGCTGTCCGGCGGCAGCGGCTCCGGCGTGGCAACATCCAAGCCCGCGCCGCGAATCCGTTTTTCTTTCAAGGCGCGCATGAGCGCGTCTTGATCTACCAAGCCACCGCGCGAGACGTTCAGGAAATACGCCGTCGGCTTCATCTTGCCGAAGACCGCGTCATTGAACATCCCGCGCGTTTCTTTCGTCAGCGGCGCGGCGCTCATCAACACATCCACTTGCGGAACCATTTCCATCAACCAGGCGGGTTCGCGCAGTTCGGCAACGAACTCCGGCTTCGGCATCGGCTTCGGATCCGTCGCCAAGACGCGCATCTCAAAACCATAATGCAAGCGGCGCGCGGTATCGGAACCGATGCCGCCCATCCCGACGATGCCGATGGTTTTTTGATACAAATCGTCGAGCGGCACGGTCGCGTTTTTCCACTTGCGTTCCTTGAAGGCGGGAATCGAATCCTGCGTCAATCCGCGCGTCAAACTGAGCAGCAGACCAATCGCCGTCTCCGCAATCACGGGCGAAAAGATGCGTTGCATATTGGTCAGCACGCACGAATGCTCCATCAATTCTTTTGCCGCATTCTCGACGCCCGCGCCCCAGGCTTGCACCCACTTGAGACTTTTCGCGGCTTGCAACACTTCGCGATCCGCGCCGCCCAAAATGACTTCGGCATCAACGGCGTGGCGCAGCAGTTCGGCGCGATCTTTGCACACCTGCAATTCCACGTTTTTGCCCGCCGCGCGAATTTGTTCCGCTTCGGCAGCGGTCAACGCTTGGTTGCAAACGATTTTGATTGTGCCCGCAGCGGTGCGCGGTTCGGTGATGGCGTGATTCGCCACGACGACGGGGTTGGTTGCGTTGGCGGATTGCGCTTCGACGAGCGTCGCCATCGTTCCGGTCGTGGCGAGACCCGCGATAAAGTTGCGACGCGAAAGGTTATCATCATTCATTGCTGTTACCTCCTATCAGGTTTTGAAATTGCGTAGGATTGAAATTCAATCACTCTACCCACCACGAAGAGCACGAAGGTCACGAAGGAAAAGAAGAGAACCGCAGTCACCCAAAATGATTTCTTTCCCTTCTTCGTGTTCTTGGAGTTCTTCGTGGTGAAGATGTTTGGTTCTTGCTCCTTATTTGCCGATGGTCTTTTTCAGATCATTGAGCGTGACCAGTCGTCCGTGCAGCGGCGCGATGCGATCAACGTCGAGGTTGAGCCGCTGAATATTTTCATACAGATTCACCGACGCCGGATTCGGTACACTCGGCGGCTGCGCATTGGGCGCGAGTGGCGAATACACATCTACTTCGATCAGCACCTTCTCCTTCGGCAGCCACGCCATCACGATTCCGGTGTTGTGTGGATTGCCCTGGATGTGATGCAACTCCAAACTGCGCGTGGCGTCGGACATCACGTGCTTCGCGCCGACCGCGAGGATTTTGGCTTTCTTTTTGGCTCCCGCCTGACGATCTGGATTGAGCGCGTGCGGAGCCTTGAAGGTCGCTTCGTAAAACGCCTTGTTGCTCTGATGCGTGACAATCGTCGCGCCTTCTGCGACAAAGGTGCGCAAGCCGCCGGAATGGTCGAAGTGATGATGCGTGTTGATGAGGTAACGCAGCGGCTTCGTCGGAACCAACTTCTTCACTTCCGCGAGGACGGCGAGGGAGCGGTCTTCATTCTGCGGCGCTTCGATGACTGCGACGTGATCGCTAAACTCGATCACGACGCTGTGATGCGAGCCGCCGGTCAAATACCAAACGCCGTCGGACAGCTTCTCGGATGCGACGCGCACGACAGGCGGCGTGGCTTGGCGCACTGCGTCAGGCACGCTGAGGTCAAGCGCGACATTCGCCTTCGCGTCCGTGATTGTGACATCGAAGACTGGATGACCGCCCTGCTTTTGCACGATCTTCGTCGGGAACTTGAAGCCGCCGAAATCGCGGTAGCCGCTGTATGTGCTCTCAACGTGCATATCGCCGAGCACCGCGTTGTCCAGCCACGATTCGACTTTCTCGACCACGTTCTCCGCCGAGATTGTCCCGACGATGCGATGTTTGCTCGGTGCAGTGAACGTTATCAACGTCAGCTTGCCACTGCGTTTCGCGGTTGCTTTGTTATTCAACGCAGCTTTCAGAAAGCCGTGCGGGGTGAGCCAAATCTGTAATTGACGTTCGGCTGCGACTGCCGCCGAAGCTGGTGTGACGTTGGCTCCCGCCTGTCCCCACGCCTTTTCGCTGGCGTAGAACTGCATCGCCATCGGAGCTTGTGCGCCGACGCCTTCCTGGCGCGAGGCTGCCTTTTCGTAATCAATCGTGCGCGTGAAGCTTTTGATCTCGACGCGCGGCCAGGCCACGTCCGGGCCGATGCTTTGCCCCAGCGTGAACTGCGCGCCGCTGCCGGAGAATTGAATGGATTTGACTTCGCCGATATTTTTCATCGTCGCTTCGATCACGCTCTTGGCATCCTGCGCCGTTGCCACAGCGCAGAGCGAGGCGAGCATCAGGGCGATGAGAATGACACGATTCTTCATGTTGCCTCCTTGGAAAAGGTAGCGCGATTTGGCAAATCGCGTTACGCTCAATTTTCATTTGTATGTTGTGAATGGGTTCGCTTGCAAAAAACAGATTATCCCGCCGCTTTGCCCACGACCTGCGGAATCAATTCGCCGTGGACATCCGTCAATCGCATGTGACGGCCATTGAAGAAATAAGTTACACGTTTGTGATCCAGCCCCAGCAAATGCAGCAGCGTCGCGTGCAAATCGTGCGCGGTGACAACCTGCTCTTCGGCTTTGTAGCCGACTTCATCCGTCGCGCCGATGCGCTGCCCGCCTTTGATTCCCGCGCCCGCCAGAAACACGGTCATCGCGCCGGGATTGTGGTCGCGTCCCAGGCCGCGCTGCGAAATCGGCATGCGTCCGAACTCCGAATGCCACAGCACCAGCGTTTCATCGAGCAAGCCGCGCCGCTTCAAATCCGTAATCAACCCGGTCATCGGCTTGTCCACTTCGGCGGCGTGTTGGGTGTGATTTTCGACCAGGTTGCTGTGCGCGTCCCACGTGTCTACGTTTTGATTGAGCAGCGCGCCGCTGTAAAGCTGCACGAAGCGCACGCCGCGTTCGACCAAGCGCCGCGCAAGCAGGCATTGCTTGCCGAACGGCGCAGTGATGGGGTTGTCCAAACCATACAGCCGTTTCGTCTCGTCGCTTTCTTTCGTGATGTCTACGGCTTCGGGCGCGCACATCTGCATGCGAAAGGCCATTTCGTACGAAGCGATGCGCGCGGCCAGTTCCGTACTGCCCGGATGTTTCTCGGCGTGCTGATGATTCAGCCAACTCAACTGGTCGAGCCGCGCGCGCTCCTGCTCCCGCGTGACGTATTTGGATGGCGGCGTCAAATCCAGAATCGGATCGCCGGTCGAGCGAAAGACCGTGCCTTGATACGCCGCAGGCAAAAAGCCCGCGCTCCAATTCGCCGGGCCAGAGAACGGCCCGCCGCGCGCATCGTAAATCACCACAAAGCTCGGCAGGTTCTGATTCTCGCTGCCCAAGCCATACGTCACCCACGACCCGACGCTCGGAAAGCCCATCAGGATTGATCCCGTGTTCCATTCGTAATGCGCCAGCACGTGATCGTTTGAGCGACCTTGCGCGGAGTGAATGAACGCGAGGTCATCCACGATGGTGGCGAGGTAGGGAAACAATTCCGAAACCCACATGCCGCTTTGCCCGTGCTGTTTGAATTGAAACGGGCTTTTCATCAGCGGCCCCGGAAAGCCCTGTCGCACGCGCACCTCGCCTTTGCCTTCGAGCGGCAGCCCGTGATATTTCGCCAACGCCGGTTTGTAATCGAACGAATCAATATGGCTCACGCCGCCGCTCATAAACAACGAGATGACGGCTTTGGCGCGCGGTTGGAAATGCGGCGGTTTCGGCAAATTCGGCGAACCGGGAAAGCTCGTGCCGCTCGCGCAAGTTCTGTCCGCAGGCGTTTGCGCGAGCAAGTCATCGTTGTTGAGCAGATCAAGCAACGCGAGTCCGCTGATGCCGGTTCCAGCTTCAAACAGAAAGTCGCGGCGTGTAATGAAGCGACGGTTGTTCATTTGGGTTTTCCTCCCTTCATCAGTTCTTCTTTGTGGCAAATTGCCTGTCTCCTTGCGACTGCTCAATAGCCCCTATCCAACGCAAAAACAGTCACTGACCCTAGTTGATGTAAACAAACTCATTCGCGTTCAGCAGCACGTGCGCCAAATCCATCAATGCTGCCAGACCCGCGTCGTTATTGGGCGCGCGCGTTGTATGATAAGCGCGCTGCGTTTGCAAGAAGCGTTGTAACTGCTCCAATTCTTTGCGTTCCGGCGCACGGCTCAGGGCGATTTGGTACAGTGCCCGAATCTGCTGCGTTGCATCGCTGCCCGCTTCTCGTCGCACTCGTTCCGCCAAATGCCGCGCCTGGATCAACACAAACTCGTTGTTCAGCAGCGTCAGCGCCTGCGTCGGAACCGTCGTCGTGTTGCGGCGTTCGCACGTCACGTTCGGATCGGGCTGGTCGTGAACTTCAAACATCGGATACTTCAAGCCGCGCTTCCAATAGCTGTAAATGCTGCGTCGCCACGTCGCCGGTTCTTCTTTGGTCAGCACCCATTTGCCTTGCAGATAGCTGTCGCGCACCGTTTTCGGAATCGCTGGGAAAAACGGCTCGCCGCCCGCCTGCAAATTGAGTTGCCCGCTCGCCGATAAGATCACATCGCGGATCGCTTCCGCTTCGAGCCGTCGCACCGGAAAGCGCCACAGATACATGTTCGTCGGGTCTTTCTCCAAATTCGCGTCGGTCGAAAAACTCGACGCCTGTTTGTACGCCGCAGAATTCATAATCAAGCGATGAAGGTGCTTGATGCTCCATGGAGAGGATTTAAGATTTGAGATTTGAGATTTGAGATTCGTCTTTGATTCCGCATTCCGAATTCCGAATTCCGCATTCATAAATTCCACCGCCAACCAATCCAACAACTCAGGATGCGACGGCGGCGTGCCCATCTTGCCGAAGTTGCCGGGTGTCGCCACAAGGCCGCGTCCGAAATGCCAGCCCCAGACGCGATTCACCAGCACGCGCGCCGTCAGCGGATTCTGCGGCGATGCGATCCATTCGGCCAACGCGCGACGGCGTCCACTGCTGATGCCTGTCTTGGGCGGATGCGTAATTGGTGCGCCATCGTTCGCCAGCACGCGCAAATAGCCGGGCGCGACGATGAACGACTTCTGATCTTCGGCCACGTCCATGCCATTCGCACCGAAATATACAGGCGGGACTTGATACGGTTTGTCCGGCTGCGGCAGAAAGCAGCACGTCACGCCGTAATCAAAGCGATTGCCTTTGCCCGGCAGCGGTTCATCCCCCGCGCCATCGGGCGTCAAGCGATAATCGCCATCGCGCACGCCTTCGGCCACGGGCAGCGGCGCGGGCATTTGTTTGAGCGAGGCTTCGATCTGGTCGAGCAATGGTTTTCGCACGGCTTCGTCGCTGTCACTGAGCTTGATGCGATTGCGCGAAAAGGCCGTCACGACGGCATCGGGATCAACGTCGAGCGAAACGATTTGTGCGGCCAAGAGCTTCTGCCCCGGCGTGCGTTTGTCTTCGGGCGTGCGCACGGCGATCTGAATTTCTGCGGGGAATTTGGCGAGCCGTTTTTCAAACGCCGCACGGCGATACGGCGCTTCGAGTGCGATGACTTTTTCGAGCAGCGGTTTGGTGTTTGCTTCGACCGCGCGTTTGGCCTTTTCGTACACGGCAACTTTGTCGGGCGGCGCAAGCGGATGATCGTAATCTACATTGCCGAACAGCATCGCCATCGAACGGTAATAATCCTGCTGCGAGACGGGATCGAACTTGTGATCGTGGCAGCGCGCGCAATTCACCGACAATCCCATGAAGCCCTGAAACGTCGTGCGAATCGTGTCGTCGAGATATTCGTAGCGATAGTATGGATTGTCTTTTTCGCGGAAGCGCACACGCGGCCCGAGCCGATAAAACGTCGTCGCAATCAAGCTGTCAAAGCTGCGATCATCGAGTTCATCGCCCGCCAATTGCTCAATGATGAAGCGGTCGTAAGGCTTGTCGGCATTGAACGATTGGATCACGTAATCCCGATAGCGCCACGCATTGGCGATATTGAAATCGTGCTCATAACCGGAACTGTCGGCATAGCGCACCACGTCGAGCCAGAACCGCCCCCAGCGTTCGCCGTAATGCGGCGAAGCAAGCAGCCGTTCGATCAAATTTTCATAAGCGTGCGGCGAAGGGTCGTTGACGAAGGCAGTGACTTCCTGCGGACTCGGTAGCAGCCCTAGCAAATCCAGCGTCGCGCGCCGAATCAACGTCTGCCGATCCGCGGGCGGCGCAGGCGTCAAGCCTTTCTGGTCGAGCGCCTGTTTGACGAAGGCATCAATTGGATTGCGGAGTTTGGATTGCGGATTGCGGATTGCTGGGACGGGCGGACGCTGCGGTGCTTGGAATGCCCACCAATTGCGGTCGGCGGCGGTCAGCGCTTTTTCTCGATACGCGGGCGCTACGCTGGATTTCAAATTTGAAATTTCAGATTTGAGATTGCTGTCGAACCGTGCGCCTTGTTCCAACCAGGTTTTCAGCAACGCGATTTCTTGTGCTGAGAGCGGTTGCACGGGAGCCATCGGCATTTGCGGTTGCTCCGCGCCCGTGATGCGGCGATAGAGCAAACTCGCTTCGGCTTTGCCCGGCACAATCGCCGCACCGCTTGCGCCGCCCTTGAGCATCGTCTCGCGCGTGCGCAAATCCAGCCCGGACATTTGCACCGTCGCGCCGTGACATTGGAAACATTTTTGCTGCAAGAGCGCGAAGGCTTGCTGCGCGATGTCGGTTGATTCCTGCGCCGCTGTGAGCGGGAGCCAACTGCTTCCGAGCCACACGAGCATCAGGAACAACAGGAGCTTGAGTGCGCGTTTCATAAGCCTCCTCCAGCACGATTAGTGCGGCGGCGCATCGCGCAAATGCGCGATGTTCGGGAAGCCATTCATTGCTAAACGGCACGATGGCTCATTGCCATAAAAACGGGGCGCGTGAAAGGTGAAAATCGGCGCGTACACGACATCGCCTTCGCTGGCGATAATCACGCCTTGCCCTTCAATCGGGTAACGAATCTGTCCCTTCATAATCAACCAGAACTCGGCGCATTCGGGATGGTAATGCCCGCGATCTTTAGGATTGATCGGCGGCAAATTCTTTTCGGAGCCGTAAATGATATTCGACACCGCGCGATCATCGTGAATGAAGCGTCCGCCGCGATAATTTGGCGCTTTCGCCAATTCGTCCAAATTGATGTGTGGACGATTGCCGTTGTCATACGGCGCAGGCTTGCGACCAAGTGTGACGGGAATCCAATCAATGCCCGGCGTGTCAGGCGGTTTGACGTCTTGCGGATAAAGCGTCTTGGCTTTGGCGATGTTGACTTCAAAACGCAACGACGGTTGATTGCCGATGGTCTCCATCGCGTAGATCGTTTGCATCGGCACTTGCACCATCGAGTTTTTGGTCGCTACGAACGGCTCCTGGCCTTCGATCTCAAAGCGAATCTGGCCTTCGAGCACGACCCACCATTCGCGCGTGTCAGGGTGAAAGCGTTTGGAAACTTTCGTGCCGGGCGCGGAAAACACATACGCCGCGTTGAGATGATCGTCGTCCACCACGACTTCTTTCCAATTGGCGTGGCCTTTGTGTTTGGCTTTCACGTCCGCAAGTTTGGTATGCGGCTTGTGCGGCGGCGTGTATTTGGTGAGGGCTTTCGGTTTTGGTGCCCAACTGGGAACCTCTTGCCCTTGCGTTTGCGGTTGTAAGAGTGCTGCGATGAGGAGTGCAGCCATAGTGCTTAGCCATCGAACTTTCATGATCAGCCTCCTGTTATTGAGTTCAATTCACTTCCCGTCCTCCAATCCAAACCTTGTTGATTTTGCGCGTATTGCGAATGTCGGCGAGCGGATCGGCGTCGAGCAAAATCAAATCCGCGCGCTTGCCTTTCGTGAGCGTGCCGAAGTTGTCGGCGATGCGTAACGCCGCTGCCGTGCCCGACGTTGCAATTTGCAATACCTGCGCTGGCGTCAAGCCCGCTTCAACCATCAACTCCAATTCCCGATGCTCGAAGAAGCCTTGAAAGCGTCCGGCGGGGCCGGAGTCGGAACCGAAGGCAATCGGCACGCCCGCATCAAACAGCTTCTTCAAATTCTTCTTCGCCATCGTGAGTTGCCCGGCGAACTTGGCGAAGTCAGGATCAGCTTTGACCTTCGCGCCATACGCGGGGTCTTTCAGTTGCTTGATGATTTCTGCATCCACGTACTTGGTGAAAAACGGATCGTCCAAAAACGCAGGCGGTGTCGCATAAATAAACGTGGATTCTTCGCGCACGAGCGTTGAGACAGAGAATGTCTTTTTCTCTTTCAGCAGCTTGATGAACGCCTCGTCCACTTCTTTGTCGCGCACGCTGTGGGCAATGCCGTCAATGCCTGCGGCGACGAGTTGGCGCGCGTCTTCGAGATAAAACATGTGCGCCATCACGCGCAAGCCGCGTTTGTGCGCCTCGTCAATGATCGCGCGATAGAGTTCGGGGCGAATCTTGACGTAATGCCCCCAATGATCGTCCACCCAGATTTTGACGACATCTACTTTTTGCGCGGCGAGTTCTTCGATGTTCTTGCGCACCTCTTCGACCGAATCCACTTCGCGCGGCACGCCTGCATTGCCGGGCAAGACTGCCGGGTAGCCTTGCTTGCCCGTGAAGCCGCGACCGGCGGTGAACACAGTGGCGCGCGGCGTTTCATTCGCTTTCGCCGGGCCGCGCAACTTGAACATTGGTTCGAGATCAGTTCCTAAGCTTTGCACCGTCGTTACGCCGTAGCGCGCGTATTGCCGCATCTGTGCGAGTACATTTTCTTCGGTGTAATTTTCGGGCACGCCTTTCAATCCTTTGACCATGCCGATATGCCCGTGCGCATTGATGAGGCCGGGAATCACGGTCTTGCCTTCGCCTGCGATGACGGTTGCGCCGTTTGGAATGGTTGTCGTCGCGCGCGGGCCAATCGCGTCAATCACGCCGTCTTTCACAACGATCACGGCATCTTTGATTACAGTTTGCCCCGTGCCGTCCCAAATCGTCGCGCCGGAGATGGCGAAGGTGGCGGCAGCCGTTGGCGTGGCGGAAGACGTAGCGGTCGCTGGCGTTGACGACGGCTGCTGACACGCGGTCGCAAGAAGCGTTAGGAGAATAAAGCTCAAGAATCGTTTGTTCATATTTGTACGGAGAACCTTTTGACCAACCACCAGCCACCGACCACCGACCACCAATTTCAGCTATTCCGTTTGCGCGCGTCTTCGAGAATTTCTTGCGCGCGCGTCGGATTGAAAATGCCGCACGAACAGAAGCGCGAAAAATACTGGCAGGCTTGTTCGGGCGTGCGACGGCCTTCTTTGACCCAATCAATCATCTTGCGCGCGAAGGTGAACGAAATCATGCCGTGCCCGCACATCGTCGAAAGCTCCAACACGTGCCGGTCTGCCAGCCGATCTGTCTGCCCCATAAAACCGAGCGAGTATTCGACGCTGTGGCGCGCGAGTCCGACGTCCTGACAACATTCCTGCGCACGGTCAATCAACGCGCTGATGTTGATGGACAAGCCCAAATCTTCTTTTTGCAAGGCGGCGACGAACGCATCTACAGCGTCTTTGTTGTCGAAGACGGCGGCGACCGTCGTTGGGTTCGTGACGCCTTCGATGACCGTTTCAAAATCCGGCGTGCTTTCGCGCGACCAATGCGCCGTCGGGTTCAGATGTTTCGAGGGCCGATAAATCCCGCCGTGCGAGCCATCGCCCATATTGACGGGCGCAAACTGACTTGCCAGCCGCAAAAAGCGTTTCAGTTTCGGCACGGAGTCCTGGTCATTGAAGCCGCGACAGGGAATCGCAAACACAATGAAATCGTTGTGCAGGTTTTGATGTGTGCCGTAGCGATGGAGTGTATTGGTCATAGCATTTGGGTTGTTAGCGAAATAGGCAAAGTTATGCCTGCAAGGGCAACGTTTCCTGATTCCGCAACCAGGCATCCACTTCGTCCAGCGAGTTCAGATCGAAAATCACTTCGCTGAGCGCGGTGATTTGCGGCAAGGATAAATTGTGGATCGCCGCCGTCCTTGCTTCGGTCAACTCGCCAAATCGGTGTTGTAGGTAGCGCAGAACAAGGGTTTCGCTGGCCTGCTGTATCCCCTGCTGTATCCCTTTTTGTAAGCCTTTCTCAATCCCCATTCGCTCTATCGTTGTCACATAAGGCATTTTTCGTTCCTCCTCAAAGCGTTCGATCTCATCGCTGAAATCGTGCTGTAATTCCGGGGGCAAAAAAATCAACCAGTCCAGAAAGCGAAACAGATCAATCACGTCGCGCTTCGTGTAGCCCCTATCATACAATGATTTGGTCAAAACCAGCTTCCACTCCAGCCGCTTGCGCGCGTTGCGTTTGGTCTCGAACATCCGCAAGTACGCCTGCACCACAATTGCAAAGGGATTGTCACTGCGCTCTAATTCTTCCCACCGGTTGCGATAATCCAGCAGTTTCACGGCGGAAAATTCCAACGCGACTTTCGTGCCGAGCAATTCGTAGCGATATTCTCGCGGTCGCCAACGGCGATTGGCATCGGTCAACACCACGAAGGTGGCAACGCGCTCATTGAACCGATCACTGATGCGATAGTGATAGACGTAAACCCGATGCTCGAAATCCTCTTCACGCTCGCCTTGCACTTCGGCGTGAATCAAGGCGATGACTTCTTGTCCGGTCTTGAGCCAAACCTTGACCAGCTTGTCTACCGCGCGCCGTCCCAGTGCCGCATCCGCCGTGATCTTTTGCAACTCTTTGTCGAGAAATTCATAGCCGCGCGACCAATCAATCTGCGCGTGTGCCGC
Organism: uncultured Heliobacteriaceae bacterium; assembly: GCA_964631865.1. Taxonomy (GTDB): domain Bacteria; phylum Acidobacteriota; class Blastocatellia; order RBC074; family RBC074; genus JAFDVL01. The sequence continues at coordinate 11,316 of CAZWAK010000055.1, read as the reverse complement.
CGGAAAGAAAAACGCCATGAACGCTTCAAAATAGCGATCCAGCAAATCTTTCCAGGGCGTGTCGTAATCCGGGGCAAGTAATTCCATCACGCTAACCGACGGCAATTTTTTCTTGTGCCAGTGACGCGCGCCCTAGCCCAAGATTCGTCTTGCCGCGCTTGAAGGCGAAGCCTTCGGCAAGCAGCATCTCTTCCAATTGATTTTCGCCGTGTTCATCACAACGCGCTGCCGCACCGACGGCGACAACGGTATCGAGACGATTCGCAACTTCCTTGACCTTGCGCAAAATCGCGGGCGCGTTGGCGAGCGAGGTTTTGAATTCGACAATCGCGGAGAGAATCTTTTCGTTCAGGATGTCCGGGCGAATGTCGCCGGTCGTGGTGTCGGTCATCAAACTCGTGACCGGATTGCGCGGCTCAAATTCGATGCCCATTTGGGCCAAGGCTCTGGTCATCTCCTGAATCTGCCAGAAGCGCACGCCAATCGTTGGTCTGCCGAATTCGACGGTGAAGCCCGCATCGTGCAAGCCGACGCGATTCGTCACGTCGTTGGTTTTGACTTCTTCCGTGCCGCGCCCGTGAACGCCCGTGCTTTCGTGCGGCACGATGGGGTCGGAGAACGCGCGCCGCACGATGCGCGGCCACGTCAATTCCTGTTCGGTAATCGCGGAGGTCGGACAAACATCCGGCTCCGGCTCAAAGCGCCAGCGCAGCAGCTTACCGATTTTGCGGATCGTGCGCACCATCGTTGGGTTAAGTTGTTCGGTACTCATGCCACGAAAACAGGTGTAGCATTCGACGCATTCGTCTTGATTGACTGTTGCGCGGTTCGTGGCGGGGTCAATGTAAATCGCGCCCATCGGACAAACCGCTACGCAATTCCCGCAGGCGACGCATTTCTTCGGATCAATAATCATCGCGCTCGTTCCTTCGTCAAAATGTTTCTGAAAGCAATAATGAAGCGGCGCAAGAGTAGCACCTTCACTTGTCGCAAGGCAAACCGCTTGCGCTTCTGGTTTGTTTGCTACATCCTGCCGAGCAATCGCGTCGAATAGGATCGCAGCGAGAGGGACGCTGTTCGTCGAAATCCAATCCTCCTTCCCGTCTCGTAGAGTTGATGAATGGGCTGACACGTTCGTCAGCATTGCACAGGAAAACTCATGACCGCCTTCCTTCTGCTGGCCGTGCTTTTGCTGGCCTACAGCAATGGCGCGAACGACAACTTCAAAGGTGTGGCGACGCTCTTCGGCAGCGGCACGACGAACTATCACCGCGCGCTCGCGTGGGCAACGATCACGACGTTCGCGGGATCGCTGTTGGCGCTCGTGTTAGCAAACGGTTTGGTTGCTGCGTTCAAGGGGAAAGGCTTAGTGCCGGATGCGGTGACGGCGGAGCCGACGTTTTTGCTGACGGTTGGACTGGCGGCGGCATTGACCGTGTTGATTGCGACCTACGCGGGCTTGCCAATTTCAACGACACACGCTTTGACGGGCGCGTTGGTGGGCGCGGGGTTGATGGCAGCACGCGGCGATTTGAAATTCTCGGCGTTGACGACTTCATTTTTGTTGCCGTTGTTGGGCAGCCCATTGCTGGCGATGGCGCTGACCGTAATCATCTATCCGCTTTTCAAATTCGCGCGGAAGTCGTTTGGCGTGACGAATCAAACCTGTGTGTGCGTGGACAATCAGTTTGAGCAAGTGGTTGTGCAGCCGGATGGCACGCTGGCATTCGCGCACACAGGCACGCTCGTGCAAATCGGACAGACGAGCGAATGTGTCGAACGCTATCAAGGGCAGATGCTCGGCGTCGAAGCGGGGCGCGTGTTGGACGCGGCGCATTACGTGAGCGCAGGCGCAGTGGGCTTTGCGCGCGGCTTGAACGACACACCGAAGATTGTGGCGCTGTTGATGGCGGCACAATCGCTCGCACCGAATGTTGGCTTGGCGCTTGTTGCAGTTGTGATGGCATTGGGCGGCGTGCTGAATGCGCGGCGCGTGGCGGAGACGATGAGTCAAAAGATTACGCGGATGAACGCGGGACAAGGCTTCACTGCAAATTTAGTGACGGCATTGTTGGTATTGATGGCAAGCCGGTTTGGCTTGCCGGTTTCGACGACGCACGTGTCCGTTGGCTCGTTATTTGGCATCGGCGTCGTGAATAAAACGGCGAACCGCCGCATGATCTTGACAATCTTGCTGGCGTGGCTCACAACGTTGCCGTTAGCTGCGCTGCTGGGCGCGATGATCTATCCCCTGACGAAATTCTTTTTCTGAATACGAACCCCTTTCCTGGAGGCTGCATGGAAGATTTGATCTCTTCGACACCTGAAACCACCAACGAAACCCCCGTTGTTTCCGCTCCCGCTGAACCCAAAACGCCGCCCAAAAAGCCCATAAAAAAAGATGCCGATTACGTCTTCTTTGAACTGACACGCAGCATTTGTCCCAACTGCAAGACCGTGATTGACGCGCAAATTCTGCTGCGCGACAACAAAGTTTATATGCGCAAACGTTGTGCGGATTGTGCGCAATCGTTTGAAGGCTTGATTTACAGCGACGCCGAGTTGTACCGCGAAAACAGCAAGTACAACAAGCCGGGCACGATCCCGCTCGAATTCGGCACCGAAATCCGCGAAGGCTGTCCGTATGATTGCGGCCTCTGTCCCGATCATCAACAACACACTTGCCTCGGCATCATCGAGGTCAACAGCACCTGCAATATGGATTGCCCGTTGTGCTTTGCCGAAGCCGCGCCGGGCTTCAACCTGACGATGGAAGAAGTCGAAATGATGCTGGATGATTTTGTGCGTACCGAAGGCGTGCCGGAAGTCGTGCAATTTTCCGGCGGCGAGCCGACGATTCACCCGCAGATCATTGATTTCGTCAAAGCCGCGCGAGATCGCGGCATTCCCTACGTGATGGTCAACACGAACGGCAAACGCATTGCCAAAGACGACAAGTTTCTGGAACAACTCGCGGCACTGAAACCGTCGTTGTATTTTCAATTCGACGGCTTCGATTCCGAAACCTATCGCATCATTCGCGGCGAGCCGGACATTCTCGAAGAAAAAATCCGCGCGCTGGATCGCATCGCCGCAGCAGGCTTGCGCGTGACGCTCGTGCCCGCGATTGAGCGTGGCGTGAACGAACACGAAGTGGGCAAGATCATTGATTTCGCGGTCAAGCATCCAGCCGTGCGCGGCATCAACTTTCAGCCCGCCTTTCACGCCGGACGTCACATGCACCACGATCCAATGACGCGGATGACGATTCCCGACATCCTGCAACTCATCGAAGAGCAAACCAAAGGCGTGTTCGTGAAAAAAGATTTCGTGCCCGTGCCGTGCTGCTTCCCGACGTGCAATTCGGTGACGTATGCGTTTATTGACGGCGAGACGGTGACGCCGCTGACCCGCATCGTGAACGTGTATGACTATCTGGATTACATCACGAACCGCGTGATGCCGGATTGGAGTGCTGAAGTGAAACTCGCGCTCGAAGGCTTGTGGTCGTCTTCGTCCGTGCCGGGTTCGCAAAAGTCGGCTGAGCAATTCGCGCTCTCGTGTCAGGCCTGCGGCATCCCCGACTCGTTCACGATTGGCGATGTCGCGGATCACATGCTGATGATTATGTTGCAGGATTTTATGGACCCCTGGACGTTCAATCAGAAGAACCTGATGAAATGCTGCAAAGAGTTTTTGCTGCCCGGCAACAAACAGATTCCGTTCTGCTCGTACAACACCATCGGCTACCGCGAACAGGCGCGCGAGCAGTTGATTGCGCAGGAGCCGGAACGCCGCAAAGCCAAAGCCGAAGGCCGTAAATTCGAGCCGAAAGCAATTGAGTTCAATTTGAAGAACGGCAAGCGCGAATTGAAAGTGTTGAGTTGAAAATATAGAACACGGATGCAATGGATGATGCGGATAAGGACTGATCGGAAGAAATCTGTGTCATCGGTTTGATCCGTGTTCCATCAAACCTGAATCGAACACGGATGGAACGGGTAACACAGCTTTTGACTGATCCGTATAAATCCGTCGCATCTGTCTGATCCGTGTTCCATTTGAATCTACGCAATTATGAGTACTGCAACTGTGACGAACGAGGCCGTCAAATCCTGCTGTGCGACGTTGTATGAAAGCGATTATGTGCGCTTGTTGCTCGGCGATTCATTTCATCCAGGCGGCGTGCAATTGACATCGCGGTTGGGCGAAGTGCTGCAACTCACGCCGAACGCGCGAGTGCTCGATGTCGCGTCGGGCAAAGGCACGAGCGCGATTCACTTGGCCGAAACGTTTGGCTGCACGGTTGTCGGCGTGGACTTCGGCCAGGAGAACGTGCGCGAAGCCAATGAAATCGCCGTAAGCAAAGCCTTGAGTGCGCGCGTCCGCTTTCAGCAAGGCGATGCCGAACGCTTGCCGTTTGAGGACGCGAGCTTTGACGCGATTATTTGCGAATGCGCATTTTGCACCTTTCCTGACAAGCCGACGGCGGCGCACGAATTCGCGCGCGTGCTGAAGCCGGGCGGGCGTGTGGGCTTGAGCGATTTGACGCGCGGCGCGGGAGAACTGCCGAAAGAATTGGACAACCTGCTCGCGTGGGTCGCGTGCATTGCCGATGCGCAGCCGATTGATCGCTATGCCGAGTTTTTGCGCGGCGCAGGCTTTCAAATCACCTGTCTCGAACCGCACGACGAAGCTCTAACCGAGATGGTCAATCAGATGCGGATGAAATTGCTCGGCGCGGAGATTATGGTGGGACTGAAGAAGATCGAATTGCCCGGCGTGGATTTTGCGCAGGCCAAAGCGATGGCGGCAGCTTCGCTCACGGCGATTCAGCAAGGCCAACTCGGCTATGCGATTGTGGCGGGCGTCAAAAACACGTAAGCCGAATTGCTTGGGGCAATCCGGCTGGTGTGGGAACGGTTGAATGTGTCGCAAAACTCAATGACCTGCGCCGCCCGCGTAAGCTGCGCGATGTTTGCTGCACGCGCCGTTCAACGCGGCATCCACTTTCGGCTCGATTTTGGCTTCGGGTACGCCGCCGACCGTCGCGAGTTCGCTGATGATGAGTTGGCGCGCTTTTTCGAGCATGCGTTTTTCGCGGAACGAGAGCGGCTTCAACTGATTCAGGTACGTCAGCGTTTTCAGCACTTCGGCAATCAAGAACAAATCGCCGCTGCGCATGCGGTCGGAAAAATCCTTGAAGCGATTCTTCCAATCCATTTCCGGCATGGTCAAATCTTCGGCCAAGACCTTGAGCAATTCGTTGCATTGCTTGTTGGCGATGGGCGCGCGCAGCCCGATGTCCAGCGCGTTGCCGACCGGAACCATGACGGTTGAATTCGTGGCTTGCAACCGCAACAGATAAAACTCGTTGTTTTCACCGTTGATTTGATGTTGATTGATTTGTTCGATGACGGCGATACCATGGTTGGGGTAAACCACTTTTTGCCCAATTTTAAATAACACGACGATTCCTCCTCAATGAGTGCCTGACTGGATGTCTGGGTGAGCGTTGGCTTTCATTTCCTCTTTTGACACCATCTTCACTTAACAAGCCTTCGTTGAACTAAACGCGATTCTAACATTGCGTTACGCACGAGCGCAAACACGCTCATTGCGAACTGGCGGCGACGCGCCGGATTTTTTCCTGCACCCAGGCGCGTGCCCAGTTGTCCGCTGCCAGCACGGTGTCCAGGTCGTTGACTGGCCTCGGCGTGTGCGCTTCGCACGCGGCGTGAATGAGTTTGGGGATTTGCCCGAACTTGATACGCTCCTGCAAAAACGCCGCGACCGCGACTTCATTCGCTGCGTTCAAAACCGCCGGCATCGTGCCGCCCGCGCGCAACGCTCGATAAGCCAGCGCAATGCACGGAAAGCGTTGCGTGTCGGGTTCATAAAATTCCAGCGTGCCCGCTTGCGCCAAATTGAGCGGCGGCAATTCGGACGGCAAGCGCGCCGGATAGGTCAGCGCGTACTGAATCGCGTGGCGCATATCGGTCACGCCGAGTTGCGCGATGATGGAGCCGTCAATCAACTCAATCATCGAATGCACAACCGATTGCGGATGCACGACGATGCTAATTTCATCGGCAGTACGATTGAACAGCCAACGCGCTTCGATGACTTCCAAGCCTTTGTTCATCATCGTCGCCGAATCAATCGTAATTTTGTCGCCCATTCGCCACGTCGGATGTTTCAAGGCTTCAGCAGGCGTCGCGTTTTCAATGGTCTCGGCGCTCGCCGTGCGAAACGGCCCGCCCGAAGCCGTCAGGATCAGGCGTTTGACTTCGGAATGCTGTTCGCCGCGCAAACATTGATGCAGCGCGTTGTGTTCGCTGTCTACGGGCAACAATTCCGCGCCGGATTTCTCCGCCGCGCGCGTCATCAATTCGCCCGCAATCACGAGCGTTTCTTTGTTGGCGAGCGCGACACGGTGACCCGCTTCGAGCGCGCGATACGTCGGCAACAAACCGAGCGCACCGACGACTGCGCCAATCACAATTTCGACGCCATCACACACTGCGACTTCGCACAATCCTTCAACGCCAATGCCGACGCGCGGTGTGTTCGCGTAGCCGCGTTGATGCAGTTCTTTCTCCAACAACTCCGCACCAGCTTCATCCGCAACGGCAACGACGCGCGGATGAAACTGCGTAATCTGCTCGGCCAATAAAGCAACACTGGTTCCCGCCCCGAGCGCCGCAACCTGAAAGTCACCGTTCAATGCTTCGACGACGCGCAACGTGTTGCGACCGATGGAACCAGTTGAGCCGAGAATCGAAATCTGTTTCATAGTAGTTGGTGGTTGGTGGCTGGTGGCTGGTGGCTGGTTTTTTACCGACCACCGACCACCGGCCACCGACCACCTATCATTTCATAAACAGCACGTAATAGTAATACAGCACAGGCGCATTGAATAATATGCTGTCCAGCCGATCCAGCACGCCGCCGTGCCCCGGAATCAAGTGCGCCGCGTCTTTGACCTGCGAGCCGCGCTTCATCATTGATTCGCACAGATCGCCGATCACGCCCAACCCGCCCATCAATAGCGCCAATGGAATCACTGTGACCAAATCTAGTTCGGGAAAAAACGTGTAACGCGCAATCACGACTGCCAAGACGTTCGCCGCCAAGCCACCAAGCAAACCTTCAATCGTTTTGCCCGGACTGATGCGCGGCGCGAGTTTGTGTTTGCCGAACGCGCGCCCGGTGTAATACGCGCCTGTGTCACCTGCGAAGACGATCAGGAAAAACAATGAAATCAGCTTCGCCGACAAGCTCACGCCTTTGTCATCCGCGAGTCGGAGCGCAATCAAATAGCCGCCGAGCACGGCGATGTACGCGACACCGAAAATTGTCCCGGCGGCGCTCGCCAATGCTTTCGTCAAATCCTGACTGGTAAAAAGCTGCGCGCTCAATTCAACGATCACAAGCACCGCGAACGCCGCCAGCACCAAATCAGGACGCTCGAAATAAAACGCGGTCAGGATGCTCAGCCCTGCCAGAATGCTGGGCACGAGTCCCACGTTCATCCCAACGTGCGCAGCGATGTTTTTGTATTCCAGCAACGCCAGCACTGCGACGACCGCAATCAACCCCGCAAAGTACACAGGCGCACCACGCCAAATGATGAGCAGCAAAATCGGCAGAAAGACAATCGCAGAAAGAACTCGCGCCATGAAGATTTCAAATTTGAGAGTTGAGAGTTGAGCTTGTCAGGAAGCATTGACCATCGGCTCGACCAAGCCGCCGTAGCGCCGTTCGCGCTTTTGATAATCAACGATTGCCTCAAAGAAATGTGGGCGGCGGAAATCAGGCCACAAGACGTCGGTCACGTAAATTTCGGAGTAGGCCAATTGCCACAACAGGAAATTGCTGATGCGCATTTCGCCGCTCGTGCGAATCATCAAATCCGGGTCGGGCAAATTCTTCGTGTATAGATGTTCAGAGATCGCAGCTTCAGTGATGTCTTCGGGACGCCTGCCTTCAGTCACAAGCGCGCGCACGGCATCAATCAATTCGACGCGCCCGCCGTAATTCAGCGCGACGTTCAGAATCATCCCCGTGTTGTTCGCCGTCTGATGAATCGCGCTGCGCAATTCAAATTGCACCGATTCGTCCAATTCGTGCGTGCGGCCAATCGTCTGGAAGCGAATGTTGTTGCGATCCAGGTTGTCAATTTCCTTGCGCAAATATTCTTTCAGGAACGTCATCAACGCTTCGATTTCGTAGGCCGGGCGCTTCCAGTTTTCGACTGAGAAGGCATAGAGCGTGACGACTTCAAGGCCGAGCCGCGCGCCTGTGTCTACGGTTGAGCGCACGGCTTCGACGCCTGCGCGATGTCCCGCGACACGCGGCAGGAAACGCTTCTTCGCCCAGCGACCATTGCCGTCCATAATTACTGCGACGTGGCGCGGCAGGCGCGTCAAATCTATCTCTGCGAGCAATTGCTCCTCGCGCGAGCCGGGTTGAATTACGTCAGCGAAGTCGGACATCGGAATTCCTGTCGTTGGGCAAGGAAGTAAAGCGTGACTCTCACTCGAACGGATTGGCGACGAAGATCGAAGGGTGAATAATCACAGCGAAACAAGATCGCCATACTAATATTCGACAGACATAAGCGTCAACCCTTTGGCCGGTGCAGTGCCGCGAATTTGATCGCGCTTTTGACTCCGAATAAGGTCAGGCATCGTGAGCGCGAGCCGCCCGCGATTGATCTCCAACAGCGCCATCACCATCGTGCGCACCTGATAACGCAGAAACCCGTCGCCTGTGAAATAGAGTTGCAGCAGCGCATCGTGCTGTTCCAGATGAAACCCCGTGATCGTGCGCACGTTAGTTCGGGTTTCGCACGCGGCGACCGTGAAGACCGTGAAATCGTGCGTGCCGAGCAAGTGCGTGCCGTCCTGCCGCAGCTTGGCGAGATCGAGCGCGTAAGAATAATGCCACGCATACCGCGCGAGCAGCGGGTTCATCACGTCGGCATTGTAGATTTGATAACGATACGTTTTGCGTTTAGCCGAGAAGCGCGCGTGAAATTCGTCGTCCACCGGCTCGGCTGCGAGCACGCGAATGTCGGGCGGCAAATTGCCGTTGAGAGCTTTGCGCAACGCCGCGCCTGACCATTCTTTTCGCAACCGAAAGGAAGCGACTTGGCCTTCGGCATGCACGCCGGAATCCGTGCGACCGGAGCCGTGAACTTCGACCGACGCGCCGTCCAACGTTGCCAACACGCGACTCAGTGCGAGTTGAATGGTGGGATGCTCGCCCTGCATCTGCCAGCCCAGATACTCCGTGCCGTCGTAGGCGAGAGTGATTTTGTAGTTCATTGCACGTCCACGCGCACCGCCCGATTGCTCAGTTTTGTCACAGCAAATTTTACGTCGAGAAACTTCTGAATCACGTCCATATTCGTTGTGGAATGCTGCGACAGCGGCAGCGTCGTGAACGCACCGCCGCCCGCCAGCGCGAAGGGCAGCAGCAATTGATCGGCGAGATATTCACCAACGACGACATCCGCCGCAATGTATTCGCGCGCTGCTTTGACGACCGCATTCGCTACGGCTTCGGCGCTGACGCCACGTTCGCCAAAGCCCGTGAAGACTTCGGTGACGTGCTGGCTCGTCAGTTCGACCGTGACCGCGTTGCCGGGGCCGGGCGAAGTCTTGATCGTCTCGCCGTGCAAGGCTTCGCCGGGCAAATCCAGCTTGCGCCCGATCAGCGACAATTCGCGTTCGGCAATATCGAAGGGCAAATGCGCGACGATGGCGCGCGCGGCTTTGCCCGTGATCGGGCCGCGTTCGATGAGTTCGAGCGGTTTCAGATGCTGCGTCGGATTGAGGCTGACCACAAACCTGCCGCCGCCCGCCGGATAAAAGCCGTGCCGCTCAATCGTCGCCGCGACGCCCACGCCCAGGCGATTGATGAGCGGCAAAAACGCTTGCACCAGAAAATCAAACGGCGGCGCAAACGGATTGTGCGTGCCGCCTTCCAACGTCAACGTCGTCGTTTCGCCGTCGCCCACGAGCAACGCAGGCAACACGGTTTGCAGCACCAACGTTGCGCTGCCCGCTGTGCCGACAGCGAACGCATAGTCGCCCGGTTTGATTGCGCCGGGCGTGAACGTAAGTTGGGTTGAGCCGATGGCATCACCTTTGACATCGGCTTGCCCGATTTCGGTTGCAGCTTTGACGGCAGTCAAATGTTGTCGGAGCAAACCGGGATTCTTGCGCCCGGCGCGAATCTTTTCGATGCGAAACGGCTGGCCCGTCACGAGCGACAACGCTAGAGACGTGCGTAAAATCTGGCCGCCGCCTTCGCCGAGTGAACCATCAATTGTGATCATCTTACTTTTCAGGTATGCCCATACCTATCTCAGTCGTCTCGGCAGTTGGATCTGCCGCAACTGGTGTTATTGTGTCAGGCTTGCCATAAAATGAGATAGTGCGTTTTAGTCGGTTAGCATACTTATAGATGTCATCTAAAGTTTCTATAGGAATCCTTTCCTCGGTTTTGTTCTCGCCGATAAGGCCTAAGTATCTTTGTGATCTATTGAAATGAAACCTACAAATAGGCTTTCGATTATTGTCGTCAAGCAAGACACCAAAGTAGCTTTGCGTATCGCGAGCTACTATTCGCTCTGGGCTGACCGTTTCTCTCAAAATAGCCTTAACGATAAAGAATGCCTCGTATTCTTCTTCTGTAGTGACTACTAAGTCTTCGGTGGCGTTGGCAGCTTGTTCGTCTATGATAGGGTCTTTGAGGCTTTCATCTTCGGCTAAAACTATGCCAGTTGTTCCGGCCATAGCTGATTTAAGCCGCTCATTTATTCGCTCATTGATGAATTGATTGATTGCACGCTTCGTAATATCTGCGAAACGCTCGCGCGTCCCTTGCGTTAATTTCCCTGAATATATCTGAGACGCAAAGAAGCGTACAAACTCATCTGAAGGCGCTAAGAGTTGTTCCGCTAAGATGTGCTTTATTTCTCTCGTATATTTCATCTCGCCAGCCACTGTAATGATTTCTTCCATATTGAAGAAGGCCTTACTGAGCTTTTTTAGTTCAGTGACTAATGATTCTTGAATGTCTAAGAGGTTAAACTCCATAAATGGCTTAGAGTCCATTTTGTTAGGAGCTTCTAGGTCAGTGTAGAAGCGATATATTATCCCATCTGTTAGTACGCCAACGCGCGCATCTGTAACCGTGAAGTATCTGAATAGCTGTGAGGCATGTTCAAGTTCTAGCCTCGTCCCGCATTTTTGGTTCTCCAAGAACTCAGGTGGTAAGCCACCATATCTTGTAGTTCAAGGG
>CAZWAK010000054.1:0-44520 GCA_964631865.1 uncultured Heliobacteriaceae bacterium | reverse complement strand
CCGATGCACGTGACTGCTGCCGACCGCGACAACAACTTTGGTGGGCAGACGCTGTTTTTCTGGGGCGTCAGCAAACCTATCGTTCACAAAAGCGCGGTCTATTGGGGCTGGAATCGCGTCACACGCTGGGGCACACCCGGCACGCTCGTGCGTTCGCAAGGCCATTTTATGCGCAGCGACAACCTGTTGACCGAACGCGATCCGAAGAAATTGCACTGGAAGATTTTGCCCGAAAGCGACAACGGATTACGCGCACCGAAAGGCCCGATTGCCGAAGAGGTCAACTTGGTGAGTCTGAATGACGGCTCGCTCTATGCGACCTATCGCACGATTGACGGCTATTTGTGTCACGCCTACAGCCGCGACGATGGTCGCACGTGGACGCTGCCCGCGTATGCGACGTTCGCCAATGGTCGCCCGATCAAACATCCGCGCGCGTATGCTCCCGTGTGGAAGCTGAGCAACGGCAAATACCTGCTCTGGTTTCATCATCACGGCGGCGAAGCGGCGCTGACGGACGAATGGGGCAAAGGCAGTTATTACCAAAGCCGCAACCCCGCGTGGGTCTCCGGCGGCATCGAACGCAACGGGCGCATCGAATGGTCAGAGCCAGAAATCCTGCTCTATGACGACGACCCGAACGTGCGCATGAGCTATCCCGATTTGATCGAAGACAACGGGCGGATTTACATCACCGAAACGCAAAAGACCATCGCACGCACACACGAGTTGGACGCTTCGCTGCTCGCAGGAATGTGGCGACAGTTCGAGCACAAACAACTCACCACACGCGGGCTAGTGTTGCAATTGCAGGGCGAACAAACACGCGCCAATGCGAATTTCACAATACCAACCTTACCACCCAGCGGCTTCACAATTGAGCTATGGCTGAAGATGAAAGAACTCTCGCCGGGACAAGTGCTTTTCGATGCGCGCGACACGAATGGCAAAGGCATCGCGCTGACCTTGTCCGACCGCTTCACGCTGCGGCTAACACTGAGCGATGGGCAACATACCTCCACGTGGGACAGCGATCCTGGCACCTATCCCGGCTCGCTTAAAACCAACACCTGGCAACACATCGCCGTCATCGTAGACGGCGGGCCAAAGCTAATCCTCTTTGTCGTAGACGGCGTATTGAATGACGGCGGCGCAGCGCGGCAATACGGCTGGGGACGGTTTGTGGCGGGGATGCAGGATGTTAATGGATTGCGCTCCGTGATGTTCGCGCCGAAGCTGTGGGGCGAGGTGCAGACACTGCGCATTTATGATCGTGCGTTGCGTACGTCGGAAGTTGTCGGCAATTTTCGTGCGAATGTGGGAAAGTTGAAGCCCTGATATTTGCAGTGACTTGTTATGTACAGGAAAACGGCATACTGACAGTGAGGGATTTCGATCAAACTGCCATCAGTACGTTTCTGGTAACTCACCGCGCATTCGACGGGCATAGTATGATTGGACAACCCCTTCTGGCTTCGTATTACCTACGGGCTTTAGTTTGCTGAGATCAGGCAAGTCTTTGGGATAGCCCAGCCATAATGTGAGCATTTCTTCATTTCTTGTTTCGTGAAACGAATTTATCGTGCCAATCACAAGCTGACGTGATTCGATATAATCATCATCATTCAATCCCAAAAAGTCTATCAGCAACTCGCCCTCTTCATTTAGCGCCTGAATGGTTCCGTCCCCTCGCACTTTCAAGCAACAACCGAACGCAATCTTGCACGGGTCAGGAACTAAATGGATGCACTTTTGGATATTACAACTTCTACAGACGTAGAGTAGGTTCCCATACTCAAGCACAAGGGCAGCAGCAATTGCTTGTGCAATGAAATGATCAATATCCCAATTCGCACGCCTTATTCCCCACGCTTCGCGCCTCAAGCAGAAAACACAACGAAAGCTGAATTCATCGCGGAGCCAAGAGCGATAAGACTCGTAGTTTTTATATCCGAACGGGCCGTGCCGCCGAACGTGCGGCTCAAGAGGGTAAGCGAATGGCTGTGGCGCGTTTGTTAATTTCCTGCCCACATTCCTCTCCGTACAAGATCAGCTTTCACGGCCTGTAGCTCTTTAATCGGAAGCGGCGCAAGCAAACGCCTGCGGCAGGAGGCCAATCGTTGCAGTTCATCTAACTCGCGGCGCTCCTCGGTGGAAATCGTCTTTTTGACTTTTTTCTGAATCAACTCTGCGCGCCGCTCATTGGTTTGATCCCAGTCTGCGGTGATGGCTAACAACTCACGCAACGTTAGTGGCTCGGTGAAGCTCTTGGGCAGATACTCAGTTTGCTCAAACGGAACGCCTCGGCGTCTTTCACCTGTGAATAGGTCAAGTATTTGTCGCTCTAAATGCTTCGGGAGGTTATAGAGGCGAAGAACTTCCGCATCAATTCGCCAGTGCAATACTCTCAACTGCTCAGCTTCTTCCGGCGACAACGTGCCTTCCTCAATCTTATGAACGGCCACAAAATAATCACGAACAAGCTTTGCTAATTCTAGAAGATTGTCAGGGCTTGCATTCGGTATCGGCAGTTCGCGCATCAATCCAGCGAGGACATCGCGCGTTGTAGAAAAAGCATAAGAATACGCATTAGCCAATGGCGAATTACAAAGTCCCCAAATTGCTTCAAGTGTCCAGTCATTGGCTTTCGGGCGGACAACTAAAAATCGGCTAGTGACCGGATGACCTTGCTGATCCAAAAACGCTTTTAGTCGCCAAGGACCGCGGCTGACGCGCGCATAATTCCATAGTACTTGAGGTGTTTCTCTCAGCGTCCCGCTTCGAGGGCGGCCAATTACACTCTCATCCAAGTTAAACCATTTCACGTCGGGCAGTTTGTAAGTAAGTAAGGTTTCTCGTAGTTTGGCGTAACCTTCTACCAATTCGTCTTGCGGAGTGTCAGATTCAGTAATTACCCCCTCAGGCAAGCTATTTTTTGCACGGAATTGAAAGCCTTGCCCAATTTCGGCAATCTCACCTAACTTGGAGTAGCCTTGGCAATAGTTCCAAACCTCCTCCAAATCTGGAACAAAGAAACTCCATTTATTTTCAGGAGTAAACTGAACCTGCGTATCCTGTGTGCTGATGTAAGACTGTTTGAAGAAATCAGCGTCAGCTTCGCGCACCCGCCTGTACAAAATGGAATTTGTTTTTGAAACAGGCTGAGACAATCGCCGTCCTAAAATTACCACCGACTCTGCCTCGGAAAGGTTGAATATTTTGTCGGGCAAGAGGCAGATTTCGCTGATCTCAAAATTTCTCAGTAAATGCTCGCGCAATGATGTGGCATTATCATCGTGAAGGATGCCTTGTGGTAACACGACACCAAAGATTTCACCAGGCTTCATAGCCGAAGCCACTTTCCCTAACACTTCAGCCGCTTTATTCACATATTTCGGCGGACTCAATTGTTCAGTTAATGCTCGCCGCTCGTCGGGTTTGAAATCACCAAAAGGCGGGTTAGCAAGAACAATATCTGCCTTGCGAGCATAGTTAGTCAGGGTGTCGCCTCTGAAAATATTTGCGGGCTTCAAATCCCAGCCATCTTTATTAGGAACATCCGCCAACGTCAACGACAGACGCGCGATCTCCAGAGCAAAGGCATCAATATCACTTCCGTGCAAACGATGTTGTAAGTATTGATGACGCCTGCTTGGCGAATAGCTGTTCACTGGCTCTAATTCACTTAATAACCGCAATGCGGCAAGTAAGAATGCTCCGTGACCACAAGCTGGCTCAAACACATTGCGCTGATCAGCAGGCATCTCTTTGATCCACGGAGCAAGTTTCCCAACAACGTAATCAACTAAGTAACTAGGCGTGCTATGTGTGCCAAGCTCAACACGTGTCGCCTTGGTAATCAGGGCATTTTCGTAAAGATGCGCCAGCGCTTCTGTGCTTACGATTCCCAAGTGGCTGAATCTGACAATTTCTTTTGCTACTTCGCGCAGTGCTGCCCGTTGTTGCTTGGAACCGATTGAGACAGGCTCGTCCGAACCATAATGCTTCGCTACGCGATCATACGCATCATCCAAATCTGCCAAATCAAGCGTTGCAAATGCGGGAACCCCCTTGTCTTTGAGAATCTTGGCGGCCAGCAACCAGAAATTGGATTTCAATAGCCATTGTCCTTGTTGCGGGGAAATTTCTCGCCAACCGAGATGAGCTTTTGTTTGTCCTACGACGCGCTGAATTAACTCGGCGAGTTTTTTCCCAGCTTCTTCTTCGATCAAAGGCATCAACCCAATGTCTACGAAACTGAGTTGGTATTGGGTGTCAAATCGTGCCCAAGTTTTCGCCCGGTAAATTGCCTCAGGCGCAAGTTCATTGCCATACCGTTTGAAAAAATCAGGAAGCTTCGGCAGTGGAATTTGCTCTTGTAACTCCGGCCCCGCGATACCTTGTTTCCAAAACAAAACTTGATCTGGCAGACACGAAAAAACAACTGGCGCACCAAGGCTACGACTAGCCTTGACGGCGTATTCGGGATCATAAGTGTCATCGAAAATTGCAATACAGGCTGAACGTGAATCGTAAGGATGGTGTGCAAAGGCTGCCAGGGGAACCTGAAAGCGATGACCGTTAGTTAATTCTATATTCGAGACCAATTGCGATTTACGATACATACACCCTAACAAATAAGGGCGTAGAAGGTCTGTACGCGATTGGCTGGATACGTTACTCATTGCTTTCAGTTATTTTGCAGGAAGATCATTAGGCAACTTTTCGTAGCTTCTCGACTTGTTCATGAATCGGAATCAACAACAGCATCTGCCGATGATGCTTCAAAATATCAATCACTTGATTTTCACTACTGGCGTAATAAACAGAAAGGCCATCGGTCAATAAGTAATTCTGCGCTTTTGCTAAGCTAATGCCATGCTCTTCCAGGTTGCGCGCGACTTGTTGAATTTGCCGCAGTGAGAAACCGGCGCGTTTCAAATCCGCAATGATCATCCCTTTTACGACTTCTGCTGCGGTGTAAAACGATACGGGCTTCCCGATGGTGGCATTCATATCCCGCATCAATGGGCTGAGCAATCGGGTCTTAGCCCAATAATCCACCTGCTTTCTTGTGATTCCCGTCAGCCCGATTAGCTCTGGCACGGTGTACTGTCGCTTCCTCAAGTCGCTGATTTTCGATGGGACTCGCCTCAGTTCAGATAGCTTTTTTGTTGATTGGTTGTCTTTTTTCATCACGCCTCTCCGTGCGCAAATGCGAACGATTTTGCGCATTGTATGGTGCAACGCGACGATTGAGCAATAGCGATCAGCACGTGAAAGCGATTATCCATTTATAAAAAAAGTTGGCGGTTCCCCTTTGATACCCACAAACATACCCAATTTTACCCGATTCTGCTGCCGTCATCGTGTGCCATTTTTGCGCGGAATCGGATAATCTGAAGGCGATTTCAGAAAGGGACGCAAAATGTTCAGAAAAGTTCTTCGCGGGTTGGCTATCGCCTTGAGTGCAGCCGTGCTGCTGGGCGCGGTCGTCTACTGGCGCGAGATGCGGCAAGCTTACAACCGAATCCGGGGCAAAAGTATGGTAATCACTTCGTCGTATGGGGACATTGAATACAGCGAAGGCGGACGCGGGGCGGCGGTGCTGGTGATTCACGGGAGCGGGGGCGGGTTCGATCAGGGGGAGTTGATGGTGCGGGCGGTGCTGGGCGAACAATTCCACTGGATTGCGCCGTCGCGGTTTGGCTATTTGCGTTCGACGTTTCGCGCGGGGGCGACGTTTGATGAGCAGGCGCATGCCTACACGCATTTGCTTGATCATCTGGGCATTAAGCAAGTCGCGGTTGTGGCGCTTTCGCACGGCGGGCCGTCGGCATTGTTGTTTGCGGCGTTGCACCCGGAGCGGGTTTCTTCGCTGACCTTGATTTCCTGCGGCGTCGCGTCTTCGTCGGCAACCGCGCAGGCGCAGGCAAATCAGAAGGGTGACAGGCTGATGACGATTTTCAAATATGATCCGCTGTACTGGGGCATCAGCCGTTTGTTCCGAAAGCAGTTGATGGAATTGATGGGCGCGAACGATGCGGTGATTGCCGGGTTGACACCGGAACAGCGGGTGTTGGTGGATCAGGTGATTGATTTTATGAATCCGGTCGCGCCGCGTGCTGCCGGAGCGGCGTTCGACAATCAGGCGCAGATGCCGAATGAACGGATTGCGGCGATCCAAGCGCCGACGCTGATCTTCCACGCGACGGACGATACGTTGCAGCTTTATCACAATGCCGAATTCGCGGCGGCGACGATTCCGGGCGCGCGGTTGTACAAGTTCGAGCGCGGCGGACATTTGCTAATGGCGGTTGAGCAGACGATGATTCGCGCGACCTTGCAAAAGTTCATCGCGGAAACTGGAAATCCATGACTATGAACCGACGAAAGTTTCTTCAGCAATCCACCGCGTTCGCAGCGTTGCCGAGCGTCGCACCGGCGAAAATACAGGCGATTGACACGCACACGCATTTTTATGATCCGACGCGCCCGCAAGGTGTACCGTGGCCGCCGCCGTCGGAAACGCTACTGTATCGCCCTTACTATCCGAAAGAATTTGTGGCGTTGACCGAATCGCTCGGCGTCGCGGGCACAGTCGTCGTCGAAGCGAGTCCCTGGCTCGAAGATAACCAATGGGTTCTGGATTTGGCGCAGGACAATCCAAGCATTGTGGGCTTCATTGGCAATTTGAAATTGGGCGATGCAGCGTTCGCCGCGAACCTGCAACGATTCACGCGCAACCCGTTGTTTCGGGGCTTGCGCATTGGTGAGCGAGCGATTGCTGAAGGCTTGGGGCAACGCGCGTTCGAGCGTGATTTGCAACGAATGGGCGAGCAACGATTGACGATTGATGTCATCGGCGGGCCAGCGTTGTTGCCAAATGTCGTGCGTGTGGCGAAACTTGCGCCGAAGCTGAAAATCGTCATAGATCATTTGCCGTTCGGCGCGTGGGACAACGATGTTGCGGCGAAGCGTGCGGCATTGACCGACGTCGCAGCGTTACCAAATGTCTTTGCGAAAGTCTCGAATGTCGTGCGACGGGTCGAGAATCGCATCGTAGATGATCTGGCGTTTTATCGTCCGCATCTGGATGCGCTGTGGCAATTGTTTGGCGCGCGGCGGCTGGTCTTCGGCAGCAACTGGCCGGTGAGCGAACGTGTTGCGCCTTACGCTACGGTGCATCGCATCGTTGCCGAGTATTTCACGGCGAAAGGCAAGGCAGCGGCGGAGCATTACTTTTGGAAAAATTCACGCGCGGCGTATGGCTGGCAAGCGCGTGGAGAGGCAAAAACATTGGGGCAATAAACGTGCAAATGATGAAAAGTTTTTTTCACCGCAGAGACGCAGAGGAACCGCAGAGGTTGCGCAGAGAGGCGTTGCGTTACCTCGCCGGTAAATTCACCTCAGACCCGATGGTTAATACGTTCGCGCTCGTTTGCGTGCTGTGTTTGGACGACAAGTTGTATGTGATCGTGCCGAAACAAGGCTTGGCGATTTTTGATGCGAAGGCGCGTCGTTGGGATTTGATTGTGCCGCCGGGCGGCGTGCCGCGTTCGTGTCAGATGGCAGCGTATCGCGGCGAAATCTGGATGCTCGGCGGACAGGATATTGAAAACCCAAAGCAATCGTTGATTTTCAATCCGCGCACGAAACAATTTCGCCAAGGCCCACCGCTGCCGCGTCCGAATTCGTGGGGCGCGGCGGCAACAGTGAACGGTAAGCTCATCGTCACGGGCGGCGCGGCGTTGCGCAGTAAAGACGACCGCGTTTACATCTACAACGACCGCACGTTTGTGTTGCGTTAGCCTGCCGAATTAACGAAACCAGCTTTCCATTCTGCATTCTCCACTTTTCATTCTTGAGCCAAAAAATTGTAGGCGGTTTCTCGGTCAAAGAATGAAGAATGAAGAATAGAGAGTTGAGAATTCGTTTCGCCTACTGCTCAAAACGTCAACTGCCCGCCATCCACCACGAGCGCGTGCCCCGTCACGAAGGCAGCGTCATCTGAAGCCAGAAACGCGATGACCGCCGCCACCTCGTCCGTCGTGCCGAAGCGCCCCAGCGGGATTTTGTCTTTGAAGTACGAAGCCGCCAACGCCGGGTCTTGATCCAGCACGGCGCGTGAAAGCTTTGTCGCAATCATCCCCGGTGCGGCGGCATTGACGCGGATGCCGTGCGGAGCCAATTCAATTGCGGCGGTCATCGTCAAACCAACGACGCCAAACTTCGAGGCATTGTACGCCGTCAAGCCGTATTCGCCGACGAGGCCATTCGTCGAAGCCATATTCACAATCGCGCCTTTGATTCCGCCTGCGACCATGGCGCGCGCGACGATTTGCGTGCAGTAAAACACGCCTTTCAAATTGACGTTGATCGTTGTGTCCCAGTTGTCGTCATCAGCTTCGAGCAGCGGCGCATACAAACCAACGCCCGCGATGTTGCACGCGACATCCACTTTGCCGAAGCGTTCGATGGTGGCCTTGACCATCGCTTCGACGTCACTGCGATTGGACACATCGCAGTGCAACGCGATGGCTTGCCCGCCGTTGTTAGTGATTTCGGCGGCGACCTCTTCGTGGCCTTTGAGGTCAGCGACAACGACGCTTGCGCCTTCGCGGGCTAAGCGCAATGCTGTCGCGCGTCCAATCTCGCCGCCGCCGCCCGTGACGATGGCTACTTTGTTGACGAATCGCATAGTGAAACTCCTTTGGCGGCTATTCTCAAGGATGACCGCGCACGTTGCAACGAGGCAGCGACTACGATACAAATGCGAGCGAAAGGATTCCCTATGAAGAAAACTCATTACCTACTGCCATTCGCCTTTGTGCTGGTGTTCGCGTTGGGCTTCACGCTGTCGCAAACAACCGTCTGGAAACCGAAACCCAAAGCGGCGAACGCGACGCGCGTGCTCGTCGTCACGGGCGGACACGATCACGATGCGGATTTTTATTCGGTGTTTGCCGATGATGCGATTGATGCCAAAGTGAATCCGCATCCGCTCGCGTTCACAGGCGACATGCGCAAGCGTTACGACGTGATTGTGCTGTACGACATGATCGCGGAGTTGGAGCCGAAAAAGCAGGCCAATCTCAAAGCCTTTGTCGAAAGCGGAAAAGGCATCGTCGCGCTGCACCACGCCGTTTGCGGCAATCAGAACTGGCCGTGGTGGTACAACGAAGTGCTGGGCGGAAGGTATTTATTTGAAGAATTTGAAGGCAAGAAATCCAGCTACATTCACGACCTTGAAGAAACCATCACGCCCGTCGGCAATCATCCGATCACACGTGGCATCAAGCCGTTTCGTATCCTGGATGAAACGTACAAAGACGTGTGGATTTCGCCGCGCGTAACGCCGCTCTTAAAAAGCGATCATCCGACCAGCAACGAAACGGTCGGCTGGATCAGTCCCTACGACAAATCGCGCGTGGTGTACATTCAACTCGGCCACGACCGCAACGCAAATCTGAATCCGAATTATCAAAAGCTCGTGCGCAATGCGATTCAATGGACGGCGGGCAAGTTGCTGTAAGGCGATCCTGCGCGCCAAGCAAAGGAGGCACAATGATTCTTGTCACAGGCAGCATTCTTGCCACTCCCGAAACGTTTGATCAAATTCTGACCGTCAGTCTCGCGCACGTGCAACGCTCGCGCGTGGAGCCGGGCTGCATTGCGCACAACGTACATCAGGACGCAGAAAATTCGCTGCGGCTCGTCTTTGTCGAAGAATGGACAGACCGCGCGGCATTGCTCGCTCATTTCGCTGTGCCGGAGTCGCGCGCCTTTGCGCAAACCGCGCGCAAGCTTGCCGCTGAACCGCCTGTGCTGAAGATTTTCGAGGCGACGCCTGTGTCGTTTGGCTGATATGAAGAACCCGAATCCGATCGAAACCGTGCGCCAACTGCTGCTCGCGCTGCCCGGCGTTACGGAAGGCACGTCGTATGGCACGATGGCCTTTCACGTGCGCAAGCGATTGCTCGCGCGCTTGCTCGAAGACAACGCAACGCTGGCGCTGAAATGCGATGACCGCGATGCGTGGATCGCCCCCGAGCCGCAAGCCTTTCACGTCACGCAGCATTACCAAAACTATCCGTATGTGCTCGTGCGATTGGCAAAAGTGAAACCGAAAAGCCTGCGCGCGGCGCTCGAACAGGCGTGGCGCTTGGAAGCGGGCGCGAAGCTCATCCAGCAATATGAGAGCGGTTCGTACACGCCGCCCGTCATTGCGCCGTTGGCGGCCCCACCGCCGCCGCACGCATCGGATGAAGCCTCTCGGGCGCTCGCGCGGCGGCTCTGTTTGGCCTTGCCCGAAGTCGAAGAGAAAGAAGCATGGGGTTCGCCGACCTTTCGCGTCAAAGGCAAAATGTTTGCGATGTACTTCCACAATCATCACGGCGATACCCGCATTGCATTGTGGCTGAAAGCGCCGCCGGGCGTGCAGGAAATCCTGGTCGAAGCCGCGCCCGAAAAGTTTTTCATCCCGCCGTATCAAGGGCCGTTCGGCTGGATCGGGGTCGAGGTGGATCGTTGCGACGAGGACGAACTTGCGTCGCACGTCGAGCAGGCCTATCGCATGGTGGCACCAAAGAAATTATTGGAACGGCTGGATTCAAAGTAGAGACGAACATATCGTCAGCCGAGAGATACTGCCTTTCGCTGCGGCACGTCACGAAATACTCGCCTTAATTTTTTCGCAAAAAAATTGGAAGCTTTTGGCCGCCTCAAGGGAATTACTCATGTCAGTCGCAGACTGAACTTGAGAACAACGATGCGCAACGTACCCCCTACGAACCCCTTTATCGGTGAAGATGAACTACTGCGGCTGCTCGCGGTGGGGGACGAAGCCGCATTCACGACGCTCTATCGTCAGCATCAACCGCCGATTTATCGCTTTGCGCTGCTGATGAGCGGGTCAACGATGGTTGCCGAAGATGTCACGCAGGAAGTGTTTTTAGCCTTAATGCGAGATGCGCATCGCTTTGATGCAGCGCGCGGAACTTTATCGGCGTATTTGTACGGCATCGCGCGCAAACAGGTGTTGCGTCAGCACGCGCGCAATCACGCGCACATTTCGTTGTCGGCGGAGGAGGACGAAGACCTGCCGCTGTTGATGGCCGCAGACGATCCATTGCGCGATTGCGCGCGGCGGGAAGTGATCGCGCGCGTGCGGCGGGCGGTGTTGGCCTTGCCCGCCAAATATCGAGAAGTCGTCGTGCTGTGCGATTTCCAGGAATTGAGTTATGCCGAAGCTGCGTCGGCGTTGGACTGCGCGGTCGGAACCGTGTGCTCGCGGCTGCATCGCGGGCATGCCTTGTTGCTGGAACGTTTGCGCACGTTGGACAAGGCGGACGTGCCGTGGCGCGACGCGGTTGTGAGGTGTCTGACATGAAATGCCGAGAATTTGCTGAACGGGTCATTGATTTGGCGCGCGGCGAGGAGCTTGCAGCAGCAATGCGTGCGCGAGCTTTGTCGCACGCGGAATTGTGCATCGGTTGCGCTGCGCGCTTGGCCGAAGAGCGCGCGTGGTTGGCGAATGTGCGCGTTGTCAAGACAGAACTGGCGCGACAGGAAGCGCCCGCGCGTGTCAAAGCCGCATTGCTCGCGGCGTTGCGCAATCAACATCGTTCCGCGCCACCGCCGGTCATTTCGTCTTGGCTGTCGTGGCGTTGGGCAGCAGTGGCCGCAACATTGTTTGTGATACTTGGCCTCGCGGGTTTGGTGGCGATGAAGTTGGGCGGCAAAGAACAACCGCAAGAGGCACTGCGTTTGCCTGCGCCGCTGACCACGCCGCCTGTGCCTGCTGCGATGGAGAAGGTCACGCCAGCGCCTACGCCTGTGCCGGTTGCGATGCGTCGCGCGCTGCGTCCTGTTCATTTGGTCGCTCGTTTGCCGCTTCGTTCGTCTGCCGCGCCGCCGAGCGAAACGCCCGCGCCGTTTTATTCATTAGTTGAAGACGGCCAGATGGCTCCGCTCGAAAGTGGGCGCATCGTGCGCATCGAAGTGCCGCCCGCGGCCCTGATCAAGTGGGGTGTCCCGCTGACTGAAACGACCTTAACCCAGCCGATGCAGGCTGATCTTTTACTGGGGCAAGACGGCTTGGCGCGTGCCATCCGCTTTGTGCCAAACTCGCAATCCACTCGAACGCAATGAAGGAGAATGTTATGAAACGATTTGTCGTAGGAAGTATGTTTGTCACGCTGCTGACCGTCAGCGCGTGGGCGCAGGAAGCGCCGCAGGAAACCCGGTTCAGGGTAGCTGCCGATGGCAAGGCACAGATCGAAATGTCCAAAGCCGTCGGCGCGGGTGCCTGGGTGGAACTGAAAACGGTCAAAGGTGCGCCGTACGCGGCGATTTCCGAATCCGAAACCGTGCAAATGCTGACGGACGGCAACCGCATTCGCAACAAAACCACGACGCACATTTACCGCGACAGCGAGGGCCGCACGCGCCGCGAGGTGGTGGGCACGACACCCGGTGTTCCGGCGCAAATCTTCATCAACGACCCGGTCAGCGAAACGAGTTACTCGCTCAACCCGAAGCAGCGCGTGGCGATCAAATCGCAACAGTTCACGGTGACGGTCGGGGGCAACACGGCGACAGTCAGAGCCATGCCCACAGGAGCCGCCGGAGGGTTTGGTGCGGCGGGAGCGAAAGCCGGGCCGCCAGATGAAGCCAAGCGCGCGGAACTCGAAGAGCAACTGCGCCGCATGAAAATCGAGATGGAGGCGAGCGGAAAACTGGTGACAGCGGGCGGCGGCGGTGTGATCAGGAAAGCTGCTGGCACGACTGAATCGTTGGGACAGCAAACCATTGAAGGCGTGCTGTGCGAAGGCAAGCGCACGACCATCACGATTCCGGCTAACACCATCGGTAACGATCAGCCCATCAACACTGTCAGGGAAGAATGGTACTCGCCCGAATTGCAAGCCCTCGTGCTGACCAAACAAACCGATCCACGGCACGGCGAAACCACCTATCGTCTGACCAACATCGTCCGCAGCGAACCCGCCCGCGCGTTGTTTGAAGTTCCGGCGGATTACACGGTGCAGGAGTCGCCCAAATCTCCGGTGATGAAAAAGCGCGTGCCGGAAGAGCAGAAGTGATGAAAGGAAGACGGGGAGTGGGGGAGAAAGGGAATGGGGGAGACCGCTTCGCGTTTTGAAGACGATCTCATCTCCCCCTCTCCCGTTCTCCCCTTCTTGCTGCTAAGCATACCCGCCGCCATTGGGGCTGATGACTTGGCCAATCACATAACTCGATTCTTCACTCGCCAAAAATAACGCCAGCGCCGCGATCTCTGCTGGTTGACCGATGCGACCGAGCGGAACCATCGCTGTCATCCCGTCGCGCAGCTTGTCGGGCAAGGGATCGAGAATCGGCGTTTCGACCCAGCCGGGCGCAATGGCGTTGATGCGAATGCCGAAGCGCGCGACCTCTTTGCCCGCCGCTTTCGTGAAGCCGATGATGCCGGCTTTCGCGGCTGAATACGACACGCCCATCGGCATTCCGGCCAGCCCCGCGACCGAAGCGAGATTGATGATCGCCCCGGTTTTATTGAGGATCATGCGATTCAGAGCTGCGCGTGAACAATAAAACGTGCCGTGCAAATGCGTCGCCAACATCGCGTGCCAGGCTTCATCCGTGAGTTGATGCAGCGGCGTGAGCGTGCCGCCTTGCCCGGCGTTGTTGACGAGAATGTCCACGCTCCAACCGTTGGCGTCTATCGTTTGGAAAAGTTGCGTGACGGCGGTTACGTCGCTGACATCGGTTGCCACTGCCAATGCTTCGCCGCCCTGGGATTGAATGAGACGCGCCGTTTCTGTGCCGTTCGCTTCGTTGTAATCGGCAACGACGATGCGCGCGCCTTCCGTCGCAAAACGCAACGCAATAGCGCGCCCGATGCCAGAGCCTGCGCCTGTAATGACAGCCGTTTTGTTCGCTAATTTCATGCGTGCTCGAATCTCCATTGAATTTGGCGCAACACGCCGCAGAGCAGATGGACGTCGCGCGGTGTCAATCCCAATTGCAACAACCGTTGGCGCAGCTTGGTCATCGTGGCGGCTTCGGTGTGCGGATAAATAAATTCCACCTCGCGCATCACCCCCAACAGCAATTGCAAACTGGTTTCGATCTCGCCTGCGGTTGCGAAGCGTTTGTTTGTTGTACTTGCTCGCAGCGGTGTTTCCGCACGCGACAATTCATAACAACAAACCGCAACGGCTTGTCCTAAATTCATCGAAGGACAATCCAGCGCGGTCGGAATGCTCATCGTGCGATGACAATGCGCGAGGTCGTCGTTCGTTAAGCCGTGCTTTTCCGAACCGAACACGAGCGCGAGGCGATGATCGGTTTCCGTCAGTGCCGCGCCCAAATCGCGCGGTGTGTAGATGCGATGTTTGCCTGCAATGCGCGTGTGATCGGCTGTGCCGACGACGAATGTGCAATCGGCAACGGCTTCGGCTAACGAAGCAAAGACGCGCGCGTTTGCTAGCACGTCGTCCGCGTTGACGGCGGACACGGCTTCATCCCAAGTGGGGGCGAAAGGTGCGACGACGGCCAACTCCGTCAACCCAAAGTTTTTCATCGCGCGGGCGACCGCGCCAATGTTGTTCGGGTCGCGCGGACGAACGAGGATGATTTTGGTGTTGGCGCGTGACATAAGTTCAGGTTTCGGCGCTCAACTTATGCGAACCCGCCGCAGATTGCAAACCGCACAGAAACAGGCGTGCGTTGACTGCTGACTTGTTTGACGGTGCGACGTATAATCGCGGGCCGTGATCGCTGCTGCTCCTTACCCCATCACGTTGCTTGCTCCTTTCCCTCAGCGCCAACGGCGGCCAGGCTTGTGGCTTGCGTGCGTGGCGTGGGGCTTGCTGTTTGGAGCAGCCGCACAGGCGCAATTTCGTATTGATCGTTGGACGACCAACGAAGGCTTGCCGCAAAATTCCATTACGAGTCTGATCCAAACGCGCGATGGCTACCTGTGGATGACGACCAACGATGGATTGGTGCGCTTTGATGGCGTGCGCTTCACGGTTTTCAATCGCAACAACTCGCCAGTGTTCCCCTCCAATCGGCTGGCTGGGTTGTTTGAAGATCAGCGCGGGCGGTTGTGGTTTTACAGCGAAAACGGCGGCATTCTCTTTTACGAAAACGGGCGCTTCACGCTGGCCTCGCCGCCGAACGTGTTGCCTCCGGCGGCGCTCTCGGCATTTCATCACGACGGCGCGGGCGGCATCCTGTTTCATTCAGGCGGACAGAACTATCGCTGGCAAACGGACAAGTTCGTGCCTTTGCAGTTGCCAGGCTTGCCTGCGGAAAGTCTCATCGTTCTCACCGACCGCGACAGCGGGTTCTGGTTTTCGGGCCAATCCTGCGTGTATCGCGTCAAAGATGATCGCGTCACGACCTATCAAGTCGCCGCGCCCGCCAAACAAGCCGTGTATCGCGCGGCTTATCAGGATCGGCACGGCAGCGTCTGGTTGTTTTTGAGCATGCCGACTGATGAACAACTCATTCGCATCAAGAACGAACAGGTACAGCATTATCCTTTCGCCAGCAACAATGCCTGGAAGATGGCGGAAGACCTGACAGGCAATCTTTGGTTTTCGGCCTACAACCAGGGCATCTTTCGCATTGATGCCGCCGCTGTCGCTGCCGCTACGCCGCTGCCCAACGCCATTCAGCAAGTCGCTGCCGTCGCAGGCATCCTTGCCAACACGAGCGGCCAGCTTTGCCCTGACCGCGAAGGCGGAATGTGGGTCGGCACAGAACACGGCTTGTTGCGCCTGCTGCCGCAAACGATTCGTTACTTCACCAAAGAGGACGGCTTGCCCGAAGAAAATGTTTACCCGCTGCTCGAAGACCGCGCGGGCCAAGTCTGGGCAGGCATCTGGCAAAACAGTTTGGTGAAGTATGCAGACGGACACTTCACAACAGTGCTGCGCCAGATCGAAAGCTACTTCATCACCACCTTGTTTGAAGATCGGCAGGGGCGTTTCTGGTTCGGCGGACTCGGCAAGCTGCATTCGTTGACCAATGGCAAGCCCCTGCCTTGCGGCGCAGAAGTTGGCTTTCCGCAACCAACAGAATTTTCTGTCGTTGTCGAAGATAAAACAGGTGCGCTCTGGTTTGGAACCAACAACGGGTTGAGCCGCTACGCCAATGGTCAAGCAACGGTTTTTACTACACAGCAAGGCTTGCCGGATAACTACCTCATTGCACTGTTGCCTGCCCGCAACGGAAAGCTTTGGATTGGGACGCGCGGCGGTTTGGGCGTTTGGGAAAACGGTACGATCCGCGCTTTCACCGAAAAAGACGGTCTCGGCAGCAACTACATTCGCAGTCTGTACGAAGACGCGGACGGGGTGTTGTGGATTGGCAGTTACGACGGCGGATTGACGCGCCTGAAAGATGGGCGGTTCACGCGCTATTCGACCAACGAAGGGCTGTACAGCAACGGCGTCTTTTGCATTCTCGAAGACAGTCAGGGCTGGTTCTGGATGAATTCCAATCAAGGTCTGCATCGTGTGCGGCGACAGGAACTGAACGATTTTGCCGCAGGCCGGACGCGCTTTCTGACTTCGATTGCCTACAACAAAATCGAAGGCAACGGCGGACGCCAGCCTGCCGGGATCAAAACACGCGACGGTAAATTGTGGTTTCCCACGGGGCAAGGCATCGCCATCGTTGATCCCGAAACGGTCAAAACTAACCCGCTCGCGCCGCCTGTGCTGATCGAAGAAATCAGTCTTGACCGGCAATTGATTGAAAATGATTTTTTTCAATCCGCAATCCGCAATCCGCAATCCGCAATCGTCTTGAATCCCGCGCAACGCAATCTGGAATTGCGCTACACGGGCTTGAGTTATTTGGATTCGGAGCAAGTGAAATTCAAATATCGGCTGGAAGGGTTGGAGAAAGATTGGAACGAAGTCGGCACGCGGCGTTCGGCGTACTATTCCTACTTGCCGCCGGGCGAGTACACGTTTCGCGTGAGCGCGGCCAATCGGGATGGCGTCTGGAACCCAATCGGTGCGGCGGTGCGCATCATCGTTCAGCCGCCGTTTTATCAAACTTGGTGGTTTTGGGCGGCGTGCGTGCTGAGCGCGAGCGCCCTGATCTGGGGCGGTTTTCGTTATCGCGTGCGGCAATTGCAAACGCGCGCCGAGGAACAAGAAGCCTTCGCGCGCCAGTTGATCGCGTCGCAGGAACACGAGCGCGGGCGCATTGCGGCAGAGTTGCACGACGGCTTGAGCCAAAGTCTGGTCATCATCAAAAACCGCGCGATGCTCAGCCTGATTCAACCCGACGATCATGACCGCGCGGTGGAGCAACTGCGGGAAATCGCCGAGGCCTCCACGCACGCCATTGACGAGGTCAAAGAAATCATCTATGACTTGCGGCCTATTCAACTGGATCGTTTGGGACTGACTCGTTCTATCGAAGACGCGCTCAACAAAGTGGCGCACGCGCACGAACTGGAATTGAGCAAGCAACTCGATGATGTGGACGGCGTGTTCACGAAAGAGTACGAAAACAGTCTCTACCGCATCGTGCAGGAAAGTCTGAACAACATCATCAAGCACGCCGCGGCAACCCGCATCGAAGTGCATCTGCACCGCCGCGAGCAACAGGTAGAACTGATGATTCGGGACAACGGCAAAGGCTTCGTTCCCGGCGCGGCCAATCCTGAGCGCCAGTCAGAAACACGCAGCGGTTTCGGTTTGCTCGGAATCGTCGAGCGGGCCAGGTTGCTAGGCGGGCAAACCCAGATTGAATCAGCGGTCGGAATCGGAACTACTGTTTCAGTGATCATTCCTACCGGAACAACCGCACAAACCAACGGGCAAGGACAATTATGACGCCGATCAAAGTGCTGATTGCTGACGATCATCCGATTGTGCGGCAAGGTCTGCGGCTGGTTATCGAACGAGAAGCGGAGTTGCAGATCGTGGCCGAAGCAGGCGATGGACGCGAGGCGCTCGACAAAATCGAGCGGCACCAGCCGCAGGTGATCGTGTTGGATGTGGACATGCCGGTGCTGGACGGATTTCAAGTGGCGCAAACCTTGCGCGCGCAGCAACGTGAAGTGGCGATCATTTTCCTGACCGTGCATCGGGAAGAGAGCTTTATGAAAAAGGCGCTGGACTTGGGCGCGAACGGTTATGTGCTGAAAGACAGCGCCGTCACCGACATCGTCAGCGGGATTAAAGCCGTCGTCGCGGGACAAACCTACGTCAGCCCGGCGCTCGTTTCGTACCTGGTCAAACGCAATTCGGCGAGCAGCGTTACAGGCTTGAGCAGCTTGACGCCTGCTGAGCGAAGAGTTTTGCGCCTGATCGCGCAGTACAAAACCACGAAAGAGATTGCGGCTGCGCTGTTCGTCAGCGAGCGCACCATCGAATCTCACCGCAACAACATCTGCCAGAAACTCAACCTGCGAGGCAGCCATTCCCTGATGCGCTTCGCCCTCGCGCATTTGTTGGAGATCGAATCCGATTGAGCTTTATACGCTTAGCCTAAGTACTTCCACGTAGATAAATCCGTACTTCCACCGAGACAAAATCCGCACTTCCACTGATTCTCTCGCCCCTCTTTTTTGCGACACTCTGCCTGTCTTTGTTTTCCCTGAAAGTGATCCGGTTATGACGATGTTGATCGTGGACGACAACGAGGAGGTACGCCGACTGCTCAAGAGCTTGCTGGCGGATTTGGTGGAAACGGTCTACGAATGCGACGATGGCGCACAGGCATTGGCGCTGTATACGGCACATTGTCCCGATTGGGTCTTGATGGATTTGCAAATGAAGACCATGGATGGATTGACCGCGACGCGCCAAATTCGGGCGTGCTTTCCCGACGCGCGGATCGTGATGGTGACGCAATACAACAGCCCAGCCTTGCGCGCGGAAGCAACACAGGCGGGCGTCGTGGGCTATGTCAACAAAGAAGACTTGTTAGAACTGCGTGATTTGCTCAGTAAACCCCAACCTCATTACAAGGAGTGAAACTCATGAAACCTGTACGAACCATGTTAGTTGTCATCACGCTACTGGCTTTCTTCGCTGCGCTGATTGCCGCCAGCGAGCAACAGACGCGAGCGCAGAACAAAATTACCGGATGGCTTCCTGACCAGGCAACAATCAACGTAATCCTGACGGCGATGAACGCAGAGCGAGATCGCGCCGAATCGCTGGTCAAGCGGGACACAGGAATTGTCGTGGATATTCAGCCGCTGAAATGGTCGTCCACGCTGGGGCAACTGGCTGAAGAGCGGCTGAAAAAGCGGTTTGCCAGCTATGATGGCGCAGATCATCTCGATACGGCAGTCGCCGAAAACGTACTGCCCTACGGCTACGGCCCCAATAAATTCAGTAAAACTCCTTTTCCCGCGACAGATTTGGTGAAGGGATGGACCGGCCTCAATGATTCCTGTACCGCCGCAGAATGGGCGGCCAATGCTTATCAAGCCTGTGGCGAAAAAGCCGCCAATTCTTTTGTCGTGGTGGACAAAGCGGCAGGAACCTATAAGCGCGCTTGTAACGTGGGAGTGCCGGACAACCGGAAAATGGCGACCTGCGGACACTACGGCAACGTCATTGAGAAAGCCTATAAAACCGTGGGCTGTGCCAGAGTGGAAAAGACGATCAGTGCCGAGTTAACGAACGGCGGCTGGTCGTGTGTCTTCAGCGATAAGGAGGTGCAGTAATGGCGAACAAACTGATGCTCAGTGCGCCGAAAGTCACGACCTGGTGGCTGGCGGTCATTCTGGGCGGACTCGGTTTACTAGGCGTCTTCGTGGCGATTCCGATGATTACGGTCAATGCGTTCTGGCTGGTGGCAATCGCTTTCATTCTGCTCGTGCTGGCCACCTTGTTGGAAGGTCTGTAGTGCGTTACACGGGGTGAGATAAAGCCGCCGCTCGCCCCAACCTTAACCCTGGCTCGCATCTCGCGCATAGTTTTTTATGGTCGCGGGATGTGCGCTTTCTCTGGAGAATCACATTATGAAAAGAACCCTGAGCATTTTTGTTTCTTGTCTGATGTTGGGCCTGATGATGCTGGTTGGCAGCGCGCATTCGGCGAACTTTAGCAAGCGGCCTGCTGCCGAAACGGTCGTGGAATGGGTCCATTCTAAACCCTACAAAGAGGGTTGGGTCCCACCTCAACTGAAGATCCACATCTATGATACGGTTCGCTTTGTGAATAAGCGCAACCATATCGTGTGGATAGAGTGCGTGACCTGTCCCGCCCATAAAGATAAACTGCGCTTTAGGCTGACCGAACTTGACCCAATTGAGGTGAGGTTCGACCATCTAGGCACCTACAAGCTTGTCTGTAAACACGGCGGCCCAAGCTTCGTTCCTGATCCAAAGGATAACCCGGGAGAAGAGATCACGATTGAGGTCGTGAGGCCATAAGAGGAAAAAGCCTCGCGGCAATGATCGTTCGTTACAGCGCCGCTCGTCTCTATCAAGGGCGCGCGGCGCGCAATAAAAGATCAAGTTCGGCTTGTTATGACTCTTCGTGACCTTCGTGATCTTTGTGGTGAAAGTATCAAGACTTCCACGTCCCTTGCGCCACCGCCGGAATATACTTGTCCAAATCCTTCGGCTTGAAGGCGACGGTGCGTTCCTGCTCCGCGCTCATATACGCGGTCATCAGCAATTGCGTGCATTCCAAACCGTCGTAAACATTGACCTCCGGCTGCTTGCCATCCAGGAAGCAATGCACGAAATAGCGATTCTCCGCTTCGTAGCCATAATCCGCTGTTTCGTTCGCCACGACGGGCATCAAGCCTTGTTCGGCGTTCTGCTTCTCGACCAAATCTTCGCCCGATTCACCTTTGACCTCGCGGCTGAAAAAGAGCTTCAGATTGCTGTCGAGCGAGTTAATCATCATCGAATATTCCGGCCCCAACAATTCCGTGCTGAGCCGCAAGCCCGCGCCGACGAAGCTCCACGAAGTCGTCACTTCGGCAATCAACGGCAAGCCTTTGTCATCCACATATTGAATCGTCGCACGCGCAAAATCTTCCGAAGGCCGCTTCAGGTAATTGACCTCTTTGCCCATTCGTTTCTTGAGCAATTTCGCATATTCCGGTCGTGACCATTTCAAGCTTTCAATCGTCGCCGAGACTTTGACCGGCTTGATCGAACTGCGCGGTTTGCCGGGTTCGGTCAATAAGAACCGCGCGACTTCGACGCTGTGGCACATCATATCGTTGAGCACGCCGCCGCCTTGCAAATCGCCTTGCCAAAACCAGGGCATGTGCGGGCCGCTGTGTTCTTCGGCAGCGCGCGCGAGATACGGGCGTCCAGTCAAAGCTGCCGCGCGCCGCCAGATAATTTCGCGTCCGCGCACGATGCTCGGCTCGAACAATTGATCTTCCAAATAGCCGTGCAGCACGCCGGATTCTTCAATCAATTCGACGACCTTTTTCGCTTCGGCGGCATTGCGCGCCAGCGGCTTTTCAATCGCAATGCCTTTGAGCGAGCCTTTGCCCGACTTGATGGTTTTCACAATGGCTTCAAGATTTTCAATGCGCTTGTGATTTGGGCCGCAAATCCAGATCGCATCAATGTCGGGCGAAGCGACCATCTCCTCGATGGACTTGAAGGCTTTGGCTTCGCCGAGGCGCAGCGAGTTCGCCAATTCTGCTGCGCTTTTCGCGTGCTTTTTGTTCGGACTCCACACGCCGCGAATGTCGGCATCGCGCACGGCGACGAACGATTGAATGTGAAAGCGGGTGATGAAGCCGCTGCCGATAAAACCGATTCCGAGTCGTTTAGTCATAACGAATTCCCTCAATTGTCACTGGTCAGTTCTTCCAGGGTTTTGAATAAGCGTTCGCAATACTCTGCGGCTTGGCGAACTTTGGGTGGTGTGATTTTCGCCAACAAATCCGCCGCGTGTTTGATCTTGTGATATTCCCCTTTGCGTGTTTTCCGTGTCGCTGTTTTCAGCGATTTCATCAGCATTGTCTTTTCAATTTGCTCAACGTTCTTTTTCTTCAAATCCGCGCTCGCCTTGAATCCTTGTCCGTAGTAATTTTTCAGTGCCTCAAGATCAGCGACAAACCAAGCTTCCATCAATTGCACCATCAAGTGAATTTGATTCTCGTCAATAGGAGTCGGTTTGCGCTTGCTATGTTTCCTGAGCTTGATGAACGTTGCGAGCGGTTGATTCACAGGGCCGTCCGAATCAATCAGCAAAATATTGAAAGCATCAGGATGATCTTCTAAAGCTTTGGCAAAATCTTCGCAGGCATCAACTGTTGACGAACAAAGCGTGAGATGGAGTTTGCTGGCATTTTCTTTTAGCTCGTGGGTGAAAAACTGCCGAAATCCTTTGCGCAAGGCTGCCTTACTTTGGGCATCGCCACCACCTTCGATGTACAAGCGAATTTCCTTCACCAGCGCGTGCCTCCGATTTCTCCCATCGCCCACAGTTCGCCCAGCGAATATTTCTCCAACCATTTTTTGAGCCGCACGGAATCAAGCCGTTTGAGTTGCGTGCCGCTTAGGTAACGCTCACAAACAATGACTGAGTCAACCGCACCGGTATTTGCCAGTGCCGAAATCAACCGATCTGAATGAGTCGTAACAATGATCTGCGTTTTCTCGGATGCCTCCATCAACATCTGCGCCAACGAATCAATGACATCGGGATGCAAGCCAATTTCCGGTTCTTCCAGACAAATCAACGGCGGCGGCGTGGGGGCGAGAAGCGATACCAACAAGCACAAATAGCGCAGTGTTCCTTCAGAGAGGCGT
Organism: uncultured Heliobacteriaceae bacterium; assembly: GCA_964631865.1. Lineage (GTDB taxonomy): Bacteria > Acidobacteriota > Blastocatellia > RBC074 > RBC074 > JAFDVL01. The sequence continues at coordinate 21,740 of CAZWAK010000054.1, read as the reverse complement.
AGGGCTGAGATCGGTTCCGACAACCCTTTTTCCTGGATGAACACACCCACCTGACCGCCCTGAATGCGCGTCTGAATTTCTTCTATGGGTTCGTAAATTTCCTTGAGCCTTTGGACAATGCGATGCTTAGTGCTTTGTGGGTAGTTATTCAAAATCAACCCTAGATTGCTGGCGTTTTCCCACAGCACGTCAGTCGGCAAATTCGTGCTTTGTGGTCTGCGAACGGAACCTGTTCGATTCAATTCTACTCCCTGATAAAACTGCATTTGGGTAAACACGGTTTCTAAGCGCGCCAACTCCGGGTGACTATCCGGGTTTCTGATTAAATACAAAATGGAGCGATTTTCGCCACTGCGAGAGACTTCCTGCACCTGATATTTTTTCTCTGGCGGGTCTCCTTTGGGGTCATATTGTTGGTTCAGAGAATACAGCTTGCTCCGCTCCCCCTGACGATATTCGTAGATGGCGATGGTTTCACCTTGTTGATTGATTTGGGTGATTGCTTCGCGCGTGATTGCCAAATTCGGTAATTGCCGCCATTGCAGGTTGGTAAATTCCAGCGCATAGCAAAGACGGCTGAACTGTGTCGCCCAATCTACCTGCACCTGAATCTTTGCCGTGGGAGTCTCCGTCGCGCCTTTCCATAAATACTCAGTGACACCGCCGCCTTCATTGATGGCATTGGCCACGTCGCCAGGGGTCAAGCTAAGCAGTCGTAAGGCTTCGATGAGATTCGATTTTCCTGAAGCGTTGGGGCCGATCATCACATTCAATGGCTGCAACTCCAGCGTCGCCCCTCCTTCCCCAAAAGAAAGAAAGTTTTCCAAATGAATAGAGCAAATTGTTCGATTACTTGTCATCGTCATTTCTTTGGAAATAGTTTCGGGTTCATCCCTGGAATCAACTTCAGTGCGTTTTTGTAATACACCTTCTTCAGCACTTCGTCCGGCAATTGAAAGCCATAGATGCGCCAGAAGGCATGCCGCTTGCGATAGTATTCAATGTACTCGTCGCGCGTTTCATACACGCGAAAGTAGGCGTGGTATTCGCTCACTTCGTAAATGTCTTTGCCGAACAAAATGCGGTCTTGATATTTGACGTGAAAATCATACGCGGCATACGGCTGCCGACCGAGTTCGGCTAAGATCGCCGCGTTGTCTACATACAGGTTCGGATAGGTGTCGAAGAGCTTGCCGAGCCGCGCGAGATCGTTGCCGTGCCAGCCGAGATGCGGGATGATGAAATTCGTTTTTGGGTGCTTGGCGATCATGTGATTGCGCTCCGCCATCAGCGCATCGAACGTCGGATATTTGTCCGGTGGTCGCGCGCGTTGCGGGAATTGATTCAACTCCAGCCAACGTTCGTTGAAGCGATCTATCGGATCAAAGAACACCGAAGGCTCGCCAATATGAATCAGCACGGGAATCTTCAGCTTCGCGCACATCGCCCAGACGGGGTCCCAATTCGGATCATCCACTTTGACGCGCTCGCCATTCTTGTATTTCAGATCCATCCCGAATTCCTTGAAGACCTTCAGCCCTTGCGCGCCGTTCTTCACGTCTTCTTCCAACCGTTTTGCCTGCCGTTCGCCGTAACCCGGTTCGTTGATGTCGTCATAGGTCATATTCGCAAAGACGATGAAGCGATCCGGGTAGCGCGTTTTCATCGCGGCAATCAGCTTTTTCAAGCGTTCGCCCGAACCGCCGCTCAGATTGACCATCGTCTGCATATTCATCGCATCCATATCTTTGACGAGGCCATCCACATATTCGGGCGCGGGGTTGCGGTGATGACTATGCACATCTACGAAGGGAAACTTCGCGCGATCCACTTTGGTTTCTTTGGTGACGAGCGACGATTTCGGTTCGTACTCTTCGGTCGTGAGCGTTTTGGTGGGCTGCTGTCCGCGCGGTTGCGCGAGCGTTGGCGCGACGAGCCACAGCGAAAACAAGGTGAGTAGCAATAGATTTTTCATCGGTTCGTTGACTCCTGATGTTGTATGAGCGCGCTGATTTTTACACGGCTCGGCGATTTATGCGAGCGGTGCGCCAGCATCTTGCTGGCCCGGCCAACTTGATCCTGCCAGCGCATCCCAAAAAAATCTCAGCCGCGCGTGATGGGGTTTTCCCGCCGTTCGCGCGTTAGGCGATGCAGGCCGCTGAAGGCAAGCGTCTTCTGAGCAGCCTGCGCGAAGTTTTCAAGAACACCGTAGTCCTTGTCGCAAGGCTGGTCAGCACAGCTTCAGGCCGAAGTGTGTCTTGCGCCGCGACTGCGCTTCCGCAGGAGATCGCCATGCACAGAAACGCCGTCGCTTTACTTTGCTTCATGCTCGGATGCAGCCTTTCGGCTTGGGGACAGAAACTCTCGCTCACAGGAGAAAAGGCGCTGCGTTTTTTTGCCCGCCTGGAAGCGCAGGATTTCGATGCTTATCTCAAGCGTACACGCTTGCCCGAAGTTTCAGCCGAAGTAAAAGCCGCGGCGCTCAAGCAATTGGCGCACGAAGAAATCCTCACGCCGACAGAAAAGACACAGGCGCGGTTGCTGACGCTGCGGCCTTTGCTCCTGTATCACGAGCGAACCGACGTGCTGGACATCAAAATCCTCAACCGCCGCGAAGCGTTCGTCGGGTTTCAGGGACGCGCTGTGCTGCTGATTTCGCAGCCCGCCTTGAGCATCTTGTCTGTCGAAGAATTGCAAGCCGCCGTCGCGCACGAATTGGGGCATGAATATTTCTGGCATGAGATGATGGCGGCGCAAAAACAAAAGCAGGCGGAGGTGATGCAGGAACTGGAATTGCGCAGCGACGCGATTGCCGTGATCGCGCTGCATCAGGTAGGCGGGAATCCGGCGCACCTGATTGCGGCCATCACGCGCGTGCGCGCCTTCAATGCGCGTCTGGGGCTGACGGATTCGCCGCATCATCCCCTGCTCCCGGAACGCATTGGGTTCATTCGTGCGATGAGTGAATTGGTGAAAGTGCGTAACAACAGCGAAGGATCGTGGTAAGAATATGATTGCGGTTCCCCTGCCGACTAACGAAAGTTTTCCATCAGCATAATGTCGCTTTCGTTTTGGTCACTCATGGACAAGAGCATCCAGTGCCCATCGGGTGAAACGGCAAACCCCGGCACCGCCCAGACCAACTCCTTTTCGATGACTGCGAGTTGCGTCCGCTGATGCGTGGCAAAGCTGAAGAATTCAATCGTCGTCTGCGGACTCGTCTTGGTATTGATGAAGTAGATGCCGTGCTCCAGCACGTTCCAATAACCCTGGTGTACCTGATCCAGCACTTGGGTTTCCGCGCCGCCCGTGACGGGCATCTGCCAAATGCTGTTTGAATTCAGATCAAAACGGTTCGTGTAATAAAGGGTCTTGCCGTCAGCGGACTCGAACGCTTCAAACCCGCCCTGCTGCGTAACCTGCACTGCTGTGCCTCCTGCGGCGGGCATCTTCCATATCTGCCACGTCCCGCTCCGATTTGAGCCGAAGTAGAGCCACTGCCCATCTTGCGACCAACTGGGCCGCGCGTCCGTGGCAGCTTCCGCCGTGAGTCGTCGCGGTTTGCCCCCGCTGGCATTGATGACATAGATGTCAAAACTTCCTTCAGCCCTACCGTCGAAAGCAATCTGTCGTCCGTCAGGAGACCAGCGCGGCGAGCCAGAGTTGCCAAAAGAAGTCAGCTTGACGAGGTTCGAGCCATCGCTCTCGCACACCCAGATCTCACCGCTGCCTGAGCGAGCAGATTTGAAGACGATTTTCTTGCCATCAGGGGAGTAGTGGGGGCTTATATCTTGGAACGTAGAAGCGATCAACCTGGTTGGCGCGCCTGCCAAGCCTGGCGAGCCTGACACTTCAAAGCGCCAGATGTTCTGATCCCAACTATATTGCGTGTAGGCTAGGCGATTCCCATGGCGAGCAATCGCTGGCGAGTAAAGGTGATCTCCAGTAGCGGATAATCGCTCCGGCGTATTGCCGGAAACGGAAACCCGCCAGAGTTGGCTATGGTTTGCAAACACAATCTCGCGGCCATCCAGCGTCCAGGCAAGACCACTGGGATACAGCGTATTTGTGTCATTGGTGAGGCGTTTCGGCTCTCCGCCAGTGATAGGTACGGAATAGACCTGGGTGTAATACTTGCCGATCAGCGACCGTCTGAACGCCAGCGACTTTCCATCAGGCGAGAAGGCGGGAGAATAATCCCCATAACTTCCTGCGGTCGGGGATGTCAGTCGAGTCTTTTCCAGACTGTCCCGCGAGAGCAGGAAGATGCCATAAGGCTCTTTCGGTGAACCTCTTTCTGCAAAGGCCAGCCAATTTCCGTCCGGCGACCAGGCAAGGTCGGAAGTGATGTCAGCACCTCCGGCAGGTGGCGAATAAAGCATCCGTTCAGCGCCGCCCAGCGCCGCGACGGTGAATATCCCTTGTTCATTTTTGCCCGTGCGAACAAAGGCGATCTGACGGCCATCCGGCGACCAAACCGGCGTAGTGTCTGCGGCAGGATTTGTAGTCAATTGCATCGGCGATTCGGCATCAATCAGCTTCACGTAGATGTCAGCATTGTTCCCCTTGCCGCCATCCCACACGAAAGCGATTTGGTTGCCGTCGGGTGAAAACGTAGAGCAGCATTCGTTGCCTGGAAAGCTGGTGAACGGCACGACGCGCGGAGCCGGGCCTGCGGTTCGGTCTGGGGATTGGTTCTGCCCACGCAGTCGGTAAAGTCCGAAGGCCAGACCTGCCATCACTGCGAGGAAGATCATTCCCGCGCCGAGCGGATGACGCCTGAACCAACTCGCCAAGCCCACAGGTTGATTGGACAGGGGCGCGGTTGCATCGCTATCCCGCTTGAGGTTTTGCAAGTCAATCAACAATTCACGCGCTGATTGATAGCGTGCTTCACGATCTTTCTCCAAACATTTCCGCACGATGCGTTCTAAGTCCGCAGGGGCGTCGCTATTAAAGCTCCCTATCGCCGCCGGTTCGGCGTGCAAGATGCGATCCAGCGTCTCGGTTACGCTGGCTCCCGCAAACGGCAAACGCCCGGTCGCCATCTCATACAACACGACGCCCAAACTGAAAATGTCCGACCGATGATCTATCGCGCGTCCTAATGCCTGCTCAGGACTCATATACGGCACGGTTCCCATCACGACGCCCGATTGCGTTTTGACGAAGGTGCTGGCTTCGCTGTCCTGCGATGGCGCGGGTGCGATTTTGGCTAAGCCGAAGTCCAGCACTTTCACTTGTCCGCGCTCGGTCAACATCACATTCGCCGGTTTGATGTCGCGGTGCGTGATGCCTTTCGTGTGTGCTTCGTCGAGCGCGTCGGTCATTTGGCTGCCGATTTCGACGAGTTCAGTGATCGCCAGCGGAGCGCCGTTAATCTTCGCCGCGAGCGTTTGGCCTTCGACATATTCCATTGCGATGAAGTGGATGTCATTCACTGCGCCGATTTCATAAATCGTGGCGACGTGCGGATGGTTTAGCGCGCTCGCGGCTTTGGCTTCACGAACGAAGCGGCGTAGACGTTCGGCATCGGTGGCGACATCAGCAGGCAATATTTTCAGGGCGACGGTGCGATCCAGCTTTGTGTCGCGGGCTTGATAGACTTCGCCCATGCCGCCTTTGCCGAGCGGCGCGAGGATGTGGTAATGACTGATAGATTGCCCGACGAGGGAGGGCGATTGCCGTTCAAGCAACAAAGATGCGGCCATCTGCGCCGCAGGCATTAACGTGGGTTGTTCGTCGGATGCGAGCAACGATTCGACTTCGCGGCGCAAGTCGTCATCGCCTGCGCAAGCCTGAGCGAGAAACGCAGCGCGGTCGTCTGGCGCAAGGTCGCAGGCGTCGTGAAAGATCGCTTCAATTTGTTGCATTCGCTCCGGCGTCATAGGCGGATACGATTAAGCGACGAGTGTTTCCGGCATCGGCCACGCCAACAACTTGCCAAAGATAGCGGTGTTGATGCGCGTGCGTTTAGCCGGATCAAATTGCACGTCAGCGACAGCAACTGCGCCTAACGAGCGAAGGGCCAAGGCGGGCAAGTTTTCCCACGAACCGGCTAATTCGGCTTCGGTCAGCGCGGGCAGTTGATAGACCTGATAGCTGTCCGGGTACTCATCCAGGTCATTATCGAACGGGCAATCAAACAGGTAGAGTTGTCCATGATAGTTCGTGACGAAGAGGCGCGGGACGTCGTAAAAATCCCGGTATCGAATTGTTGCCCATTGCATAACAAACCCGTTCGTTACGACTCAGCCTGTCCCGCTAGGGACGCTTGAACTTAGGCAGGTCATTTATGGCCTGTGAACGATGCGAAAACGCACCGCGCGTAGCGTAGCGACGATTGAACATTCCGCATTCGTCGATATTCAATCGTCGCTACGCGACGCGGGGATTTGATTCTACCCTTGCAGGCCATAAATGACCTACCTACAATCAGCCGTCCCGCTGGGACGAAGAGGGTTGAGCCATTTTCTCTTTTCAAATCTCACCCTCATTGCCTTCGGTCAGGATTCGATGCAGCCACGCTTTGGCGGCGCGCCATTCGCGTTGCACGGTGGGGGAAGAGATGTTCAGAACTTCTGCTGTCTCATCTAAATTCAGGCCGCCGAAGAAGCGCAATTCTACGATGCGGCCTTTGCGCGCGTCCAGTGCGGTCAGCTTTTCCAATGCTTCATTCACCGCGAGCAATTCTGCCGCCTTCGCTTCCGTCACGGCCATTCCTTCGTCGAACGAAACTTGCAGCGCGCCGCCGCCGCGTTTGGCGTAGGCGTGATGGCGGGCGTGGTCTACCAGAATGCGCCGCATCAAGTTTGCCGCGAGGCCGAAGAACTGCGCGCGGTTTTGCCATTGGACGTGTTGTTGGTTGATGAGCCGCAAATAGGCTTCGTGGACGAGCGCCGTTGGTTGCAGAGTGTGGCCGGGCTGTTCGCGGCGCAAATACCGCCGGGCGATGCGGCGCAGTTCGTCGTGAACGAACGGCAACAATTGATCGCGCGCGGCCTGATCGCCGTTGCCCCAATTGACTAAGAGCTGGGTAACATTTGATGGCGGAGTATTCATGCTTCACTTTGCATAGAATACGGATGAAACAGATGCGACAGATTGGCACAGATCAAATCCGCTCTAATCCGTGACATCTGTACGATCCGTGTTCTATTTCCCCGTCCGATCTAAATAATCCAGCAGCACGTTCGACATCACTTTCGTGCCAAGCACCAACGCCTCTTCGTCCGCGTCAAATTCCGGCGTGTGAATCATAGCGGTGATGCCTTTTGCCTTGTTGCTAACGCCGAGGAAGTAGAAGAAGCCGGGAATCGCTTTTTGATAAAACGAAAAATCCTCTGCACCCATTTGCGGCAGCGGCGTCGTGAGGTTTGCTTCGCCGACGATGCGCTTCAGCGTTGGCAATGTCGCGGCGACCAATTTCGGATCGTTGTACGTGACGGGATTGTGGTTTCCCCAAATCAATTCGTAGCTTGCGCCATACGCCGACGTGATGCCTTTCAGCGTTTGATTCATCATCGCAATTGCGCTCGTGCGCACGTCTTCGTTGAGCGTGCGCATTGTGCCTTGCATTTGGACTTCGTCGGCGATGATGTTGTAGCGGTTGCCGCCGTGCATACTGCCGATGGTGATGACGAGCGGCTCTTGTGTGTTGATGCGGCGACTGCGAATCGTTTGCAATGCAAGCACGGCTTCGGCGGCGACGACGACCGTGTCAATGCCGTCGTGCGGATACGCGCCGTGAACTTTTTTGCCGCGCACCGTCAGCGTGAAGCGATCTGACGATGCCATGGCTGGGCCGGAGTTCACGCCAATCTGACCGACTGGAATGTTCGGCATCACGTGCAGGCCGAAGATCGCGGACGGCTTCGGATGATCGAGCGCGCCTTCTTCGATCATGAATTTTGCGCCGCCTTTCTCGCCTTCGGGTGCGCCTTCTTCAGCGGGCTGAAAGATGAACTTGATTGTGCCGTTGATGAGGTTGCGATGCTTGCTCAGGATTTCGGCGACGCCGAGTTGCACGGTCATGTGGACGTCGTGACCACAAGCGTGCTTGACGCCGGGGTTCTCGGATTTGTAGGGCACATCAATTGTTTCCTGAATCGGCAGCGCATCCATATCCGCGCGCACGGCAACGACAGGGCCGGGCTTCGCACCTTTCAGCAAACCGACGATGCCGTATTTGCCGACGCCAGTTTTGACTTCATCCAGACCGAACGAACGTAATTTCTCCGCGATGTATTGCGCGGTTTTCTCTTCGCGATTCGAGAGTTCGGGGTGCTGATGCAAATAGCGGCGCGTTTCGATGAGCTTGGCGCGCAAGGCTTCGGCGGCTTTGGCAAGCTGTTCGTCGCGCGCGGGATTCGCCGTCGCGGCGTAGCTCGCTAACCAAAACAAACAAAACAGACTCAGGGTTCGGCGCATGGCGATGATTCCTTTTCGATGGGCAGTAAACAAGTTGCAGTGGAACGCCAGTTATAGTCACGATTGGCGAAATGCACAAGCAGGCGCGGGCAATGACCACGACGGCCAGCGATTTTCCCGCTGCCGACTTCATCTCAAAAGTTCTTGAAGTTTAATTCAAGAAAATCTCAAAACGACCTCAAGACTTCTCTGTCGCATGGCGCGTATCGTCTCCTTCGTCGCCGGGAATCATCCCGAACCTATTCACTGAATTCTGAAGGAGGATCGTTTTATGAAGTCGTTCCCAACTCTCTCTCTCCACACCTTGTTCGTGCTTTTACTCGCGCTGGCCGTGCCCGTGTGGGCGCAACCGGCCAAAGAAAAAGCCAAAGGCAGCAAAACTACCTCGCTCGCGGATGAAAAACGTCCGGCAGCCAAACTCAATATCATCATTCACGAAGTCGTCAAGGAAGATGCCAAGGCGAAAATCATTGCGGAAGGACGCTTGATTCCTGTGCGGTTCGTGTGGCTCTGCGGCTCGACGGGCAATGCGAAGCTGGCGGAGTTGGAAGCCAAATTGATTACGCTCAACACCGATGGCAAATCCACAACCGTGACGAAGCGGCTCACGGATTGGACGGTCAATAAACCGATCACCAGTGTCATTGATTTGCCGATGCCGAAAGACGTGTTTGCCAAAAGCTTCACGCTCGAACTGGTCGGCAAATTCACCGACGGCAAATTTGAACACGCCGTCAATGCCAGCAAGCAGGGCAATTTCCCTGTGCCGAATGTGATTGATAAGAAACGATAGCCTAGCCACGGATCGGCGAGACGCAAAGTTGGCAGCGCGGCAAGATGGCTCGCGCGCAAAGACTCTGCGTCTCGACGATCAAAAGTCACCAGGAGGCTTTATGTTAAAGCAATCGGTAGTTAACTTTGCTTCACCGTCTCAATCGGGCTTTCTGTTGTTTGGCCTGCTGCTGGCGCTCCTGCTGTTTGCGCCGGGCGCAGCGTTGGCGCAAGGCGCGAATCTGGCGGGAAGCTGTCCGACCGCCTGCGGTCTCAAGGTGCAGATCAAGGACGCGGTGCTCAATGAAGCCAACGACGGGATGTTGGTCAAAGTGGAATGGACGTTCACGCAAACCGCGCCTGAAATCAAGCTGAGCGGATTCACGGTGTTGGCGGAAGTGTCGTTGGGGCTTGATCGCGTCAAAAACAGCCTCACGGTGAGTAGCACGCAGCGCAGCGCCACAATCAAACTCTCGCGCCGCTTTGAATTCGATTTCAAGGATGTCAAGACCTTGCATACCGAAGTCACCGCGCTCGCCAATCCGTTGCCGCCCGTGCCCATCACCAATATTTTGTCGCGCAATGTGAGCGGCGAAGGCGGCGATGCGCAAGTCTCTGTTTCGTGGAATGTGCCTCCGCCGATAGCTTGTAGCGCCGCCAGTTTTGCGGTGGCGGTTTCTGCCGAAAATGCGGAAGGGAAGAAGTTTACCGGCAACGGAGAAGCAACGCTTTCTGCCCGCAGCGCCAGCGTCAAATTGACTTCGTCGCTCACCGGGCGCAAAAACCTGCGTGATCCGCAAGCCACGATTATCTTGAATCACGCGCCGATTCTGTGTGACGACAAGCGAAACTTTCAGCCGTTGTTAGCCGTGCCGCGCCCAGAACCACTGGCCTCCGGCACAGGCGCGAACGCGCCCAACCCGGTCGTCACGATCAAAACCATCACGATTCAGGAAAGCAGCGGACGCATTGACACGCGGATCAATTGGGACGTCGTCGAACCGCCCGGCTTTAAGGCGCGAGGGTTCGATCTGAAATTCGCCCTCGAAGAATTAGATGGACGAATCACATCTCTGAACACGACGCGCAACCCGTCCGGGAACGAACGCAGTAGCTCCGGGCCACAACTCGAAGTAGGCAAACATCGCAGCCTGCTGGTGACGATCACGGCGACGTTCGCCAACAACAACAACACGACCGTGCTGACGCGCGAAGACAAACAAACACGCGGCCTTGTCATCCGCGAGACGCCCCCGGAAGCCAAATTGTCACCGCCAACAACGCCAAAATTTGACTTGACCATCACGAAGATCAAAGCGATCAGCAACGGCATTGAGACCGCGTGGGAAGCCCAAGCGCCTGCGGGTGTCACCCTCACCGGCTTTGACGTTGAAGCGCAAGCCGGAACAATCAAGAACAAGCTCACGGTTCCGGGCAATGAGCGACAGGCAGCCCTGAAACTCAACCTGGCCGCAGCGGGAACGCCCAAACCGAAAGTGCTAGTGAAGCTCACAGCGAATGGCCGCCAGGCGAATGGCGCAACGTTCCAGCAAAGTGTGACGCGCGAAGAATTCCTGGTGACCGTTGTGCCCACGCCTGCGCCCACGCCTCCGCCTGGTCAACTGGGCATCACGCAATTGACGTTCATCAAAGATGTCAATCGCTTTCTGTTCCACGGCGAATGGCAAATCGAATTGCCGACGGGTGTCTCCGTGAACACTTTCAACATCGAGGCAACCGTCATCAAATCGCAAGGCCCGGTCAAGCAAACCGCTGTCGCCGCTGGCAACCTGCGGAAAATAGATTTTGCTTTCAATGTTACGGACGGCGAGGCAGCAACCTCATTGGAGTTGAAAGTGATCGCCAATCTGAAACGCGCCGATGGCAGCACGTTCCAACAAACGGCGACACGCGGCAGCAATTGAAACCATCATCCATTTTTCCGCTCGGAGACGTTTTATGTGTACACATCCATCACAACCGCTTCCGTCTAGTCCTCGCGTATGGCGACCGGGCCTTCTGCTGGTAAGTCTGTTGTTCGCGCTCTTGGGAATGCCGTCCGCCCTCTTCGGGCAAGCGCGCATTGGCGGCGTTTGCCCGCAATCCTGTGGCATCAAACTCAGCGACCTCAAAGCCACGCTCACCGAAGCGCCCGATGGCGTGAAGGTCAACGCGGAATGGAAGCTGGAACAAACCAACCCGGAAATCAAATTGAAAGAACTGCGGATTTCGGCCCGCGTCAAGCTTGGCCTGGATACCGTCGAAGGTGCAGTAACGACCGACATCACCGCGCGCAACGTCACCGTCAAGGTCTCGCGGCGCTTGGAGTTTGATGTGAAGGATGTCAAAGCTGTGTCCGTCACCGTAACGGCTTTCGCCAATCCTAAAGACCCCGTGACAATCAACACCATCACGTCGCGCGAGATCATAGGCGATGGGCGTGACGCCGCTGTTGAAGTCAAGTGGAGTGCCCCCGGTGTGCTCTCGTGCAGCGCGAATGTCTTTGAAGTAACCGCTGCCGCAAAGAATGAGAAAGGCGACGGGCTGAGCGGTCGAACGACGAAGACGTTGGATGCCCGTCAGGCCAAAGTGGAACTGGGCGGCAGGTTGAATAAGAAAGGATTGAATAGCCCCGAAGCGACACTCAAGGTGATCCATCACCTCATTGAATGTGTCGAAACCAAAAATAATACCAGCCCCGACGCCGCGCCCGCCCCTGACTTGGCGGCGCAGGCGAAAGTGACACTCACGAAGCTGGCGATTCAGGAGGATGGCTCCGGGCGTGCCGACACGAGAGCGGAGTGGAGCGTTGCTGAGCCAACCGGATTCAAGGCGACAAGCTTCAATCTGAAATTCGAGACCGAAGAAGCAGACGGGAAAATCACCAGCGTGGATCGTTTCGTTGCGGGGGATAAGCGGAGCGCTGTAGGGCTTCAGGTGGCGGTCAATACGGTGCGCCGTCTGACAGTGACGATCATCGCCACCTTTCAGGACAATGCGAAAGCCGTTGTGCTGACGCGCGAGGACAAGAAGTCGCAGACGAACGCCCCCAAACAAATTTCCCCCCCGATAGCGCCCCCCGCCGCTCCGCCCGGCATTAAAGTCACCGATGTCAGCACCAACAGCAGTACGGGCAATCATCGCGTCAGCGTGGCGTGGCAAGTGCAGTTGCCAGCGGGGGCGACGGTCGGCAATTTCGACGTCAAAGTGGTGGCGCTCAAAACGAAGAGCGATGTCACAGTCGAGAAAAGCGCGACGTTTGGCGGTACGGCGCAACGAGGCATCCTTCAGTTCAGCATTCAGGAAATCGGCGCAGCGATCCGCGTCGTACAAGTCAACATCATCGCCAACCTGAAACTCGCCAACGGCAACCCGTCTCAATTGACAGTCAAGCATGTTGTTCCTGGGCCGCCCAATGGCATTGTGCGGTGAGGCCGCGTCGTCACAGCACACTCGCGCGTTTCAGTTCGGCATTGATGCGACCTGTGAGCATACAAAACCACATCCGCCCATCGGCCAGGAACGACCAGAGCGGATAGGAAAAGCTCGCGGGCTTGTTTTTTTCGATGAAGAAATGCCCGACCCACGCGCAACCGTAGCCACAGACCAAGCCCAACGGAACCCACCATCCATTCAGCGTGAGCAAAAAGAACAGCCAACAGACTAAGCCCAAACTTGAGCCGAGAAAATGCAGCAGCCGATTGGCCGGATGACGATGTTCGCCCAAATAAAACGACCAGAATTCAGCAAAACTTGTGATGCGGTGTTCCATGGATAACCTCCTCGAACTTTCATCTTTTCTGTGCATCGCCAATGCTGTCCTCGCGCATTGCACCTTGCGAGGATTTACCAAATGACTCGATTTGATCCTCGTCCGTTAACGCTCCAATAAGTGATCCCATTTTCGTGGATGCGCGCGACCACTCCCAGGCGCTGCGCTTGAGTACGAAAAAGCGGATGACGGAAAAAACGGCGGATATAGGCGGCTGTCTCCAACAAAGCCACGTCAAAATACGCCAGACAATAATTCGTGTGTCGTAATTGCGGGTGATAAAAATCGTCGTCTCTGGTCAGGAAAGTCGGGCGGCGCAAACTATGCAGCAACGGAATGATTTCGTCGAAATCTTTCATCCCGGAATGCCCAATCTCAAAGCCGATTTGACGAAAATGAAGCTTCCACTGAATCAGTTGTCGGCGCGTGAACAGGTCAATGTTTTCGTCGAGAATATTCATGCCGCACGTCGCTGTTTGCCCGTTTGTTGCGCCAGTGCCTCATTCGCCAACGCGATGGCTTCGGCAATCGCTTCAGGGCTGATGCGCCCGAACCACGCCTCAGAAATTTTGTCCCACGCCCAACCTTGCGCCACCATTTCCAACACATCCTTGACGAAAATGCGCGTGCCGTTGAAGGTCAGTTGCCCGCCACATATCTCAGGATCAGAGACAATGTATTGCCCATATTCTTTGCGTTTCGTTGCTTTCATGACTTACTCCTCGCAGCTTCAATCCGCTGTCATCATAGCACGCTGAACCATCTCACTTGCGGCCTTTTTGCCCTTCCACTTCAAACACGACCTCGCCGCCAATCACCGTCATCGCGCATTTGATCTTCAAAATCTCCGCCTCATGAATCGTCATGATGTCTGCCGACAGTACCGTCAAATCGCCGAGCTTGCCGACTTCGAGCGAGCCGCGCAGTTTCTCTTCAAATGCGGCGTACGCCGCCCACAGTGTGAACATCTTCAGCGCATCCTCGCGCGAGACTTTTTCTTCCGCGTGCCAGCCTTCGCCCGTGAAGCCTTTTTGATCTTTGCGCGCGACTGCCGCATAAAACTCAATCATCGGCTCGCCGCGTTCGACCGGCGCATCCGAACCGCCCGCGACGATGGTTCCCTGCTTGATGAACGATTGCCACGCATACGCGCCTTTCAAGCGTTCGAGTCCTAATCGTTTCGGAGCAAAATGCAAATCGCCGATGGCGTGCGACGGCTGCATCGAAGCGATGAGGCCGAGTTTCTTGAATCTGGGGATGTCGCTCGGTGCCACAATCTGCGCGTGCTCGATGCGCCAACGCGGGTTTTCGCGGTCGTAGCGTTCCATTGGCGTCACCTCCTCCATAGCGCGCGCGTACCAATCCAGAATCGTGCGATTCGCGCGGTCGCCGATGGCGTGCGTTTCGATTTGGATGCCTTTGCGCAACGCATCGCGCAGCATCGGCAAAACCTGTTCCGGCTTCTGCATCAACAAGCCGTTCGTGTCGTGATCGCTGTAATTTTCGAGCAACGCCGCGCCCTTCGATCCCAGTGCGCCATCCAGAATCATTTTGATGCCGCGCACGGTCAGACGATTGTCGTACAAACCTACGTCGGGGCCTTTGCGCAAAAGCTTTTCGGCATCTGCGCCGGGGCCGCGAATCGCTTCGTAAATGCGCAGCTTCATCTTGCCCTGCTCGTACAATCGCTTGAGCATATCCACCTCGCGCCAATCCGTGCCCGCGTTTTGAATTTGCGTCCAGCCAAGTTCGAGACTGCGTTTTGCGCCGAGCAGCAAGGCTTGTTCGTAATCGGCGGGCGTCGCAGCGGGGATATGCTTGCCGACCAACCCTTGCGCGCGGTCGAGCAGCATGCCGTTTGGCTCGCCCGCCTTGTCTTTCATAATCTCGCCGCCAAACGGCGCTTCGGTGTTGCGATCAATGGCTGCGATTTTGAAAGCGGCGGAGTTCGCTACCGCCCCGTGCCCATCGGCGCGCGTCAAATACACCGGATTGTTCGGCGCGATTTTGTCCAAGTCTTGCCGCGTCGGAAACGTTTGCGGCGTCCAGAAGGTTTCGATCCAGCCGCGCCCTGTGACCCAATCGCCGGGTTTGGCCTTGTCCACGCGGGCTTTCACTTTTGCCAGAAAATCCTGCAAGCTCGTCGTGCCTTCGAGATTCAAATTCATTTCCCGAAAGCCGACGCCCGACAAGTGATAATGCGCGTCGGCCAAGCCCGGCACGACGGTGCGGCCTTTCAAATCCACGACCTTGACGCCTTTGACTTCGTATTTTTTGGCGTCCGCGTTCGAGCCGACAAACACGATCTTGCCGTATTGCACGGCGACGGCTTCGGCTTTGGGTTGGTCGCCGTTGACGGTGTAGATGTTGCCGTTTTTGAAAAGAATGTCGGCGGGCAGCACTTTGTCTTCTTTCTGCGCGAAGACGGCGAACAACGAAAGCACAACGAGCAAAAGAGTCAGGGCAATGATTTTCATAAGCGTTCCTCTGGAGTTGGGGTGATTGACACGCAATGCGCGAACAGCGCAATATTCTCCAGCACATCGTAGTTCAATCCGCTACGGAATCACAACCTTGAGGACACAACATGGATCGTCGCACCTTTGTTCATTTACTCGCTGCCACGCCACTCGCCAAAGTCGCGCTTGCAGATGCCGACGATGGCATTCCGAAGTACAAAATCGTCAGCCCGCACAAAGCTTCAGGCACGCTCGGCATGCCCGGCCCGTATCCCGGCAGAGTGGTGACGGTAAAAGCGGCGAACTGTTTGGACACAAGCGGCGACAACTTCAACGCCGAAGTCGTGCGCGAAATGATGAATCGCGGAATGTGCGAATTGACCAAGCAAAAGAAGCCGCTGGAGGCGTGGCGACGCTTCTTCAATGCGTCGGACATCGTCGGCATCAAAGTCAATGCGGGCGGGCGTCCCTGGGTCGTGTCGTCGCCGCCGATTGTTGCCGAATGCGTGCGCAACCTGATGGAAGTGGGCGTGAAGCCGCAGCAAATTTATATCTTCGAGCGGTTCGATGATCAGTTGGAATCTATCAACTATCCGCAATACTTGCCCGCAGGCGTGAACATTGTTGCCGCCGAAAAAGTGAATCGCAACACGGATCGCAAGAACTACGATCCGAACGTGTATGTCGAAGCGGATTTCTTTGGCGAAGACGATACGCGCTCGAATTTGATGAAGCTCGTGTCGCAAACGCTCACGAAGATCATCAACATTCCGAACGTCAAAGATCACGGCGCAGTCGGCGCGACGGGCTGCTTGAAAAACATTTCGTACGGTTGTTTTTCCAACGTCGCACGCACACACGTCAACGGCGTCTCGCATACCTATTCATTCGTGGGCACGCTCGCAGCGGTCGAACCTGTGAAGTCGAAAACGGTGCTGCAAATTCTGGATGGGTTGCGCGGCGTCTGGCACGGCGGGCCGTTTGCCGAAACGAAGAAATATGTGTTTTATCCGAAGCAAATTTTGTTTGGCACAGACCCCGTCGCGATTGATCGCCTGCTGCTCGACATCGTGGACAACGAACGCAAAGCGCGTGGCGCGATTTCGATTTGGAACCGCGACCGCAACACGCTCGACTTCCTCAACGGCAAACGCCGCGACGACGATCCGAACACGAACATCCTCATCCGCGAACCCGGCCACGTCGAATACGCCAGCAAATTGGGCTTGGGCGTGAGTGATCTGAAAAAGATTCGCGTCAAGGAATTGGTGCTCTGAGCCGCAGAAAATTTGCTTGACGCTCCGCCCGCCTCTTCATACTATCGCGGCGTGCTTCTCACTTCCCTCGCGCTGCTTTTGATGAAGCATGCTTTGACTCGCTGCCCGACCGACTTCCCCACTTAGCCGGTCATCGCTTGCGCACAGCCTCTTTCGCGCGGGCCTCATCACAGATGCTTTTGCCATGAAAAAAACTCACGTTGTTCTCTGCTTGCTTTTCCTTTGTCTGCTCTTGAGCCTGTCACCAACAGTGATAGCGCAAAGCTCAACCACGAACTACACCGCGCCTGCCACGCCGCAACCGCGTGCCCAACAGGCTCCGTTGAGCCGCACACGCCAAGCGGCGGAATTCAATGCGGTGCGCGTGATACGACTCGGCAACTTGACCGAGGTGGAACGCCAACGCACACAGGAAAAGAAAAACTTTCGCATCGGCATCGCGCGCCATCTGCCGCGCCCCATCGAAAGCCTCAATGAATTCACCGCGCAAACAACTCCGCAGGGCACGTTGTATTTGCTGCGCCTCGTCAGCCCGGAAGCCCAATCGCTGCGCGTGCATTTTAAAACCTTGCAATTGCCCGAAGGCACGCGGCTGTTTGTATCCTCGCAGCAAAATCCAGACATCTTTTCCCCGCCCTACACCGGCACGCGCAGAGATTTTTGGACGCCTATGTTGCCCGGCGAAGAAATTCTCATCGAATGTTTTGTGCCGAACACCGCGACGCTGGAAAAAGCCGTCGCGCCATTTCAGATTGACGCCGTCAATCACATTTTTCGCGCGCCGCGTGCGAGCGGCGGGATACAACCCGAAGCCGCCGGAAACTGCAATCAGCCTGTGCCCGACGAATTCCGCGAAGCCGCCAAAGCCACCGCGTTGATCGCTTTTGCCAAACCTGACGGCGAATATGCTTGCACGGGCACGTTGCTCGCCGACATCAAGAAAACCGGCACGCCGTATTTCCTGACCGCGAATCACTGCATCAGCAACGGCGGCGAAGCGAGTTCCGCCGAAGTCTATTGGAACTACGATTCGGGTTCGCAACCCACGACGCCGCCCACGCGCGGCGCGAGTTTATTAGTCACGGATGAGGCCGACGATTTCACCTTGCTGCAATTGAACGCGCAGCCACCGGGCGGCGTGGTGTATTCGGGTTGGACGAGCGTCGCACAACCTGTCGGCACAGCGGTCACGGGCATTCATCATCCGCAAGCCGATTACAAACGCGCATCGTTCGGGAAGCTTGTCGAGGCGAGTTGTCCGGCAGAAATTCCGGCGGAATTTTGTGAGTTCTACGCCAAAGTGCAATGGGAGCGCGGCCTCACCGAACCCGGCTCATCCGGCTCCGGCATCTTCATTGGCACGGGCAGTCAAACGCAATTGGTGGGGTTGCTGTCGGGTGGTGAATCGAGTTGCGAGAACCCGACGGGCGTAGATTTTTACGGACGTATGAATCGCATCTTCGGCGCGCTAGGATTTTATCTGACGAATGGCGAAGTCTGCCGCTACACGTTGCTGCAAGATCGGTTCGCGTTTGGGCAAGCGGGGGGCAATGGCGAATTCACGGTTGTGCCGAAAATCGGCGGCGAGAATTGCCCCTGGCAAGGACGCAGCAATGTAGCGTGGATTACGTTCACGAACGCGAGCGGCAATGGGTTGGGCAAAGTGACGTTTCAAGTCGCGCCCAACACCAGCAATCAACCGCGCCTCGGCGCAATCTCGATTGCCGGACGCAATGTGTTTGTCGTGCAGAATCCAACGATTGCCAGCGATGATCCGTGCGCGCCTGCCAGGATCACGGCGAATCAAACGGTGACGGGAGATTTGCGCACCACGTCGTGTCGGTCGTGGTTTGACTCGACGCAGGCCGCCCGCCGTTATTCGTTTGAAGGCGAAGCCGGGCGCATCGTGAATTTCAACTTCCAACAGTTTCCGGGCAATTCGCAAGTGCATCTTATTGGCCCGGACGGCGTGGCGACGCGCTTGCAAAATTTCTATGGCATCGCGTTGAGCGCGACAGGAACGCAGGTGCTGGAAATCGCCTTCCTGCCGTCGGAAACGCTTTTTCCCGGCGCGTTCTCGTTCTCGCTGTTCACGGGTTGTCAGTATCGGTTTTCGCGCACTTATGTGGAAGTGGACGGCTTCGGGCAATCGTTCACTGACCCAACCGATCAAATCCGCATTGACACCGAAGTCATCGGCAGCAATTGCGGGCCGCAGTTTACAACGTCCGACGAACCCGGCATTGACAACAATCTTCAGTACGCGCCTTTCAATACGATCCTGAACGCGCTCTTCATGATCATCAATCCGGCGACTGACCCCAAACAACGATACGCTGTCTATCGCGTCGCGGGACAGCCCATCATCGTCAAGCAGACGCCGCGTTGCAGCAGTCTGACTACGCTTGCGTACACGCCGAGCGAACTCAATCTAGCCGGGACGGGCGGCGAGTTTCAGATGCAAGTGAAGCGCGTGACCGGGCCAACCTGTTCGTGGGAAATCAATCCGTATGAGGTGTATGGCAACCAACAATGGGGCACGACTACGCTGCGCCTCCAGCCCGAAAACAGCTTCAATCGTGCGCGCGGCACGGGCGATGGAACTGTCGCGTACAAGCTGCCTGCCAACACAAAATTGAGCACGGATCGTTACGTTTTGAAGCACGGCGATACGGTCGCGCAAACCATCACACAAACCGCCGTCGGAGCCAGTTGCACACGCACGCCGTTGCAAGTCGGACAGACCATCAACGGCGCGCTCACGACCTCCGATTGCGCGTGGTCGGAGCCATCGCAGTACCTGGATCAATATCAACTCAACGTCGTGGAAGGCGAGCAATATGTGATCGAATTGACCGGCACAGCAGGTTCCGAAATCACGGCGGATTGGGGCTGGGTTGAATACGGCGGAACCTTCGCGCTCGGCGACCTGCGACAAACCGCCCAGGTTCGCTGGCCTGCAACGGGAACGTACACCGTCCCTCAAACAGCCACCTATCTACTACGGGTCTACGGCAAGCCCGGCTCGTATCAATTGAAAATGTCTGGTGTCGGCCCGGCGGGGTGTGTGTATCGCATCAATAAAGAAGGCGACATCCTCGTGCCCGCCAACACGACGAGCCTCCCGGTGCAATTGGATTGCAATCGCAGCGATTGCGATTGGACAGCACAAAGCACCGCGAACTGGATTACATTGCCGAACGGTGGCACGGGCAGAGGCAGCCAAACCATCACACTCACATTGGCTCCCAACACCGACGCGAAACGACAAGCGACCGTCACGATTGCCGGGCGCGTTTTCAATTTGATCCAGGATTTCGCCTGTTCTTATCGCAAATATTTCACTGCCGCGCCGAAGAAATTCTTTGCCGGATTTGAAGGCGGCGAATACAGCTATTACGTCGAAACGGGGACAAGCTGTCCGCTGCCCGTGATCACTTCTAACACCGCGTGGCTCACCGTCACCGCCGAATCCCCAACCAACATTCGCGTAAAGGTCACGGCGAACACAGGAGGCTTTCGTAAAACCACCGCACAGATCGCAGGTGAAGAATTTGAAGTGCAGCAAGGAGGCAATGACCTGGTGGTGACAACAGGCGCTGACTATCAACGTACGGTCGCACCGGGTTCTTTGGTCAGCGTGTTCAATCAGGGAATGACCCCAACCGTCGCTGCCGCCCAAACACTTCCATTACCGACGACGCTGGCAGGCGTGGAAGTCTATATTGAGCTGCCGGGCGGCAATATTTTGGTGGCCCCGCTGCTCTATGCTTCGCCGACGCAAATCAATTTTCTGCTGCCAGAAACCACGCCCATCGGACGGGTAAAGATACGATTATGGACGAGCGCAATGCCTTATGGCGGCAACGGCTCAGGGCATTATGCAGTAGGTGAATTTGAAGTAGCAGCCGTCACACCCAATATTTTCACCGCTGATTCCACTGGCAAAGGCCCCGCTGCCGCCGACATTCAACGCATTCGCCCCGGTCAGGCCGTCGTCTACGAGCGCACGTACACAACGATCCCAGACGAACAAGGCAACCCCGTGGTTGTCGCGCGCCCGGTCACGATTGGCACAGGCGACGAGAAAACCTACCTGGTGTTGTATGCGACGGGTCTGCGCAAACGAAATGCGAACGCAGCCGTGACGGCACAAATCGGGGAGGTGACGGTTCCGGTCGAATACGCGGGCGCGCAGGGACAGTTTGTCGGACTGGATCAGATCAACATTTTGCTGCCGCCGAGTTTGCGCGGCAAAGGCCTGGTCAATGTCACGGTCACGATGGACGGCAAGACGACGAATTCGGTGCAAATCAACATCGCACCTTGAGGAAGACGAACCGGGGAGCGGGTGGAAAACGCCCACTCCCCCAGTAAGCAAACGGCGTTCATCTTGCCTGCCGCAGCTTGCTATGGCGGACGCCATACAAGAAATAAATCATCAAGCCAATCGCCAGCCAAATCACAAACCGATACCACGTCTCAACTGGCAAACTCAGCATCAATACAAAACAGAAAAGCACTCCGAGAATAGGGAACAACGGCACCAGCGGCACACGAAACGAACGAGGCCGATGGGGATCAGCTTTGCGCAAAGCTACCACACCAACGCACACGAGAATGAAGGCGAACAGCGTCCCAATGTTTGTCAAATCCGCCAGCGAACCAATGTCCGTCACCATGGCAACTGCGCCCACGATGATTCCCGTCCAAATCGTCGTGACGTGTGGCGTGCGGAATTTCGGGTGGACTTTAGAAAAGTAAGTCGGCAACAAACCATCGCGTGCCATCGCCATAAAAATGCGCGGCTGCCCAAGCTGAAAGACTAACAGCACCGAAGTCGTCCCGGCCAGCGCGCCCGCACTAATCAACGCATTCAGCCAGGGTTTGTTGATGACCGCAATCGCGGAGGCTATCGGGGCGGCATCATTGGCATAGCTCGTGTACACTTTCAGCCCGGTCATCACGCTTGCGACCAGGGCGTAAATCAAGGTGCAAATCGCCAAACTTGCAATCAAGCCAATCGGCAAA
>CAZWAK010000053.1:0-45421 GCA_964631865.1 uncultured Heliobacteriaceae bacterium | reverse complement strand
AGATGCAATGGGCGCTAAGACTTTCATCGCGCCTCCATCATCGGCAATCTGGGTTGGAAGATCAAGCGCGCAATCTGGCCGTTCTCGGCTTGCGCAAACAATGCGCGCAGCATCGCTTCGGTGTGCGCGTAAAAATAGCTGTTGCCCTTGAGATAAAACTTCTGGTCGCGGTTGCCGAAGGGCGAATTCGTGTAGCTGTATTCGAGCAGATGCGATTGGCATTCGTGGCGACACGGTGCGCCGGGTTGGAACTTGTCTTGCTTGTGATGATGCAAACCGGCAGCCATACAAACGCGGCTCGTGCTGATGAAACCAAACGGAAAGTACGCGCCAATTTGTACGCCGCGCTCTGCAAAACTCAGGTCATTGCCTTGCGGCAGATTGTCCATCTCAATCGTGTGGACGCCAAAGCGCGCGAGCAGGTTCGTGTAGCTTTCGTTATCCAGGTTCGACTGTTGCAGCGCCGTGATCGCAGCCGTGGGCGCGGGTGCAGTCGCGTACATCGTCGTCACCCGCGGATCGCGCAATGACTTATTGAGCAAACGACCTTGCACGGGAACGAGCGTTGGAAATTCGCGGCGCAAGAGATTGAGCACGCCCCAATCATTGAAAACTACTTCGGCGTGGTGCGGCGCAAGTACCGTAAATAAAGGCCCCAACGCTTGCAGCCCTTCGTTCGTGACATACGGCGTGAGAAACGTGAATGAAAGATTTTGAGCCTGGGCGGCATTGAGAGAAGCTTGCAGAGCGTTTGTTGAAGGAATCAGATGTTCACAAAACTCGTTGCCAAAATAGCAGCGTGTGAATTCGATATCGCCGAACTGTTCGACGATCAATTGCGTGCTGAGCGTGATAAAGGGCTGAATTGTGGCGCTGCGTTCAAATGTAGCGAGGCGAGCAAGCGATAAGGCTTCGCGTAAGTCTTCGGCTCCGCTGATGTGAAGACACCACGTTGGATTCATGCTTGTTCACTGTCCGCGTACCACCAACAACTGCGTCGTCGAGTCGCCATCGAACGTGATGACGCGCTGATGCTTGAACGTGGCGGCATCGTAAATGTCAATCGTCGGGCCAGCGCCGTAAATGTACAGTTGCTTGCCGTCGTTCGAGAGTGCGAAGTTGAAGCGTGAGCGAGTTTCGACTTCCTGTTTGCGCACGAGCTTGCGTGAAGGAATGTCAAAGACCCAGAACTCCGTGCGCCGCGTCGGTTCGTTGCCGCGTCCCAAAAACGCAATCGTGTACCCCGTCTTGCGATCCGGCGTCAGGCGCAGTCCCGTCATTCCGGTAATCGCAGGGCCGACCGGAGTGAAATCCAATTGCCGCGTCGTCAAATCCAGCCGCGCGATGCCGAAGATGGGACGGCGCACGACTTGATCGGTTGCATTGAAGATCGAAGTCACAATGCCCGGCTCTTCGTTCGGATCATCGCCGCCGCCAATGCGCACGGGAAATGCGCCGGGATGCGAAGGCTTCGACAATTCGATTTTGTCCACCTGCTTGAAATCTTTCAGATCATAAATCAATACGTCTTCGCGGAAGACATACAACAGCTTGCCATCGGGCGAGACGCGATAGCCCGCCTGAAATCCGAACGGCGAACTGTGTTCGGCAGGAAAATCAAAGGTCTTGGTGATCTTCTTTTGCGCCAGATCAATCACGGCAAACTTCGGTTTTTCAATCTCGAAGCGATCTATCTTTTTGATCGCCGCCGTGACCGTGCCATACAACAGTGTGTCCGTCGGGTCAGGCGCAAAGCCGCGCATCCGTACAGTTCGTTCGCCTTCGTTGAGCCTGAACGAATTGATGACTTTGCGCGTGGCGAGGTCAATCACTTCGATGCCGTTGTTCCAGGTCGAGGCATAAAGCTTCTTCTTGTCATACGAAAGCGAGATGCCCTGCGGCGTGCCGGTTTGCAATTGAATGCGATCCACGACTTTGCCCTGCGCTTCGTCAATCACCAAAATCACACGCGGCCACGCGCCGATGTACAACATCCCGCCCGCTTTTTGTTGCGCGAACGCAGTGCAGGCAAAGACGCAAATCAATAATGACAAAATTATCTTCGATGGTTTCATAATCGCCTCTCACGGAAACACGAGATCAATGTTGCGCCAATCTTTGGTTGCGCTCGCACACTTGCTCGTCCAATCGGGATAGTTGTTCAAGTGATCCGGCACTTGTGCAGGCCAGAAACAACTGATGTAACAATCGTACAAATCGCGTTCGACCGGTTGACACAAGCCTGCTGTGCCGCCGGTCACATCCACTTCCCAGCCGGGCGAAAACACTAACGAACAGCCCATCGGATAATGCGGGCGCTGTTGTGGCGGCGTTTGCTGTTGTAACGCGAACACATCGCCTTCTTCAGCGGCAATGTATTCTTCGACGCGCCTGGCTTTTTTATTGATCGCCTTGAGGTGATTCATTGTGATTACCTTTCGTCAAAATGCTCCAGAAACTTCGGATTTTTCACTGCAATCTCGCCGTAAACTTTCAGACAAACATCCGTCCAGCCGCGAATCCAATCGCAGTAATGCAGATTCGCGTGACCAGTGTCGCCGTAGCGCACGTAGGCTTCGTGATAACAACCGCCCGAACAAACCGGACGCGCCCAACAGGTGTGGCATTCCGGCTTGCGATTGATGTGACCGCGTTCGAGGAATTCGGCTTGCACGTTGCGATCAATGCCCGTCGAGAGCGTGCCGAGTTTGTGCGTGTCGGAATCTACGAAACGATGGCACGGCGCAATGTCGCCGGACGGCGCAACGCCGAGCAAGCCCAGCCCCGCGCCGCATGGATGCGCTTTGCTGATGCCGGCGTGCAATTCCTGCAACGTGTCTTTGACGTTGGAAAAGCCGTGCATTTCATCGCGCAACGCGAATTCAAGATATTCGTGCGCCAACTCCGTGAACTGTTCCAGCACGGTATTCAAGCCGTCGTTGCCCAGCGCGTACAAGCGCACGGGCGAAGTCGTGACGGGCGCGAAACCAACTTCGTGAAAGCCGAGTTCGTCTTTCAGGTGACGATAGATGCGTTTGACGTCCACAACTTCTGACGTCAACGTGACGCGCGCGCCGATGGGACGGGTTTTGTGTTTCGCCAACAACTCTTTGACGCGCGGCGCGATCATTTCGTAGCTGCCTTGCCCGTTGGAAAACACGCGCAGTTGATCGTTCAATTCTTTCGGCCCGTCAATGCTGATCGTGATGCCGACGTGTTGTTCGGCCAGGTATTCAATCACGGGCGGCGTGAGCAACGTCGCGTTCGTCGTCAAGCTGAAGTCAATGTATTTGCCTTCGGCGCGTGCGCGTTCGCGGGCATATTCAATCGTCGAGCGCACGACTTTGAAGTTCATCAACGTCTCGCCGCCAAAGAACGTCAAATGAATCGCGCGGCGTCCCGGCGAATTCGCCAGCAGGAATTCGACTGCTGCGTGCGCCGTTTCTTCGCTCATAAACTTCGGCTTGCCTTCCGGCGTAGCGACGCGGTCTTCGCCGAACTCGTAGCAGTATTTGCACGACAGATTGCATTGGTTCGTGACGTTCAGCACCAACGATTGCAGCGGAAACGGCAGCGGCGCTTTTTGCACTTCGGTCGGAAAGCCGTTGCCGGTGGCGATGGCGTGCGATTGATACATTTCGTCAATCGCTTCTTCGGCAGAAACGCGCGCGATGCCGTTTGCAGTGAGGTCGGCAACTAACGATTCGCGCGTGCGTTCGGCGACGGAGAGATGCTGGATGATGGAAGATGAAACGTCATCCAACGCAAAGATCGCGCCGCTTGGCACAAGGTACAAAAACTCTTGTCCGGCGCTTGTGAATGAATGAAATTCGCCCAGCCGATAATTGTTCATCATTGCTCCATTGTGATCTTACCTGACCGGCGGTTCGCTCGCCTGCGTCGCCAACCATTGTTGCAAAACGTCCAGCGAAGGAAAGTCAACCAGAGCTTCGCCAAACTCAATCAGACGTTGATTCGGTAAGGCTTGAATGCGCTCGATGGTGGCGGCATCAACGTTGGGAAACTTCCGTCGCGTCTGCCGCAAAGTCAGCAACG
This sequence comes from uncultured Heliobacteriaceae bacterium, assembly GCA_964631865.1. Lineage (GTDB taxonomy): Bacteria > Acidobacteriota > Blastocatellia > RBC074 > RBC074 > JAFDVL01. Next base: position 41,365 of record CAZWAK010000053.1, on the reverse strand, counting down.
TTAAAGCATTATGCTCGCCTAATTGAATTCCTTCTTCACGCCCTTCTTCACGCCCTTCTTTAAGCCATCGTTCGATCCAGGTGCGCGCGAAGGGAGCGACGGTGCCGAGTTCTTCAACTGGAAATGCTTCTTGCATAGCTTCTACTATGACCTCCTCTTTGAGTTCGCGGCTGGTGTTGGATAAATACGCCACCAGCGATTGCACGTATTCTATCGCATCCGCGCGGTTCATTTCGCGCAAATTGCGGAAGATTTCTGGCACTCGTTTTTCGAGGTCAGGGCTGAAAATATGCCGCAACAATTCCAACCCCGCACGCAGCCGCGCTTGTCCTATGATTTCTGCGCCCCCACGCACGGACACGTCGCGTAAGTCATACTCAAAATTCGGCACGTATTTTTGCAACTCGGTCAGCGCGGAGCCGGTGACCAAAGGCCGAAACTCACGCGCCACATTCCAACGATCTGCGCCGTGATAAAACACGATGGGCAGAATCATCGGCAAAGTCTCGCAGCCCGCTTCAAACAGCCGCTCCCAAATCCGTAGGATGTAGCGCAACAACTGAAATGCGACCCACGGATCAGGCGCGCTCTTGTGCTCGACCAGCAAGTAAATGTAAAGATCGTCGCCGGAAACAAGCTTGACGCGAAAGAGCAGATCGGAGAAGTGGCTGCGCAGGCGCGGATCAACAAAGCTTTCTTTTTCCAACGTCAGCGTCGCCAGATTCAAAACGGCGACCACGCCGGGCGGCAGGTAATTGCGAATGAAATCGGTCGCTGTCTCTAAATCACCGAACAGCCGCTTGAAAAAAGCATCGTGCGGATTGCGTATTTCCGCCATAACGTCACCGCGCCACTTCCGGTTGATCCCATTTCACATAGAGCGGAATCGTGACGACGAAATACGCCCGCGCCGTCAATGGTTTCGTGTCTCTCGCATCAGCGGTTTTATACGAAGCCACGACCCAGACTTCGCCGTAGTTGTTGCGCTCGAATTTGCGTTTCGGATTCGGGCCTTCGATGTTGGGCGTGAAGAAGCCGGTGGGACTCAGCTTGCCAATGAATTCGCGGTCGTCGTCGTCATAGAGCGAGGGGAATTCTTCCATCGCCCATTCGGCGTCTACGATGCCGAGGTTCAGATCATCGGGCGTTTGCGGTTTGTTGTCTGCGCCGCGATTCCACGCGATGGCTTCGAATTGCGCGTAGCCTTTCGGAAACTTCACGCCGCCCAAACGTGCCATCGCTTTGTCGGGATTCACTTTGATGTAATCCACTTTGTCGTAGATCGTGATTGCGCCGGAAGCGAACGACCGGCGCACGGCGATGTCGCGCTTGCCGACCGCTGCGTTTTCGGCGACATCAATTTCGACGGTAGCTTGATCGCTCGTCGCGTTCACAATGCGATTGACCTTGATGCCGGAGCCGAAATCCAAATCGTCGGGTTTCAAATCGCTCGGCAAATTCGCGCCAAAGATTTTCAGTTGTGCGTTTGTAGCAGGCGCTTTGATGGCGTTGCGATCAATGCCTAAGACAAGCGGCGCAGCATCCACGCGACGCAAGCTAACATCAATGCCAAACTCTTCGTAATCGCCCCAGAACCAGCGGCCTTCCATCTGTGACCAATCGCGCGCAACCAACAGCACTTCGCGCATCTCTGCGGGATCAGTCGTCGCGGTCACGGCTCCGTTGCTGCCGTTCGTGCCGTTGCCTTTTTCGCCAAACGAACGACCGCGCCAACTGTAACCGGTGTAAACGATGCTGCGCCCGGTGCGCGTGACGGTCGTGCCGTCTTTGACGTAATGCAATTTCGTTTTCGTTGTAAATTCGTCTTCGACGCCCGTCGCTTCGATCACGACTTCGCCGTACACGCGCCCGCGTCCGATTTGATTGCCCGTCAAAAGCCATCGCCCCGCGATTTTCGGCGCGCGCATATTGGCTCGCCACGCGCCCCATTCGGGCGTTTGCAGCGGAAATGTTTTCGCTAAATATTCAACGGCGCGATCTGCCGGGTGACGGGTGTCGGTGCCGGGCGGCGGTGGCGGCGCATCGGGCGGTGGCGGGAAGCGGCGGAAGCCTTGAAATTCGACGACGGGGAAATAGCCCGTGTGCATGTTGATGAGCAAATCCCATTCTTCTTTCGTGCGGCGCTGCGAAATGATGCGTCCGTAGCTGTGGCAAATGATACAGGCATTGCGTACGCTTTCGTCCGGCACGGTTTCTTCGATGATGCGATGTTCGGCTTGATATAGCGCCGGCTTGGCTTCTTCGGGCGCGAGACCGTGATAGGTACTCAGGTATTTGACGATTGAGCGCGCTTCGTCAGGAGTCAATCGCACTCCATTCAATCGCACCATTCGTTTGATCGCCTGTTGCCAACCTTCGGGCGTCAGGCGTTCGTACGAAATGCGCGTGAGACGGCCTTTGTCATCGCGTTTGTGACACGCCGCGCATTTGTCCACGACCAGTTGATTGGTCACGGGAATGCCTTCGTCATTGGCGTCTTTGGGTTTCTCCGGCGGTTTATCTTGAGCAGCGGGTTGCGTTTGTGATTGGGCGGAAAATTGCAACAGCAGAAAGCACAGCGGTAAAACAAGGGCGAAGAAAACTTTCAGGACTCGCATCAGACCCCCAGTTGACAATGGTTAGCGAATGTTCCGTTTGGAAATTTGGCAGGACAGAAAGTACGGCAGGCCATTGGGATTGTCAACAGTGGGTACGCCCGCATCCTGCGGGCAATGGTTGTCTTTGACATTGCCCGCAGGATGCGGGCGTACCCACTGGCGTAATCAGGAGAAATTGCTGATGAGAACGATGTCGTTGATGTAGAAGCCGCGTTCGCACGCCAGCTTCTTGCCATCGGGCGACCACGCAAAGCGGAAGATGTTGTCGCTCTTGAAATGTGTCAGCGGCTTGGACGGCGAGCCATCCAACGGTTGCCCCCAAATATTCGAGACGCCGTCGTGTGTGTTCACAAATGTCACCATCCGACCATCCGGACTCCAGTTGACGATATGCGGTTCGGCAATGGTGGTGTCGAACATTTTGATGTCGGGTTGCCCTTCCATCGGCACGACCGCCAATTTCATCCGTTGCGATTGATTGTCCAAATGCAAGTGCGCGACCATCTTGCCATCGGGCGACACCGCCGGGCGCAGCGAAACATTATCGGTCAATCGAATGGGTGCTCCGCCTTCTGCCGGGACTTTCCAGAGCACGGGACGCTCTTCAAACGCACCGTTGTAGACGACCCACTTGCCGTCGGGCGAGAAGCTTGGCGTGTTTTCCCAGGGGCCGTTCGTGAGTTGCTGCAAATGCGTGCCGTCGGCATTCATGCGCCAGATGTTGTAGGTTCCGGCGCGGTTCGATAAAAACGCGATGAAGCGCCCATCCGCAGAGACGGTCGGTTGCCCTTCCAACGTGCTATCCACCGTCAATTGTTTTTGGTTCTGCCCGTCCGCGTCCATCAGCCACAGATCGGCGTTGCCGCTGGCGCGCGAACCGTAAATCAATTTGCCGTTGGACAACCAATTCAAACCTAATTTTTCGCTGAAATTGTCAATGCCGAGCGAAGCCGCTTGCAGGGCTTCTTCGGTGCCGTTTTCAGGCACGAGCCACAGCCGCGAAACCTTGGTGGATTGCGTGGTGACGACCTTGCCGGTTTCGCTGGCGAGGCTCAGGCCGCTGTAGTTGATGAGGTCATTGGTGACGCGACGCGGTTCGCCGCTCGGATACGGAATGTACCAAATTTGATTGGCCACGACGGTGGCCGTCTGTTGCCAGCCAATCGCCAGCAAGCCGCGCCCATCTTTGCGCCACACCACTTGCTTCAGATTGCCCCACACCTGCTCGCTCAGACATTCTTCCGCGCCATTTTTGACGCGAATGCCGACCAATTGCATGCGCGGGCCGCTGGCGCTGGTATGACTGCTGGCCAGCGCGATCAAATCTCCTTGCGGCGACCACGACACACCATCGAGCGAAAACGATCTGGGCGCTTTGCGCGTCGCCAATTTTTGTTCGTTGCTGCCGTCGCTCGCGGCGACAATCACGGCAGTTTCCAAGCTGCCCGGATATTGGCGAACAAACGCAAACCGTTGCCCATCGGGCGCAAAGGTGATGGCGGTGTCTACGTCTTCAAGGATTTTTTGCGAAGGGCCACCCAAAATCGGGATGCGATACAACACACCCAGGTGCTTGGGCATTTTGTAGACGACGTAATACAAATAATTCCCGTCCGGCGAGAACGTCAGCCCCTGAAACGAAACATCCGCCGGAGCCAGGATTTGCACGGTGCTGAGCGTTTCGGTTTGCCGAATCCACAAGCTCTGTTTGCCCAGTTCATCGGCCACGTAGGTCACATATTTGCCATCGGGCGAAATGGCGGGGGTGATGGCGCGTCCGCTCGAAGTCAGCTTGGTAATTTGCACAGGCGCAGCCGTTGTCATCGTGTCGGCATAGTTCCGCGTCAACCAGATGCCGCCCGCAAGGAGCGAAGCCAACACCGCGACCGACATCGTCACCGCCCAGCCTACATTGATCAGACGTAATTTCGTGGGCGGCAGCGACAACGCACTGGGACTGACGGTGGAGTCAAACGAATGGCGCGGAGCCAGCGCCGGAGCCGTTGTCACGACGGGCAAGTCTGACACGGACAAGGGCAGCCGCGGCAAATCGGCGGCGGCGACCGCCAGCGCGGCTTCGTGCGGGGCTGGGGTACAAACTTCCTCTTGCACGGGCGCGATGAAGCGATAACCGCGTTTGGGAATCGTTTCGATAAAGCGATGTTCCGAAGCGTCATCCCCCAGCGCTTTGCGCAACTGAAAAATGTACTGCGTCAGACTGCTTTCTTCGACAAAACTGTCGGGCCAGATTTTGTTCATCAGCACGCCTTTTTCCAGGATGCGTCCGCGATTCTCCACCAGCACCAACAGCGTATCGAAGACTTTCGGTGGCAACGCCACACATTCGCCTGCGCGCAATAGCTGGCGTTCCGTGACGTCTATGGCGTAAGGCCCAAAGCTATAAAGATGTCGGTTTAGATTCTCCATGAGATTTAGGGTCGAGAAAATGTTCCATGCCTTCTCAGGTCATCGAGCATGGTTTGGTCTTTCTATCTTATGAAGCAATGCACACAAGGCCGCTGTGCATTCGATTATCAGGACGAATTTCAGAACGTATCTATTAACAAAAAAGTTCAGATGTTTTTCTTCGGTTTTTCTTCGGTTTTCTCGATGGAATTCGCCTCTCGATAAGGTAAGTGGTCGCCGCCGCAGAAAAGTTTCAAGACCGCCGCGAGAAATCATAATCAATATAATTTCTCCTTCTGAACAAGTTATTTTTTATAACTTCCCGTTGTTTATTTCTTCGCTCCGCTTCCCCGCCAATTTCCCCCATCTTTCCTAAGCCATTTCACTTACAACCATTTGCCCCTGGGACATTGGCGCAGGGCACATCACTTGCCAATACCTACGATTTGGATGAGGCCAATTGAAGATCAACCCAACAAGTCTTCCCTACAAAGGAGTGTTCTTATGAAAAACCTACGACCAATGATGCAAGTTACAATCTTGGTTCTGCTGCTCTGTGCGCTGCTCGGCACGGCGCTGGCGCAGCAAACGACGGGCAATGTGCGCGGCATCGTGAAAGACCCGACCGGAGCCATTGTGCCCGGCGCGAAAATCACCATCACCGACCGCAAGACCAGTGCGACGGTGACAACGGAATCCAGCGGCGATGGCGAATTCCGCTTCAATAATCTTCTGGCCGGGGATTATCAACTGACGGTCGAAGCGGCCAGTTTCAAAAAGCTCTCGCTCAATGATGTCCGCGTGATTCTCAATCAAACGACGGACGTTCCGGTCACGTTACAAGTCGGCATTCAAACCGAAACCGTAGAAGTTTCTGCCGAAGGCGCAGAGCTGGTGCAAACTACCACGACCAATCTCTCCAAGGGCTTCAATTCGCGTCAAGTCGTCGAACTCCCCCAAACTTCTATTACCACGGCGAACTCCGCAAGTTCCGGGATTTATAACTTGGCGTTACTTTCGGCCAACGTGACGGGCAGTGGCGGCCTCGGATTAGGCACGGGCGGCAGCGTCGGCGGGCAACGTCCGCGCAACAACAACTTCGTCGTAGACGGCATTGACAACAACCGCAAAGACATCTCCGGCCCCGCCGTCTATGTTTCGCCGGAAACTGTTTCTGAGTTTTCGATCCTGACCAATCAATTCTCCGCCGAATTCGCGCGTTCGACCGGCGGGCAATTCATCGTCGCGTCCAAAACCGGCGGCAATGAATTTCACGGCACAGCATATTTGTTTTCGCGCAATCGCTTTTTGAATGCGCTCGACACGGCGCAGAAAAATGGCGGCGTGGTGCGCGAACGCAACGTTCCCGGGACGACGTTTATGCCGCGCTACGACTTCAATCGCTATGGCGGCAACCTCGGTGGCCCGTTGCATCTGCCGCGCTTTGGTACAGGTGGCTCGCCTATTGTCAGCGGCAAAGATCGTCTCTTCTTTTTCGCCAGTTATGAAGCTCTTGGCATTGGCAACGCAGCCGCTCCGGCAGGCTTGACCGCACCGACTGCCGCAGGCTTCACCGCCTTGGATCGTGTGCCTGGACTCGTCGCGGCGAACCTCGCGCTTTTCAAACAATATGTCCCCGTTGCGGCGACGAATGATGCCGGAACCATCGCCGTCAATGGCGTCAACATTCCGGTCGGCAACATTTCATTCGACGCGCCGAACTGGACGAATCAGCGCAACGTCGTCGTGAACATTGATTACAACCAAAGCGAGAAAACACAGCATCGCGGTCGCTTCACCTACAACCGGCTGCGCGCCATTGACAATGCCGCGACGTTGCCCGTGTTCTTCTTCCTGAACCCGACGGATGGGCGTTTGTTCTCCTACACGTTCCTCCACACGTTCACGCCGAAGCTGACCTACGAAATGCGCACGTCGTATCGCCGCTTTGTGAACGACATTTCGATTCCCGACACAAAATTCCCGATTGCGGGCTTCGATGCGTTCCCGAACATTGGCTTGAAAGATTTGGGCATTGACATTGGGCCGAATCCGAACGGGCCGCAATTCAACACCGAAAACAATTACCAACTCATCAACAACTTCTCTTACCTCGCGGGCAACCACTCGTTGAAGTTCGGCGCAGATATTCGCAAGAGCATTTCGCCGCAAACCTTCGTGCAACGCGAGCGTGGCGATTATCAATACAACACGACCGACCGCTTCCTGCGCGACTTGAATCCTGACTTCTTAGCGGAACGAAACGTTGGCGCGTCGAAATATTACGGCGATCAGATTCTGTTCTTCGGCTTTGCGCAAGACGAATGGCGGATGCGTCCGAACTTCACGTTGAATGCGGGTGTGAATTATGTCTATCAACAAGTGCCGTTCGGCGCGAGCCTGCAAAAACTCAATGCGATTTCGACCGTGCCGGGCTTGATTACGTTCGGCGAACCGAAAGCACAAACCAAAAATTTCGGGCCGCGTCTCGGCCTGGTGTATGCGCCGAATCACGATTCCGGTTTGCTCGGCTTCCTGTTCGGCAGCGGCGGCAAGAGTTCGATTCGCGCGGGCTTCTCGATGGCCTACGACGTGATTGTGGATAACCTCTACATTCTGTCGAGTCCGCCACAAGCACAAGTAACGGTGAATATTCCGGCGGCTCCGAATACAACGAACTTCCTGGCCAGAGGCGGCATTCCCAGCACGGTTCCGGCAACCAACACGTCTGCGGCTGCCGCACGCGCGGCAACGAGTGCGTGGATTGAAGATCAAAAAGTGCCGTACGCGCTTTCGTACAGCTTGAGCATTCAGCGCCAGTTCCTGACCAACTGGTCGTTGGAGACGCGCTATCTCGGCACGCGCGGCGTGCATTTGCCGACCCAGAACCGGTTGAATGTGCGCTCCAGAGTAACCGACACGCTCTTTCTGCCGACCTATTTCAGCCGACCTTCGCAAGCCGATCTGGATCGCCTGACCGTAACGCTGGATGACATTCAAGCGCGCTCGCGTTTTGTCCCGGCCTACGAGCAAGCGGGCTTCAACGGCGCGAGCGTCGTCGGCTTCGTATCGAATGGCAGTTCGACCTATCACGCCTTTTCCACGCAATTGACGCGGCGGTTTACAGGTGGCTTTTTGGCGAATGCAGCGTACACCTGGAGCAAATTGATTGACGACTCCACCGCCGAAGTCTTCAGCACGGTGCTCAGCCCGCGCCGCGCGCAGGACTTCCAGAATATGCGTGCCGAAAAAGCGGATTCGATTTTGAATCACCCGCATCGGCTGGCGATTTCCGGTATCTATGACATCCCGTTCTTCACCAAGAGCAGCAATCGCTTTGTGCGTTCGATCTTCGGCGGCTTCAGCTTTGCCGGAACCTACACGTACGAAATGGGCGAAGCCGTGACGGTGCTGAGCGGCAATGACGCGAACCTGAACGGCGATGCGGCGGGAGATCGTTCGATCATCAACCCGAACGGCGTCAAAGGCACGTCGAGCCTGGTAACGGCGCTGACCAACACGGCGGGCAAAACGGTCGGGTATCTCGCCGTCAATCCGAATGCGCAATACATCCAAACCGGCAACGGCGCGCGCGCCACGGCAGGCCGCAACACGCTACGACTGCCAGCCATCAACAACGTGGACTTCTCGCTCTCGAAAGATTTCGCGCTGACGGAAGGCACGAAGCTGCAATTCCGCGCGGATTTCATCAACGGCTTGAATCATCCGCAATACGTCACGGGCACGCCGAACAGCGTCATCCCCATTGCCACGCAAGCCGTCGGCAACGTCAACACGGTCGGGCGCGCGCAATTCAATCAACCGGATCTCGTCTTCAGCAGCAACCCGCGCATTATCCAACTCGCGCTGCGGCTGAAGTTCTAGGCATTTTCCATTTGTCAATTGTCATTTGTCATCGGTTGGCGCTCACCGCCGATGACAAATGACAAATCGAAAATGAAAAATGAAAAATGAAACCCAGCTCACGACCTCCAGAGGATCAATCTATGAAGAACCTAATTCCCCTCGCCCTCCTGCTGTTGCTTGCGGCGGCAGCCCTCGCGCAATCGAACACGGGTCGTTTGATTGGTACGGTGTCGGGGCCGGACGGCGTCTTGCCCGGCGCAACCGTCAACGTCACCGACAACCAAACCGGCAAAGAACGCACCGTCGTCACCAACAACGACGGCTCGTTTTTGCTGCCGCAACTTGATCCCGGCAATTACACCGTCAACGTCACCGCCAATGGCTTCAAAACCTACACGGCCAACAACGTCAAGATTGAAGTCGGGCAGGAATACTCGCTGAAGATTCCGCTCGAAATCGGCGCGACGCAAGACAGCGTTACGATTACCGCAGGCGTGGATTTGCTCAACACGACGAACGCACAACTGAGCAACACCGTCACCAAACGACAAATCCTCGAACTGCCCTTAAATGGTCGCGACCCGACCTCATTGCTGCTGTTGCAACCCGGCGTCGCCAACAACGGAGTTCACCCGGCTTCTGTCAATGGGCAACGTGCGACCTTTACGAACATCACACGCGATGGCATCAACATTCAGGACAACCACATTCGGCAAAACGCTTCGGTCTTTTCGGTCGAACGTCCGAACGTGGATGACGTCGGCGAATTCACCGTCACGACGCAGAACGCCGGAGCCGATTTGGGCTATGGCGCATCGCAATTGCAAATGACCACGCCGCGCGGCCAGAACAACTATCACGGCGCGCTGTTTCTCTATAATCGCAACAGCGTGTTTGCCGCGAATCGCTACTTCAATAACGCGAGCGGCACGAAGCTGCCGTTTCTCAATCGCAATCAACTCGGCGGTTCGATCAGCGGCCCGATTTATCGCAACAAACTGTTTTTCTTTGGCGCGTACGAAGGCTTTCGCCAACGCACGCAAGTCACACAAGTCCGCACGCTGCTGACGCCGAACGCGCGGTTGGGCAATTTCATCTACACCGACAATACGCCCGCGTCACAAGGCGGCCCGGTCGTGCGCACAGCGAATCTCTTCACGCTGCTGAACAACCCCGCGCTCACAGGCGTCAATTCCGTCATTGCCAATCGCATTCTGGGCGCGATGCCGGGCACGGGCAATGCGGTAGATCGTGGCGATGGCCGCACCACAACGGGCTATCGTTTCAATCAGCGTAGCAACTCCGACCGCGACAAATACACGGGACGGTTTGATTACAACATCAATGATCGCCACACGCTGAACGCCGTCTACAGCTACACCGATGAACGGCTGAATGACCGCCCGGACGTAGATGGAACACAAGGCTTCGCCAATGTTCCGGTTTTCAATCAACCCTCCACGCGGCAATTCCTCGCGCTCGCCTATCGCTGGACGCCGTCGGCGCGCTTCACGAATGAAGTGCGCGCGGGCGCGTTCCTGAGCGATCCCGCGTTTGCGCGTCGCCTCGACGAACCGAGCTTTTTCATGACGTTGCCGCTGATTAGCAACCCCGAAGTCACGACGCAGAATCAAGGCCGCGATACGGGCAATTACAGCTATCAGGACAACGCTGATTTGCAGCTTGGCAATCACGCGATTCGTTTTGGCGGGCAATGGCAAGTGTTCACCGATTTCACCTACGCCAAGTTCAGCACCGTTCCCACCTTCACGCTGGCCACCAGCGCGTTGACGCCCGCGTTGACGGCCACGCAATTCACGGGTGGCATCAGCAACGCGCAGTTAACGACGGCCAATTCCCTGCTCGCACTTTTAGGCGGCATCGCCAGCGCCAGCACGCAAACCTTCAACGTCACGACACGCACGTCGGGCTTTGTGGATAATGCGCCCGCCGCCTACAACTATCGCTGGGACGTGTTGTCAGGCTACGTCACCGATCAATGGCGCGTGCGTCCGAACTTCACGCTGAATTACGGCTTGCGCTACGAACTGTTCACGCCCGTCCGCGAGTTGCAGGGATTGGCATTAGAACCCGTGATTCCGGCTGGAAAAACTGTGCGCGAAGCCTTGCTCGATCCGAGCGGGCGCGTGGATTTCATCAACGGCTTCGGCGGCAACAAGCTGAATCGCACGGACAAAAACAACTTTGCGCCCATCGTCAGCTTTGCCTGGACGCCGACGTTCAGCAATCGCGTGTTCACGTCGCTCTTCGGACAAGGCCAAACGGTGTTTCGCGGCGGCTATCGTGTGAGTTATGTGAACGACGAAATCCTGCGCTCGCAGGACAGCTCGCAACAAACGAACGTCGGGCTTTCGACGGCAGTCACAAACAACGCGCTGAATGCTCGCGTCGGCGCATTGCCCACGATCACGCCGCCCGCGTTCAAGATGCCGCGCACGTTTGCCGAAAACAACGCGATTTCGGGCAACTTCGCGCCCATCTTTGCGATTGATCCAAACTATCAAATTGCGCGCTCGCAAGAGTACAACTTCGGGCTGCAACGCGAACTCGGCTGGGGCACGGCGCTCGAAATCCGCTATGTCGGCGGACGCAGTAACAACCTGCCGCGCGGCATTGATTACAACCGTTACGAGATGATCAAGAACGGCTTCCTGGCCGACTTCATTCGCGCGCGCAACAATCTGTTGCTGACGAACAATCCGGTTTGTACAGCGCAGCAAAATCCAGGATGCCAACCGCTGACGGTGTTTCCGCTGTTGCCCAACAATGGCTTTGTTACGAATCCAACCGTCATCAACTTCCTGCGCGATGGCACACCGCAAGCGTTGATTGGCAGCGTGTATGTTGGGCTTGGTTTGGAAGGCAACTTCCCGTTCCGTCCGAATCCAAACGGCGGTGTGATTTCGGTGCTGACCAACGGCGCGATGTACAACTACAACTCGCTGCAAACCGAGATTCGTAAACGCTTCTCGAACGGCTTACAGTTCCAAGCGAATTACACCTTCCAGAAGACGTTGACAACGGCTTCGGGCACGGATCAATTCAAGTTCAATGTGAATCTGGATAACGATCATCCCGAATGGGAATACCAACGCGCTGACTACGATCAAACACACGTCTTCAATTTCAACGGCATCTATGAACTGCCCTTCGGCAACGGCAAACGTTGGTTGAATCAAGGCGGCTGGGTGAATCGTGTGTTCGGCGGCTTCCAGATGACTTCGATTATGACGATTGCGACGGGCGCACCGCTCACGTTCGTAGATCGGCGCGGCACGTGGAATCGCGCGTCGCAATCGGATCGGCAAACGCCGCAAACGAATTTGTCCAAATCGCAGCTCAAAGATTTGGTCGGCATCTACAAAACGAGATGCGGCGTGTACTACATCAATCCTTCGATCATCAACCTGAACCAGCAAACTTGCACCGGCACAGGCCGCGCGACGGAAGGCTTAGGCTCGACGCCGTTCGCCGGGCAAGTGTTCTTCAACAACGGCCCCGGTCAAACCGGTACGTTGGAGCGCGCGTTCATCAACGGCCCGCTCTACGTGAATTGGGATTTCGGGATGATCAAGAACGTGCAGGTGACGGAAACGTCGCGGCTGCAATTTCGCGTGGAAGCCTTCAATGTGCTGAATCGCGCGAATTTTCTCGTGACAGGCCAGAGCGGAGCCAACGGCATCTTCGAGGTGAACAGCACCGTGTTCGGGCGCGTCGGCGGCACGTTCGCGCCGCGCATTGTGCAGTTGGTCGGAAGGTTTGAGTTTTAGGTGGTGGTCGGTGGCTGGTGGCTGGTGGCTGGTTGTTTGGCTGTGATAACGCCACATAAATAACCAACCACCAACCACTGACCACCGACCACCAGCCACCACTTCATTAACCCATCCAGCAAGCTTCAAAGCGGCAGCTTCTGTTTCGGGAGCGAGTGTCTCTCTGTTGAAGTAGGCTGGATATTTTTTTGTTTGGAGGTCAATTATGAAACGTCAAATTGTGCAGCGGAGCGGGGTCTTGCTCCTGCTGTTGTTCACATGTTGTCTCACCGCATTGGCACAAACCAGTCGCGGCACGGTGAGCGGCATCGTCAGCGATACGACCGGCGCAGTCATTGCCAACGCCGCGATCACGCTGACGAATAACGCCACCGGCGTCAGCCGTTCGACGGTCTCGAACGGCGAAGGCTTGTATCGCTTCGACGCCGTGGATTTGGGCATCTACACCGTCAAAATCAACGCCAGCGGTTTCGCCGTCCTCAGCAAAAACAACGTCACCGTCAACGCCAATCAAATTGCGCAAGTGGATGCTGCGCTCGCGCCCGGCACGCAGGAAATCGCCGTAGACATCACGGCGGAAACGGGCGCGTCGCTGCAAACCGAAGCGCCCGTGCGCGGCGGCAACATCAGCACGACGCAAATCACGGAACTGCCGATTGCCACGCGGAACCCCGTGTCGCTCGCGCTGACGTTGCCGGGCGTTTCGACGAATCGCTACGGCGCGGGCGTGCAAACATTTTCGGTCAATGGTTCGCGCGGGCGCTCGAACAACTTCCTGATTGACGGCACGGAAAACAACGACATCTCCGTCGCGGGTCAGGGCTTTCAAATCAAGAACCCCGACAGCGTGCAGGAAGTCGCTGTACAGACTTCCAACTATGACGCGGAGTTTGGGCGAGCAGGCGGCGCAGTCGTCAACACGATCACCAAATCCGGCACGAATCAATTTCACGGATCAGCGGCCTACCTGATCGAATCCACGCGCTTCAATGCGATCTCCAACACCGAATCGCTCGTCGCCGCCGTCCAACGCCGAGGCCGTCCGTTGCCCGGCACCGATCAATGGTTTTCGGGCACGTTCGGCGGGCCGATCAAAAAAGATCGCACGTTCTTCTTCGGTTCGTATCAGGAAGAACGACAGAACGCCTCGCAGACGGCGAATGTGATTACGCTCTCGGCTGCCGGGCGTGCCACATTGCGCACGCTCTTTCCGCAAGGCACGAACAAAAACGTGGACACGTACCTGACTATCACGAATGGCGCGGACGCGACGGCGAATCTGTCCAAAGTCGCGCTCGGCAACGGTCGTCCTGACATCGAATTTGGCACGCTCGTCTATCCCTACCCACAAACCTTCCTGCAACGGCAATGGATGGCGAAGATTGACCACAAGCTCAGCGAAAAATCGCAGCTTTCCGGTCGTTTCCTGTACGACGACACGAACAATCCGACGGGCGGCGCAACCGTCGGCTTCCCCGGTTTCAATACCAGCCAGATCAACAAGTACCGCAACTTCCTCGTGAGCGAAACGCACATCTTCGCGCCGACCGTCACGAACGAAGCGCGGCTCGCCTACAACCGCATTGATCTCGGCTTCCCGCTCGATCCGGCAAATCAATTGGGGCTGACGTTACCGAGCTATGATCTCGGCACAGGCTTGACGCCCGCGACTACGAATGTCGGCATTCAAACCAACATTCCGCAAGGCCGCGTGGCGAACAACTATTTGTTCCAGGACACGGTCACGCACATTCGCGGCAATCACACGTTCCGCATTGGCACAGAGCAGATGATGCAGCGGTCGCGCCAATTCGCGCCGATTGTCGAACGTGGATTGCTCGCGTATCGCAGCGGCGGCGGCTTCACAGAGTTTGCGAATTTCGTGGATGACTTCGGCGGCTCCGGCCCCGGCACAGGCAGCGCGCGCCGCGATTTCGGCAGTCCCGCGTACTACCCCGAACTCTATCGCCAAGCCTATTTCGGGCAGGATCGTTGGCGCGTGAATGATACGTTGACGTTGACGATGGGCGTGCGCTACGAACATTTCGGCACGCCGATCAACTCGGTCACGACGCCTGCGTTTGCGGGGCTATTCAATATTGACCCGACGACGTTCGACGGGCCGTATCGTTTGCCGAACAAAGTCAAAGCCGACAACAACAACTTCGCGCCGACGCTCGGCATCGCGTGGTCGCCTTCGTTCAAGAGCGGCGTGCTGGGCAAAGTGTTCGGCGACAAACGCTCGGTGATTCGCACGGGCTATCAAATGGGCTACGACTCGTTCTTCAATAACATCGCGTCGAATGCGGCCACGTCATCGCCGAACGTGGTGGCCACGAGCGTGATTTCGACCGTCAGCGCCGCGAATCCGCGCGGGATCGCGAACCTCTCGACGTTGTTGCCCACCACGCCGCGTCCGTTGACGCCGTTGGACGCGCAAACGCTGGTTGATCCAAACCTCGTGAATCCATACTTCCAACGCTGGTCGCTCGGCGTGCAACGCGAACTGCCGGGCAATTGGCTGATTGACGTGTCGTACGTCGGCTCCAAAGGCACGCGGTTGTTTGCGCAGGAAGACCTGAATCCGTTGGTTCCGGCGGCGCTGCGTCGCACCCCGACCACTACGACGCCGATTCCGGCAAATCGTTTGTCAGGCCGCTTCGACAACCTGCAAGGCCAGCGCAACATTCGCACCAACGCGGGCGATTCCAACTATCACGCCGGTCAACTCAATGTGACGCGCCGCTTCACCAACGGCTTTGCGGTGACGGGCGCGTACACGTACTCGAAGCTGATTGACAACGGCAGCGACATCTTCACGTTCGGCGCGATAAATTCACAAGCCATGTCCGCCGTGCCTTCGATCTTCGGCGGCTTGCCGCGCGAACGCGCCGTTTCGATGTTCGACCGTACACATCGCGCTTCGATCACGTATGTTTATGACCTGCCGTTTCTGCGCGAGCAGAAAGGCTTGGTCGGGCGCGTGATTGGTGGCTGGCAATTGACGGGCGTGTTGACGTTCGAGACGGGCGTGCCGCTGAACGTGACGAACGGGCAGGACGCGGACAGCATCGGCGGCAATCTGGATCGCCCAGACTTCAATCCGCAGGGGCGCAAAAACGTGCGCGCGGTTCCGAACGCCGCAAGTCCGACGGGCTATGTCAATCCTGATGCCAACAACGCGCCGATTGCGCGCAGTGATGCGATGTTCATTGGCATCGCCGCGAATTCCGGTCGCACGGGCAACTTGGGCCGTAACACGTTGCGCACGCCGGGCATCAACAATTGGGATATGAATTTGGCGAAGAAGATCAACGTGACGGAGCGCATCAATCTGCAATTCCGCGCGGAGTTTTTCAATCTGCTGAATCATCCGCAATTCGGCGTGCCCAGCGCCAGCGCGTTCTCGCCCGTGCAGGCGGGCATTCCGGCGAACGTGTTCACATCGCTGCCAGGACAATTCCTCAAGCGGGAAGTTCCCGACGGCGGCGCGCGCATTGTGCGCTTCAATTTGAAACTAGCGTTTTGAGGCGAAGCGCAACCAGCACTACAACCCAGCGGGGGCGAACCAGTCCCCGCTTTTTTATCGCACCTTCACAACATCTTCCCACTTGCGCCATTTCGCATAGCCCGTGCGCGGCGCAGCGCCGTCCAGTTGCAAGCCAAACGTGTTCGGCAACGCTTCCAACACAACTTGATCGCGATACAAAATCTTCGTCAAAGTTGTTGCCGAGTAAACAATTTCTCCGTTAACAATGCGCGCAAACAGAAAGCCGGCATCGGTTTCAAAATCGCCGTACTTCACTTTGCCGAGATTGTATTGATAACGCGGACGAATGTTTTCGCGCGCCAAGTCTATGTCCAAATCCAACTTCACACAGAGCATTGATTTTACGGGGCCGTCATTGATTTCGAGCGCCACCGCTTGCCCCGATTTGCCCGTGTCGAGCAGGCGAAAGTTCGCCAACATCTTCCGCGCGTCTTCGCCTTTGTTGTGCGGAATCAGAATCGTGACGAAGTATTCCGTATCGCCCGTTTTGTAAAAGCTCGACTGCGTTTGGAACATCCCGACTTCGTCCTGAAAATGGCGCGTCTCTTTGAAGGTTCCGATTTGTTTGCCGAATGTATTTTCAGGAAAGTGAAGCAGCAAGGCTTTCGCGTCAGGCAATTTGTCGGTTTGAATTTGATCGTAGCACGTGTCGAACGACTGTGCTTCCTGGCTGAGGATTTGCCGCGTGTGCCAGAGGTTTGTGAACGTGAACCAATCGCTGCGCAGCGCCTTGATGCCGTCCATCACAACCCAATAATTCTTGTCGCGCACCCACGTGATGACACGATCCCATTGATAGCCCATCTCGTCATCAATCACGCGCGTGCGACTGTAGTCCACATCTCTGAACGCTTGGAAATCAATTTTCTGTGTTCTGACGGGGCGATACGCGCCGGAGTTTTGCAGGAACGAAAACACGTCTTGCGTCTTCGCACGCCTGTTTTTACGGGCTACGACGCGGTTGTGGAAGTAATCAGAACGCCATTCGCCGCTCGGCCCGCTCGGCAAATCGGGGCGATAGCCGCCGTCGTGTAGCAGCACCGAACCGCCGCTCATCAACAGCGCGATGCTGTTTTCATCGGCGTGACCGTGCGAAACTTTCTCTTCCTCGACCGACAGATTTTGCCGCAAGTAATCGCGTCCGAGCCAACCCCCATCACCTTCGTCGCGGTAATTCAACAACAGAAAATTGCTTGTGCGATTCCAACCATCGCGAAAGACGATCTTCTTGCCGACAACATCTTCCAACACATCGCCGCTTAAGTTTGTCGGCGCGACGGGCTTGATGGAATCGTCTGCCCAGGCGTGCGCGTCGGTGAAGTAGGAACCATAGGCAGTGCCGACGTTCACTGCAGCCGATGTGATGTTTTGCTGCCTCGCCATGCGTTCGACAGCGCGGCGCAGCAATTCTTCAGCAAAATATTTATAGACAGGATTGCGATACACAACCGCCGCTTTTTCATAGACCGAAACGAATCGTAGCGCGTTGCTGTCGTTCCAATGCGCATCGCCAAAATCGGCTACGTTGCCGTGCGGCGTCAGCAACTGCACGAAGTAATCCAGGTAATATTTCACGACGGGAGACCACAACACATCTGGCTGATGGCTGACATCCGCATACGAAAACACCGAAGACAGCCAAACCGCGTGATAGAGCGGCGCGTCTTCGATTTGCCATTGCTTCAGGCTGTCGCTCGCCAATGTTTCCGCCATCTGTCGCCATTTCTTCGCGTCGGGATGATGCGCCAACGCAACCGAGCCATAGTACAAACTCTCTGCCCGCAACATCGCGCGATTTTGTGCGCCCCATTCGGGAAAGTAGAAGATGTGGTTCAAGCTAAACGCCAAATCGCGTTCGATGCGCAGTCGTGTGTTGTTGTCGAAGACACCGCTGTCGCGTGTGCGCATATACGAACGCAGATAGGGCGGCATCACGAAAAAGTCCGTGATCGCCGGCACGCCGTTGCGGTATTCGATGCGGCGGCTTTTGAATTCATCCGTATATTGTTCGCGCATGTCTATGACTGAGATAAGCATGTCGCGCGCCTGTTCGGCGTATTTTGTATCTTTGGTTTCGAGATACAAATAGCCCAGCAGATCGGCGAGATAGACCTGCGTGCTAGGGCCTAAGTAACCGAACAACTCAAAATATTTCGGATTCTTTTTCCACGTTTCGAGGCTTTGCGGATGAGTCTTGATGCCTTCTTCAGCGGCGCGCTGGATGAGTTGGAGATATTCGCCTTTGGTGACTTGCGCCTGAAGGGTGAGCGTGAGAAAGGCGAGAAAACCTATGCGTAAAAGGAAACGAGCGATCATTCAAACTCCTGCAATGGAACACGGATGAAACGGAGCCAACGGATCATTACCGATTGAGCAACCTATGAGAAAATCCGCGTGCATCCGTAACATCCGTGCCATCCGTGTTCTATTTCTTCATCAGGGCGGGTTTCAATGTCCAGGCCTGTAATTTCGCCAATTCCATCAGCTTCGGCGCGTGAAAGCCTGCGGGGTGAATGACCCAATTGAAGATTTTCGGATCGTCATCGGCGACGTATTTGTCAGCGGTGAAATTGCCGCGCTGAATCTCAAGGCGATTTGTTTTTCTCCCCAGAATAAGGTCTTCATACGCTTTAGCTATCGTTGCCAAATAATCTTCTGGAGAGATGCAATCCGCCCCTATCCATACCTCGTTGGGGATATGACGATTTGGCAGGTTGGATATATCGTAGAGTGAGTTATCACGGGAGGCGGTCATCAAGGCATCCCAAGTGATGGAGGTTAGCGGAGGTCTTCCGAGCGACGGTTTGTACGGACGAGTAGGCCCATAACTAACTGATCCGTAAATCTCTGGCGGGCTGTTATTTTTCAGAGCTTCGCGCAAAGACTCCGTTAACAGGTAAAAAATGTCCGCACTCGAGAGCGAGACATCTCTGATGCGTTGGAAGGTGATTTCCTTTTGGACAGCACGCGCCAGCAATAGCACTTCATCGGTGGAGAATTGCTGTTTTGGCAACAAGCGGTCTTGATACAATTCGCCCAGCTCTCGTGCGGTTACGAAGCGTGCATTGTCTTGTGCCTTGATAAATTTCACATATTCCTCGAAGTCTCGAAACGCCTTCTCTGTTTCTTCACTCGTTCGCGTCTTCGGCAATTTCCAATCTTTGCGTTCGGGGTTCGCGCCACGACTGAAGTTCACGCCGTCCCAGAATTCCTGATGTACCCATTCGCACGGATGATAGTAAATGCTGATCGTGCCGCCGCCTTTCGCCTTCAAACCTTCATACGCCGCCATAAACTGTGCTTTGCCTTTCGCGACATTGCCTTCGCCATACAAATCCATGCGGCACAGGTTCGGGCGCATATTGAAAATGTTCAGAATGCCGCCGTAATAAAACGGCTGCCCATCAATGCCGACGTGCGTCGAATCATCCAGATACACGTTGATGCCCATTTGCTTGAGCGCGGCATGGCTTTGTGGCCCCCACGAACTGCCGGGTTGGCCGTAGCAACTCGGCATCACGCCGAAGATGCGTTGGATGTCTTTCACGCCGGAAAGCTCGCGCCGATAAAACTCCGCGACGCCTTCGTCCCAATCGGCGTTTTGCAGGTATTCGGCGGGCGTTGGATGGATGCTGTGGTAATTCGAGTGATAACCGATTTCGTGCTTCTTCAAGGCAGCGATCACGTCTTTGCGCCCGCGTTGTTCGAGCACGCGCGCTTTTTCGCCGACGACTTTGAAGGTGGCTTTGATGCCGAGCCGCGTGAGCAGTTCAGCAACTCGCTTCGCCGCATCATCACTCTGCGGCAGGATGTAATCTTCGGTGTCGAACCAGAGCGTGACGTAGATCGGCGGCGGTTGTGAGAAGGTAAGCTGAGAGAAGAAAAATACACTCACGACAGAGACACAGAAGTGACACAGAGTTGCACAGAGATAGCTCTTTGTTTTTCCTCTGTGAATCGCTGTGAATCCTCTGTGTCTCTGCCGTGAGAATATCTTTCGCATAATGCCTCCTCTATTTGAATCCGAGTTGCTTGGCGATCAGGTTATCGAACATCCGTTTCGGCAACAAACGCGGCAGCGTCCAGTTCTTGAATTTGTTCGCCACAATCGTGTACCGCACTTTCGGCTTCGGTGTCGTCAGCACGTGCAATGTCAGCTCGCCCATTTGTTCGACGGGCAAGCCCGCCTTGCCGCGCGAGACCATAAATTCGCGGAATTTGCCGAGCACTTTGCCGTACTCGGTTTGCGAAAACGGCGTGATGTCGAGTGCCTGCGCCTTGTCCCAAATTGGCGTCACGATGGAGCCGGGGCCGATGATGATGACGTCAATGCCATAGAGCATCAGTTCGCGGCGCAAGGATTCCGAAAACGCTTCCAGCGCGTGCTTCGACATCGTGTACGGCCCGACAAACGGCATCGCCATTTTGCCCGCGACGGAACTGATGTTGACGATGCGACCGGGCTTGCCTTGCAGGCTGCGATCTGCGCCCAGCAACGGCGCGAAGGCTTGCGTGACGATGACCTGCCCCGTGACGTTGATTTCCAATTGATTGCGCAGTTCGGCAATCGGCAAGTGCAAGAGCGGCCCCGGCACAGCGACGCCCGCGTTGTTGACCAAGCCAAAGAGCATTTGCCCGTTGAGTTGTTGGCGGACAAGTTTGGCGGCCTCATGAACCGCAGTTTCGTCTGTCACATCAAACAACAACGGCGTGAACATTGCGCCGAATTCCTGCTGCAATCGCTCCGCATCCGCTTGCTTGCGCACGCTCCCAAACACGTGCATTCCGTGTTGCGTGAGCGTTTTCGTGATCGCCCAACCAATGCCAGTTGAGACGCCAGTGACGACGACGTAATTCATAAGATTGCGGATAACAAATTATCTTGCGGATAGGCGTGGCCTAAATGCTGGCGAAAGCCTTCGGCATACGCGACGCCGATTTCGCTGCCGCGTTGCGCCGACCAATGCTTCATAGACTCGACGTAATGATCCATCCCATGTTGCTTCAGCAGCCAATCGCGCTGGCTCGCGTGACAGGCGAGCATCGCGGCTTTTGTTTCGATCACGTCGGAAATGTCCACGTAAATGCCCGGCGCAATCGCGTTGCCAAAGATGTCTTTGCCTTCAATCGCGTCGGTGTAATACAGATGCGGAATCGCGGCGAGCGGCGGCGCAGGGTCATCCGCGTGCGTTTTCGCGTTCGGCGCAGAGGCTGCAAAACACGCCGCGCGCACAATCAGCGAAGTCTGTTCGTGATCGGGCATGTAATCTTGTGGTGAGTGCGTGATGACCAACACAGGATTCGCGCGACGAATGATTTCAATTGCCGCGCAAATCGTGGCTTGGCTGTAGATCACAAAAAAATCGCGTTGATGCGCGCATTGGTAATCCGCACCGAGTATCCTTGCCGCCTGCTCCGCTTCGTGGTAGCGGATGCGCGCAATCTCTTCGTTCGGCAATTCTGCGCTCCCGCCATCGCCTGCGGTCATCGTGGCGATGTGGATTTGTGAGCCTTGCTGTTTCAGGCGCGCGAGCGCGCCTGCGCACAGAAACTCCGCATCGTCGGGATGCGCCATAAACGCGAGAATGTTGGCTTGCGTCATAATCGTTGTCGCCATTCTTCCTTTTTCCTTTTTCATTCTTCATTGTTTTTCGAGGGAAGCGTTGGTGAAATTTCTCTCTGTAAAAAAATGAAGAGTGAAGAATGAAGAATGTCTGATCCTATTTCACGACCGGACTGTGGCGCGGAATTTCGGCTTTGAAATCGCCGAGGCTCGCCCAGTGCAATCGTTTATTCAAATCCACTTCCGCCATCACAATCGTGCCCCATTTTTCGGCATGCGCGAGCGTCTTGCCTTCGTGGTCATAAATCGCCGTCAGCATCCAGTTGCGCGAAATGTCTTCGTAAGTGCTGCTGACAAGGTAAACATGATTTTCGACCGCGCGCGCTTGCGCCAGCAGCGGGTTGCAGCCCCAGACCGGCCACGCGATGACTTCGGCTCCGTTGCTCGTCAATTGGCGCGCGACTTCGGGGAAAAAGCCGTCATAACAAACCATCATCCCCAGCTTGCCAAAGCGTGTCTCGAACACCGGATACTCATTGCCCGGCGCGATGCCGCCTGCGATTTCGCCGCGTGGCAAAGCGACTTTGCGGTACTTGCCCGCAAGCTTGCCATCGGGCGCGAGCAGCACCGCCACGTTGTAGACCAAATGCTGATCGCGTTCGAGCAAACCGGCGACGATGTACAAATTATGTTTCTTCGCCAATTCGCCAAAGTAATTCGTCGCAGGGCCGGGAATCGGTTCGGCGCAATCCACGTAGGGTTTGCCGAGACCGTAAAACGTCAACGTTTCCGGCAACACAATCAAATCGGCCTTTTGTTTCGCGGCTTCAATGATGAACGGCTCGAACTGTCCAGCGTTGTCGAGCGGCGTTTTGCCGCCTTGCGGACGAAAATGCACGGCGGCCAAACGGACTTTGCGTTCGGGCAAAGGTTGCGTTTCTGTGAACGAAACATTGCTCCATTCGACCTTGCCGCGCGGGGCCCATTGCAAATGCAATTCGACCACGGCGCGCGTGGCTTTCGAGGGCGCAGTGTACGTGTCCGACACCTCTGTCCAACCATCGGCATCGGTCGCTTTGTCGGTCGGATATTCGGGTTCGGCAATGGCTGCTGCGCCGCGCAAATAGCCACTCACGACGGGTGTGTCGAGCAACACGGATTTGCCTTTGTCGTCCTGCCATAAGATGCGCACGACGACGCTGCGACGCGGGCTGGCGATGTTGTCAATTTTGCGCAGCGCCGCAAAGCGATAGCTCTTGCCGCCTGTGATCAGGAACGTTTTTGTCCAATAGCCATCGAGTCCGGCACGTTCATCGCTGACAATCAGCAACGCGCCTTTGCCATCTCCGCCGCTTTTTGGGCCACCTTTCGCGTCGTAGCCGAATTTCGGACTGATCTCGTCACGCGGTGAAGCAATGAGCCAGCCATCGGGCGCGGTTGGTTGTGCCAAAACGAAATTGCACGAAAGAACAACAAATAGGCTGACGCTGAGCAGTTTGTTCATAACGACTCCCTTGGTTCAGATCATTTCTTTCCCAAAAACAAATCTCGTCCTTGCACCAACGCCGCAATTTTGCGATCCGCAATCGAACGTTTGTTCATCCAGAAGCCGCAATCCGGATGAACCCACTGAATACGCCCTTCACCCATAATTTTCGCGGCGGCTTCGATGCGCCCGGCAACAACTTCGGGCGTTTCGACGGTGTTCACTTTGATGTCAATGACGCCCAAGCCAAGGCCGAGGCGCGGGTCTAAGTCTGCGGCAAAATACTGCAATTCATCATAGCCGCGAAAGGCCATTTCCAGCACGACGTGATCGCAATGCAATGCGTTCAGAAAGCCGATCAGTTTGCGCCATTCGCCGCGTTGAATGCTTTGCCCGCCGTAATTCCCGAAGCACAAATGCACGCCTTTTTCTTTGGCTTTCGTCGCGGCGTCGAGCACGACGTTGATCGCGGCGGCGGCCCATTCGGCTTCGTCCGGGTGGCCGGTAATGTTGGCTTCGTCAATCTGAATCACTTCGGGATCGAGTTCGGCGACCTGCAACGCCAACGCACGCGCCAAGCCCAACGCCAGTTCCGCGCGCGAACCGTAATGATGATCCATCAGCGTTTTCGAGAGCATGTGCGGGCCGGTCAGCGTGAACTTCATTGGATGGTTCGTGCAGGCGCGTGCGCGTTTGTAATCTTCGACCAGACTCAACGTGCCTTCGGTGATTTCGCCTTCGACGACGCCCGCCGGAGCCGCGCGAAAACCCATACCTTCAAGCTGACGAAACTCCACGACATCGCTGCGTGTGATGGCCGAACGGATGCCGCCCATCGGGCGAATGAAATATTCGATCATGCCGTTCGTGTCGGGATGATTCACGTCCCAACGATACAACTCGCCGTCCACCACGACATCAATGCCCGCCAACTCTTGAATCTTGAAAACGACTTTAGTCGCGTCCATCAACGCTTGTTGACTCGGCAGCGCGACAAGCCATTCGGGCACAGGGTACGAACCAACAACAGTCGTGCGAATTGCAGGTGTAGCCACAAAATTCTCCTGTTATGAATTGGACATCCATTGCGCGTGCCAAGATACTCAAGCCGTCGCAAAAACAAAAGCCCTGACGAGCGTTTCAACTCGTCAGGGCTGCGGGCAAAACGTTGTTCCATCGGCCTTCAGTTTTTCGCTGTTTGCTTGCCTGCGTTCTGAAACGCGGTCAGCGCCGCGATTTCATTGGGTTTGAGATTCAGGTTCGGCATCCGCTCATTTTTCGGCGGAGCCAGCGCCGTTTGCGGATTGCTCAAGACCTGCGCGAGGTAAGCGTTGCTGTAATGTTTGCTCGTCAAATCGGTCGCCCAGGGAAAACGACCATTGACGCCCGCGTTGTCATTCTTGTGGCATTGCAAACAGCCTTTCGCCACAAACAATCGTTGTCCGCGTTCGGCCTCTGACAAAGCCTTCGCTTGTGTATTCGCCGCGAGCGCCTGCATCGGCAGCAGCGTCACGTCATTCGGGCCGAACGAGCTTTTGATTGTGATCGTCCACGCGCCCGGCTTCGGCAACGTGAATTTGGCCTGATAGTTCGTGCCTTCGCGGCTGACGCTCGCTATCACTTTTTCCGTGCCATTGACCGCTTCGAGCGACGGCGTCAAATCGTCCATCAGCTTCACGCCGTGCTGGCGAATCGTGAAGGAAAGATGGGTCGTTTGTCCGGCGACAAAATGATCGGGCAGGTCAGCGACGGTAATCGTCGCCCACCCACCAGCGCGCACGCTGATGCCGACGAACGCGGCTACGGCGGCCAACAACACAACAACAATGCGAAAAGGTTTGAGAGATCGCTTCAACATACTATGCCTCCTCTGGCGTTGATGATGGGAATGGTTTGTACCACAAAAACTGCAACCGAACCATTAGACGAGGCAACGTCGCGGCTTCTTCCCTTTTTTTTCAGCAATTCTCGATTTGAAACTGCCGTGGACGACACGAAACCGATTCTTCATTTTTCCTTCTTCCTTTTTCATTATTTCCCGGGGTTCCCTCGTCTAACAATGAAGAGTGAAGAAGGAACAATGAAGAATGCAGTGGTTTCAACCCTAAATTGAGAATGGCTGTTTTTCGGCACCCTCGCTTATTCGTAGCGCAGCGCAATCATCGGATCCACTTTCGTCGCCCGCCGCGCTGGGAGCCAGCAGGCCAGCAGCGCGACGCCCAGCAATACCGCGCTGATCGCCAAAAATGTCAGCGGGTCGGTCGCGCTCACACCAAACAAAAGCGCCTTGAGCAAGCGCGTCGCCGCCAGCGCACCGAGCAAGCCCAGCAACGTGCCCAGCAACGTCAGCTTCAATCCCTGCCCCAGCACCAACCGCAAGACATCGCGCCCGCCCGCACCGAGCGCCATCCGAATGCCGATTTCGCGCGTGCGCTGCGTGACGGCATACGAGATCACGCCGTAAATCCCTACGCCTGCCAACGCCAATGCCAACGCGGCAAACAGGCTCAGCAACAGCATATTGAAACGACGTTCGGCAAACGATTCGGCCATCACGTCGGACATCGTCAGCACTTTGGTGAGCGGCAGTTGCGGATCAATTTTCCAGATCGCGGTTTTCACCGCCGCCGTCATTGCAGCCGGGGCTTGCGCGCCCCGCACAACAACGGTCATCCAGCGTTTCCACTCGCGGCCCGATTGCGCGTAGGGCGTGTAGAGCGCCGCTTCTTCGGGCGCGTCCAAGCCGAAATGCCGCACGTCACCGACCATGCCGACAATCGTGATCCAATGAATCTCATCATCGCGCGCCCAACGCACACGCTTGCCGAGCGGAGATTCGTTCGGGAAATGCGCTTTGACCAACGCTTCGTTCGCAATGCCCACGAGCGGCGCATCGGCCTTGTCGTGAACCGTGAAATCACGTCCGGCGAGCAACGGAATCTGCATCGTCTGGAAGTAATCGCCTTCGATGCTGCGCGTTTCGACGCTCGGTTCTTCGCCGACGGGCAACGTCCAACCTTCGCGCGTAAAATCGTGATTGAGCGAATCGCCACTGAGCGGCAATTCGCTGACAAGCGCCGCCTGCACGTTTGGCAACGCATTCACTTCGGCCAGCAGCGATTGCCGATACTGCATTTGCTTCGGGATGTCTTTGTAGCGTTTTTCGGGCAGGTTGATGCGCATTGTCACCAGCTTGTCGGGGTTGAAGCCGGGCTGCACCGTGCGCAGATGCCAGAAGCTTTTGATGAGCAAGCCCGCGCCGACGAGCAACAAACACGCCATCGCCATTTCAAAGACAATCAGCGTGCTGCGCATCCGATGCCGCGTTGAACTGACGCCGCCGCGTTCGCCATCTTTGAGCGCCTCGCTGACATTCACCCGCGTTGCCGACCACGCCGGCACGAGGCCAAACACAATGCCCGTCAGCAATGACACCAACAACGCAAAGCTCAGCACGCGCGCGTCCAGACTGATGGTTTCCAATCGCGGCAAATTTTCCGGCTTGAGTGCGAGCAGCAAGTCCACGCCCCATTGCGCGAAGAGCAAGCCGACCACGCCGCCGAGCACGGACAACAACACGCTTTCGGTCAGGATTTGTCGCACGACCCGTCCGCGCCCAGCGCCCAACGCCACGCGCACCGTCATTTCCTGTTGCCGCGCCGCGCCGCGCACCAACAACAAATTCGCGTAGTTCGCGCACGCAATCAGCAACACCAACGCCACCGCGCCGAACAACACCCACAGCGTCGTCGTCGTGTTGCCGACCACACGTTCGAGCAACGGCAGCAGAATCGTCCGCCGATTTTTATTCTCCGCCGGATAGAGTTCAGCCAAACGTTTGTCCAGCACTTGCATTTCGGTCGCGGCTTGTTGCAACGTCACAGGGGGCTTCAAACGCAAATAGGCGTGCAAAAAATGTACGCCGCGATACGCCGCTGCTTCGCCATTCGTGACGTGAATCGGAACCCACAATTGGGAATTGTCGCGCGGCGCTTTGAAGCCCGCAGGCATCACGCCGACGACAGTGAAGCTGTTGCCGCTGAGCGGCAGCGTTTTGCCGATGACGTTCGGATCGCGCTGGAAAAGCTGTTGCCACAACGTATCGCTCAACACCGCAATCATCGCGCCGCCGGGTTTGTCGTCTTCGTAGTTCAGCGTGCGTCCGAGCTTCGCTTTGACACCGAGCGTATCAAAGAAACCGCCCGTCACGTGCCCGACCAAAAGTTGCTGCGGTTCGCTGCCGCCCGTGTAATCCAGCGGTTGCTGATTGATGCCGCCGACTGTTGCGTACGATTGACTCCAAGCGCGGAGGTCATTCAAATCCGGCACCGATTGATTGCCGCGCGTGGTAATCAATTGTTCTGGATTGTCATACGGCAACGGCTTCAGCAGCACCGCATTGATGACGCTGAAAATCGCCGTGTTTGCGCCGATGCCGAGCGCGAGCGTGAGTACGGCGACGAGCGTGAAACCGGGATGCTTGCGTAACAAACGCGCGCCAAACAACAGGTCAGTGAACAAGTGATTCATATTTCATTCTCTCCTTTTCGGAAGGTGCTGATGAACATCAGACGTAATGCCGCTGAAAAATTGTAGACAACTGCTGTGCCATTGAAGGGGGAAGAAGAACGATTGAAAACACGTGTGTTGTGGCAGCGAGAAACTTATCGCGAAGCACAGCGATGTTCGCTTTCGGGATCACGTTGTCCCAAAAACGGAACCGAGGTGGAGAGATGTTGCGAACGAAATCGTCGCTCAGTCGCGCGCGGTAGCTGCCGGGCGACGCCCCTCCGCCCACGACATCGCATACCAGATTGTCGCTGTCGCGCCCCGACTCCATTCGTGCAGCGATTCAATTGCTGCATCAAACTGCGCCGCATCGAGCAAGCCCGCGTCAATCACGGTCGCACGCGCACCGTTGACGACGCCGATCAGGTTTTCGACATAGAGCGGAAAATGCGCTTCGCCTGCGCAACTGCCGAAAAAGACAAACGTGTTGCGCACCGGTTCTGCGCCCGCCTCATGCAGCAGCGCAATCAGCCGTCGCCCGATAATCGGGTCGTTACCAAGATGGTCATAGCTGCGTTGATAGGCGTGCCACAATTCGGCAAAGCCCGGTGGCTCCGGCCACAAGCGTAAGATGTCGTGATCGTCGTCTTCGAGCACGATGCGCCCGCCCGGTCGCACCGCGCGCACCATTGCTTCGACCACAGGCAACGGCTCGCGCAGATGTTCGAGCAGGAACCGCGTGTGCGCGACATCGAACGTGCCCCATTCCTCATCACGCAACGGAAAGTGGGTCGCATCACCTTGCCGAAATTCGACGAGCGACGATTCGCCCGCCATTGCGGCTTGCCGTTCGGCTTCGGCAATCTGTTGGGCGCTGCGTTCGATGCCCACGACGCGCACACCGGTCACCCGCGCCATCGCCCGCGACAATTGTCCCAGCCCGCTGCCGACATCGAGGATGCGTTCGCCGCCTTGTACATGCAGTTCGCGCAACGAGCCAACGTTGAGCAGATCGTTCAGCAACGACAGCCGCGCCTGCTCTTCCGGCTCCGTGCCGTGAATGTATGCAGAAGAAGATTCGTGATTCATAAGCTTGTGCATTGCGTGGCTGAGTCATCATCCCATGATTCTCGCCGTTCGTTCAATCGCGCGAGCGCATAATCCGATTTGCCACGCGCGGCGTATTTGCTTTGTTACGACAACGCGCCGCATCCCGCCGCCGCTTCGTTGATGATGGCGACGGGCGTCACATCGGCACGGTCGGCATCCGTAAACAAACGACCATTGAGCAGCGGGATGCCGAGCGTCTCGAAGTAATGCAGCCCGCTGCTGTTCGTCAGGGAGAGAATGCCGCTTTCTCCAAAAAACATTTGCCGAGCCTTCTGAAACAGGCGGCAACCTACGAGCGGCAACGGGTGAAATTCGTCGGCTTCGCGTCGGACAACAAAAAGTGCGATTCCAGTCGGCTCAAGGTATTGTTCAGGGCGTTGCGGATATGCTGCCGCATGGCTTCAGCGGCGGCTTTGGAGCTTTCCTGGCACAGGACAGTGACGAGGTCTTGGTGGCGGCGCGGAGATTCGTTCGTGGCCGTCGGACGCGGCACACAGAGCCAGGTTGAAGCCAGCACTTGATTTTTTTCAATCGCCTCACAGAGCGCCGGACAATGCGTCCCTTCCGCAATGCGGCGATGCAGCTTTTCGTGCAGGCTGAGGTAAATCGAGCGATCCTTTTCGGTCTTTCCGGCCAGCGCATCCACACGCACAGCAATGCGCAGCAACTCCGCCCGCTCTGGCGCGGTGGCGACCTCAGCGAATAAGCGCGCGGCATGAACTTCCAACGCCTCACGCACCACATAATGCCCGCGCACGGCTTCTTCGGTGGGAATCTTCACGCGCGTCCCGGCCCGCGCACGGCTTTCGAGTAAACCTTCCAATTCCAAGCGCCGCAGGGCTTCTGAGACGGGCACGATGCTCATTCCTAATTCGGCGGCGACCTTGCGGCGCGAGACGGCTTGCCCGATGGGTAAGTCGCCGCGCCAGATGCGGTCGCGCAAAATCCAATAGGCCTCTTCCGATAAACTTGCGGTGGCTGGTGTCGCTTTCATGCAGTCGTTTCTGTCCAACTCGTAGGCAATGAGAACGAAGCCGCAGTATGCCGTTTGGCTTTCCGCGCGTCAAGATTTTAGTCTGAATTGGCATATCAATTTTAGAATTCGATACAAACCCCTATGACGCGAATTATCAAGCAGGTTAGGCGAAAATTGAGCGGCATAGTCAAAACCAGGCGCTTTTTCCTTCTCGAATCTGATATATCAGAAATCGAATTGCGGCTTGACGAAAGGCGGGATTTGCGGCAGAATCCGACGCACTACTTCATTAGAAAAGATAAGGAAGAACCGTTTATGAGCGAACATCCAGATGCTGCTGTCACGTCGGTTACGGAGGCGGCGTGGGAAGCCTTGCAAGGAGCCTACGACTTGCAAATCCACGTCGCGCCCGATGTCATCGAACGCCGCATTGACGACGTAGATTTAGCGCACGAGTTTCTGGCGCGCGGGCTGAAGGGCTTTGTCTTGAAGTCGCATTACATTCCGACCGCCGAACGTGCGCAGGTCGTGACGAAATGTGTGCCGGGCATTGAAGCGTATGGAGCCATCGCGCTCAATCACAGCGTGGGCGGCCTGAATCCGGTGGCCATCGAAATCGCCGGACGTTCGGGCAACAAGATCGTTTGGTTTCCGACTGTAGATGCCGCGAACGAAACCGCCGGGCGCTTGGATGGCCCGAACGTCAAGCTGCCGTTCTGGGCCAAAATTCAACGCGAGATTGCGGCGGCAGGCATTACGCGCCCGCCGATGACCGTGCTGGATGACGCGGGCAAAATCAACGAGGACACGCGCCAATGTCTGGAACTCATTGCCAAACACGACATGATTTTGGCGACCGGGCATCTGGGGCGACACGAAATCTTTCCGCTCGTCAAAGAAGCGCGTGCGCTCGGCGTCAAACGCATCATCGTCACGCACGCTGAATTCCCTTCGCAAAATTTGACCGGCGCAGAACAGGCGGAACTGGCTGATCTGGGCGCGATCATCGAGCATTGCTTCACGACCTATCACACGAACAAAGCGCCGTGGGAAGCGGTCTTCGCCAACATTCGCACGACCGGCGTCGAACGTTCGCTGTTGGCGACGGACTTGGGGCAAAAGACGAACCCGCCCGTCGCGGAAGGCTTTGCGATGTTTGCGCAAAAGTTGCTGGATGCGGGCTACAGCGTCGCCGAAGTGCAGCGAATGGCCGCGACGATTCCGAGCGAATTGATCCATTGACATTTCAGACCAGAGAGGAAGCGAATCATGAGTTGGGAGCAAGAACGATTGTTGGTCGTCAGCGCCCACGCCGCCGATTTTGTCTGGCGCGCGGGCGGCGCGATTGCGTTGTACGCCGTGCGCGGGGCGCAGGTGCGCGTGCTGTGTTTGTCGTATGGCGAACGCGGCGAGTCGCAGGGGCTTTGGAAAAAAGAAGGCATGACGATTGAGCGCGTCAAAGAAATTCGCCACGCCGAAGCGACGAAAGCGGCTGAAACCTTGGGCGCAGAGCTTCGCTGCTTCGATGTCGGCGATTATCCGCTCGGTGTCACGAAAGAATTGACCGCAGAACTCGTGCAGGAATTTCGCCGCTTTCAGCCGACCTGCGTGCTGACGCATACGCCGGTTGACCCGTACAACGGCGATCACGTCGAGACGTCCAAACTCACGATGAACGCGCGCGTCTATGCGCAAGCGATGGGCTATCCGAGCGCGCACAAACATCTCGGCGCACCGCCCGTGTTTTATTTCGAGCCGCATCAGACCGAAATGTGTCAGTTCACGCCGGACGTGATTTTGGACATCACGCCCGTGTTTGAAACGAAGGTGAACGCGATGCACTGCATGGATGCGCAAGTGCATTTGTGGAATTACTACACGGACGTCGCCAAGCGGCGCGGCACGCAGGGCGGGCGCAATTCCGGCAATCCCGCGATTGTCTATGCCGAAGCGTTTCAGCGCGTCTATCCGCAAGTCACGATGGAGCCGCTGTCTTAGGATTTGAGATTGGAAATTTGAGTTTGAGATGAAACATCAGATTATTCGCAACATCAAACGAGCTGACGCGAATGTCATCAAGACATTGGGCGAACAGGGCGTCGCTACGATTCACGAGGCGCAAGGACGCACGGGATTGCTGCATCCGTATCTGCGCCCGATTTACCCGGCAGCGCGCGTGGCGGGTTCGGCGATCACGATTTCCTGTCAGCCGGGTGACAACCTGATGATTCACGCCGCGATTGAAGTTTGTCAGCCGGGCGATGTGCTGGTGGTGACGACGACTTCGGAATCCACTGATGGAATGTTTGGCGAATTGCTGGCGACTTCGTGTCAGGCGCACGGCATTCGCGGGTTGATTATTGATGCGGGTGTGCGCGATGTGGCCGATTTGACCGCGATGGAGTTTCCGGTCTGGTCAAAAGCGATCTCGGCGCAAGGCACAGTCAAAGCGACGCCCGGTTCGGTGAATGTTGAAGTCGTCTGCGCGGGCGCAATCATTCGTCCCGGCGATGTGATTGTTGGCGATTTAGATGGCGTGGTCGTCGTGAAGCGCGAACAGGCAGCAGCCATCGCGGAGTTAGGTCGCAAGCGCATCGAAAAAGAACAACGCTCGCGCGAGCGATTGCAAGCCGGCGAACTCGGCGTGGATTTTTATGGCCTGCGCGCCAAGCTTAAAGAACTCGGCGTCGAATATTTGGAGGAAGCGCAGCATGAATGAAACGCAACTCTCGCAACCAGGAGAAAAGCAATGAGCCGATTGAAAGATCGCGTCGCGGTGGTGTCAGGCGCGGCCACAGGCATAGGCAAAGCCGCTGCCGTGCGCCTCGCGGCGGAAGGCGCAATCGTTGAAATCCTCGACCTCAAAGATGCCGCCGAAACCGTCAACGAAATCCGTGCGGCAGGCGGCAGCGCGCATGCCGAACTGTGCGACGTAACCAACGAAGCACAAATCGCGCAAGCCGTTGCCGCCATTGCCGCGCGCCACGATCACGTGGACATTCTCGTCAACAACGCCGGCATCCTGTCCGGCAAAACACCCTGGCACGAATTATCGTACGAAGAAGTCAATCGCTTCGTGCAGGTGAATTATCTCGGTTATTTTCTGGTGTCGAAGGCGATCTATCCGCTGCTGAAAAAGAGTTCACACGGACGGCTCATCAACGTGGCCTCGCGCACGTATTTTCTGGCGAATCCGGGGCAGATGGCGTACGTCGCGGCGAAAGGCGCAGTGATGGGCATGACGCGCGTGATGGCGAAAGAAATGGGTGACGACAACATCTGTGTGAATGCCGTCGCGCCCGGCATGATCGCCACCGAAGGCACGATGGCGCATTCCAACGAAGAAGCTTTCAATCGCGTGATGAATAATCAAGCCATCAAAAAACGGGGCAAGCCCGAACATCTCGCCGGGCTGATTGCGTTTCTCGCCAGCGACGATGCCGAGATGATTACCGGGCAAATGATCCTGTGCGATGGCGGCGGATATTTGCACTAGATCAAATTTCAAGCGTGTGTACAGAGTCAGCAACGCGCAGCGTTTGGAGTGCTGCGGCTGGACGTAGCT
The DNA here is from genome assembly GCA_964631865.1 of uncultured Heliobacteriaceae bacterium. Classification (GTDB taxonomy): domain Bacteria; phylum Acidobacteriota; class Blastocatellia; order RBC074; family RBC074; genus JAFDVL01. Next base: position 7,924 of record CAZWAK010000053.1, on the reverse strand, counting down.
TTTAGAGCGTTCCCCCTTCCAAAGCGACCTCGAGACCGTCGCACTCCACACGCTGCGCGCTCCCAACCTGTAACTGAAAAACGAAGTGGAGATTGATGCAATGAGGACTTGTAGAACCGATGTCGTGGGCAGTTTGCTGCGTCCGACGTATCTCAAAGAAGCGCGCGCGAATTACGAAGCTGGCAAGCTCAGCGATCACGCCTTCAAACCAATCGAAGACCGCGCTGTTGATGAAGCTGTCGCCTTGCAGGAACGCGCCGGAATCGCCGCCGTCACCGATGGCGAAATGCGCCGCTATGCGTTTTACGGTCATTTGATTGACGCCGTCGAAGGGTATGACAAATACGGTGGCTGGGCGATTCCCTTCCGTGACGAAGCGGGCGAAGAACTGGTTTTGCAGCGTCCGGTCGTGATCGCAAAACTGCGGCGCAAGCGTCATCTCTGCGCCGAAGAGTTCTCGTATCTGCGCGCCAAAACCACCGCCATCCCCAAAGTCACGTTTGTCAGCGCGCAACAAGCGGCGGCGTATTACGACCAGGAAAAGTCCAAGGGCGCTTACGCGACGGTGGATGCGTATCTGGCCGATCTGGTGGACATCTTGCGCGGCGAAGTCGAAGAGTTGATTCGACTCGGCTGCACCTACATTCAAATTGATTCGCCGCAATACACGGCGTTGCTCGATCCCGCCTTGCGCGCAGGGTATCGCCAACGCGGCAACGACCCGGATCGTTTGCTCGATCTGGCGATTGAGATGGACAACGCCGTCATCGGCAACCACGACGGCATCACGTTTGGCCTGCATTTGTGTCGGGGCAACAACCAGAGCAAGTTTTATGCGGCAGGCGATTACGCGCCGATCACGAAAGTGTTTCGCCAAACGAAATTCCAGCGGTTTCTGTTGGAATTCGACGACGCGCGTTCGGGCGGCTTCGAGCCGCTGGCCGAAGTCCCGGAAGACCGCAGCGTCGTGCTGGGATTAATCAGTTCCAAGCAAGCCGCGCTGGAAAACAAAGACGAACTCAAACGCCGAATTGAAGAAGCCGCGCAGTTCGTGCCGCTCGCACAGTTGGCGCTCAGCCCGCAATGCGGCTTTGCCTCCACGCTGGAGGGCAATCGGCTGACCGAAGCCGATCAGGAAGCCAAGTTACGGCTCGTGGCCGAAACGGCGCGCGAAATGTGGGGATAACGTTTATGCGAACCCAGGTTGGCATTGTGGGCGCAGGCCCCGCAGGCTTGTTGCTCGCGCACTTGCTGCATCAACAGGGCATCGAATCCATCGTCGTCGAAAACCGCAGTCGTGCGTACATCGAAGGCCGTGTGCGCGCGGGCGTGTTGGAACAAGGAACAGTGGACACGCTGAACGAAGCAGGCGTGGGCGCACGCCTCAGACAACAGGGTTTGCTTCATCACGGCCTGGAACTCAGCTTCAACGGCGCGCGGCATCGCATTGACCTGCACGAATTGACGGGCGGACGCGCCATTACGGTGTACGGGCAGCAGGAAGTCGTCAAGGATTTGATTCAAGCGCGGCTCGACGCGGGCTTGCCGTTGCACTTTGAAGTCGCCGACACCAGCGTTCACGAACTGGACACCGACACGCCGAAAATTCGTTTTCGCCAGGACGGCGAACCGCACGAGATCGCGTGTGATTTCATCGGCGGCTGCGATGGCTTTCACGGCGTATGTCGTCCGGCGATTCCGGCAGGCATGCTGCAGGTTTTCGAGCGCGTTTATCCATTCGGCTGGCTCGGCATTCTGGCGCAATCGAAACCACCTTCAGCAGAATTGATTTATTGTCACCACGAACGCGGCTTTGCGTTGTTCAGCATGCGCACGCCGGAAATCACACGCTTGTATATTCAATGCGCGCCTGACGAAGATATTGCCAATTGGCCCGATGATCGCATTTGGCACGAATTGGAATTGCGACTCGGGGCGGACGACAGCCTGCAATTGCGGGAAGGCTCGATTCTGCAAAAAGGCATCACGCCGATGCGCAGCTTCGTGGTCGAACCGATGCAGTACGGCAGGTTGTTTCTCGCCGGAGACGCTGCGCACATCGTGCCGCCGACGGGCGCGAAAGGGATGAATCTGGCGGTTGCCGATGTGCGCGTGTTGTCAGAGGCGCTGGCAGAATTTTATCGGTCTGGCAATCGCGCGCGGCTGAACGATTATTCCGCCGCGTGTTTGCGCCGCGTCTGGCGGGCGGAACATTTTTCGTGGTGGATGACGTCGCTGCTCCATCGCTTCCCCGACGCCACGCCGTTTCAGCAACGCTTACAACTTTCCGAATTGGAATACGTCACCCGTTCGCGCGCGGCGGCAACGTCTCTGGCGGAAAATTACGTCGGGCTGCCGTTTGAATAGAAAGACTGCGGAAATGACTTTGCCCGAACGGCACAACGCATCCGCTCGACCTGTTCGGCGGCGAGATCAGTTCCAACTCGGCGGACTTCTTCGCCGCAGGTTTGAAAGGCCGCTATGAAGAACAGAAGAAAGCGGCATCAAGGGCTTGCCGTTTGCCTTTGCATACGTGCGGCTGTGAATGAATGGAAAGGACGAAAGCTTGTGAACAAATCAAAATCGCTCTGGTTGCTGCTTGCAGTGTGTACGTGGACTTCTTTCGCGCAAGCGCCGCTGCCACCCGAACTCGGCACGCGCGTGGTGAAAACTTTGCGCGTGGACGGATTGCTTTTCAAAGACCTCAACAAAAACGGCGCGCTCGACAAATACGAAGACTGGCGCTTGCCGCTCGACGTGCGCGTCAACGATCTGGTCGCGCAAATGACCATTGAGGAAAAGGCCGGCTTGATGGTCGGGCCTTCGCTCACTGTCGGGCCGAACAGCTCGGTCAGCGAACAGCCCACCTTCGGGGTCAATCCGTTCAATCCAGGGCCGCCGGCAATGGTTTCGCCTGCGACGGCGGATGGCGTGCTCAAACGGAACATTCGCCAATTCATCAATCGCGACAACCTCGCGCCGCGTGCGATGGTCAATTGGCTCAACGGCGTGCAGCAGATGGCCGAAGGCTCGCGGCTGGGCATTCCTGTGTTGTTCGTGACGAACCCGCGCAACACGTACGGGCAAGCGGCGGTCTTTGGCATCAGCGAAGCCAACGGCGCGCTGTCGGCTTGGCCGGGAACGCTGGGACTCGCCGCGATGCGCGACACGGCATTGGTCGAAGAATTCGCGCGCATCGCCGCGCAGGAATACGTCTCGTTGGGCTTGCGGGGCGCGTATCATCCAACGGCGGACGTCGGCACGGAGCCGCGCTGGAACCGCTACAAAGAAACCTTTGGCGAAGATGCGGATCTGACGGCGGAACTGATTGCGGCAGTCATTCGCGGCTTTCAGGGCAAGACGTTGGGGCCGCACAGTGTGGCGTTAACGACCAAACATTTCCCCGGCGCGGGGCCAGCCGATGACGGACAGGATGCGCATTTTCCGTTCGGTAAAAATCAGGTCTATCCGGGCAAGAATTTAGAGTATCACTTGCTCCCGTGGAAGGCTGCGATCAAAGAAGGCACGGCGATGATTATGCCGTATTACGCTATTCCGCGCGGCATCACGAGCGAAGAGGTTGGGATGGCGTACAACAAAGAAATCATCACCGATCTGTTGCGCCACAAACTCGGCTACACGGGCGTCATCAATTCTGACACAGGCATTTCGACCAGCATGCCCTGGGGCGTCGAAACGCTGAGCTTGAAAGAACGCTACAAGAAAGCCATCGAAGCGGGCGTGGATCGTATTGGCGGCGATCTGACGCCGGAAATCATTGTGCAGTTGGTGAAAGAAGGACAACTCACCGAAGCCCGCATTGACGAATCGGCGCGGCGGATTTTGCGCGTGTATTTTGGTCTCGGCCTTTTTGAGAATCCGTACGCCAACCCGGACGAGGCCGCGCGCACCGTGCGCAAAAAAGAGTTTCAGGCACGCGCCGATCTCGCGCAGCGCAAATCCATCGTGCTGCTCAAAAATACAAACAACCTGCTGCCGCTGAAACGCGGCGTGCGCCTGTACATCGAAGGCATTGATGCGGCGGTTGCGGCGCGCTACGGCTATGTTTCGACGAACAATCCCGACGAGGCTGATGTGTGCGTCGTGCGCGTCGCGGCGAAAAACGATGCGGGGTATTTGGGACAGAACACAGGCGCACCGCTCGGCCTGACGTTGCCTGCCGCACAAATCGCGCCGCTGCAAGCATTGATGAAAAAGAAGCCGACCATCATCGTGCTGTTTCTCGAACGTCCGCTCGTGATTCCCGAATTGGCCCACGAATCCGCGGCCTTGCTCGCCACCTTTGGCGTCAGCGACGAAGCGTTGTTCGATGTGCTGATGGGCAAGTTCAATCCAACGGGCAAGCTGCCGTTTGAGATGCCGTCATCAATGGAGGCCGTGCGCGCGCAGTTGGAAGACCTGCCGTACGATTCCAAAGCGCCGCTCTTCAAGTTTGGGTTCGGCTTGACGTATGCGTCGGGGCAGTAGTGCGATGAAGGACACGGAACCAACGCCTGCGAAGCCAGGACAATCCTCGCCACCAATCCGCGTCGGCTTGATCGGCGCAGGGATTCAGGCGTCGCGCTCGCCGCTGCTGCACGAACAGGAAGGGCGCGCGCATGGCTTCGCGTACTCCTACGAACTCTTTGACCTCGAACAAATCGGCGCGGGGGTGGAAGCCTTGCCACGCCTGCTGGCGGAAGCGCAAGCGCAAGGCTTTGCGGGTCTGAACATCACGCATCCCTGCAAACAAGCGGTCATGGCTTGCTTGGACGAACTGTCAGAAGAAGCCGCCGCCATCGGTGCAGTCAATACGGTGGTCTTCCGGCACGGCCAGCGCATCGGTCACAACACGGATGCGTTTGGCTTTGCCGAAAGCTTTCGGCGCGGGCTGAACGATGTGCCGTTGCAGGAAGTTGTGTTGTTGGGCGCAGGCGGCGCGGGCTGTGCGGTCGCGGGCGCGGCATTGCAATTGGGTGTGCAGCGGCTGGCGATTTACGATACGGACAGCGCGCGCGCTGCGGCGTTGGTCGCGCGGTTGCAGCAGTCCTTCGCGCCTCAGCGCACGTTGATTGTTACCGATCTTGCCGTTGCTATGACAACGGCGGATGGTTTGATTCAAGCGACGCCGGTAGGTATGGCAAATCATCCCGGTGTGCCGTTGCCGCTGTCACTTTTGCAACCGAAGCATTGGGTCGCCGAGGTCATCTACTTTCCGCTCGAAACCGCATTGCTGCGCTACGCCCGTGCGCTAGGCTGTCGCACGTTGGATGGCGGCGGCATGGCGGTGTTTCAAGCGGTCGAAGCGTTTCGCTTGTTCACGGGCATCACGCCCGATCACGAGCGGATGCTGCGGCATTTTGCGATGGGGTGATCAGCTTTACTTTTTGCAGGAATGAGGGTCTCGACCAACAGCCGATAACGGGCTACGAACGACGCATGATCGTTGCCAGCACTTTGAAATCCTCGTATTGCTGCGCCAGTGGTCGCGCCGTAATGAGCACTTGCGGGCTGGGATGGTACAGCGGCACGAGTTGACGACCGTTCCAATCTACTACCTGCGCGGCGGACGTTTTGAGCGTGTAGTCGTGCGGCGCAATCCATTTGAGCGCCGCCAACGCCACCGCGCCAAGCGTCGCAATCACGGGCGGATGGAGAACTTCAATCGTCCGCCGCAGGAAATTGGAGCAATTGCGAATCTCCAAGCGCGTCGGTTTGTCATTCGCGCCGCTCGGTTTGCGCGGGCTGCACAGCACGGTATTCGTGATGAAAATGTCGGCGCGCGTGAGGTGGATGCTCGCCAATAATTTCTCATAGGTCGCGCCCGACGCATCGCCGTGAAACGGGATGCGCGTGCGATCTGCGCCATTGCGTCCCGGCGCTTCGGCGATGAAAAGAATTTTGGGTTGCAAGCTGCCATTCAATTGGCTCAACACCGCCTGACGTTCCCGCATCCGTTCGCACATCACGCACGCCGCAGCCTCCTGTTCCAATTGGCGAAAGAGAGTTGATTGTTTCATTGCAAGGCACACGGTAGAATGCCTTTCGTTTCTGTGCAACCGCCCCAGATATGAAAGCGAGGAGAACCAATGCCCTTCAAAGAACAAAAGAAGCAGGACTACGAAAGCTACAACAGCGTCTTCAATGAACAAATGGAAGCCATCGAGAAAAAAGCGCGCGGCGCAGGCGGCACGTCCGGCGGCCTCGGCACATTTCTCATCGGTCTGGCAATGGCAATTGCAGGCGGCTATTTGTTTCTGCGCAATGTGAACGTTTCCACCGGTTATTGGACGATTTGGGGCTACAACGGTTTCGGCATGTCGTTGTTCCCGCTGTTGGCCGGCGTCGGCACATTGTTTTTCAATGGCAAATCGAAGCTCGGCTGGCTGCTGACGTTCGCCGGCGTCATCATTATTTTCGTCGGCATCATCTCCAGCCTGAATGTGTATTTTGCGACGACGAATTTATTCAATACGCTGACGATGCTGATTTTATTGGTCGGCGGCATCGGATTGATCGCGCGGTCGCTGAAAGAGAAGTGATGTTTTCAGCCACGAATTACACGAATGTTCACGAATTAAAATCGCTTGGGGATTTCAGAGCTTTGGGTACGACGAAAGCTTCACCCGCTCAAGTCAATTCGTGAATATTCGTGTAATTCGTGGCAAAAATTTATGCCCTCCACGAATTACACGAATGCTCACGAATTAAAATCGCTTGGGGATTTCAGAGCTTTGGTTGCGACGAAAGCTTCACCCGCTCAAGTCAATTCGTGAATATTCGTGTAATTCGTGGCAAAAATTTATGACTACCTACCCCACCGGCAACGCCTGGTTGTTGAGTTATCAAAAGAAATATTTGTGGCGCTTACTCGCAGGTACGCTGTTTGTGCTGTGCTCGACGATCTTTAGCATCTTCGTGCCCAACCAAGTCGGCAAAGCGATTGATGATCTGAAAACCAGTGGCGTGACCTACGAAATCATTTCGCGCCACGCGCTGCTCATCATTGGCGCAAGCTTCATCAGCGGCGTGTTTCTCTACTTCCAACGGCGCACGCTCATCAACATGTCGCGCTTCATCGAATACGATTTGCGCAACGATTTTTACGCGCATTTGCAAAAGCTGCCGCTGCAATTTTATCAGGACAATCGTACCGGAGACCTGATGGCACGCGCGACGAACGACCTCGGCGCAGTCCGGCAAATCGTCGGCCCCGCAATTATGTATGGCGAACAAACCATCTTTCGCTGCCTGATCGTGATTCCGATTATGTTTGCGATCAGTTGGAAGCTGACCTTGATTTTATTGATTACGATGCCGCTCGTGTCGCTCTGCGTAAAGTGGTTCGGACAACAGATTCACGTCCGCTTTGAAAAGATTCAGGAATTCTTTTCCGACATCTCCGCGCGCGCGCAAGAGAACCTGAACGGCGTCCGCGTCATTCGCGCTTACGCTCAAGAAGAAGCCGAGATTCAGCACTTTGACAAACTCAATCAGCAATACGTGGATCGCAACTTGGACTTGGTCAAACTCTCCGCCGTCTTTCGCCCGCTGATGCAGTTTCTGATTGGCTTAGGGTTCGCGGCAATCCTCTGGTACGGCGGCAGAGAAACCGCGCTCGGCAATATGTCGCTCGGCGAATTCGCGGCGTTCAATTTGTATCTGGAACAATTGATCTGGCCGCTGATCGCAATGGGCTACGTGACAAACTTAGTGCAACGCGGCACGGCGAGTTTGAAGCGCATGCATCAGATTATGCAGATTGAACCGGCGATTCGAGACGGAGAGGCAGAGAGACAGAGAGACAGAGAGATTGAGGGCAAGATTGAGTTTCGGGATTTGACATTTCGGTATTCGGACTCAACGCCGGAAGTGTTGCGCGACATCAATCTGGTGATTCAGCCGGGGCAAACGGTCGCGTTCA
>CAZWAK010000052.1:0-45738 GCA_964631865.1 uncultured Heliobacteriaceae bacterium | reverse complement strand
ACTCATAATTCGCCGCCGCCAACGTGCCGCGTGCCGCCGTGATCGCGTATTCGCCGACGTCACTGCTTGTCGTCGCGGTTGTGCTGAGATCAGCGGCTCCCGTCACGACGCTCGCGGTTTCATTGTGTACAAAGCCCGTCATCGTGGCTGTCAAATCAGGGTTCGCCGCGCCGTAAGTTTTGGTTTTGTTTTCCGCCGCGACGGTCAATGTGGCTTTGTTGATCGTCAATGTTTGTGCGCCCGATGCGCTGCTGACATAGTTTTGATCGCCGCCGTATTCCGCTGTGATCGAATGCGCCGCTGCGTGCAAATTGCTCAGGCTCAACGTCGCTTGCCCATTGCTGAGCGTGCCTGTGCTTAGTGTTGTGGCTCCGGCTTTGAAGGTGATCGTGCCCGTCGGCGCGATGGCATTGACGCTGCTCACGTTCGCGGTCAACGTTGCGCTTTGCCCATACGTGAGGCTGTTCGCAGACAAGTTGATCGTAACGTTCGGCGTCAATTGATTGACCGTCAATGTCGCGGCATTGCTCGTCGCCGTGCCGCACGGATTCGTGAACACGGCGCGATAGCAATAACCATTCATCGCGATGGTGAGGTTCGTCAAATTCAATGTGGCATTCGTCGCGCCTTCGACATTGCTCCACGTGTTGCCGTCGCGGCTGACTTGCCATTGCACGGTCGGCGGCGTGCCGCTGGCCGCGACGGTGAAGCTCGCGCTGCTGCCGACGGCGCTGCTTTGATTCGTCGGATGTGTCGTGACAACCGGTGGCGCGCAGGTCGCAATCGCTAACGCATAGCTCTGCCTGCCTGTGCATAAATTCGCGTCCGTGACTTTGACGGTGAAATTGAAATTGCCCGCTTCGGTCGGCGTGCCGGACAACTGCCCGCTCGCAGAAAACGACAAACCTGCGGGCAGCGCGCCGGAGATGATTGCATACGTGAGCGGCGCTGTGCCTGTCGCGGACGAAATCGTCGTCGTCGAATACGTTAAGTTTTGCGTGCCGTTCGGGAGCGTCGCGGGACTCAAAGTCATCGTCGGACAGGTCGGCGAAAACACGTACGTCGAACCTTGATCGTTGTTGCCGTTCACATCGTCGTTCGGCGCACCAATCAACGCCGTGAAGCCACTGAGCGCGACGCCCTGACCGGCGTTGTCGTTGCTGGCTCCGTCGCTGGCGAGTGCTTGTTGTTGCTGGCTCCACGTCGCGTTGTTGCGCACAAACACGTAGGCCGAACCTTGATCCACACTGCCGCTGACATCGTTCGTCGGCGCGCCAATCACGGCCATTTCGCCGCTAATCGTCACCGCTGCGCCGAACGTATCGCCGCCCGCGCCGTCGTTCGCCGTGAGTCGTGTTGGTTGGCTCCACGTCGCGTTGCTGCGCGTGAACACATACGCCGAACCTTGATTGACGTTGCCGTTGACATCGTCTTGCGGTGCGCCCACGACGACGGTTTCGCCGCCGAGCGCGACGGCATAGCCGAACAAATCGCCGCTCGCACCATCGCCCGCATTGAGTTGCTGTTGCTGGCTCCACGTCGTGTTGCCGCGCGTGAACACGTAGGCCGCGCCTTGATCGCTGTTGCCGTTCACATCATCGGCAGGTGCGCCGACAACCGCCGTTTCGTTTTGCAATGCGACGGCGAAGCCGAAGTTGTCGCTGTCGGCGGCGTCTGCGGCATTGAGTTGCTGCGCCTGACTCCACGTCGTGCCGTTGCGCGTGAAGACATACGCCGAGCCTTGATTGACCGTGCCGCCGAAATCATCAAGCGGTGCGCCGACGAGCGCGGTGTCGCCGCTGATCGCCACCGCATAGCCAAACCAATCATTCGCCGCGCCGTTGCTGACCGTCAATTTCGCCTGCTGACTCCACGTCGTGCCGCTGCGCGTGAACACATACGCCGAGCCTTGATCCGAATTGAAGCCGTTGTCATCGCCATACGCGCCGACGACGATGGTGTCGCCGCTGATCGCCACGGCTGCGCCAAAGCTGTCGTGACTCGCTGCATCGTTCGCGGTCAATTGTGCTTGTTGGCTCCACGTCGAACCGTCGCGCACGAAGACCAGCGCCGCACCGGAGTTCGTCGTGCCGCTCGCATCGAAATCGGGCAAGCCCACGACCGCCGTGTCGCCGCTGATCGCCACGGCTGCGCCAAAGTGATCGAACGCCGCGCCCGCATTGGCGACGAGTTGCGTTTGCTGTGTCAACGTCGGATCAATCGTGAGCGGCCAGACGGCATCGCGGTCATCCACGACCAACGCCAATTCGTTGCCGCTGACTTCCATCCGCGAGGGCAACTCACGCCCCGTCGCGTCGAGCGTTTGCAATTTGTCGTAGCGCAGCGCAGCCGCCCCCTGTCGCAATGTGATGGCTTGCCGGTCGCGTTCGAGAGTGGCATTCCAACCGCCGCTGAGTTCCATCACCACGCGCAGTTCGCCGCTCGTCGCTGTGATCGGACGCGCTTGCAACGTGAAACCTTGTTCGATGCCTTCGGGCTTGTTCACATACCATTCAGTGATTGGAGATTGGAGATTAGAGATGGCAGATGGATGATAAATTTCGACGCGATTGTCTTGTGCCGACAACGTGCCCGGACGAACGTCGTGCCACTCTGTGCCATAGCCCACGCGCTTCAATTTCAACCCCAATTGCCAGGGCGTTTGACAGGCGCGGCTGGCCTGAATTTGCACATCTTCCGCCGTGAACGAAGCGCGCATGGCTTGCGCCGGATTGACGGCTTCGACGGCCTTTTCGCCAGCGCTATTTTTTTCTCGAACGTTATACCGAGCCGCGTTCACGGCTGCGCTCAACGTGCCTGGCAGCGATTGCCTGCGCTGTTGCGCGATAGGTTTTCTGGAAGTAGGCGAAGCGTAGCTCCAATGGCGATATGTGGCTCCAACGACAAAGCTTAACAATAAAAATATGACGAGTAATCGCGCTGGTTGGCAGAGTAAGGCCGCAAACGTCTTTCGCAGTGTAGTCATTTCATTCTCCGGCGTGTTTCAGAAAGAACAAATCTCGTGGTGGGCTGAATGCAAGCGAAGCGAGGCACAATCCTGGGGGCGCAGGGAGGTTCATTGTCTCATCGGCAAGCTGGGCGAAAAACTTTAGGGCGCGTGCGTTGAATTTTTGCGCTAACCTCAGTAGAGTCTCGCGCAGTTGCCGGGATGATGTACAATTGCCCCCGCAACCTATCGCAAAGGAGTTAGCAACTATGAGCGCCATACTGACACCGCGCCAAACGGAACAAGGCTGGGTCATTGACCTGCCCTCTGAAATGGCACGATCTATCGGCATTGCCGAAGGGTCTATGGTCATTTTGTACGCACACGAGGGCGGCATCCGTACAGAAATCCTGCCGCCCGTTGCGCAGGAAATTAAAGACATTTCGCAATACCTCTTAAAGAAAAATCACGCGCTTTATGAGGAGTTGAAAAAAATTGACGACTGAAACGATTCGTTACATTTCTTATCCCGAAGCCGTTTTTCTCCACATTGACTTAATGCGGGCGTATGGCGAAGTTCGGTTTGGGGTTGCGTTCCCGGAACTTATCGAATCTGCCTTAGCACGCCCGCAACAAGCCGCTGCTTACGAGAATGCTGAGTTGATTCGTCAAGCCGTAACGCTTTGCTTCGGTTTGGTAAAAAATCATCCCTGGGTTGGCGGTAACAAACGAACTGCGACGCACATCACCAAAGCCTTTCTCATCGCAAATGGGCAAGAATTGAGGGCTTCAATTCAAGAGGTGATTGAACTCGTTCTTGCGATTGAATCAGATCGTTACCAGGTCGAAGAAATTGAGTTTTGGCTGCGCACGCGTGTAATACCCACAGGCTATACGCCCCAACAGGAAACACTATGAAAACCATTCGCATTGCCAACGGACAAGGCTTTTGGGGCGACTCGCTGGAAGCGCCCGTACAACTGGTCGAACGCGGCCCGATTGATTATTTGACGCTGGATTATCTGGCCGAAATCACGATGTCCATTCTGCAAAAACAGAAGTCGCGCGATCCGAATGCGGGTTATGCGCGCGACTTCTTGCAAGTTGTCGCACGAGTCCTGCCCAAGTGTCTGGACAACAACATCAAGCTCATCGCCAACGCGGGCGGTGTGAATCCGCAGGCGTGCCTGGCGGGCTTGCGAGCGGTCGTGCAAAAACTCGGACTCTCCGGCAAAGTCAAAATCGGGATGGTCACGGGCGATGACATTATGGACAAGCTTGATGAGTTATTCGCACAGGGCATCGAACTCAAAAACATGGAAACGGGCACACCGCTCGCTACGATTCGTGACCGCGTGGCCAGCGCGAATGTCTATTTCGGCGCGGCAGCGATGGCCGCAGCGTTGGCACAAGGCGCGGACATCGTCGTCACAGGTCGTTGCACCGACACCGGCCTCGCGCTCGCGCCGATGATTCACGAATTCGGCTGGGCAATGGATGATTGGGACAGAATCTCTGCGGGCACGATTGCCGGGCACATCATCGAATGTGGCGCGCAAACGACGGGCGGCAATTGTCAGGCCGATTGGCAATCCATTCCCGATCTGTGGGACATCGGCTACCCGATTGTCGAAGCCCAAGCAGATGGCACGTTCGTCGTCACCAAACACGAAGGCACGGGCGGGCGCGTCAACGTCGCAGGCGTCAAAGAACAACTGATGTACGAAATGGGCGATCCGAAAAACTACATCACGCCGGATTGCGTGGCGGATTTCACTTCGATTCAGTTGGAACAAATCGCTGAAAATCGCGTGCGCGTCAGCGGCATCACGGGCAAGGCAGCAACCGAATTTTACAAAGTCTCAATCAGTTTTGCGGATGGTTACAAATCCGGCGGCGGCCTGATTTATTCGTGGCCGGACGCTTATCAAAAGGCGAAAGCTGCCGATGCGATTTTGCGCAAGCGGCTGGATGTGTTGGGGCTGAAGTTCGATGAATTCCTGACGAGTTACATCGGCGTCAACGGTACGCACGAAGGTTTGGCGGGCGAGCCGTCGCCCGATTTGGCCGAAGTGATGATTCGTTTCGGCGTGCGCAGCCACGACAGAGCCGCCGTCGAACGCTTTGCCAAAGAAATCGCTCCGCTGGCTTTGAACGGGCCGCCCACCGTCACGTACTTTGCGAGCGGTCGTCCGAAAGCTGAAGAGATCATCGCGTATTGGCCGGCATTGATTCCCAAGACCGCCGTGCAGCCGAACGTGGAAGTGATTACCGTTTAGCATGTGGCATCGAATTCTCAGCGGCCTGTGGCGGCGCGTGCCGAAACGATTGCGGCGCTTCATCTATGTGTTGCTCAATGCGCGCTTCACGGTCACGGTCGGCGCAGTGATCCTTGATGAACAAAACCGCGTGCTGTTGTTACAACATCGCTTTCGCCCCGGTCACGATTGGGGCATTCCCGGTGGGTTCATCAGTCCGCGCGAACAACCCGAAGAGGCGCTACGCCGCGAATTGCGCGAAGAAATCGGGCTGGAAGTGGACAACGTAGAAATCGCGTTGGTTCACACGCTGGATCGCGTGCAGCAAGTCGAAATCGTCTATCGCGCGACGCCGCGCAACGAACCGCAACCGCGCAGCATCGAGATTCTCTCCGCCGAATGGTTCGACCTCGCGGCGTTGCCACCCGGCCTCGTCAACTACCAACGCTGGTTGATTCAGCAAGCTCTGAAAAACGTATGAACAGTTACACGCAAATTCTTTCCGAAACCAACGGTGCAGTCGCGCACATCACGCTCAATCGCCCGGAAAAACGCAACGCGCTTGGCGATCAATTGGTGCGCGAATTGCTCACGGCTTTGCGCGCAGCCGAGGCGGACGACAACGTCAAAGTCGTTGTGCTGCGCGGCGCGGGCACAGACTTTTGTGCGGGCGCAGACCTCGCGCAACTCGAGCGGCTCTCGCAAGCAACAGTACTCGACAACTTGCACGATGCTGCCGCTGCTTCGGAGATGTTCAGCCAACCGCGTCGGATGAAGAAGCCTGTCATCGCGGCAGTACGCGGGCGCGCATTCGCGGGCGGCGCGGGACTCGCGACGGCGTGCGATTTGATTATCGCGGCGCGTTCGGCACAGTTCGCGTACCCCGAAGTCAAAATCGGGTTCGTCGCGGCGATGGTGATGGCGTTTTTACGGCGCAGCCTCGGCGAAAAGCGCACGCTCGAATTGCTCGTGACGGGTAAAGTGATTTCCGCCGACGAAGCCGAACGCATAGGTTTTGTGAATCGCGTCTGCAACGACGAAGACTTCGACGCCGAAGTGGAGAAGTTCGCGAATGAAATCGCAGCGATCAGCGCCTCTGCCGTGATGTTGACGAAGCATTTGCTTTATCAAACCGACGCGATGAGCTTCGAGCAAGCGATTCGCGCAGGCGTGGAGATGAACGCAATTGCGCGCATGACCGACGATTGTCAAAGCGGCATCCGCAAATTTCTCAGCAAAGGTTGATCGTGGTTGGTGGTTGGTGGTCGGTGGCCGGTAGCTGGTCTAGTTCTCAAAACCCGAAACCCGAAACCCGATCACCGATCACCAACCACCAACCACCAATAACATTCCAAACATCATTTTCCCTTGCAAAAATCTTATCCGATATAAAGTTCTGAAAGTCCGAACGATTCTTCTGCTCCGCTTCCGACGCCACTCGCAACGGTAACTTCTTCTTCTGCCATCGCTTCTCTCGCCAAGCGCAAAACTGGCACAGGCCTTGCCCTTTTTCTGCTGAGTGTTCGCCACCGGTCGCGTTTCATCAATCCTGAAACGCGGCTCGTTCAAGCAGTACAACCCAGGTTTTCAGGAGGAATTATGATTCGCTCAAATTTGCAGCGCGTGTTGTTCTGGCTCGCGCTCAGTCTATTGACCACGACAGCTCTCGCCCAAAACACCCTCGTCTCCGGCACGGTTTCCGACCCGCAAGGCAACGCAGTGCCGAATGCCACGATCATCATTACCAACAAAACCACCAGCGTCAGTCGTACCGTCAATTCGGCGGACAACGGCGCGTATCAAATCCCGCAAGTCGCGCCCGGCCTGTACAAAATCAAAGCCGAAGCGCAGGGCTTCGCTTCGATTGAAAACACCGAGGTGCAAGTGCTCGTCAATACGCCGCGGACGCTGAACCTCGCGTTCACGCAGGTCGGCGGCGTGTCCGACACGGTCACGATCACGGGCGGCGAGACGACGCTCAACACGACCGATGCCACGATTGGCAACAGCTTCAATGCGACGAAGGTCATTGAACTGCCGCTCAACGCGCGCAACATTCCGGGCTTGTTGTCGCTGCAATCGGGCGTGACACCTTCGACCGGCAATGAAAACGATGTGCAGCGCGGTGGCCACGTCAACGGCGCGCGTTCCGATCAATCGAACGTTACACTCGACGGCGTAGACGTGAACGAACAACAAGGCGGCAGAGCGTTTTTCAGCGTGCTGCGCTTGACGCCCGATTCGTTGCAGGAATTTCGCGTCACGACCACGAATGCGAACGCGGACGCAGGCCGTTCGTCCGGCGCGCAAGTGTCGCTCGTCACGAAATCCGGCACGGACAATTTTCACGGCTCGCTCTATGAATATCATCGCAACACCGTGACGTCCGCGAACGATTGGTTCAATAACAAAGCGGGTGTCGAACGACCGGCGCTGATTCGCAACAACTTCGGCGGTTCGCTCGGCGGCCCGATCAAAAAAGGCCGCGCGTTCTTTTTCTTCAACTACGAAGGCTTCCGCGAAGCCAAAGCGACGACCATCGTCCGCACTGTGCCGCTGCCGACGCTGGGGCAAGGCATCGTGCGCTACAAATCCGCCAACGGTGCGAGCGATCCGAGTTGTCCGGCAGGCACGCCGTCCGGTGTGACGTGTTTGACGAGCGCGCAAATCGGCGCGGCATATCTGCGCGCAAACGGCGTGAATCCGGGCATCAATCCCGCAACCGTCGCCGCTATCGCCGCCGCCGCGCAGAAATATCGCGCCAACGACACGTCAACCGGCGACGGCCTGAACACGAGCGGCTTTCGCTTCAATTCCAGCGCGCCCGTTCAGCAGGACACCTACATCGCGCGCTTCGATTTCAACCTCACGAACAATCACATCGTCTTCGCGCGGCTGAATTATCAAAACGACAACGCGACGATTGCGGCCACCGATTTGACCGGACAACGCTTCCCCGACACGACCGCGCCGGGCATCTGGAATCATCCGACAGGGCTTTCGGTCGGGCATGCGTGGACGATCTCGAACACGCTCGTGAACAACTTCCGCTTCGGCGTGACGCGCGCGGCGTTCAGTCAGGGCGGCGATTCGTCGCAGAACGACATCACGTTTCGTTACGTGTTTGAGCCAGCAAACTTCACCCGCACCATCGCGCGCGTGACGCCGGTCTACAACTTCACGAATGACCTGTCGTGGAGCAAAGGCCGCCACGCGCTGCAATTCGGCACGAACCTGCGCTTCATCACGAACAACCGATTATCGTTTGCGACGGCGTACGACAACGCGCAGACGAACCCGTCGTTCTACGATGAATCGGGTGATGTGTTGTTGTTCGATACGGCAAACGGCGATCCGATTTTTGCGAACGTCGGTGATCCGACCTTGCTTGATTTGCGCGGTTCGTTGGCGGCATTGATCGGACGCCTTTCGCAATACGGCGCGAACATCAATTACGGCCCCGACGGCAAGTTGCTGAATCCGGGCACAGGCGTCGGGCGCGTTTTCAAAACGCAGGAATATGAATTTTACGGACAAGACAGTTGGCGGATGAAGCCGAATCTGACGGTGACGTATGGCTTGCGCTATTCGACTTCGACGCCGATTTACGAAGCCAACGGCGTGCAGGTCAAACCGACGACGAGCCTGAGCGATTTCTTCGATCAGCGCGTCGCGGGCGCGAAAGCCGGGCGTCCGTACAACGGTTTGCTGCAAGTTGATCTCGCGGGCAAGGCCAACGGCAAAGACGGTTACTATCCGCAAGACTGGAACAACTTCGCGCCGTCGGTCGCGGTGGCGTGGTCGCCGAATTTCCGCGATGGGTTGCTGAAAACCATCTTCGGCGAAAACAAAACGACGGTGCGCGGCGGCTTTCGTATGACCTACGACCGCATGGGCAGTGCGCTCGCGGTCGCGTTCGATTTGAACTCGACGCTCGGCTTCACGTCGGCGAACACGATTGCCGCCAACACGTACAACGTCAGCTCGCGGCTCGCGCCTTTGTTTACGGGCTTCGGACAAAACGTGCGCGCGTTGCCGGGGCTGACGATTGCGCCGAGTTTGACGTTCCCGCTGCAAACGCCCGCCGACGAAGCGCAACGCATCGAGCAATCGCTGGACGACAAATTGACGACGCCGTACAACTATTCGTGGAATGTTTCGGTCGGACGCGAATTTGCAAACGGCTTTTCGCTCGAAGTCAGCTATGTCGGACGTTTGGGCCGCAGCTTGTTGCTGTCGCGCGACGTGGCGCATTTCAACAACCTGACCGATGCGAAATCCGGCGTGGACTTTTACACGGCGATGCGGCAATTGATCGCGCACCGTGTCTCGAACACAGCGATCACGTCGGTGCAAAATGTCGCGTACTTTGAAAACCTGTTTCCCGGCCTCGCGGGCAATTACAGTGTGCGCGGACAAACGGTGCGTCTGACCGCGACGCAAGCGGCATATCGTCGCTTGGCACGCACATCGGTCGGTGGTCGGAGTTCATCGGATTGGACGTTCGCTCAAGCGGTATGGGACGACGGGTTAGGCTCCGGCGACAACCTGTTTGTGCATCCGCAATACGCGACATTTGATGCGTACTCATCGCTTGGCACGTCGGATTACCACGCTTTGCAGGCGACCTTCCGCAAACGGTTCACGAAGAGCTTCTTCATGGATTTCAATTACACCTACAGCCATTCGATAGACATTTCGTCGGGCAACGAATCGGCGAACGATATTCAGGGCGGCGCGGTGTTCATCAAGAACCCGCTCGACCTGCGCATCAATCGCGCGAATTCCAACTTCGATGTGCGGCACATGATCAATGCGAACTTCGGCTACGACTTGCCGTTCGGACGCGGGCGCGCACTCTTCGGCAATATGCCGGCGGCGGCGGATGCGATCTTCGGCGGATGGAAATTGACGGGCATTTATCGCATCAACACGGGCTTCCCGGCGGACGATCCGAGCGACCGTTCGGGCTGGGCGACGAATTGGAACATTCGTTCGCGTGGCATTCAGGTGCGCCCGGTCAAAGCCTCGCCGACACGCACGGGCGATCCCGGTTTGTTCAGCGATCCGGTCGCGGCGTATCAAAGCTATCGCACGCCGTATCCGGGCGAAGTCGGCGACCGCAACGTGCTGCGCGAACCGGGCTTTGTGCAATTCGACGCAGGCGTGATGAAGACGTTCCAACTGCCAGGCGAAAAAGCGCGCGTCGTGTTTCGCTGGGACATCTTCAACGTCACGAACACGCAGCGGTTCACGAACATTCCGAGCTTCGGCATCGCGCAAGACCCGTACCTGCTGCTGTCACAGCCGCCGCCGGATTTCTACCGCTTCACCGGCATTCAAGGCACGCCGCGCGTGATGCAGTTTGCGTTGCGGATTGAATTTTGAGGCGGCACAAAATGAACCACGAAATTCACGAAGAACACGAAGATTTTTCCTTTTTCCTTGTTCCTTCTTCATTCCTGACGAGAGAGTTTTTTTCTCTCTCGAAAACAATGAAGAAGGAACAAGGAAAAAGGAAGAATGCACTTCTGACGTGTCTTTTGTGAACTTCGTGGTTCCTTATTTCAATCGGCTCTGCGCATCATTCGATAACAGACCCACGCGCCCCAACTCCACGACACCAACAGCACGACAAAGCCAATTGCGCGCGTCAACGCCGCGATCTTCGCATCGTGTTCGAGCAAGCCCAAGTGTACGAGCAGATATTCCCAATCGTGATACGCATCGCCGCCGCCAATGCTGACGAGCGGCAGTTGCATTACCTGCGCATCACCGATGTACGTCGCCAGATTGTACAGACTGAACGATTCCCAACAGCCCGCGACGGCGATGCCGAAATAATCGCGTTGATAGAGCAGCATCCCGACGCCAATCAACGGCACAATAAGCTGCGTGAGACTGCCGCCCGCGATGCTCATAAATTCGCCGAAGCCGCTGAACAGCACATGCCCGAATTCGTGCAGCCCAAACGTCAAGCCGCCGAACCAACTGGAATAGAGTTCGTCGCGCAGATGTTGGACACCCGCGTAGCCCAGATAAAGTAAGAGCGGCAGGCGAAGGATGGCGCTGCGGTCTTTACACCATTCCAGCGCATCGGCACGAAAAGCGGAAAAAGTTGCGAGGAGAAATTGCACGGCTGATCGCCTCCCATTGAGATGTCGAGGCGAGCGAAAGCTACCGTAATTAACGGACGGCGAGCAAGCAAAAAATCATGTTGGTTAGGGAGCTTCCAAATCGAAGTTATAGCCTTTGAGCAGTTCTCGCACACTCGCCGCCATGGTCGGATTCACATTCTTCAAATGTTGGTAATGCTGTCGCGCCAGAGCGAGGTTCTTGTTCATCCAGTAAAGAATCACCAAATTCAGCCGATCCTTTTCTCTGCCAGGAAATCGGCGCAAATCTGTTTCCAGTTGCTGCATCGTCTCCTGCGCATCCCCCAGCATCTGAATCGTGTAGCAAATCCGGTAGTACAGGTGCGAGTGTTTCGTTTCCCAATGGGCGGTGTTCGCGTGTGAGGTCGCCTCTACAAAACGATCTTGTGCTACCTGATAGTTTTTGTTCCCAAGATGATATTCGCCTTCCGTCATCAACCGATCAAATTCTGCCGCGTTGTGCGACGTAGCGCTGCCGCCTGTTGCTACTGTTTTCGGCTTGAGGGGAGCAGGAATTCCAAATTGCAAGGTGCGTTCAAACGCAGAGACCAGCAGAAACGCCGCCACCAACGTCACTATCACCGGAGCCAGCCGATTTTCTTTCGCCACTTCCTGCAAATCCACTTCAGTCTGTGTCAACGCTAACTTCGCGCTCGTCCACATGGGCAACATCTGTTGGCGACGCGCTTCGACCTGCTGCTTCAAAATGCGCAAGGCGTGCGTTCGCGTCAGCAATTCGTCTTCCAGGCGTTGGCGCTCTTCGTTGAGTTGTTGTTCGACGGCAATGCGGTCTTCGGACGAGAGATGCCGCAGCGGGTCGCGCGCAAACTTTGTTTCCAATTGCCGTCGCCATTCCAGCAACCGATTGAGGTGGTATTCGCTGACGACGCCTTTTTTCCGCAGCCGTTGCTCGACCAAATCCGCCGCCGTCTCGACGCCTTTCGCCCGCATCCATTGCGCGACAGCTACGCTGACGAGGCCGGAATCCTTGATGGTAAAATGCTTGAGGTAGTTCGTGAACGCCTGCGCGTGCGCTTTGGCTCCGGCGCGTTTGAGTTTTTCGGTGCGTCGTTCGTCGAGGGTTTCGTATTCCCGCTGGAGCGCGCGCAGTTCCTTGAGTTCGGCGTGATATTCCTTTTCTGCATCCGGCTTGCCCCACAGTTGTTGCTCCAATTGCTTGAGCCGGTTTTCCGCCTGATATTTGGCCGCGCGCAATTTCCGGGCCAGCGGTTCCACCGTTGCCTTGGAATGTCTGAGCCAGGTCTGTGGGAAAAAGACCAGGTCGTCTTCGGGATTTACTTTGGCGATCAAACGCACGAGGCTGCCCGCAAAAACCAAAAACCAAAAAGCCACCGGCCAATCAGACACCCACGCAATAAAACCGCCCGACAAGATGGAAAGACCTATCGCCAGCCAAAAGCGCACATCACGAAGCAGCGCGAAGTTGAGCGCGTCTTTTGAGGGCTTTGTGACGGAAACGTTCGTGTGTTGCGGCAGCCGCTTCACTTGTCCGAGAGTTGCGATTTCCCCCCACAGTTCTTCGAGCAGAAACGGCGCTTGCCGTTGCGGCCCCAGCTTGAAATTGAACAGCCGCACGCCCGCGCGCACTTCCAAATCGCACCAGGGACACGCCGTCAATTCCGCAAAATAATGATGCCCGTTATGTAAGACGCAGGTTTGCAAAGTCCGGCTGAACCGCTCCAACGGCGCGAGCCATTCGACAGGACTGGGACGGTCTGCTGCCAAAAACGCGCGGCGAAACAATTGGCGCAGTTCCGTCGGAACCGCCGTGAGCGGCAACGTGCCGGGCGGCGGTTGCATGTGGCGCGTCGCCGCGTCGTCGCCGTAGGCAAAGCGCAATTCGCGGATCGCGCGTTCGAGCGGCATTTCACCCGCACCCAAAAAACGGCCTGAATACGGATGCCGCCCCAAAAACAATAATTGAAAAATCACGACCGCCAGACCGAACCCATCGTGTTCCGGCGTGCGATCCACGTCGGCGAACGGAAGGCCTTGCAATTCGGGCGGCGTGTATTCGGGGAAGCCGCCGCCGCAGCGATAGGTCTTGCCCTCGGCAGCAAATTGGAAGCTGTCGCAATCGAGCAAATACACGGTCGCCTGGCGCGTCACCAAAATGTTTTTGGGGTTCAGATCGCCAATCACAAAGCCGTGTTCGTGCATCGTGGCGACGGCGCGCGCCACGTTCGCCGCCACGTGCAGCAGAAACGCCCACGACGCTTCGGGGAATTTTTTCAAGCGGCTCTTCGGACTGTGCAGCGCGTGGACTTCTGAAGCTTGCACAATCTTTTTCATCACGAAGCCAATCACATTGCCGTCAGGTCGGTCGCGCAACACATCCACCGGCCACGCCGCCATTTTGAACAGCCGTTCGTTGCCGCGTTGCGCGAGCGCGACGAGCTTTTCGGCTTTTTCCGCCGTCGGCGGTTCGTGATAAATTTTGGCGACCAAATCGTCGTGGCCTTCGATGTGATAGACCGTGCCTTCGCCGCCGCCGCCAATTTGGTCGCCGAGTACAATGATCTCACCTTGCGAATTGTAGATGCCCTTCGGAAACGCTTCGACAAACTCCGGGTTGATGTACGACGCAGAAGCGTAATTCATCACGGGGGGTTCAACCGCGAGGTCAACGGGCAAGTGCAGCGGAGTTTTCAGTTTCGTAGTCATCTTCGAGTGGCGAGGAGCAACGTTTTGTCATCATCGGTGCGCGCGTTTATTTTCGCTGAGTTTAGATAAACGGACAAGGCTTCGGAAAGTTCCGTCGAGTGCCCGGCGGCGCGCGGGCGCAACCACGCAAACAACGGCTCGAAAAACGGCGCGTGTGCCGTGCGCGTGCGATAGTCCAAGACCAGATTTTGAATGCCATCGGTGAACAACGCGAGTTCGGTCACCACGTGGTGACGCAGTGCGACGAAGCATTTGCTGGCGGCGTCCGCCTCGGTCAAAAAGTTCGTCGTGTTTGCATACTCGCCTTGTTGCGGCCAGCACACGACGCAGTAATCGTTTTCGACTGCTTCAATCATCGCGCCGTCGCCGAGTTGAAAATACGCGGCACAATCCGGTGCGACGACTGCCGCCAAAAACGTGCAAGCGTAATCGTCCACTTCAAAGCCTGCGTCACGCGCCGTCGCTTCGATCTGGCGCTGAAACGCTTCGATCCAGCGCGCCAGAAACTCATCAGTCAACTGTGCGCACTGCCCGCCCGCCGCCAACCACGTGCGGACAGCTTCGAGCCACAACGCACACGCCTGTTGCGCGCCGACGTGGGATTTAGCCGCGCTGCCCGCGCCATCGGAAACGACCGCGACCAGCACGTCTGCGCCGCGCGCATCGGTAAAAATGGCCGCCGCGCTGGCATCTTGCACCGGCACAGTCGCGCGGGCGTGTGCGGTGCCGAGAACTGAAGCAAACCCGTATTTCCACATAATTCGTTGCTGCTATGTCGTCTGCGCTACGATAACAACGAGCGGATTGCTTGACAACATTTCCTCGTGGCACGTAGTATCGCGCCTTCGTTTGGCAGTTTTATTTTCCCCAAAAGTCGAGACTACTACCCGATGAAAATCGTCCTCGTTTCTTCCGAAGCTGTGCCGTACTCCAAAACCGGCGGATTGGCCGATGTTTGCGGCGCGCTGCCCAAAGCCTTGAAGCGCATTGGCGTGGACATCCGCGTGATTCTGCCGCGCTACACCGGCCTGTCGTTTCGGCACGGCGATGTCGTCAGTCAGGCCAACGGCTATGAAATCTTCAATGACTTGGCCGTGCCGTTTGCGGGCGGCGTGAAGTACGCGAGCGTCTATGAAGACTGGCTGGACGACACGCCGTTCTACTTCATTGACAGCCCGGAGTATTTCGCGCGCGGCTACATTTACGGTTCGGGCGATGCGGATGTCGAACGCTTTGCATTTTTCAGCCGCGCGGCGCTCGAATTGACCAAACGCTTGGGCGATCCGCCCGACGTGATCCATTGCAACGATTGGCAGACCGGTTTGCTGCCCGCGTATTTGGAATCGGTCTATCGCGGCGATCCGTATTTTGCGCGCGTCGCCACGTTTTTCAGCATTCACAATCTCGCGTATCAAGGCATCTTCAATCCCGCGATGCTGCCGCACATCGGCTTAGGCTCTGATGTGTTTCAGTACGGCTTGGAATTTCACGGCGCGGCGAATTCGTTGAAGTCAGGGTTGTTTTATTCCACCGCGCTTTCGACCGTGAGTCGCAAATACGCGGATGAAATTCAAACCGCCGAATACGGCAACGAATTGGACGGTTTGTTGCGTTGGCGGCGCGGCGATTTGCTCGGCATTTTGAACGGCGTGGACTACAACGAATGGAATCCGGCGCACGATCCGCATCTAGTCGCGCATTTTTCGCCCGATCACATGGCCGGCAAGCGCGAATGCAAACGCGCGTTATTGCGCAGCTATCATTTGCCCGAAGATTTGGATCGTCCGCTCGTCGGGATCATCACGCGGCTCACAACGCAAAAAGGCATTGATTTGCTGGCGAACGCGATCTGGCGGATTTTGGACACGGGCGCGCTGTTTGTGATGCTCGGTTCGGGCGGGCAAAGCTACGAAGATTATTTTCAGCACGTGCGCGATTCGCGGTCCTCCCAAGTCGGCGTCTATTTCGGCTACAACACGGCGCTCGCGCATCAGATCGAAGCCGGAGCCGATATGTACGTGATGCCGTCGGCGTACGAGCCATGCGGCTTGAATCAGATGTACAGCTTGAAATACGGAACCGTGCCGATTGTGCGCGGCGTCGGCGGCTTGGACGATACGATCACAAATTACGAACGCGCGACGAAACAGGGCAATGGCTTCAAGTTTTACGATTACTCAGCAGATCGTCTGGTCGAGAAGTTTTACGAAGCGTATTTGCTCTACGATGACAAAGCGGCGTGGGCACAGATTCAACGCAACGGCATGCTGGCCGATCATTCGTGGGAACGCGCGGCACGCGAATATTTGTATGCCTACGAATCCGTCGCGCGCACGAAGCGATAAGCCTGACAACAACCATTCTCCATTCTCGATTCTTCCTTCTCAATTCTCTGGCAAAGAAACCATGCCTTACCGATTTTCCGCTGTATAAGAATGAAGAATTGAGAAGGAAGAAGGAAGAATGTGTTCTTCTTGCGGCCTCACTGTCCGCTGCCGAACCGCTGTTTGTAGCTGGTTTGTAACTTGCGCGCGTTCTCGCACTCGCCGCGTTGCGCCGCGATCATCACTTCCAAGACGGCTTGTCGTCGCGCCACATCACGCCCGCGTTTTGCCACATCCTGCTCGGTTTGCGCCCAACTCAGCACATCGCGGCAACCACTCGAATCCATCACGACGCGCGGGTTGCGCTGCAATTCGGTTTGCATTTGGGCGATGCGGTTTTCGACATCGGCACGATCAACGGCGGTCGGCGCAAGTCGCAAATAATTGTTCGCGTGATTCATCGCCGGAATCAATTGATCTTCGGATTCGTAGAGCAACGACAGGTTGAAATTGAGGTTTGGCGAATTCGGCGCAAGCTGATTCGCCTGTTGCAACATCATCAACGCGCCGCTGACGTTTTGCTGTTGCACCATCGCTTTCGCTTGCGTGAAGTAATTCGCCACGTTGCTCGCCGCGTTGCCGAAATCGAAATCCTTCAGCAGGCTCGGCAGCATCGCCAGATTGAACGCACGGATGATTTCACGCGGGTCTGCCGCCGAAGCCGAAAATGTGCGCCCGCCGGTCATCGTCGCCAGATTGCCGAGATCGCCCTGCGCTTGTTGATTGTTGCCGACATCGAAGCCAATCGTGCTGACGGGAATGTTGCTGGAACGAATGGACGCGGCAGCCTGCGCTTGTTGATCGCGGCACGAATCGCCGCCATCGCTCATCAGCACGACCGTGCGTTGACTGCCGCGCCCATGCTTTTGCGCGTGTGCGACGGCTTCGGCAGTGGCAATGTACATCGGCGTGCCGCCGCCCGGTTGCAATTTGTCAATCGCAGCAATCAAGGTATTGAGGTCGGTCGTAAACTGTGCCGCGACGCGCATTGCGCCCGCGCCACAGCCACCGTCGAAATTGAGAATCGCGATTTCCGTCGTCTGGCTGACTTGCCGCGCGGCACGTTTGGCGGCGTCTTTGGCCTGATTGATTTTGCCGTTGTCGGCCATACTGCCGGACGTGTCAATCAGCAGAATGATCGAGGTTTTGATCGTCGGCTTTTTGCGCTGCGCGAGAGCTTTGAGTCGTTGCTGAAGCGCATCCTTTTTCTGTCGTTCGCGCAAACAGGTCGGGGCGAGCTTGTCGGCTTGTGCCAGGGCTTGATCCGCTTGTTGCACCAGTTGTTGTAGCCGTGCTTCATCCACCGGATTCACGTTGGCGAGGGCTTCGGCTTGCGTGATTTGCGCTTCGGCTTGATTGATGAGCGTGACGGCTTTGCGCGCATCGTCTTCGAGTGTTTGCAACTGGCTTTGACTGTTCCGCAGCCAGTCTTCCATCATCTGTTCGAGGGGCGTAATGCGCTGAATGTCGGTGAGACCTTGCCGCGCGCGGGAATAATCGCATTCCTTCGTTGCGCGTTCGACGTTTTGGGAAAGTTCGCCGAACCGTTTGCGCCGCTCCAGTTTGCTTTTCATCTCGGTCACTTCTTTGCGCAAACAATCCGGGAAGCCGGGCACATAGAGCGCCTTTTGCAGTTCGGCAATCGCGCCATCTAGATCATTGCGACTTTCGGCGGCTTTCGCGGCTTGCAACGACGCACGCGCATTGACGAACGCTTGGGCGCGGTGTTTGAGCAGCGGCATTTTGTCCGCTTCCCACTTGGTCATGAAATCATCTTTGGGACTGTAATTGGAAAGCTCATCCAACAATCGTGTGACTTTGGTGTAGTCGCAGGCCACGAGCGCGCGCTCCACTTCTTCCGTCTTTTCGAGGTATTGAATTTTGGGCTTAAAGAAATCGCGCAGCTTCGCGGGGTCTATTTGAATGCCGACGACACCATCAAACTTTTGAACGAAGGCGGCACTGATTTCGGTCATCGTTGCACCCCCTCCGCCGCAAGTATTATCCGGGTCCTGGTTGGAATACGGGCCGCCCAAATTTGATGGGGTATTAAATCCCGCGTAATTTTTCCAGCGGGCTTCGAGCGTTTCCCAAGCTGTTTTCATTAGAGCAGAAGTGTATTTGCCGCTCTTGTAACTTGCCTCAAACGACCGCACCTGATTCAGCCAACTCTCACGGTCTTCGCACAAGTAGGTATACGCTTCTTCTTCTGCACACGGCGCGCCGCCTCCGACGCGCAGGACAAGACGATGGATCATTTCATGCCACAGCGTTTTGGTGGCCGCTTTGCCAATGGCATTCACCTTCATTTTGTCGTTCATGACATATTGCAGCCCGGCCACACGCGGATAATATTTTCCCTGCTTATCAAAGCTGCGATCCAATTCCACTGTCATCGCATTCAAATGAGAAAGGAAGGTGCTGCGATCTCCCAGCTTCACCAAATCCTTAAAATCGGTGTTCTCGAATTGGTTGAGAAACTTCGTGAGGAAATCGCTCATCAGAAATTTCAGTTGGGTCTCATCCTGGGGAACGGGCGCGACGGCAACCGACCCGTTCACGAAGAGCGCCAGCAGCAGGAATCCGATGAAAATTCGACGACTTGTTGGTTTCATATTGGCTCCTTACTGCGGCGGCAACACGCCACGTCCCGGCGCGCGTTGTTGCGGTTGCGATGGCGTCAATCGCGCCTTGATCTTCTTGAATTCTTCGCTGTCCACGCGGAATTCGCGCCCGTCTGCCGGGAAGCTTTCGAGGTAATCGGCCAAATAATCCGCGCGATCCATCAGCGGCGGATGCGTGCTCAAAAACTTCAGCGGTTGCTTGCCGCTGGCTTTGCTCATCTTCAAGAAAAACGACGAAGCATCCAGCGGCGAATACCCCGCATTGAACATGATGTGCGCGCCGTATTGATCGGCTTCTTTTTCTTCAAAGCGGCTGTAGGCACGCGCGAACAGCGTCAGGCCGATGTTCGCGCCGAGCGAGGCGAAGATTTGTGCCGTCGCGTTTTGCGGATTGATCGCGCGCAATGCGGCATTGGCGATGCTTTGTATGTGGTAATTTTTGATGACCGCGCGCGCGGAATGATGCCCGTAATTGTGTGCGAGTTCGTGCGCGAGCACGCCCGCGAGTTGCGCTTCGTTGTCGGCGAACGCGAGCAGGCCCGTGTACACGATGATGTGACCGGGCGGCGTGACGGCATTGACTTCGGGCGAGTTCACGACGGTGATTTGATAATTGAATGGCGAACCGGGCGATTTACTCAGCAACCGCGTCGTCAGGTTTTGCAAGTACGTTTGAATTTCGGCGTCTACGACTTTTGGTGCATTTGCCGTCAGCGCCGCAAAGCCTTGTCCGCCGAGTTGCATTTCCCATTCGGGCGTCACCTGAAACGCCGTGACCATTTGGAAGCCCTGTGCGACTTCGATGCGCGATTCTTTCGATTGATAGTAATTCGCCTGCCGATTCCAAGCGGTCAGAAATTGCTGCTGACTGGCTTGCAGAATCTGCGTGATTTGCGCGGCGGTTTGTGGATCAACCGTCAGCAACGCTTGCTTGAACGACTTGTTGGCTGCGGCGAATTGGAAGCTGTTGTAAAACGCATAGCCCTGAAAATACGCAATGCGGCCATTCGTCGGAAATTGCCGCGCGGCTTGTTCGGCGAGCTTGAGGCATTCGTCGTAATTGCGCGAGAAGCCGAAGTAGGTTTGATAGAAATACGTGGACACGAGCAATTCGTGGCATTTCTCGCAAGCGGCAGAACGCTTGAGTTCGTCTTTCAGCATCTTTTCCGCGTCATCCAACGTTTTCTTCGCAACCTTTTTGGCGCGGTCGTCTTGCGTTTGCAAAAACTGGAGACCTTGCGCACGGGCTTGTTGAAGTTGCTGCTCAAGCGTGCTGAGCGAAGTTTGCGCGGAAGCGAGTTCTGCGGTGACAAACAACAAAAGGAAGGAAAGAATGGTTCTGAACATGACGTTTCTCCTGTGCCGTTTCCGGCGTTGCCAACGGGAATAAGGCTCCCGCCTTCAGCCTCACTCGCCTAATGGCGCGTGCGGAAAAACATTTCGTGAATTTTCGGAAGTAGTTCACTGCCTCAAGCAGAGCCGCGTGAGGAGATGAGAAAACAGGCACATCATCCTCTTTCCAACTTCTTTCGGCAAGCGCAAAATTGGGGCGCGTTCAGCGCAAGTTGATCTTGACCACGTTGGCGAGTTTGCCTTCGACCGTCAGCACCAACTCCACTTCCCCGCGCCCCATCAAACTGCGCGGCACGCGGATGTTGACCTGATCCAACCCGACAAAGCCCGGTTGCCGGTCGGCGTATTCAATGGCTGCGGCGACACCGCCAATCGTGGCCGTCACCGCAGCTTGTGAACTGCGCCCGCGAATGCCTGTGCCATAAAGTTCGAGAATGATCGCTTCGCCTTCGGGGCCGAGATCAATCGGCGCAGGAACTTGTTTGCCGGTTGTCGTATCGAGGCGAGACAACGGTTCACGGGCTTGCTCGCCGTTTGGTTTGACGCGGATGGCAAAGCCTGCCGGAGCACCTGCGCCGTCCTGATTGGCAGTGAAAAAACCGGGCGCGACGGCGATGATCTCGGCGGTTCCGGCAGACACCTTACCTGCGCCGCTCGTGATCGTGACGATGGCCAAACCGGTTGCGGTTCCGTCAGGAATCAAATAGTTCACCTGCAACGGCGACACGTAAAACAGCGGCGCGAGCCGCTCGACGCCTGCGCTGTCTTTGACGCGCACGGTCGTGCCCGCAAGCATCGTGGGCAAAGGCCGACTCTCCGCGCCCATCGAACTCGTCGCCAAATCAACGCCAAATGCAGAGACGATGGATTCCGCCGCGAGTTGCGGGCCAAGATACGTGGCCCCCGAAACAGTCGTGGCAGCAGGCGGCACAACGACGCTGCCGTTCGTGAGCGAGGCGGGCGGCAGCGTGTCTTCGTTGAGGGCAAACTTTTGCCACGTTAAGGCAGTGGTCGTCCCCGCGCCGATGACATTGAATTTGAGATTGAGCAAGGTGCCGGAACCGCTCAGCGCCGCCGTGCCAAACGCCGACAGCCGCAACCGACCAGTCGTCGCATTCGCCGTGATCGTGAAGGCGCTGGAAAGCGTGCCCGCCGCGTCGTAGGGCGTTGTCGCGGGTTGCAGCAACGCGGGATCAAACGTCAGATCGAAGTCGTAGGCGATGACATTCATTCCGGTCAGATCGCCGACATTGATCGGAATCGTGATCGTCGTGCCTTTGATGGCGTTGATGGCAGGCAAGGAAACGCTGGTCTGCAACGCTTCCAGGAACGAAGCGCGAAACAGTGGCGGCAGCAGATTGCTTGCGCCCGGCGACCAATTGCCTGACACATCGCCGACCAGCACGGCATCGAAATTCTGATTTGTTTGTGCGCCGGAAAGACTCGCGTATGAACGCGCGGGCGGCACGAATTTCCACGTGCCAGTGAAGTTCGCTGGATTGGGAATGCCAACGACCGATTGGGCAATCAACGCGGCATCGAACGAAGACAGCGCGCCGTTGTTGCTCGCATCGCCTGCGACTTGCTGGCAACTGTTGAGTGTGCTTGCGCCGACCACGTGCAACGCGACAAGCGCGGCATCAAACGACGTAATGCCGTTGACCTCGCCGCTTTTCGCAGGCGTCAGCGTGTACGCGCCGCTGCCCAAGCCGGTCAACTGAAACACGCCATTGCTTGCTGTCGTGGCCGAAGCGTTGGGCGAACCGTTCGCACTCAGCAACACGCCCGGCACTGGCTTCGGTGACACGCAGTAACTCACTGTGCCGGACAACGATGCCGCACCACTGCCGACACAGGCGCGGCCATTCGTCGTCGTCGCGCACGGCGTGCCTTCGTTGAAGCGGAAGCTGGCCCAATTCAAATGGCTACATGCGCCATTCGCGCCGATGACATCGAACTTCAGATTAAGCAGTGTGCCTGCGCCGACAAGCGCGGCGGAATTGAAAGCTGAGATGCGGATTTGCCCCGGCGTGCTGGTGTTCACGGTTACGGTCATCGCGCTGCTGAGCGTGCCGGTGCGATCTACGGGCGTGCTTTGCAGCCGCAGCACAGCCGGGTCAAACGTGATCGTGGCGTCAAACGACAACGCGCCTTTGCCGCTCAAATCGCTGACAGTGATCGGAACCGTCAGCGTGCTGCCCGTGCTGGCGCTGAGCGATGAGGAAATAGAAACATCCACGCAAGCCGTCGCGCCCGCGCCCGCTTGATTGACCGTGAAGGTTTGCCCGCCAATCGTGATCGTGCCGCTGCGCGCGGCGCTGCTGAGATTCAACGCGACGGAATAGCCGACGGAGCCGTTGCCGTTGCCGCTTTCGCTGCCGGTTTGCAAACTGATCCACGCGGCGTTGGTGCTCGCTGTCCAGGCGCAACCAGCAGAAGCCGAAACATTCACATTGCCGCTGCCGCCGGAGCTACTGAACGATTGGCTCGACGGCGCGAGCGTGTACGTGCAACTGCTGTTCGCGGCTTGTGTGACGGTGAAGGTGTTTCCGGCAACCGTGAGCGTGCCGGAACGTGCCGCGCCGCTGTTGGCGGCAACGGAATAATTCACTGCACCGTTGCCGCTGCCACTCGCGCCGCTTGTCAGCGTGAGCCAATCCGCGTTGCTCGTCGCCGTCCAATTGCAACCGCTCTGGCTCGTCACATTCACACTGCCGTTGCCGCCGCTTGCCGCAACGTTCTGATTCGTTGGCGCAAGCGTGAACGTGCAATTGCTGCCGCCTGCTTGCGTGACGGTGAAGGTTTGCCCGGCAATCGTGATCGTGCCGGTGCGGGAGTTGGCGCTGGTGTTCGCGGCGACCGAATAATTCACTGTGCCGTTGCCGCTTCCGCTCGCGCCGGACGTGAGCGTGATCCAATCTACATTGCTCGCGGCTGTCCACGCGCAATTGTTCTGGCTCGTCACCGCAACACTGCCCGTGCCGCCGCTGGCTGCGATGTTCTGACTGCTCGGCGCAAGCGCAAACGTGCAGCCGCCGGGCGCGCTCAGGCTCAGCGTATATTGACCCAGTTGGTTTTCAATCGCGCTGCTGGCTTCGATGATGTAGGTGCCGTCTTGCGGCAGCGTGATGAAACCGCTCGTGAGCGGAATGCGCGCGTTTGTGCCGCCACCGCCGTCGTCATCTTCATCCAGCAATTCTCCATCCGGCCCGATCAACGCGAGGTAGGCATCGAACTGAGACGAGGTCATTTGAATCGCCACTTGCTGCCCGGCTTTCGCCGTGAAATACCAAAGGTCAGCATAAAAGTCCGCGCCATAAATCGGCGAGCGGCAATCGGTGTTGACGAGCGCGCTGTTCACCGTTTGGCCAATGCTGATCGGCGTCAAACCGCAAGTCGCGCCGGTTCCCGCTTGCCCGACGATGAAGGTTTGTCCGGCAACGGTAATGAAGCCGGCGCGCGGAATCGGGCTGGCGTTCACGGCGACGCGATAATTCACCGTGCCGCTGCCGTTGCCGCTTGCGCCGGAAGTAATCACGATCCAGTCATCATCGGTGCGCGCCGTCCAATTGCAAATGGTTTGCGTGGCGATGCTGATGCTGCCGTTGCCGCCGCTCGCGGAAAAGGTTTGCGAGGTCGGCGTGATGGTGAAAGCGCAACTGCTGCCGCCGGATTGCGTGACGGTGAAGCTTTGCCCGGCAATCGTCATCGTGCCGTTGCGTGTCGTGGCGCTGTTGTT
Organism: uncultured Heliobacteriaceae bacterium; assembly: GCA_964631865.1. GTDB lineage: Bacteria > Acidobacteriota > Blastocatellia > RBC074 > RBC074 > JAFDVL01. The sequence continues at coordinate 21,593 of CAZWAK010000052.1, read as the reverse complement.
TGATGCGACCAGATAATTCACGACACCAGAACCAACACCGTTTGCGTTCGCTGTGATCGTGATCCAATCCACATCACTCGCGGCAGTCCAATTGCAACCACTCTGACTCGCCACATTCACACTGCCTGCGCCGCCGTTCGCGGCAAAGCTTTGTGACGTGGGCGCAAGCGTGAACGTGCAATTGCTGCCGCCCGCTTGTGTGATCGTGAACGTTTGCCCGGCAATCGTCATCGTGCCCGTGCGCGAACTCGCGCTCGTGTTTGCGGCGACCGAATAATTCACTGCGCCGTTGCCGCTGCCGCTCGCATTCGCGGTAATCGTGATCCAATCATCATCGGCCTTCGCCGTCCACGTGCAGCCGTTGGGCGCAGTGACGTTGACGCTGCCCGTGCCGCCGCTGGCATTGATGTTTTGATTGGTCGGCGCAATCGTGAACGTGCAGCCGCCGCCGTTGCCATCGCCGGTCACGTTCAAGTTGATGAACACTCCCGTCGGATACGGGCTGCGCGCGGCATCGTTGGAAGTCACAAGCAGGCGTTCTGTGTACAAGCCCGCCGCCAATCCTGTCGCATTGACCGCGACGCGAACAGGCACAGAACCTTTCGGCGGAATGTCGAACGGCACGTTTGACGGCGTCGTGAACGAAAGCCACGCGGCGTTGTTTTGTTTCGTGATGCCCGTGACGGAAAGCGTCGCGTCGCCGTCGTTGTAAATCGTGAAGCTCTGTTCGCCTGCGGCCTGAATGTCCCACATCCCGCGTCCGTGTGTCGCCGCGCGCAACACGTTGCTGTTTTTGCGTAGCGCCAGATCGAACACCGCCACGTTCGGCAGCCCCGTGCCAAACGGCATCCAGTTCTGTCCCGCTTCGGTCGAGCGGTAGACGCCGATGTCTGTGCCAGCATAGACCGTGCCGGGATTGTTCGGGTCAACCAACACGACGTTGACCGGAATGTCGGGCAAGCCGCTGTTCGCGCTCGTCCACGTCGTGCCGCCGTCGGTGGTTTTGAAAATGTGATCTGTGCCGAAGCCCGAATAGGAAATGTATGCCGTTTGCGGATCGCTCGGATGCGCGGCGATGCGCGTGATGGCGCGATTCGGCAACGGCGCTTTCGTGACGCCCGTGAACGACCACGAACTGCCGCTGAGATCGCCGCGCCAGACTTGTGCATCGCTGCTGCCCGTCCATAAGCGTGTGCCGTTTGCGGCGAAGGTGATTGCCATAATCACGCCGCCGCCCGTCACCTCGCCGCTGATCGCATTCCAATTGGTCGCGCCGTCGGTCGTGTACCAGACGCGATACGAACCAAACGCCAGTTGCAACGGGTTCGTCGGCGACATCGTGAACGGCGCATAAAACGCTGATCGGTTGTCCGCCACGCCATTGGTAAAAGGAATGCCGTTCGTCGCGCCAGCCCACGTACCCGGCTCGCCGGAGCTGAGAGACTTAATCATACTGCCCAGAACGTAGGTGCTGTACACCGTCGTTGGCGTATTGAAATCGAAGAACGTCGAGCCGTTGTCGCCTGTCCGCGTTTCGCGCCATTCGCTGTTGCCCGTGTATTTCTGAATGCCGTTGTCCTGCGTGCCACCAAACGCCAGTGCGTCATTCGTCGGATGCAGCGCGACGGTTTGGAATTGCGTCAGACTGAGGCCATCGTTGCGGCTCAGCCACGTGTCGCCGCCATTGTCCGACCGCCACACGCCGCCGTCGTTGCCGATCCAGATGACGGATGGATTTTGCGGATTGAAAGCAACGGCATGCTGGTCGGGGTGAACATCGAGGAAGTAATCGCGTGGATTGCTGACGTTCGTCCAATTCGTGCCGCCATCCAGCGAACGCCAGAGCGACAGTCCGCCGAAGTAAATCACGTTCGTGTTCGTCGGATGAATGCCGAGCGAAACGTTGTACCAGCCTTGCCCGCCAAACACATTTGGCGTGTTGACAAGCTTCGTCCAGTTCGCGCCCGCATCGGCGCTGCGATACAAGCCTTCGAGTTTGTTGTCGCGCGCGGTGAATGACGCGAGCAACGTGTTCGGCGCGGCGACGGAAATCGTGATATGAATGCGGCCAAAATTGCTCGCGGGTAAACCCGTCGTCAACTTCGTCCAGTTCACGCCGCCGTCCGTAGATTTGAAAACACCGCTGGAATGAATCGCGCTGTAAAACACGCTGCCACTGCCCGGCATTGCAAGCATATCGGTCGCCACGCCTGCCAGCACGCGCGCCCACGTGTTGCCACCGTCCGTGCTGCGATACAAACCGCTGTTCGCCGCCGCAAACACTACTTGGCTGTTGCTCGGACTGACGACGATGCTGCTGATGGTTTGGCGCGCGAATGTGGCTGTCCCCAGCACTGACCACGTCACACCGCCATTCGTGGATTTCAGCACGCCGTTGCCGTAATAACTGTCGAGCGAAAAATTCTGTTCGCCCGTGCCTGCGTAAAGCACGCTCGGATTATTCGGATCAAACGCGAGCGCGCCCATCGCCAGCGACGGCTGATCGTCGGTCAACGCCATCCAAGTCGCGCCATTGTCCGTCGTGCGCCAGACGCCGCCCTGTGCGCCGCTGATGTAGACGATGTTCGGATTCGTCGGATGCACGATGATCGAAGTCACGCGCCCACTCACTCGGCCCCACGCGCCACTCGTCGTGACGGACGGGCCGATGTGTGTCCACTGCGCGGCGACGGCTTCCGCAGCGGCTTCAGTCGTGGCGAATTGCATACGTTCGCGTGCTTGTGCTTTTTCCGCGATGGCACGTTCGCGCGCGCGTTCGGGGATTTGGTCAAACGGGTATTGGCGTTGCCGATAAAACCAGTCGCGGCGTTGGTCGGCGTGATCGCCTTCGGCTTCGCGGCGTTGTTCCTGCGCATTTTTCGTGTAGGTCGTCGGCGCTTGCTCGGCTTGACTGCGCGTGGCGGCAAGCGATTGGCCGCGTGCGGCATTGAAGCTGAGCGTGGTCGGTTCAATGCGAATCAGCGGCGCTGTGGCGGTGGTGCCGGACTGATTGACGGTGAAGGTTTGTCCGGCAATCGTCATCGTGCCGCTGCGTTGCGCGGTGCTGGTGTTGACGGCGATACCATAATTCAACGTGCCGCTGCCATTGCCGGGCGTGCCTGACGTGATCGTGATGAACCCGGCGTTGCTCGTTGCTGTCCACGCACAGTTGGTTTGCGTCGTCACGTTGACACTGCCCGTGCCGCCATTCGCGCCGAAGCTCTGAGTGGTCGGAGCGATGGAATAGGTGCAAGCCGTCGTGCCTGCGTCCTGCGTGACGGTAAAAGTCTGTCCGGCAATCGTGATTGTGCCGCTGCGTGCGGCTCCAGTGTTCGCCGCGACCGAATAATTCAGCGTGCCATTGCCGCTGCCGGGCGTGCCGGAATTGATTGTGATGAAGGCAGCGTTGCTCGTCGCCGTCCACGCGCAATTGCTGCGTGCGGCGGTGATGTTGACGCTTGCCTGCCCGCCGCTCGCCGCAAAATTCTGACTCGTCGGCGCAATTGAAAAATTACAAGTCGCGTCGCCTGTCACCGTGAAGTTCACCGCGTTGCTGGTTTGCGCGGCAACCGTCACCGTCACCGCGACCACGCCGGGACTCAGATCAGGCGGCACGAGGACTTCGAGCATCGTGCGGTCGCTGGTCGCGGTTTTGACGACGGCTTGCCGATTGCCGAACAGCACGATGTTGTTGGCCGCGATGGGATCGAAGCCGCTGCCGGTGAGTTTCACTTGAATGCCTGCGGGGCCGCTTGACGGCGTGATGGAATCGAGACGCGGCCCGGAACCGCTGGGCGCTTGCGACAAGACAAAAAACGGCGTGGCGTCTACAGCGGTGATCTGACGCTGTGAATTGGCAATCACGTTGGCGCGAATCTGGAACGGGTTGACGGCATCCGGCAACGCCAGATCGTTGAGGACGCGGTTTTGCGTGTAGCCGCCGTCATTCGCTGTCGCGTCGCCGTTCGTGCCGTCGTCGAAGAGCGAGATGCCGAAGCTGACACCACCTGTCACCGCACGAAAGGCGTAGGTTCCATTGCGGAAGCTGCTGCCGCAGGTGCGCTTTCGCAGTCCGCCCACGCCGCCAGAAGCGCGCAGCGTGAAGGTTGAAGAGGTTCCGCGATTCGCCGTCACATAATTCGGATTGAAGTTCACTTCGGAAACGGCTGGCGCATCGCCGACTGAAACCGGATTGATCTCCGCCACCCAGATTTGATTGGGCAATCCGCTGGGCGCGGTGCGAAACACAAAACGCCGTCCATCGCCTGCGAGCGAATTGGGGAGACCGACTCCGGCTCCACGCCACGGATCAACATCGCAATCGCCAATCGTGACTAAATCCAATTGCCCGCTGCCGTCGGTATTCACAAGCGGCAGCACGCTGTTCGCCAAAGCGCCGAAGTTCGCCAGCACTTGCGCGCCGTTCGCAGACATCCCGAACAATTTCGGGCCATCGCCCGTGAGCCGCGCGAGTTCGAGTTGGTTGCTGCCGTCGAAGTTGATCGCCATTGCCGACACGCGATCCGGGAAGCGGCGGATCAGCGTTATTTTGCTGCCGTCGCTGCTGAGCGCAATGCCGTCATCCCCTAATCCCAAAAAGTCTGTGAGCTTGCGCACTCCCGTCGTGCTGTCCCAGACGATGGCGTTACCCACCGCCTGGAAATTGTATGTGCCGAACACCAATCGCGAACCGTCGGCAGAAATCGCCAGCTTATCGCGGAAAGAAACGTTGCGATTCAATTCGCTGCCGTCCCTGCCGAATAAGGCGGACATTTGCCGATAGCTGAAAAGCCGGGTCAATCCTGAGCCATCGGCGTTGATGCGATAGCCGCCAGCGGTATCCGGCGTCGGGCCAGACTGGGTGAAAATAACGCGGCTGCCATCTGCCGTGAGGCAGGGGGGCAGGTAGAGTTCCAGCACATCGTTGCCGCCGGATTGGCGCGGAAAAGTAGGGGCGAGACGGACGCGATTTGTGCCGTCAGAGTTGGCGACAAAGAATTCCGGTCTGGCAGATGCGGCCCAGAGGACTTTGGCTCCATCGGCGCTGATGTCAACCCACGCGGGGGCAGGCTCTGTGGCCGGATTCGGGGCGTCATAAATTTCGCGCAGGTTTTGTCCCGTCGCATCCACCGTGAACACTTTGCGACCGCTGAGGAAAATGATCTTCGTGCCATCGGCGCTGATCTTCAGATTGTGAATCGCGCCGACGCTGCCGCCATTTTGAAAGTCGGTGATCTGGCGATAGACAATCGTGCGAATGATGGTCGCGTTCGGCGGTGTGGCTTGCACTGGCGCGGGCGCATTGAGCGCCCGCAACCAGGCGCGGGCCACAGGCAAACTGCCACTGGCCTGGCTCGTTCGGACGAGATACCACGACGCAGGCAGAACCAATACTGACACCATCAAAAAGAGGCGAATTCGTTGCAGGGCGTTCATACGTTCTCCACGAGTCTGGCGGCCCAACCTGATGGCGCGACGACGCCAGGCTGGGCGAAATTGAGGTAGTGCAGAAGCGGCTTGTCTGCTCCCGGTAGCCTAATGGCGAACCTGAAAAAGTATTTCGTGGATATATTATTTGAGATGAACGCGGACAGTATTGGCGCAACCGCCCGGCGCTGTCAACCTGCGACGCAACGCCCGCTCGTCGAACGCGAAGACGGCGCGGGCAGCGGCAATTCCCCACTTGGCAGAGCTTCCCGGCTATAGTACAGTGTTGCGTCCTCGACTTGGTGCCGAGGGAACATGAAGCTTTGACAATGTTTTTAGCTGCGCTAGACCGAACGGTTGGCGACTTTTTTTCGAGAGAGGATTGCAATGAGCGATTTTGTACGTGAAGCAACGGATGATAATTTTGAAACCGAAGTTCTGGGTTCCGAACAACCCGTGCTGGTGGATTTTTGGGCGGCGTGGTGCGGCCCGTGTCGGATGATTGCGCCGACGATTGAAACGTTGGCCGAGAAATATCAAGGCAAAGCCAAAGTCATGAAGCTCAACGTGGACGAAAACCCGAACACGCCACAACATTACGGCATTCGCGGCATCCCGACGTTGATTTTGTACAAGGGCGGTCAAGTCGCCGAAACCATCGTCGGCGTGCCGGGCAATGCCCAAACGACGCTGTCGTCCCTGTTGGATAAACATGTTGCGTAATTAAGAGCTATAGCTGTTAGCCGTTAGCTGTCAGCCCTGAGCAGAGGTTAGCTAACGGCTGATAGCTAATCGCTAACGGCTTTTTCTATGACTGATTTCGACGTAATTATTATCGGTGGCGGCCCGACCGGATTGGCCGCTGCGGTCTACACCGGACGAGCGTTACTGAAAACGCTGGTGCTGGAAAAGAAATTTGTCGGCGGGCAAATTGCGATGTCTGCCGCAATTGACAATTATCCCGGCTTTGCCGACGGCATCTCCGGCTATGATTTTGCGCAAGCCTTTCTCAAGCACGCACAGCGTTTCGGCGCGGAAGTCCGCGAAGGCGTAGGCGCAGAGCAGATCACGCCGGAAGACGACGGCACGTTCACGGTAAAACTCAGCGACGAATCCAGTGTCACGAGTCGCACCGTGATTCTGGCGATGGGACGTTTTCCGCGCACGTTGAATGTGCCCGGCGAAAAGAAATTCGAGGGGCGCGGCGTCAGTTGGTGCGGCACGTGCGACGGCGCGTTTTTCCGCGATATGCCGGTCGCAGTCGTCGGCGGCGGCAACTCTGCCGTTGAAGAAGGTCAGTTCCTGACGCGCTACGTGACCGAGGTCAAAAACATCCACCGCCGCGATCATTTCACGGCGCAAAAAATTCTGATCGAAGAGTACACGCACAACCCGAAAGTCCATCCGATCTGGAATTCGACCGTCGAAGAAATCATCGGCGAAACTGAAGTCGAAGCCGTGCGCGTGCGCCATCTGCAAACGGGCGAAACCGAAGTCATCCCGGTCAAAGGCGTCTTTGAATTCATCGGCTGGATTCCGAGTTCCGAACTCGTGACGGAATTGGTCGAGTTGGACGAATCGGGGCGCGTCATCGTGAATGAGCTGATGGAAACGAAAGTCCCCGGCTTGTTTGCGGCGGGCGATTTATGTGTGCGCCCAATTTATCAGCTTGCCAACGTCGTGGCGGACGGCGTGCAAGCGGCCATCTCTGCTGAAAAATATTTGGAATCGAAAAAACACTAACGAAGGAAATCAAAAGGCAAAAGGCAAATATCAAAAGGCAAAAGTGGGATTCGGAAAATTTATTCAATAAATAAGTGCCGACCGCCAGTTGCGACTGTTTGATTTTGCCCTTTGCCTTTTGCCTTTTGATTTAGAACACATGAACTTAGCTATCATTGGCACTCAATGGGGCGATGAGGGCAAGGGCAAGATTGTGGATTTGCTCGCGCCGCACTTCGACATCGTCACGCGCTATCAGGGCGGGCACAACGCCGGGCACACCGTCATCATTCGCAAAGACGGCGTAGATCAAAAGTTTGTCCTGCACCTGATTCCGAGCGGCATTACGAACCCGCACAGCACCTGCGTCATCGGCAACGGTGTCGTCATTGATCCGCGCGCGCTGCTGAGCGAAATCGCCGATCTCAAAACCAAAGGCATCGAAGTCACGCCCAACAATTTGCTTATCAGCAATCGCGCACATTTGATTTTGCCCTATCACGTCGCATTGGATCGTCGCGTCGAAAGTCATCGCGGCAGCAATGCCGTCGGCACGACGATGCGCGGCATCGGCCCGGCCTACGAAGACAAGATGGCGCGGCGCGGTTTGCGCGCAGGCGATTTGACCGACGTCAGTTCCCTGCTCGAAAAATTAGCCACGAATGCACGCCAAGCCAACAGCCTGCTCACACATCTGGGCGGCGAACCGATTGACGAGCAGGAGTTGCTGCGGCAAGGCGAAGAATGGGCCGAACTGCTCGCGCCGCACATCACCGACACGACGTATTACTTAAACAGCGAATCGCAAACAGGCCGGTCGTTATTGCTCGAAGGCGCGCAGGCGACGATGCTCGACATAGATCACGGCACGTATCCGTTCGTGACGTCGTCGAACTCAACCATCGGCGGCGCTTGCACAGGCGCGGGCATTCCGCCGTCCAAAATTGACGCGACCATCGGTGTCATCAAAGCCTACACGACGCGCGTTGGCAGCGGCCCCTTCCCCACCGAATTGCACGATCAATTGGGCGAAGACATTCGCGCGAAAGGCAATGAATACGGGGCTTCGACGGGACGTCCGCGTCGCTGCGGCTGGTTTGACGCGGTGATCGCGCGCTATGCCGTGATGGTCAACGGCTTGCACGCGCTGGCACTGACGAAGCTGGATGTGTTGGATGATTTGGCCGAAATCAAAGTCTGCGTCGGCTACCGGATCAAGGGCATTGAGACCGATCAGGTTCCGTATGATGCGACCGCGATGGAACAGGCCGAACCGATTTACGAAACGTGGCCCGGCTGGCAGAGCAAGACTGTTGGCATCAGCCGCTTCGAGGACTTGCCCAACAAAGCGCAGACGTATTTGGCGCGCTTGGCCGAGTTGTCCGGCGCACCGTTCGCGTTTATTTCGACGGGGCCGGAGCGCAACGAAACGATCATTGATGCAGAAGTATTGGCTGTTTGTGGACTGGAACTCCGGCTAAGTTGAGTTCACGCTGAAAACGGACCAGAGAAAAAATCGTGGGTGCGCCAGCCGTTGGTTGGCGCACCCACTGCTCGTTTGAGGCGAGCTAAAAGATCAGCTTTAAGCCGAATTGCAATTGCCGCATCGCGTTCGCACCGCCACGCATGTTGTTGATGAGTCCAAAATTGGCGCTGTTGCGGTTCGTGTCAGGGTTGCCCCAATTCGGATGGTTCGCCGCATTGAACGCTTCAAACCGGAATTGCAGACTCTTGTCCTCCGCAAAACGGAAGCTCTTCAGCAGCGAAGCGTCCCATTGAATAAAGCCAGGGCCGATGATCGTGTTGCGTCCGACATTGCCGAAGGTGCCAAAGGGTTGCAGCACAAACGCACCGGTATTGAACCAGCGATTGATCGTTCGTTGCCCGTCGTCCAACATCCCTTTTTGCCCAGCAACGTTGTTCGGACGGTCAAAGCCCGCGCCAATGTTCGATTGATCGCGCCCCGACACCACCGTCAACGGGAAGCCCGTTTGAATGTTTAAGAGCGTGCCGAACTCCCAGCCGCCCAACAACACATTCGCCACGCCGCCTATATCCAGAAACCGCTTGCCTTTGCCAAACGGCAATTGGTAGAGCACCGAATTCACGGCACGATGCGAGGTGTGGAAGCTGGAAAGCCCGCGCTCGGCATTCAGGTTGTAGCTGTTTTGCGGGAACAAGGTGTCCCCGCCGTGCGAACGAATCGCGCTGGCCGTATCAATGGATTTCGACCACGTGTAGCCCGAGACAAAGCTCAAGCCACTCGACAGCCGTTTTTCCAACTTGACGCTGAAGCCGTTATAGCTTGATCTGCCGCTGCCGTCCACTTCCTGAATGCGCCCAAATTCGGGATACGGCGCACGCGACAATACCGACCCGGTCGCCCCCGGAATGCTTTCGTTGAAGGCGCGCAACGATTCCAGTTTGCGTCCGACCGAGCCGAGGTAATTGACCTCGAACAACAAGTTGTTCTTCAACTCCCGTTGTACGCTCAGCATGTACTGAATCACGTAGGGCGTGCGACGCCCGAAGATGTTGCCCAGCACATACGGGTTATTGACCTGCACCGTGCCGCCGAGATTGCGGAAGGGCGCGTTCCAGGTCAAATCACGATCTGTCGGCGTCGCTTCATCGCGGCGTCGCCCCGCCAAATTGCGCGCCATATCGAAGCGCGGGTTGCCGGTGTCCTGCGAATAGAAACCGCCGCCGCCCAAGCGAATCGTCCATTTATTCGTCGGACTCCAGGCCATCCCGAAGCGCGGCGCGAAATCGTTCCGGTCATCCGCCACCAGTCGTTCGCCCATGCGCCCGTCACGCGCGACCTGAATCAACGGATTGAAGCGCAAGGTCAAGCCTTCGTAAAAATCGCCCGATCCCATGCGCACAAAGACCGGATGACGGCTGCGATCCGCCACGTTCGGCGTGCTGTCGGCAAAAGGAACGAAGATGTTGACGAGACGACCTGTCTTGTCGAGCCAGGGCGGCGAATATTCGTAGCGCAACCCGATATTCAAGGTCAGCTTCGGCGTCACCTTCCACGAATCGTCAATGTAATAGTATTGCGTACGGGCGCGGAATTCCGCTGTCGCCAACGACACCGACACTTCGCAGCGTTTGCAATAGCCAAGCAGGAAGTCGGCAAAGCTGTTGCCCGTATTCGCCGCGCCGCGATTCGTTGTCACATTTGGCTCAAACAAAAACGCGCCGCGCGCAAACTGGTTGCCGACTTGATTGAATTGATCCCAACGGATTTCGCCGCCGAAACGGAAGCTGTGACTGCCGCGCGTCCAACTGACGTTGTCAATGAGTTGGAACGTTTTGTTGTTGTTGACATACGGCCCTTCCGAATCATCGCCGAAGCCGTTAAACCCCGCAATAGCGATGCTGGGGATGCCCCAGGCAATTGGCGGCCCGGAGTTGATGCCCGGAATGCCCAATTCTCCTACGACATCGCGCGTCCCCGCGAGTTCGCGTCCCAGACTATTGAAGAACGAGTTGTAGCCAAAGCGCGCTTCATTGACGATGGTCGGTGCGATGGTGCGCGTGTTGGACACCATCACCTGTCGCGCCGTCGTCAGCAGCTTCGTGCCGTTCAATTTCAGCCCTGGGGAAAGATCGATTTCATCGGTCCAACTGTACCGCCCCGCCCAACTCGAGCGGTCACTCTCGATAAAGTCGCCGCGTCCGTTAAATTGGTTGCGATCAACCAGGCCGCGATTCGGCTGTTCGTGATTAATGCCCAAAGTGGTCGGACTCAACGTCGGAGCCGGATAGAATTCCAACAGCTTCGCCGAAGTCGGGTGAATGCGATTGGTCGGAATCTTATTGCCCGCAAATTGTACGCCCGTCAGCGGATCAAAAATGGGATTGGCGAGCGCGGAAAAATCGCCCGCCCGCCACGCTGTCGGCGGCAATTGAAAACGTCCGCGTGAGGTTTGCCGTTGGCGGAACGCTTCAAAATTCGCCATGAAGAAAATGCGTTCGCGGTTTTCATAGGCGAGCGGGCCGAACAATTTCTTCGGCAACCAGACGGGGCCGCCCAAGACAAAACCATATTGATTCCACTTGAACGGCTCTTTCGGGGAGTTAGGGGAGCGAACCCCAGTAAAGTCATATTGCCGCGCGTCGAAATAATCGTTGCGCAAAAACTCGAACGCCGCGCCGTGATACTCGCGCGAACCGGATTTGGTGGAGATATTGATCTGCGTCGAAGCGCGTCCGAACTCCGCCGGGAAGATGCCTGTTAACACTTTGAATTCCTGCAAGGCATCAATCGAAGGCAGCATCACGGGCGTGTTGAAATTCACGTCGGTATTCTCAACGCCGTCAATGGTGAAGCGGTTGAAATAGCTGCGCTGGCCCGCCACGGAAATATTTTGCTGCGCCCGAATGCCACCTTGCCGCGAACCGGCTTGCCCGGCGTTCTGGAAGCCAAAGCTGACGTTCGGCGCGGTCGCCACCAGTTGCAGGAAGTTGCGCCCGTTGAGCGGCAAATCCACGATGCGTTTGTTTTCAATCACCGTGCCAACAGCATTGCTTTCGGTCGCCAGCAACGGCACGCCGCCCGCGACGGTCACGGTTTCGCCGACCGCACCGACTTCGAGGGTGATGTCAATGCGCGCCGTCTGCTGCACCTGCAATTGAATATTGCTGCGCAGCGCCGTTTTGAAGCCTTGTTGTTCGACTCTCAATTCGTAATCGCCGGGCAACAAGGAGGGAAACGAATAAATGCCTTCGCTGTTGGTGGTGGCGCGACGCACCGCGCCCGTCGCCTGACTGACGACGCTGACCGTCGCCCCCACGACAGCCGCGCCGGAACTGTCGGTCACCAGACCGGTAATGTCTCCGCTGGTTTGAGCCAACGCGCGCGGGCCGGTCAAAGCCAACGCCAAGAGGAATGTGAGCGAAAGAAAGGTATGCAAAGTGCTTCGCATATTGGCCTCCGAAATGTAAGGTTGTTAGCGGTCGAGATTCGCGAACGTCGGTGTGATAATTCTGTCGTCGTAAGCGTAGCAACCTCGCGTTACGATCTGCGCCCGGAATCCTCAACGATCCAATGAAACATGTACGCGCTTTTCATTCCAGCAAAGATGTTATGCTTCTAACACAATTCCGAGAGGCTGGCAACGGCTGCGAGTTTATTTGGTAAGACCAGTCAATTAAGGCGCGAAGTTGCGGTCTTAAGCGGGTAAGCAAAAGTTTTGAGGTGTAATCGCTCGTAGCATTTTCCAGTTGCCAGTTTCCATTTGTCATTTGTCATTGCTGAGGCGACCGCTTATAGCAGTTTTCAGATGGGTGCGCCTGCGCCCTCGCAGGCACCGCATGGCGAGGAATCACTTTCAACCGGAGGCACACCCCACGAAGCAATGCCTGCGCTTGTAGCAGGCGCACCACACGGGACGCTCGCACTTGAAAACCGCTATAAGCAATGACAAATGACAAATCAAAAATGGAATATGGAATATGAACTTACCGCTAAATTTTTGCCTGACTGCTTACCACGCTGAAAATTACAGCGGGTTTGCTTTGCGGGTTCAGGTGAGCTTGAACTAAAACCCGAAACCTTGCATCGGTCACCTGTCTGGGAGAAAAATAGGTGCCAGGTCTATGGTTGCAGGGTTCAGCGCGCCCCTGAACATTCAAATCGAAACCGCTATAAGTTTCTTGGCAAAGACGTAACGCGATTTGGTAAATCGCGGGGTTTCCCGAGCGAAGGCACGCGATTTACCAAATCGCGCTACACTTCAAAATTGACTTTCCAGCGTACTCACTTCCGATTCTTGCCTGTCACGACGCTTGTGCCTTCCGACTTCGCCCATTCGGTGAACGAGCCGTCATACATCGCGACGTCGTAGCCCAAATACTTCAGCGTGAAGTAGCCGTGCGAGGCCATCATCCCGATCCAGCAGTAAGTCACCACTTGTTTGCCCGGCGTGACGCCTTGTGCTTCGTACATTTTTTGCAGTTCGGCAATCGGCTTGAACGTGGGCGATTCTTTGCTCACGAGCGTGTTCATCCAATAGACATTGCCTGCGCCAGGGATGTGACCGTTCAGCGGCAATGACGCATTCTTGGATTCGCCCGTGTAGACTTCCAACGGACGCGAATCGAGCAGCACGGTGTCAGGCGCATCGGAATTGACATTCAGCCACGAAACATCTCGGACAGCTTCGCGCGCGACCATCACGTTCGGATTCAGACGCGGCGTGAAATTGCCGGGTCTGTGGCGGGCAACAACGGTTGTGATTTGGCGCTTTTCCGCTTTCCACTTTTCCAGGCCGCCGTCGAGCAAGGCCGCCTTGTCGCCGAAGCCCAGGTAATCCAGCGTCCAGTACGTCCGCGCCGCCATAATTCCCTGCCCCTCGCACAGCAACACGATGCGCGAATCGTTGTTGATGCCGAGGTTGGCGAACAACGTCTTCAGTTTTTCGATGGAAGGCAATTCATTGATGACGCCGCTGCGCGTGGTAATGACGTCGTTGTAATTCAAAAACCGTGCGCCGAGGATATGGCCTTCGTCATACGTTTTGCTGCTGCGCGCAATGTGCAGCAAAACCAACTTCGGGTTCGATAAGTTTTTTGCCAGCCAATCCGTCGTGACGAGCATGTTTTTGCGCACGGCTTGCGGTTTGGCTTTTTGCGCGAAGCTGGCGCTCACGCAAAAGGGAAGAAGAAAAAAGATCACAACCATTCGTTTCATTTGGCTTTGTCTCCTGTGATGACGGGTGCGCCTTCGAGCGTCACCCATTCGCTGAACGAGCCGTCGTACATCGCCACGTCGTAGCCCAGATATTTGGCGACGAAATAGGTGTGCGACGCCTGCACGCCCGTGCGGCAATAGCTCACCACTTTTTTATCTTTGGTCGCCCCGGCAGCTTCGTAAATTTGGCGCAGGTCTTTGGGCGCTTTCAGCACCGGGTTGTCTTTGCTGACCAGATGCTTGTCCATCCAGAAAATGCTGACCGCGCCGGGAATGTGACCGAGTTTGGCTAGGCTCGCATCGGCTTTCGCGCCTGTGTATTCGTCGTTCGGACGCGCGTCAATCAACGTATAATTCGGCGCATCGAGGTTCGCCGTTGCCCAGGAAACATCGCGTACCACATCGCGTACGGCAATGACTTTGGGGTTGACGCGCGGCGTGAAATTGCCGGTCGTCACTTGAAAAACCTCGGTCGAAAGCGGTCGCTTCTCGGCTTTCCATTTGTCCAGGCCGCCGTCCAGCAGCGCCGCGTTGTCGCCCAAGCCCAAATAATCCAGCGTGAAATAGGCGCGCGCCGCCAGCAAATTGTAATTGTCGCCGTAGAGCACAACGCGCGAATCGTTGTTGACGCCGAGGTTGGCGAACAGCGTCTTGAGCTTGTCAATCGGCGGCAGTTCATTGGCGTTGTTGTTGCGCGTCGTGACCAGCGCGTTGAGCGGCAGGAAGCGCGCGTTCGGAATATGTCCGGCGAAATAGTCCTTCTGCTCGCGTCCGACCTGAATCACGATGACGTTGGGGTTGGTCAGGTTTTTGGCGAGCCATTCGGTCGAGACGAGCATTTGCGCACGCACGACGGGTTTGGATTTGGATTGCGCTGGCAGCGTCGCCGCCAGCAAGACACTCATCAGGGTCAGGATCATCCATCGTTTCATAATCGTTCCTCGTTGAAGATTGTGCAGTTGAATCGCGCGCGATTGTAAAACGTTTGCGCGTAGATTGAAAATTATGCGCGTGCTCCCGGCAATTGAGATTTTTTGGCCCGCCTGTTAATACAATTCCCTGCCCGTCGTTTTCGCTGGTGAGAAACGATTTTTATGGAGGTCGCCTGTGCTTGCTACTGCATCTCATTTACGCGCTGTCCCGACGCCCGAAAGCAAATTAGAAGGGTTATTCCGACAGCATTACGACAAAATTTTCCGCACCGCCTACCGCGTCACGGGCAATGCCAATGACGCCGAAGACGTTCTGCAAACGGTTTTTTTACGGCTCGCGCGGCGCAAAAACGATTTGGAATTGACGCCGAATCCCCAAGCCTATTTGTTGCGCGCCGCCATCAACGCTTCGCTCGACATCGTTCGCGCACGCACGGTCAGCAATCTCGTCCCGCTGGACGAAGTCGCGCCGGACAATTTTGCGACGAATCGCAATCCTGAAACGCTCCAAGCCGACCGCGAACTGCGCGCGCTGATCCAAACCGAAATTTCCAAGCTGAGCGCAAACTCGGCGGAGATGTTCGTGCTGAAATATTTCGAGGGTTACGACAACAAAGAAATTGCGCAGATGCTCGGCACTTCGCATTTGGTCGTCGGCGTCCTGCTACATCGCGCCCGAGCACAAATGAAGAAGCGCATCGAAGCTGTTCTTTAATTTCAAATTTCAAATTTCAAATCGCACTTATAACCAGCGAGGTAACTATGAAGAACTCCAACCAAAAATTAGACCAAGTCCTCAACGACATTCGGCACGACGAACCCGATCACGCGACCATCAACGCCGCCGCAGATCGCGTTTGGGCGCGCGTCGCCCATCACGAAGCCGAAGTCTCCATCACCAACACCGTGCAGGCCGAACACCTGCGCGATTGCAACGATTTCCAATCGCTGATTCCGGCCTATTTGACGGGGCAATTGACGTCGGCGCGCGTGCTGCTGTTGGAAGACCACACGCGCGAATGCTTTGCCTGCCGCAAGGAATTGAAGCAAGCGCGCACCGCGACCGCGAAGCCGCAAGCCACTGCTGTCGCCGAAGCGAAGCAATCGTGGTTCAGCTTCAAGCAGCCCGTGTTTCGCTATGCGATGGCAGCCACGCTTGTGCTCGGTTTGGGCGCGGGATCGTGGAAGATTTTGGAATATGTGCTGAATTCGTTCCGCGCGTTTGAGGCCGTGATGATGGCGTCGAATGGCCCGGTGTATCGCGTCGGCGGCGCGCAAAACCAACTCGTCCAGCCGGGCGAAAAGATCAATCGCGGCGAACGGCTGCGCACCGCCAAAGGCTCGACCGCTGTGCTGAAATTGGCGGACGGCACGCAAGTCGAAATGGCCGAACGCAGCGAAGTCGCGCTGACCGACAACCCCGACGGCACGACGATCAATTTGAATCAAGGCAACGTCATCATTGAAGCCGCGAAGCAAAAAAACGGCAAGCATCTGTATGTCAAAACTGATGAAGCCTTAGTCTCCGTCGTCGGCACAATCTTCTCCGTCAACAACGGCACCAAAGGCGCGCGCGTCTCGGTCGTCGAAGGCGAAGTTCACGTCGAACACAACAGCAAAGAAGACAAGCTGTTGCCCGGCGATCAAGTCACAACCAATGCCAGCATCGAAAAAGTTGCGATCAAGCAGGAAGTCAGTTGGAGCCGCAACGCGCAAAAATATGACCAAATGCTCGCGGAACTGGCGAAGCTGCGCAGCGACCTCGCGGCGATTCCGCGCCCCGGTGTGCGCAATTCGACGCGCATTCTGGACGTGATGCCCGAAGGCACTGTGTTTTATGTCGCGCTGCCGAACCTGACCGAAACGCTCAACAGTTCGTACAACCTGGTCAAGCAACGCATCGAACAAAACCCGGAATTGAATGCGTGGATGAACAAACGCCAAGCCAATGAAGACCGCGCGTTTGGCTTCGCTGACAAAGCGTTCGCGCAGATGCGTGAATTCGGTTCGCACCTCGGCGAAGAAATCACGATGAGCTTTGAATTGGATGCGAAGGGCGAACCGGCGGAACCGCTGTTCGTGGCTGATTTGAAGAATGCCGATGCACTGCGGGCGGCGATTGAGCAACTGGACAACTCGCACGTGCAAATCGTAGACGATCCCGCGACGGCGACCGCTGCGACGGGCAAAGATCTGTTCATCTGGATGAATGGCGATTTGTTGGCTGCATCGCCGAAGCTCGACAACCTGCGACGTTTCGCCGTTTCGAGCAAAACGGAAAGCCGCTTCAAAGCCACGTCGTTCTACGCTTCATTAGCGAAACGGTATCAGGAAGGCACCAGCGTGCTGGTCGCGGGTGACCTCGACAAGATCACGCCGCAGATTGCGAAGAGCGATCAGAAGACGAACGCCGCTTCGGAACAACTTGGCTTGACGAACTTCCGCCACTTGATTGCTGAAATCAAAGACGGACAAAACAACAACGCGCAAAACAGCGTCGAATTGACCTTCAAAGAAGCGAACAAAGGTATCGCCGCGTGGCTGGCGCAACCCGCACCGATGGGCGCGCTGAATTACATTTCGGCGGACGCGAATGTGGTTGGTTCATTCGTCATCAAAGACCCGACCGCGATGGCGGACAACATCATCAACGCGCTGAAAGCCATCGAGCCGAAGTTTGGCGAAGACTTGGCGAAGCTCGAAGCCGAACACGGCATCAACATTCGCAACGACATTGCCGCGCCGCTCGGTGGTGAATTCGCGTTCGCGCTGGACGGCCCGCTCGTGCCGACGCCTTCGTGGAAATTGATTGTGGAAGTCTACAATCAAACGCAAATGCAAAGCACACTCGCACGCATCGTCAGCGAACTGAATCGCCTCGCGCAAACGCACGGCAAGCAAGGCTTCACGCTGACGAACACCGAGGAAAACAACCAAACGTTCTACCTCATCAAATCGTTGGACGCGCCGGTCGAAGTGAATTACGCCTTCGTCAGAGGCTACCTGATCGCTGCGCCGAGCAAAGCCTTGATTGATCGCGCGATGCGTTATGCCGAATCGGGCAGCACGCTTCTGCTTGCGCCGCGCTTCATCGCATCGTTGCCTGCGGACAAGCAAGCGAACTTCTCCGCAATGCTCTATCAAAACCTCGCGCCGGTCGTGAATCCGATTGCGCGGAATATGGGCAATCTGAGCGAGAAGATGAACACGAACGAAATGAAAGCCATCGCCGCAATGGCAAACGGCGCACCGTCGCTCGCGTATGCCTATTCGTTCGGCGACCGCATCACGCTGTCGGTGAACACCGAAAACGGTGCGCTGAATCTGGGCGACATTCTCGGCGGCTCCAGTTCGTTCGCGCTGAAAGGAATCCTCGGCGGCGCGATGCAAAAATAGGGAACAGAACACGGATTGAGCAGATGAAACCGATCAAGACAGCCTAATCAACTCAGGTCAGTAACATCCGTTCCATCCGTATTCTATTCATCGCAATCGCCGGGAACTTCCTCTCGGCGATTGCCGTATCTGGGTACTGAAGTTTGACTCCAACAGATCAGGAGAGATCATGAAAAAATTTAGCCTACTGATGCTCGTAGCGTTGTTTGCGGCAACGACGTTGACGGCGGGATGTTTCTCAAAACGCGAAATCGTCAAAGCCAACACGCCCTCCGAAGGCGAAAAGAAAGAGGATGATTCCGCGTTCACCGCGCGCGAGGAAATTACGAAAACCTTCAAACTCCCCGCCAATGCGACGGTCGGCGTGTACAGCATTGATGGCGCAATTGATGTCACAACCAGCGACACCGACCAGGCCGAAATTCATATTCTGCGTCTGGCCCGCACCAAAGATACGTTTGAAAAGCAAAAGGCCGTCATCAAATTCAAAGACGACGAACTGAAGATTTATGGCAATCAACGTGAGCGCGAGTTCGGCGTATGGGATCACATCACGGGCGATGACGAAGTGCGCACCCGCGTGACGCTCAAGCTGCCACGCAAAATCGAATTCCACACGTGGCGCGTGAACGGACAAGTGAACCTCGGCGAAATCGAAGGCCGCGTCGAAGCGGGCAACATCAACGGCAAAGTCATCGTCGCCAAAGCGGTCGGTTCCGCCGACTTCAATAACATCAATGGCAAAGTCGAAGCCGGCCTCGCCAACCTCAATAAAGACGGCATCGAAATCCACCAGATCAATGGCAACATAGATTTGAAGTTTCTGGATGACGTCAACGTCAACGTCGAAGCGCACGGCTTGCATGGTCGCGTCAATGCCGAAGTTCCGAACGTCAAAGTCGAGAAGCAGGAACGGCAATACTATCGCGCGACGATTGGCTCCGGCGGCCCCGAAATCAGCGTCGGCAGAATGAACGGCAACCTCACGTTGTTGCGCGCGGGGCAAACAGCAAAGGTGGAAAAGAAAGCCGACGTCAAAGGCAGCTAAAATCGAATAGAACACGGATGACACCGAGCTTGCGGATTCAGCCGTGAGTTGATCTGCGTCAAGCCGCCCAATCCGTGTCATCCGTGTTCTATTATCCTTCATCAACTATGACTCCACTAATCGAACTCGACAATCTGAGCATTCAATTCGGCGGGCGTCCGATTCTCGAACAATTGAACGGCGCGATCAAAGGCCGCGCGATTGGTTTGCTTGGCCCGAATGGCGCGGGCAAAACGACGCTGATTCACGTCTTGATGGGCTTTCACGCGCCTTCGTCCGGCACAGCGCGCATCTTTGGACGTGACATCAAAACCGACGCGAAGCAGATTCGTTCGCAAATTGGTTTCATGCCCGAACGCGATTCGTTTATTGCGAATATGACCTGCGTGCATTTTGTGCGGCTGATGGCAGAGTTGTCGGGCTTGCCACCGGACGCGGCGCTCAAACGCGCGCACGAGGCGTTGTTTTATGTGGGCTTGGGCGAGGCGCGCTATCGGCAATTGGGGTCGTATTCGCTCGGCATGAAACAACTCGCCAAGCTCGCGCAAGCCATAGTTCACGGCCCGAAACTCATCATCCTCGACGAACCGACGAATGGCCTTGATCCGCCGGCCCGCGCTCGGATGATCGAATTGATCCGCGACATTCGTGACAGCGGCCAAGCGCACATCATGCTGTCATCGCACTTGCTGCACGATGTCGAAGAATGCTGCGAAGAGATTTTGATCCTGAAGCAAGGCCACATCGCCGCGCATCACGACCTCGAAGCCGAACGCAAAGCCCATCGCAAATTCATCGAACTGGAGACGCGCGGCGAACAACTCGCGTTTGCCAATGCGGTCGAACAACTCGGCTGCGAATACGCGATCACGAGCAAACAGCGGATGAAATTGATTCTCGATGAACAAGTCGAGATTCGAGATTTGTACCAGCTCGCCCATCAAAACGAACTGCAAATTCGCAGCCTCAATTTCAAACGCGACTCGCTCGAAGACATCTTCCTCAAAGCAATGGAAGCCTAACAGTTACGCGATCATACCTTGGCGGCGAATTCCTCTTTGCTGAGAGCAAGTAGTTCCAGCTTCTTTTTCAAGCCGGGTGTCATTTGCAGCCGTAAGAAATCAACCGCCATTGCCACGACTTGCGGATGCTGGGCTTGCATCTCGCCGCGCTCATAACGAGCAATTGTGTTGGCGGAAATGCCCAACAATTCGCCCAATTGCTTTTGCGTCAATCCTAGTTCCTGCCGTGTCTGCTTCAACTTTTCGCTCAACATATTTAGTTCTCCTTGTGTTTGGAATCAGCAACTTGCTGTTCGCGTAATTCTCGAACTTCATTGGTCAGCTTTTCCAATTGCCTCTCCAGCTTTACTTGCCCGGCGCGGACTTCCACCAAGACTGCCGTGAACAATTCAAAAAGCTTTGTAGATATTCCTGGTCAATCATTCAGCCCTCCCTCGGTAAGTAGTTCATTTGCCAAATTAGACGCAACGTATAGACAAGAGTCAAGCGACTTTTTACGCAACAAGATTTTCAACGTTCAGACTTGAAACGTCTGTTTCACTCTTGCAACACTCAAACAATTCGCGTATAGTGCGCAGCCATAGCGGCGAACCAAGTTGGTTTGAGCTTCGCTCCTCAAACCATTTACAACGAATTTGCAGTACCCAACCCGATAAGGAGACATCATTATGGCTCGCGTAGGTCACTTTGAAATTCACGCCGATGATCCGAACCGCGCAATCAACTTCTACCAAAACGCCTTCAATTGGCAATTCAGCAAATGGGACGGCCCGCAAGATTACTGGCTCATCAAAACCGGCAGTTCCGACACGCCCGGCATTGATGGCGGTTTGCTCAAACGAATGGGGCCGCCGCCTGCGGATGGGCAAGCGGTGAACGCTTATGTTTGCACGCTGCTTTCCAACAACCTCGACGAAGAAATGAATAATGCGCTGGCGAATGGCGGCGCGGTCGCGGTGCCGAAAATGGCCGTGCCGGGTGTGGGGTGGCTGGCATACGTGAAAGACACCGAAGGCAATATTTTCGGTCTCATGCAAGACGATCCCACGGCGGCGTAGCCGCAAAGCAAAAGGCAAAAGGCAAATATCAAAAGGCAAAAGTAAAGTGCCGACCGTCAGTTGCGACTGTATGATTTTTGCCCTTCGCCATTTGCCTTTTGCTTTCTTCAAGAAAGGAAATTCCATGCAGAACTTAGCACGAATCATTCTCTTCATCTGCGTATGCCTGCTTGTGGTCAGCGCCGAGGATCGTCCACCCACGATCCATGATTTCGCGTGGTTGACGGGTTGTTGGGAAAACACGACGGGCAAGCGGCAACGCGATGAAATCTGGAGCAAAGCGAACGG